>RHKY01000032.1 GCA_008363385.1 Acidobacteriota bacterium | reverse complement strand
CCCCCCACCACCATGGAGGAGACACCCCTCTCCCCCCGCCTTCTTCCTCCCCTAACCCTCCCTCAGACCGACCTAACTGAGGTTTCTCGGCTCAGCGGAAGCGGCCGAGCCCGGGGCGCGCGGGGGTGACCTCCTCCACGGGGACGAGCGTCATCTCCGCGTAGCCGGCGGGCCACGCGGGAAGAGGGCGGCCCGGCGCCGACGCGGCAGGGGCCCCGGGGAACGCCGGGGCCGCCAGGCGGATCGCCTGGCGCGCGAGCGGCTCGTCGCCCCGGTCGCGGGCCAGGAGCGCGACGACGAGGGCGACCTCGGGGGCCGACCGCCTCTCCCTCGGAAGCGTCTCGAGGAGGGCCCAGGCCTCCGGGCTCCGGCCGAGGAGCCGGAGGCTCTCCGCCAGGAGGGCTCGCGCGGCGTCCGAGCCGCGCGAGAGCGTCACGAGCTTCTCCGCAAGGGCGCGGGCGCGCTCGGGCCGTCCGAGCTGGAGGGCGCGGAGGGCCTGGTCGGCCAGGGCGTCGAGGTAGACGGTCCCGGCGACGGGGTCGTCGCCCTGGCCCGCGAGCCCCCGGCCCAGGAATCCGAGCCGGAAGGGTGGCGCCAGGACGCGCGCCACCTCCGGGGGGAGGGGAGACAGGCGCGGGCCGAGTCCGGGCCGCGCGCCCTCCCAGGGCGGGTTCTCCAGCGCGTGCGCGGTGGCCGCCGCGTCGGCCGAGGCGGCGCGAAGGAGCCACGGCGTGACGACCCACGGCGAGGCGGACGGCAGCTCGTGGAGGACGTTCTCCGGCGTCACCGTCGCCCGGCCCTCCGCGTCGCGCTCGACGTAGCCGGGGGGGATCGTCCGGGCGAACGCCTCCGGGACCGTGGCGCGGGCGCAGTTGGCGAAGTAGACGTCCGGGATCGCCGGGTGGAGGAGGAGGGGCGGGGCGTTCAGGAGGACCGACGCCGCGACGACGCCGATCCGGGCGCGCGGGGCGAGCCGGGCGATCGCGAGGGCCGCCCACGGGGCGAGGAGGGGGAGAGCGGGGACGAGGAAACGCGGCCCCCAGCCCCCGACGCCGTGCCAGCACCACCAGGCGGCCGAGAGGGCGAGGAGGAGGACCGAGGGCGAGAGCGCCCCGAGGGCGGCGAGGCGGCCGGCGCGATCGTGTCCCGGGGCTCCCCCCGGGGCGCGCGCGATTGCCGCGAACGCCAGGAGGGCCGCGGGGAAGAAGAGGAGGAGGCCCTTGTTGGGGCTCACGAGGAGCCTCCAGAGGCCGTCGAGGAGCGGGTGCGAGAAGCCCTCGCCGCCGTACGAGGCCGCCAGCGCACCGAACCGGTGGACCTCGAGCGCCGCCCAGAGGACGAGCCCCGGGGCGGCGCCCAGGGCGGCGAGGACGAGCCGAAGGAGGCGGTCGCGGGCCGGCCCGGCGAGGAGAGGGAGGAGCGCGAGCGGCGCGACCGCGAGGAGGCTCGTCTTGGCGAGGACGGCGAGCGAGGCGGCGGCGCCGGCGGCGGCGGCGGCGCGCCGCCCGCCGCCACCGGAAGCCGCGGCCGCCAGGGCCAGGACGTACGTCAGGGCCAGGGTGGCGGCCTGGAGCGGCTCGGAGAAGTCGGTGGCGGCGTAGGCGCCGAGCGGCGAGCCGAGCCCGGCGAGGAGGACGGCGGCGCCCTGTGTCCGTGCGTCCGCGCCGAGGAGCCCCGCCGCCCTCCCGGCCAGCGCGGCGGCGGCCAGGACCGACAGGAACGGGGCGAGGAGGAAGAGCGGCTGCGAGGCGCCCGGGCCGAGGGCGCCTTCGACCGCAGGGGCCGCGAGCGCGGCCGGGACCTGGGTGAGGCTCGGGAGGATCCCGTAGCGCGACACGGCGTCCCCCTCCGGGCGGGGGACGCTGCGCGGGGCGCCGCGGGCCTGGCCGAGGCTTCCCGTCTCGGTCAGGGCGACGGCCGTCCGGATCACCTGACGGCCGTCGGAGAACTTCCCGGCGTGCCGGTCGTCGGCGGTCAGCGCGAGGACGACCGCCACCAGGAGGAGCGCCCTGCGGGGGGCGGAACGGTCCTCCGGAGCCGGTCCCTTCGCCCGCTCGCGCCTGGCCACGGGCGGAGACTAGCGGATCGGCGCGTGTGCCGGGGCGGGGTCAGAAGACGTCGTGGTCGCCGAACCGGTAGTCGAAGCCGGGGGCGACCTCGTCGAGGGGGAAGGAACCGTCGACGGGGATCACCATGAGCCAGGTGTCGGAGGGCGCGTCGGAAAAGCCGAGGTCGCGGGCCGCGGCGGCGATCCCCGACCGGCGGGCGGCCCGCAGCTCCAGGGTCCTGGCCCCGAGGGGCCGGACGAGCTCCGAGACTCCGTCGAGGAGGTCGACGACCTCCCCGCCGCGCTCGTCGGCCGCCTGCAGGTCGACCAGGAGGGCGCGCTCGCCGACGAGCCTCACCGCCGCGAACGCCCGCGAGCGGCCGCGAGCGTCGAGGAGCTCGACGAACCGGTAGCCGACGCCGGGCCGCCGTCCGTAGCGCCACTCCAGGACCTCGCGCGACTTCTCGGGCCGCAGCCCCTCGCGCGCGTGGACGGCCTCGGCCAGCGCGTCGTGCCCCGGCGACAGGCTGGTCCCGGAGACGACGCGGTGCCGGAAGCGCCGCAGCCGCGAGAGGAACCCGGGCCGGGGAGGGAGGGGCCTCGACCACTGCCCGGCGGCCTCGACCGTCCGGTAGCCGAGGAGCCGCTCGCCCACGACCCGGGCCCGCTCGTGCGGGAAGCCGAAGTAGAACGGGACCCCCAGCGCGAGGTTCTCCTCGACGAACCGCTGCCCCATCTCGCGGTAGACGCCGGTGTGTCCCACGCGCCGGGCGGAGCTCTTCGTCATCACGTCGACCCCGGAGGTGCCGGGCCAGGAGCCTGCCGCCCCGCGGTACCTCGTGGCGAAGGCGCCGAAGAAGCCGACCGCCTCGCCGTCCGCGAAGGCTGCGATCGAGGCCGCGCGGCAGGGGTTCTCCTCGTACTTCCACCGCCACTCGGCGGGGTCCGGCGTCGTCTTGAAGACCTCGGCGAAGAGGGCGAGGAGGGCCGGGGCGTCCGAGGGCCGGGCGGGCCGGATCGTCAGAGCCATATACTCGACCCGATCGTAAGCCGTCCCGCCCCTCTCCTCTCGGCCGTCGTCGTCTCCTACCGCTCGGCGGAGCCGGCCGTGGCGACGCTCGCGAGCCTGCGGGAGGACGCCGCGCGGGCCGCCGTCGACCTCGAGTCGATCGTGGTCGTCAACTCGGGCGACCCCGCCGAGGCCGAGGCGGTCCGGCCGCACGCGGACCGCGTCCTCTTCCCGGGCCGGAACCTGGGCTACGCGGGGGGTCTGAACGCCGGGGTGGAGGCGGCGCGCGGGGAGGTCCTCTTCCTGGCCAACGCCGACCTCGTCTTCCTCGAGGGCTCCGTCGGGGAGCTCGTGGACGCCGCCCTCTCCGGCGGGCGGGTGGCCGCCGGCCCGGCCTTCTACTCGGACGTGGGCGCCTCCCTCCTCCACCCGCCGGCGGAGGAGCCGGGGCCTCTCGAGGCCTGCCGGCGGGTCCTGGAGGCCTCTCCGGAGGGGCGCGAGCGGCTCTTCCGGCGCGAGGCCCGCAGGGCGCTCCGGGCCCGCCAGGCGGCCGCCAGGGGCGAGCGGCGGGCGGCCGGCTCGCTGCGGGGCGCCCTCCTCTCCGTTCCGCGGGCGGCCCTCCGGGCCGCCGGCCCGTTCGACGAGGGGTACGCGCTCTACTACGAGGAGAACGACTGGGAGCGGAGGCTCCGCGCGCTCGGCGGGCGCCTCGTCCAGGCCTTCGGCGCCCGCGTCGTTCACCGCTTCAACCTGAGCGCGCGGAACGAACCGCGGGCGGCCGAGTGGTTCGCGCGCTCCGAGCGGCGCTTCTTCGTCTCCCACTACGGCGAGCGGGGCAGGAAGGCCCTGGAAACGCTCGCCTCCTCCCCCGAGCGGCGCTCGGCGGCCGAGCCGCTCCCCGGAGGGGTCCTGTCGTTTCCCGGGGGCCGCCGGGGCGAGACGGCCATCGCCCTCTCTCCTCTCCCCTCGCTCCGGCCGTTCGTCCTCGCCGTGGCGGGCCCTGGGGAACCCTCCTGGGAGCCGCCTCCCGACGTTCGCGAGGCGATCCGCGGCGCGACGTGGTGGGTGCGCGCGTTCGACCCGCTCACGCTGGAGACCCTCGGCGAGGGGACGCTGACCTCCGAATAGAATCGCCGGCGTGGGCAAGGACGGAGGGCCGGAGGCTCCGGGCCGCTTCCCGGAGCGGGAGCTGATCCCGTACGAGCCGGGACGGTTCGAGGCCGCCGTCGCCCTCGTCCTGGCGCCCCACCCCGACGACGAGGTCTTCGGCTGCGGGGCGGCGCTTGCGTCCCTCCGGTCCCGGGACGTCCCGGTTCACGTCTTCGTCGTCTCCGACGGCGCGGGGGACGAGCTGGACGCGGGACGGCGGGGGGCGATCGAGGCGGCGCGGCTCGAGGAGTCCCGCCGGGCGCTCGCCGTCCTGGGCGGGGCGACTCTCCACCGGGGCGGGTTCTTGGACCGCGGTCTCCTGGACAGGACGGAGGACGTGGCCGACGCCCTCTCCGTCCTCCTCGCCCGTCTCGGCCCGGACCTCGTCTTCGCGCCGTCTCCCGTCGAGATCCACCCCGACCACCGCGGCGTGGCCGCCGCGCTCCTCTCGGTGGCCCGGAGGCCCTCCTCCGACCCGGGGGCCACGGTCCTCTCCCGCGCCCGCGTGGCGTTCTTCGAGATCTCGCAGCCGATCCGGCCGAACTTCCTCCTGGACGCCACCCCCCACGCCGGCGCCAAGGACCGGGCCATGGAGCTCTTCGCCTCGCAGAACCAGGGCCGCCCGTACCCGGACCTCGTGCGCGGCCTGATGTCCTACCGGCGGATGACCCTCGGGCCGGAGGTGTCGGCCGCGGAGGGCTACTTCGTGGTACCGGGCCAGGCGCTCCGGATGACGCCCGACGAGCGCCTCAGGGCCGTCCTCGGCCCCTCGATCCCCCCGGGCGAGATGCTGGCGCCGTCCTCCAGCGAGCGCTCCCTGGGTCAGCGGCTCCGGGGGCTGGTGGGTTTCCGGGGCCGCCCGGGCTGAGGGGCGTTCGGTTTTCCGGACGCCCGGGGCGCGGAGGGCGGGCAGTCGGTTTGCATCTTCGGTCTCCGGGAGGCCTGCCGGTCGGGCGGGTCCCCTGCGGAGGCCCGTCATGAAGAAGACCCGCTCCGGGAAAGCGCTCCTCCTCGCGGCGGCCGGGATCGCCGTCCTGACCCTCGGCACGGCGCCGGACGCCCAGGCCGGCGGCCAGCGGGGGTACACCCCGGCCCCGCCACGCCCCCCCTCCCACGGCGGCTCGCCGGGCCACGGACCCGGGTACGGCCACTACTACCCGTCCTACGGGTACCGCGGCTACTGGGGCGGGTACTGGGGGCCTTACTGGGGCTGGGGACCTTACTGGGGCTGGGGCCCGACGGTCTACGTGACGTACGGACGCGGGGACGGACCGCTCCGCGGCGTCGCCGCGGTCGACACCGACGTCCATCCCGAGGAGGCGGAGGTCTGGCTGGACGGGACGTTCGTCGGAATCGCCGACGACTTCGACGGCTTCCCGGACTACCTCTACCTCGCCCCCGGGACCTACAAGCTGGAGTTCCGGCACGCCCGCTACGAGACCTTCTCGACGGACCTGAAGGTGCGCGCCGGGAGGTTCTACCAGCTGGACCCGGAGCTCGCGATCAAGAAGGGGCGCGGGAAGCTGGACGGCTGGGACACGCCGCCGAAGGAGGGGACGCCGCTCGGGCGCTTCTTCGGCCCGGGCGCCAAGCCGCTCACCGCCCCGCGCCCGCCCGCCGACGACGACGAGGACGAGGACGTGAAGGTCGAGCGCCAGGCCGATCGCGACGAGGACGAGGACCAGTCCACGCCAGAGGCCGAGGAGGTCGAGCGGATCCCCTCCGAGCCCAGGGCGCCGGCCGAGCGGGCCCGCATCCGCCTGAAGGTGACCCCCGAGGACGCCGCGGTCTACCTGGACGACCGCTACCTCGGCACGGGCGAGGAGCTGAACGACGCGCCGCGAGGCCTCGTCGTCGAGCCGGGGAAGCACACGGTCACGGTGGTGCGCCCCGGGTTCCAGGGGAAGACGTTCGAGGTCGAGTCCAAGCCGGGCGTCACGCAGCAGGTCGTGGTCGAGCTCGAGAAGTAGCCCGAGGGGGGAGCCCGTTCTCTCGCGGCGCCGGCGGCTCTCGGGTCGCCGGCGCCGCTCCGTCTCCCGGTCCTACGCCGGCTCGGCGAGGAGCGCCGTCAGCTCCTGGACGAGCTCCTGGCCCGAGTCGCGGGAGTACGGCGCGGCGTAGAACTCCTGCAGCTCGAGCGGGGGCATCAGCGTGATCCGGCAGCCGCGGAAGAGCTTCCCGGGGAGCTGCTTGTGGAGGAGGAGCTCGCGGAACCCCTCGACGCGCATCGGGACCGCGACGGCCTTCGTCCGGTGGAGGAGCTGGGCCACTCCCGGGCGGAGCGGGGCGCCGCGCTTCGTCGTCCCGGCGGGGAAGTGGAGGAGCCAGCCGCCGCGGATCGCCTCCTCGACGCGCGAGACCCCCTCCAGGTCGACCGGGCGCTTCACCTCGACGCCCCCCTCGCGGAAGCTCCGCCGGAACGTGACGCCGCCCGCCTTGTTGAGGACGAGCGTCAGGAGGTTCTTCTTCATCGTCTCCTCGGCGGCCGAGAACCGGAGCATCGGCTCCTCCATGGGGAAGCCCATCCGGACGTAGACGACGTCGAAGAAGGCGATCGCCTCGAGGAAGTAGGACTGGTGGTTCGAGAGGAAGACGACCCCCTTCTTCGGGAGCGTCCGCAGCACGCCTTCCCCCTCCACCCGGACCCGGTTCAGGAGGCGGAAGTAGGGGATCGTGAAGCCGACCGCGAAGGAGGCGATGAGGCCCCGCCGGACCCAGCGGTCGGCGAAGGTCTGCGCGAGCGAAGTCACCGGGAGCGGATTCTAGGCGAGAGACGCGCTAACGCGCGCGGGAGAGGACCTCGATCCCCCAGCGGACCATGTCCGTGGGCGCGGGCGTCCCGCCGAGCCGCCTCACCATCGACGAGACCTGCCCGCGGTGGTACGAGGCGTGGTTCACGACGTGCCGGAGGACGACCCAGGTCGGCGCGGTCCTCACCTCGTTCTGAAGGTTCCTCCAGGCGAACGGCTCCCGCAGCCGCTCGGCCCCGAGCGTGGGCAGCAGGGCCTCGAACCGGCGCTGGGACCTCTGGAGGAGCCCCTCGGCGTCGCCGAGCGTCGGGAGCTCCTCCTCGGTCAGGAGGCGGGTGGCGTCGCGCCCCTCGAAGCGCTCGGCCCAGTTGTCCGTGGCGCTGGCCAGGTGGACGAGCGTGGCCCTCAGCGAGGGCCAGCCCCCGCCCAGCCCGCGCGTGTAGGACTCCGGCGGGAGGGGGCGGATCGAGTCGACGGTCTTCGCGTCGGCCCAGGCGTTGTAGGCGAAGAGGGAGGCGAGGTCGTCGGCGGGCACGTTCATCTCTCGGGGTCCTCCACGATGCGGTGGGTGAGCGTCCCGAGGCCCTCGACGGCGAGGCTCACCACGTCCCCCGGGACGAGCCACTGGTCGTTCGTCACCTTCGAGCCGTTCAGCTCCAGGAAGCAGCCGGTCCCGACGGTGCCGGAGCCGATCACCTCCCCGGGCTGGAGCGTCACGCCGTCGGCCGCCCGCTGCACGATCTGGGCGAAGGTCCAGTCCATCTGCGAGACGTCCCCGTCGCTCACCTGCGTCCCGTTCACGTGCGCGGTCATCCGCGCGCGGAGGACGCTCCCCTTCGGCGACGGGGAGAGCCGGGGCGCCAGCTCGTCCTTGGTCACGAGCCAGGGGCCGATCGCGGTGGCGAAGTCCTTCCCCTTGGCCGGCCCCAGGTTCAGCTTCATCTCCTCCATCTGGAGCGCCCGGGCGGAGAAGTCGTTCATCACGCCGTAGCCCGCGATGGCGTCGTCGGCCTCCTCGAGCGTCGGGTTCGTCACGGCCTTCCCGATCACGCAGAAGCACTCCAGCTCGAAGTCGAGCTTCTGGAGGCGCCCGCGCCCCACGCGGAGCTCGCCCGGGCCGATGACCGCCAGGGCGTTCGTGAAGTAGAAGACGGGGAAGTCGTCGAACTCCGGGATCATCGGGACGCCGCGGTTGCGGCGCGCCGTCTCGACGTGCTGGCGGAAGGCGTAGCCGTCGCGCACCGAGACGGGGCGCGGCAGCGGCGCGAGCAGGACGGCCTCGTCCTCGCCGAGGAAGGCGGTCCGGGGGAGGAGGGCGGCGCGGCCGACGGCCGCCGCCGCCCGGTCGAGGAGGCCCAGGGCCAGGAGGTCCACCATCGACAGCGCGTCGAAGGCGGCGTCGGCCGCGGCGAGGTCGAGGAGACGGCCGTCGTCGAGGCGGACGCCGAGGCGCTCCGCGCCCCCGGGGGACGGCCGGAAGGTGACGAGCTTCATGCCGCTTTTCTACGCGATCCGGGACGGGGCCGCAATCCGGGGAGGCGGGCGAGGCGGAGAGCTGGAGCAGCAGGAAGGAGGCCGCGGTGAACCCAGTCGCCACGCTCGTCGTCGCCGCCAGCCGGATGCTCGGTAGCGCCCCGGCCCGCGTCTGGGACGCCCTCCGCCGCGAGCTCCCCGGCGAGGAGACCCACGCCGAGGAGGGGGCGGTCCTCCGCTTCCGTCACACCGGGACGCGCGGCTGGCTCCCGTTCGGCGCCGTGGACGGCGAGTACCGCCTGGAGCCGTCGCCGTCCGGGACGCGCCTGACGTACACGCTCCGGGCCGCGGGGATCCCGGAGCGGATGCAGGGGGTCCTGAGGAGGCGCCTCGAGGGGTACGTCGACGCGTCGCTCTCGGCGCGGTCCCTGTCTCTCTCGGCCGCCTCCCGCGGCCGCGCCTGACGCCGCGGGGAAGGCGGCCGGAGCCGCCCCTTTCCTTTTCGGGGGCGTCTGGAAGAATCGCCGCATGTCGAGCCCGGAGCGCCCCCGCAACCGCCTGGCCTCGGAGGCGTCCCCGTACCTGAGGCAGCACGCGACGAACCCCGTCGACTGGTACCCCTGGGGGCCCGAGGCCTTCGAGAAGGCCCGCCGCGAGGGGAAGCCCGTCTTCCTCTCGATCGGCTACTCGTCGTGCCACTGGTGCCACGTCATGGAGCGGGAGAGCTTCGAGAACCCGGAGATCGCCCGCGTCCTGAACGAGCGGTACGTCTCCGTCAAGGTGGACCGCGAGGAGCGCCCGGACGTCGACGACGTCTACATGAACGCCGTGCAGCTCGTCGTCGGGAGGGGCGGCTGGCCCCTGTCGGCCTTCCTCCTCCCGGACGGACGGCCGTTCTTCGGCGGGACCTACTTCCCGCCGGACGACCGCGGCGCCCGCGCGGGCTTCCGGACGCTCCTCCTGAGGCTCTCGGAGGCGTGGGCCCACCGGCGCGAGGAGCTGGAGGAGACCGCCGAGCGGATCGTCGAGGAGGTGCGCGACGCCGCACGCCTCCCGGAGCGGCTCGGCGAGAGGCCGCTCGACGGGGGCCTCGGCGAGGCGCTGACCGGGGCGCTCAAGCGCGCGCTGGACGCCCGGCACGGCGGCTTCGGCACCGCGCCGAAGTTCCCGCCCCACGGCGCCCTGGAGTGGCTCCTCCGCAAGGGGCGGGAGGGGGACCGGACGGCCGAGGGGGCGGCCCTGCTGACGCTCGACGCGATGGCCCTGGGCGGCATCCACGACCACGTCGGCGGCGGGTTCCACCGCTACTCCACCGACGCCGAGTGGCTCGTCCCGCACTTCGAGAAGATGCTGACGGACAACGCGCAGCTCCTCTCGCTCTACGCCGTGGCGTTCGCGCAGACGGGGCGCGACCTCTACCGCCGGGTGGCGCGCGGGATCGCCGACTACCTCCTCTCCGGGATGAGGGGGCCGGAAGGGGGGTTCTACTCGGCCACGGACGCCGATTCCGAGGGCGAGGAGGGGCGGTACTTCGTCTGGGCCGAGCGCGAGCTGCGAGACCTCCTGGGCGGAGACGCCGCGTTCTTCTGCGAGCTCTACCAGGTGAGGCCGGAGGGGAACTACCGCGACGAGGCGACGGGCCGCCCGACCGGCCGGAACGTCCTCCACCTCCTCGAGGAGCCGACCTCGGACGAGGAGCGGCGGCTTTCGCCGCTGCGGGCCAGGCTGGGAGCTCGTCGCTCGCTCCGGGTCCCGCCCGGGCTCGACGACAAGCGGGTCGCCTCCGCCAACGCGCTGGCGGCCTCGGGCCTCTCCGTCGCGGGCCGGATCCTGAAGGAGCCCCGGTACGTCGAGGGGGCGCGCGGGGCGGTCCGCTTCCTCCTGGCGACCTGCCGCGACCGGGACGGGCGGCTTCTCAGGTCGTGGAAGGACGGCGCGGGGCGGGTCCCGGCGTTCCTGGAGGACGAGGCCTACCTCGTCCACGCCCTCCTCGACCTGGCGGAGGCCGACCCGGCCGAGGCGGCTTCGCTCCGCAAGAGGGCCCGGGAGGCCGCCGAGGAGCTGCGGTCCCGCTTCCGCAGGCCGGGCCGCCCGGGGTTCGGCTTCACCGGCGAGGGGCACGAGGCGCTCGTCGCCGAGGGGCGCGACCTGTTCGACAAGGCGATCCCGTCGGCCCCGGGCTCGGCGGCCCGCGCGCTCCTGAGGCTCGCGGCCGCCGACGGGGACCTCTCGCTCGCCGCGCAGGCCAAGGAGGCGATCGCGGAGGTCTCCGGCCTGATGGCCCGCCTCCCGCACGGGACCGAGACGTGGCACCTGGCCCTGGCCTCCCTCCTCGAGCTGGAGGAGCGGCGGGGGCCGGTCGCGCGCTGGCGCGTTTCGGGGCCGCGCGCCGCGGGCGCCGTGGCGGAGGCGGCTCTCGACCCGGTCCGGGTGCGCGCGGAGGCCTCGCCGCCGCGCGTGGCGCGCGGGGGCGGAGCGGAGGTGGCCGTCCACGTCTCGATCGCCCCCGGCGCCTACCTGCCGGCGGAGGGCGGCCTCGCCGTGGAGGTCTGGGCCGGCGGGGACGTCCCGGCCGCCGTCGCCGAGGCGCCGCGGACGACCTTCGTCGAGCACGAGGACGGGACGGCGGAGGCGGCGTTCCGCGGCGAGGTCGTGGCCCGGTTCGGACTCGCCCCGGGACCGGGCGCGGCGCTGGGGCAGAGGAGCGTCTCGGTCCTCGTCCGTTTCCGGGCCTGCCGCGAGCGGACCTGCGAGCCGGAGCGCAGCCTCTCCCTCTCGCTCGGCGTCGAGGTCGTCCGGTGAGGGCGGGGGCGGAGCGCCCCGTCCGGGCGGTCCTCCTGGACATGGACGGCGTCCTCGTCTTCTCCGAGGAGGCCTGGTTCCTGGTCTACAACCGGACCCTCGCCCACTTCTCCCGGCCGCCGATCTCGCGCGCGGCGTTCGACGCCATCTACGGGAACGGGACGAAGGCGGACCGGGACGCGTACATGCCCGACCGGACGGTAGAGGAGGTGGACGAGGCGTACGGCCGCTTCTTCGAGGAGCACCTCGAGGCCGTCCGGCCGAACGAGGAGGCGCGCGTGCTCCTCGCCGCGCTGCGCGAGCGGGGCGTGGCGAGCGCGGTGGCGACCAACACCCAGCACCGCCTGGCGCGGCGCGTCCTTTCGCTCACGGGGCTCCTGCCTCTCCTCGACGCGGTCGCCTGCGCCGACGAGGCCGGGGCGGGGAAGCCGGACCCGGCGGTCCTGCACCTGGCCGCGAGCCGGCTCCGTGTGCCGCTCTCCGACTGCCTCTTCGTCGGCGACTCCAAGTACGACCGGATGGCTGCCCGCTCGGCGGGGGTCCGCTTCGCCGGGTACCGGATGGGACACCGCGTGAGGATCGACTCGCTCGCGGAGGTCCTCCCGCGCCTCGCCCCGGCCTCCGGGTGCGAGAATCCGGCCTCGTGATCGAGGTCGAGGGGCTCCGGAAGTCGTACCGGGAGGTCGTGGCCGTCGACGGGCTGAGCTTCAGCGTGGCGCCGGGAGAGGTCCTCGGGCTCGTCGGCCCGAACGGCGCGGGGAAGACGACGACGCTCCGGTGCCTGGCCGGGATCCTCCCGCCGGACGCCGGGAGGATCCGGCTCGGCGGGCACGACCTCCTGCGGGACGCCGTCGCGGCGAAGAAGCTCCTGGCGTTCATGCCCGACGAGCCGGCGCTCTTCCCGTACCTCACCGTCGAGGACCACCTCTCGCTCGTGGCCCGCCTCCACGGCGTGGCCGACGCCGCCGCGCGCTCGCGGAGGCTCCTCGAGGAGCTGGAGCTCTCCGGCAAGGAGCGCGCGCTCCCGGCGGAGCTGTCGCGCGGCATGAAGCAGAAGCTGGTCGTCGCCTGCGGCCTCCTCCACGAGCCGAGGGTTCTCGTCTTCGACGAGCCGCTGACCGGCATCGACCCCGGCGGCATCCGCCGGATGAAGCGGACGATCGTCTCCCGGGCCCGCGAGGGGGCGGCCGTGATCGTCTCCTCTCACCTCCTGCCCCTCGTCGAGGAGATCTGCGACCGGGTGCTGATCCTCTCGCGCGGCCGGTGCGCCCTCCTCGGCACCCTCGCCGAGGTCCGCGCCGTGGCGGGGAGCCACGACGCCTCGCTGGAGGAGGTCTTCCTCCGGGTGACCGAGGGGACGGTCGTGGGGACGGCCGTGGGGACGCCCGAAGTTCCGGCGCCTCCGGCCGAACCGCCCGCGTGACCGGGACCCCGTCGACGCCGGCGCGCCTCTTCGCGTGGCTGGCGCTCCGGTCCACCGCCAACGCCGTCCGCGTCCGGCTGAAGCGCCTGAAGGAGCCCCGCTACCTCGTCGGCCTGGCCTTCGGGATCGTCTACGTCCTCTCCGTCATCGGCTCGCGGACCCGCGGCCCGCGGGCCGGACGGGCGGCGGCCGGAGCCCTTCCCCCCGAGGTCGCCGGGATGCTCCTCCTCCTCGGCGCCTCGCTCCTGGCCGCGCTCGTCGCCGTCCTCTGGGTCTTCCGCCGGGGGAACCCTTCGCTCGCGCTGTCGGAAGGGGAGGCGACCTTCCTCTTCACCGCGCCGCTCTCGCGCCGGGCCGTCGTCAGCTACGCGCTCCTGAGGCCGCAGCTGGGGGTCCTCTTCGGCGCGCTCGTCGCGTCGCTCGCCTTCGGCCCGAGGAGCGCGTCCTCGTTCCGGACGTTCCTCGGCGGCTGGCTGGGCCTCGCCGCGCTGCAGCTCCACCTGCAGGCGATGGCCTTCTGGAAGGCCCGGCTCGAGGAGAGGCCCCCGGCGGTGCGCCGCGCGGTGAAGGCGGGGATCGCGCTCCTTTCGGTCGCCCTCGTCGCGGCGGTGGCGCACTGGCTCTGGAAGCTCCCGACCGCCTTTCCCGCGGCCCCCTCCTGGAAGCTCCTCCGGTCCGCCCCGGCGATCTGGGAAGGGCTCCTCCCGTGGCGGAGCGGGTTCGTCCCCGCGGTCCTCCTCCTGCCGTTCAAGGCCGCGCTGGCGCCCGCGCTGGCGCCGGACGCGGCCACGTTCCTCCGGGCGCTCCCCGCCGCCCTCGGCCTCCTCGTCCTGAACTACGTCTGGCTCGTCTCGACGGAGGCCTCCTTCGAGGAGGCGACGCTCGCCGCGGCGCAGGAGCGCGACCGGCGCCGGGCTGCCCGCGCGGGCGGGCGCGCCGAGCGGCTCCCGTCGGCGCGGCGCCGCGGCGTCGTCCCGTTCCGGCTGGCCGGTCCCGGGAGGCCCGAGGTGGCGATCCTCTGGAAGGGGCTGCTCGCGACCGGGCGCCGGAGCCTCGCCGCGGTCGGCGGGCTCGTCGCCGCCCTCCTCCTCCTGGCGGCGGCCGCTCCGGCCGCGGTCCTCCGCTTCGTCCCCGAGGCGTTTCCGGCCTTCGCGGTCGTGGCCGTCGTCGTCCCGGTCGTGACGGCGGTCGTCTGCGTCCTGGTCCCGATCGGCCTCCGCAACGACCTCCGCTCGGACCTCTCCCGCGCGGGGATCCTCAAGACGTGGCCGCTCCGGCCCGAGCGGCTCGTCGCGGCCGAGCTCCTGGCCCCGCTCGTCCAGGTCGTCACCGGCCTGTCCGTGGGCGTCGGGATCGGCGTGGCGCTCTCGGTCGGGATCGCGCTCGCGCCCGTCCCGCCGGGGACCGAGGTCTGGCTCCGCCCCGGTCTCGCGGTCGCCGCCGGCCTGGCGGGGCTGCTGATCCTGCCGGCCGTGGCGGCGGTCGTCCTCGTCGTCCAGAACGCTGCGGTCCTGGCCTTCCCCGCGTGGTTCCCGCCCGGCGACGCGCGCCCGACCGGCCTCGAGGCGACCGGCTCCCGGCTCCTCGGCTTCCTCGGGACGACGCTCGTCCTGGCGGTGGCGGCGATCCCGGCAGCCCTCCTCGCCCTGCCGCTCGTCCTCGTCATGGAGCCGCTCGGCCTCCTCTTCTGGCCGCTCGCCGCTCTGGCGGGGTCGCTGCCGCTCTGGGGCGAGGCGGCCCTCGGCGTCGCGGTCCTGGCGCGCCTGTGGGAGCGCTTCGACCCCTCGGTCGACCTGCCGTCGTGAGCGCGTGACCGTCGACCCTCGCTCCGGCCGGCTCCTCGTGATGGCGGCGGCGCTCCTCTGGTCGACCGGGGGGCTGGCCATCAAGCTGGTCCCGCTCGCCGGGCTCGGAGTCGTCTTCTGGCGCTCGGCGGTGACGTTCCTCTTCCTGGCCGTGGTCCTCCGGCCGTCCCTGGCGCGCCTGAAGACCGCCTCGCCCGCCTCGGTCGTCGTCTACGCCCTGATGATCCTGAGCTTCGTCTCGGCGACCAAGATGACGACGGCGGCCAACGCCATCTTCCTCCAGTACACCGGGCCGCTCTACGTCCTGCTGCTGTCGCCCGTCGTCCTGAAGGAGCCGTTCCGCAAGGCGGACGCCGTCGCCATCGTCGCGGCGCTCTCGGGGATGTCGCTCTTCTTCGTCGGGAGGCTCGAGCCGGGGGCCCTCGCCGGGAACCTGATGGCCGTGGCCTCGGGCGTCTTCTTCGGCGGCGTCGTCCTCCTCCTCCGGCGCGGGGCGGGGGGAGACGCGCTGCCGTCGATGGTCCTCGGGAACCTCCTGGCGGCGCTCGTGGCGCTCCCGTTCGCCTGGGGCGGGCTCGCCCTCGACGGCAAGGGCCTCCTCCTCGTGACCTACCTCGGCGTCGTCCAGATGGGCGTCGCCTACCTCCTCTTCGTCCGGGGGCTCACGGTCGTCCCGGCGGCCGAGGCGTCGCTCCTCGGGATGCTGGAGCCGCTCTTCAACCCGGTCTGGGCCTTCGTCGGGATCGGAGAGCGGCCGAGCCCGTGGGCCCTCGCCGGAGGCGCCGTCGTCCTCCTCTCGGTCGCCGCGAGGACCCTCTGGGCCTCCCGCGCCGCCCGCTGACACCGTCCTGTCGCAGGAGGAACCCCGCCACGGCTGACCGCCGTGGCCGGAAGCCGGTTCCCCCTGCACCCCCTCCGACGCGATCGGGATCGTGTCCCGCCGGTGCTATCGCCCGTGGAGGACCTGGGCGAGCGGAGTCCGCGCCACGCCGATCGCCGGGAGGACGCCGGCCGTCAGCGAGAGGGCGGCGGAGACGAGGACCGAGACGGCGACGATGCCGGGCGTGACGACGAGGATGTCGCCGATGCCGGCCCACGCCGTCTGGTCCACGGCCAGCTTCACGAGGCGGCAGAAGACCTTGATGAGCCCGGTGCCCAGGAGCGCGCCGAGGACGCCGTAGACCGCCGCCTCGCCGAGGAGGAGGCGCGCGACGTCCCCCTTCCCGAACCCGAGGACCCGCAGGAGGGCGGTCTCGCCGCGGCGCTCGCGCGCGCTCATCGCGAGGCTGTTGCTGGTGATCAGGAGGAGCGCGAACGCCGTCGCCAGCCCGATGCTCCCGATCAGGAGCTTCACGTTCCCCAGCATCTGCAGGAAGAGGAGCTGCCACTGCTTCTCGGTCATCGCCCGCGCGGGGACCGGAGCGTTCTCGAACTCCTTCTCGAGCGCCGCCGTGATCCGCTCCACGTCCTCGCGGGTCTTCGCCAGGACCCAGTACATCCCCACCTGCCCGGTGTCGCCGGTGAGCGCCTCCAGGTACCGCCGGTGGACGTAGACGCCGTTGTCCAGCCGGTAGCCCATGACGGCGCGCACGGTCGTCTCGACGACGCCGCCCGCCACGGGCGCCTTCAGGACGAGCCGGTCCCCCACCGAAAGGCCCAGCTTCTTCGCCAGGATCGGGCCGATCAGCGCCCCCGTCGGGTCGGCCTTCCAGGCCTGGGCCTGCTCCTTCGGCACGTCGGCCTCCAGGTAGATGTCGAGCAGGGCGTCCGGCGGGGCCGCCTGGAGCGGGACCTGGTTCTCGGGCCGGTTCTCCTTGTGGAACGCCATGACGAAGTCGAACGCGGCGACCCGCTTCACCCCGGGGGTGGCCTCGATCTTCGGGAGGTAGGCGATCGGGAGGCGGTCCCACATCGAGGTCTTCGCCATCACGATCAGCCGCTGCCCCATGTACGGCGACCAGTCCTGCTGGAGCCCCTCGTTCAGGACGATCAGGAAGCCGAGGAGGCCCACGGACAGCGCGAAGGCCCCCGCCGTCAGGAGGGTCCTGAGCGGCTTGGCCTTCAGCTGCCTTAGGACGTAGCCCGGGCGTGTCATGGGTTCCCCGGACCTTACTACGCCGCCGGGCCGTCCGGGTTGCCGGGCTCTCCCGGCGCGGGGAGCGGCGCGTCCTCGACGCCGGCGCTCCGGATCGCGCGGGCCGCGATCCGGGCGATCAGCGCGGTCGCCACGACGGCGGCCACGGCCAGGGCGACCTTGATCCCCTTCTGGAGCGGCGTGGCGCCCCCGGCGACGGCCCCGAGGGCCGAGCCGAAGTAGACGTAGGCGAGCGTCCCCGGGAGCATCGCCGCCCAGCTCGTCACGACGTAGGGGAGCGGCTTGACCGGCGTCAGGCCGAAGGCGTAGTTCACGAACGTGAAGGGAAAGGCGGGGGAGAGGCGGACGAGCGCCACGATCCGAGCCCCCTCGCGGTCGATGGCCCGGTAGAGGCTCCGGAAGCGGGGGTTCCCCTCGGTCATCCTCGCGACGCGGTCGTGGAGGAGCGTCCGCGCGAGGAGGAAGGCGAGCGTGGCGCCGGTGGTGGACGCCACCGAGACGAGCGCCGTCCCCCGCGCCACGCCGAAGACCGCGCCGCCCGCGAGCGTCAGGAGGGCGGCCGGCCCGCCCGGGACCAGCGTGACCGCGACGTAGACGAGGCCGTAGGCCAGGTACCCGAGGGCCCCCTGGCCCCGCACCCAGGCCTGGAAGGCCTCGACCCAGGCCCCGACGGGGAGGAGCCGGAAGAGGACGACGAGCCCGGCGAGGGCGAGGAGAAGGCCGGCGGCCTTCGCCGCGCGGAGGCGCCGGGCCACGACGAGGTCGTTGCGCTCCGTCGGTTCCATCCGCCGTGACCTCCTCCTGCCCCGGAGGGCTTCCGTTGGATGCCGGGCCCGGCGGGCCGTTTCCCGCCGGTCCGATATGATCGCCTCGATGCGATCCCGGTGGGTCCTGGCGGCGTGTCTCGTCCCCCTCTCCTTCCCGCTCTCGGCCGAGGAGTCGCCCCTGAAGGCGACCGAGGTCGAGGTCTGCGAGGAGATCGTGGACCGCGCCTGCCAGGGGGCCTCGCGCTCTTTCGGGCCGGACGTGGAGCTGGTGACCTTCCTCACCCGGATCGAGGGGGCCACCGGCGAGGCCTACGTCACGCACGTCTGGACGTTCGAGGGGAGGGAGGTCCGGCGCGTGAAGCTCCCCGTGAAGACCTCGACCTACCGGACCTGGTCGAGCAAGCGGGTCAAGGGCGCTCCCGGGAAGTGGCGGGTCGAGGTCCTCGACCCGCTCGGACGTTCCCTCGGGCTCGTCGACTTCGTCGTGGAGCCGCCCCGCGAGGGGCCGTAGGCCGCGGGAGCGCGCACCGGGGCAGGAGCGGAACGACGGGAGGTTAGCTCAGCGGTAGAGCGTCTGCTTTACACGCAGATGGTCGCGGGTTCGAACCCTGCACCTCCCACCAACCTCTCCCGGGTCAACGGAAGAAGCCGTTCACGTCGACGAGGACGTGGGCCGCCCCCGCGCTCCCGTTGACGACCGCGAGCGTCCCGGAGCCGTCCGGGGCCAGCGCGACGACGGCGTTGTTGGCGCGCGTCTGCCCGGCGAGGAAGTTCACGCTGGAGGCGAGCGGGGGGACGGTGCCGCCGGGGTGGAGCGTCAGGAAGCCCGGGGCCAGCGGCTCCGTGACGGTCAGGTTGACCGAGACCGACCTGGCGTCCTCCGGCACCCCGCAGGCGCCGCCGAGGGCGAAGAGCCGGGAGGCGCCCGGTGCGAGCGCGGGGCCGCCGAGCGGTCCCTCCCCGTTCCGCGTGTCCACGGCCCGGCAGGGCGCGACGGTGTGGAACCGGGCGGGAGCCGGCGCGCCGGTCCCGACCCGCCAGACGTGGACGACGGGCCGGGCGCCGTCGGCGTAGAGCTCCAGCACGTAGAGCCGCTCGCCCTGACTGTCGTACGTGACGTCGCCCAGGTGGTACCTGCGCTGGGTCCCGGTCCCGATGACGTCGGTCTCGACCCCGCCCGGGTTCAGGAAGAGCCGATCCCCGACGTCCAGAGTCGCGTAGGGCTGGGGCACCCAGGGCTGGATTGCGCCGGAGGCGACCGCCGCCAGGTCCTCCGGGTCGTAGAAGAGGACCTGCGCGTCGAACCGGCCGCTCCACCACCCGCGCGCCGACGTGTGGCCGGCGCACTCGACCAGGTCTTCTGGAGGGCAGGGCTCGCCGCTGGCCAGCCGGCAGACCGGGAACTGGCCGACCAGCTCCTCCTCCACGCAGGGGAGAGACGGCCCCTGCGGGTTGACGAACCCGTACCAGTACTTGGCGCCGGTTCCCTTCGTCCCCGCGAAGACAACGGCGCTCCTTCCGGCAGCGGTGGTCAGGAAGGCCCCGCCCACGAACTGGTCCGGGTGCTGGTAGCCGGAGAGGCAGCGGACGACCTCCTCCGTCGTCGCGGCGTCCTCGTACCGGAGGAGGACCGTCTCCGGGAGGGTCGTCCCCGGAGGGGCAGGCGTCCCCGCGGCGTCCGTCCAGGGGCGGTAGGCGTAGAGGGACGGCCCCATC
Source organism: Acidobacteriota bacterium (assembly GCA_008363385.1). Taxonomy (GTDB): domain Bacteria; phylum Acidobacteriota; class Thermoanaerobaculia; order UBA5066; family UBA5066; genus RHKY01. The sequence goes on along the minus strand of RHKY01000032.1, from coordinate 59,173 downwards.
CCGCCCCACCCGCCGTCGCGGTGCCTCCCCGTCCCGACGGGCCTCCCGCCGGTGTGCGCGTCGGCCCAGGCCTGCGGGATCTCCATCGCGTAGCCGTTCACGCTGTAGGGCGACTGGCTCCCGATGAACCAGCTCCCCGTCGTCGCCGGGTCCGAGAGGGTGGGGCGGAACCAGGCGTGGGACGGGGTCGGCACGTCCGGCTGGAAGTGCTGTCCCCACGCCAGGTGGATCCTCTCGCCGGTCGCCGGGTGGTCGAGGTACTGCATCCCGGCCGTCGGGACCTCGTCGAGCGTCGTGAAGAACCCCTCGGCGACGTCGGCGAAATCCTGGAGGAACGCCGCCGTCGGGAGGAGGTCGACGCTCGCGGCGACGGCGGGGGCCGGGATCGAGACCTCCGCGACCTGGTTCCCGTCCGGGAGCTCCCCGTAGGCGAGGCGGTCGTGCCCCATGACGAAGAGCGATCCGGGGAACCCGTCCGGAGGCGAGCCCGGGTCGCCCCCGGGGCGGAACGTCATCGCGTTGCCGCCGTAGGCGAACGTCAACGGCCGGTCGTCCCCGCCCGGGAGGCGGAAGGCGCCGAGGTAGACCAGGTCCGCCGGCTGGACCAGCCCCGCGGGATCCGTCCGGGTCTTCCGGACGGGCCCCGCCGGCGAGGCGCCGCGGACGCCCGGAGGGAAGAGGAGGGCGAGCGCCAGGGTCGCACCGGCCAGGAGAACCGGGGCACGGAAGCGCACGACGCCACCTCCTCCCGGATCATAGGTCGCGCGATCGACCTGCCGCGCGGCGCGCCGTGCCCGTCTCGGCGGCGATCCCCTTGCGCCCGGAGCCGCCGTGGGTATACTCCGCGCGGTTCTTTGAGCGGGAAGCTCGACGCTGAAGGCGTCGCTGCCCTCTCCCGCCGCACCCCGCGGGGTCGTAGTTCAGTTGGTTAGAACGCAGGCCTGTCACGCCTGAGGTCGCGGGTTCGAGTCCCGTCGGCCCCGCCATAGCATCTCTCGAGCGCCGGAACGTACCCGGCGCTTTTCGCTTTTTCGGAGGGAGGGCTCGAACCCGCGACCTCCGGGGGTGCGGGGGCAGCGCCCCCGCATTCATGACCGCCGGAAGCGCGCCCGCCGCGCGAAGCGCGAACCGATCCGAAGGATCGGGGCCGCAGGGGCCAGGGGGCAGAGGCCGCAGGCGGCCGGAGCCCCTGGACATGGACCGTGTTCGAGCCCCGTCGGCCCCGCCGTCCGTCGAAGCCGAATCGCCCGTCCGGCCCTACGGCGACCGGCGGGCGGCCCAGCCGGCCAGCGCCTCGGCGACTCCCTCGGCCACGACGCGGTGCTCGAAGGGGCCCCAGTGCCCGTGGGTCTTGAGCGCGACGCCCTCCCGGCGGAGCTTCGCGAAGCGCGCGCGGAGGTTCAGGTAGGGGATCCCGTGATCGGCGCAGAAGGCGGCGGTCTTCGCCTCGAGGCGTGACGGCGACGGATCGGCCGACTCCAGCTCGCCGACGATCGGGGCCTCGACGAGGAGCGTCTCCGCACCGGCGCGCCGTGCGTCCGCGAAGAAGCCGTCGAGGATCCGGGCCGTGAGGGCGAAGGCGCGCTCCTCCCCGTCGATCCGCCACCGCAGCTCGCCCGAGAGGATCCGGAGGACGTCCAGGAGCCGGGGCCCGAGTGCCACGCGCCGCGCCATCACCGCGGGGGGCGGCACGGGCACTCCCTCCACGACGAGATCCCCCCCGCGGTCGACGAACCGGGGCTTGGCGTAGCTGCGGAAGCCGAGGAGGTTCCGGTGGAGGTCGTCGGAGACCGAGCAGAGGACGACCGCGTCCGGGGAGGCCGCGAGACCCTCCTCTCGCAGCGCCAGCCACATCTGGTCGTGCCCGTACCCGTTCTGGCCGAAGTTGGCGACCTCGACGCCCGGCAGGAGCGCGCCGAGCCGGGCCGCCCACGTCTCGTCGTCGGCGACCTCGTCGCCGAACGTGAACGAGTCGCCGAAGACGAGGAGGCGCCGCGTCCCCTCCGGCTTCGGGACGGCGAGCTCCGCCCGTCCCCGCATCCCGCGCGAGTTGGTGCTGAGCGTCTTGCCGCCCGGCATCGGGAAGTCGCGCAGGAGCGGCTTCGCCCGCCAGCCGCGGGTCGGGTGCGCCTCGGACGAGGTCTCGAGCGGCTGGCCGGGGTCGGGCCGCTTCAGCGCCCAGTAGACCCTCCACGCCGCGTCGCTGTGGCCGGAGGTCACGAGCCGGAGCCGGGCCTCCGTCCCGAGGAACCAGCGGAAGAAGAGCTCGAGGAACAGGAGCAGGCCCGCGGCGTAAAGGACGAGCCCCGTCCGCCTCGAGAAACGGGATCGCCCGGCGCTCGCTCCGCTCATGGTTTGGGCCGGGCGGATTCTAGCGACGGCCCCGCGAGCCGCCCGTGTGGAGAAGGAAACGGCCCCGGCCCGGCCGGTTGACGAGGGCGCGATTCCGCCATAGATTCCTAGTTCGTAAGAGTTCCGTTCTCGGAGGCGATCGCGTGAAGGTGAGCCCTGACGAGGCGCGGCGCAGGGTCGACACGTTCCGGCAGGCGAGCCGGGAGGCCGGCGTCAAGCTCACCCACCAGCGGCTGGAGATCTTCCAGGAGATCGCCGCGAGCGGCGCGCACCCGAGCGCCGAGACCGTCTTCCAGGCCGTCCGCGAGCGGGTCCCGACGGTCTCGCGCGACACGGTCTACCGGACGCTCTGGCTCCTGCAGGAGCTGGGGCTCATCACGACGCTGGGCCCGCGCCGGGACGCGGTGAGGTTCGACGCGAACCTCTCCCCGCACCACCACTTCGTCTGCACGACGTGCGGGCTGGCCGAGGACTTCGTCAGCCCGGAGCTCGACGCCCTATCGGTCCCGGAGGAGGTGCGGGCCCTCGGGACCGTCATCGGGACCCAGGTGGAGGTCCGGGGACGCTGCGCCGGCTGCGTCGCCCGGGAGAAGGAGTCACTGCTCGGGAGCGCGGAGGGGCGCGGCACGAAGGGCCGTGGCCGGCTCCGCGCCGAAAGGAGGTAGACGAATGCGCCGGTCTCCCATCGCACGGGCTTTCGCCCTCGGCCTTCTCGGCAGCGCGGGGGTTTTCGCGGCTGCCGCGACGGGCTCGTCTCCGCCCCTCGGCCTTCCCCCGGTCCCCGTCCCGGCCGAGAACCCCCAGACGCCCGAGAAGGTCGCGCTGGGGAAGAAGCTGTTCGAGGACAAGCGCTTCAGCTCGACCGGGGACGTGGCCTGCGCCAACTGCCACGACCCGAAGAAGGCCTTCACCGACAGCCCGCTGGCGGTCTCCGAGGGGATCAAGAAGCTGACCGGGACGCGCAACGCGCCCACCGTCGTGAACGCCGCGTACATGGCCACGCAGTTCTGGGACGGCCGCTCGCCCGACCTCGAGGACCAGGCCCTGCACCCCTTCACGAACCCCGTCGAGATGGGGCTCCCCAGCCACGAGCCGATCCTGAAGATCGTCCGGTCCGACCCGGCCTACCGGGACGCCTTCCAGAAGGTGTTCGGCAAGAAGGGGAAGGACGTCACGATGACCGAGGTGACCCGGGCCATCGCGGCGTTCGAGCGGACGGCGGTCTCCGGCGACTCCCCGTTCGACCGGTACTACTTCAAGGGCGACAAGAACGCCCTGACGCCGGCCCAGGTGAGGGGTTTCGACCTCTTCGTCAACAAGGGGCGCTGCGTCTCGTGCCACCTGGTCGAGCAGACGCAGGCCGTCTTCACCGACAGCCGGTTCCACAACGTCGGGGTCGGCATCAACGCGATCCAGAAGGACGTCCCGGCGCTCGCCGGCGAGTTCCTGAAGGCCAAGGCGACGCTCTCCGAGGTGGACGTGAAGGTCCTCACGGACAAGAGGACCTCCGAGCTGGGCCGCTTCGCGGTCAGCCGGGGCTTCGACGACCTCGGCTCGTTCAAGACCCCGACGCTCCGGAACGTCGCGGTGACGGCGCCCTTCATGCACGACGGCAGCATCAAGACCCTGCGCGAGGTCGTCGTCCACTACAACAACGGCGGCGTCACCAACAAGGGGGACGCGGTGAACGACTTCCTGAGCGGCGGGATCCGGCCCCTGGACCTGACCGAGGCCGAGGTCGACGACCTGACCGCCTTCCTGGAGGCGCTGACGAGCCCCGAGCACGCGCCTCTCGCCCAGGCGTCGGCGGGGAAGGGGAGGTGACGAGATGGACGCCTTCCGCCCGAGCCGCCGCGACTTCCTGAAGGGCGCGGGGACCCTCGCCCTCTCCTCGACGGTCCCGCTCTCGCTCGTCGAGCTGGCCCACGCGGAGCCCCAGAAGAGCTTCCGCTTCGCCTACATCTCCGACGCCCACATCCAGCACGTCTCCGGGACCAGCTTCGTGAGGAACTGGGACCGCGGGCTGATCCGGGCGGTCGCAGAGGCGAACCTCCTCGACCCGAAGCCCGACTTCGTCGTCTTCGGGGGCGACCTCGCGCAGCTGGGGACGAAGCCCGAGCTGGACCACGGCGCCGAGATGCTCGCCAAGCTGAGCTACAAGACCTATTGCGTGATGGGCGAGCACGACTACTACCTCGACCTCGGCGAGTACTGGTCGAAGCTCTACGGCCCCCACTGGTACAGCTGGGACCACAAGGGCGTCCACTTCGTCGTCCTGAACAGCATCCTGACGGACGACGAGTGGACCCACAGGCGCTGGCCCACGCCCGAGCAGCGGATGCTGGAGATGGCGGGGCTCGACAACCCCAACGGGTCGCCCTTCATGGTGGGCGCCGCGCAGCGGGAGTGGCTGAGGAAGGACCTCGAGAAGGTCGACCGGAAGACGCCGCTCGTCGTCTTCTCGCACTCGCCGCTCCAGAAGATCTACAAGGGGTGGAACTTCTGGACCGACGACGCCGAGGAGGTCCAGGCGCTGCTCGCGCCCTTCGACACGGTCAACGTCATCTACGGGCACGTCCACCAGATCCAGTACAACCAGATCGGCAACATCGCCTTCAACGCCGTCATGGCGACCGCCTGGCCCTGGCCCTACCCGCAGAGCTACGCCCAGGCGCAGCACCTCCTGCCGAAGCTGACCGTCCCGATGAACCGGGCCGACCCGTTCTTCGAGAGGGACGCCACCGGCTGGCAGTTCGTCGACCTCGGGAGCGGGCGCGTGGCGATGGAGTACAACCTCTACAACAACACGAACCGCAAGGTCGCCTTCGACCCGGCCAAGGGGCACCCCGTGGACGGCGCGTTCCAGGACCCGGCCCGGCAGGTCCCGCCGCAAACGCACTACTGAGGAGAAGGAGGAGACGGATGTCCAGGAACACGGCCCTCTGCGCCCTCGTGGCGGTCGTCCTGGTCGTCGTGATCGGGGCCCCCGCGCGCACGGACGAGTTCACGAAGAAGGACCTCGAGCGCTGGGAGAAGGCGGGACGAACGGGGTGGCCTGCGCCCAGTGCCACCCGAACGCGGCCAACACGCACCCGGAGACCTACCCGAAGTTCCAGCAGCAGCTGGGCCGGGTCGCCACGCTCCGGGAGATGATCAACTGGTGCCTGCAGCAGCCGCTGCAGGGAAAGCCCCTCGCCCTGAACGACCCCGACCTCGTGGCGATCGAGGCCTACGTCACCCACGAGCGGCGGGGCGTCCCGCTGGCCCCCGGCAAGCACTGACCCTCTCCGGGGGAGCCCGCCTCGCGGGCTCCCCCGGCGCCCGCGGGCCGGCCGCCTCCGGGGCTGGGGGGCCTTCGGGGCTGGGGGGCCTTCGGGGCTAGGGGGCCTTCGGGGCGGGCGCCTTCTCCCACTCGCGCCGGAGCGCGGCCAGGCGCTCGTCGCGCGCCTTCTCGAAGCAGCGGTTCCAGGAGTGCTTGCCGTCCTTCATCGCGAACGGCGCGCCGCCCGGGTCGCAGCTCCCGTCCACGACGAACGGAGAGAGGTCCCTCGCCTCCATCCAGCCAGAGACGAACTTCCCGGGCATGTCGCTCCGGAAGTACGCCACGCGGACGCGGCTCCCCGACGCCTCGAAGACCCACCGCGTGGGGTTCGGGAAGTCCTCGGTCATCCCGGCGACGGCGTCGCCGCGCGAGAGCGTGTAGGAGACCTGCTCCGGCGAGACGATGCTGAAGACGGGGGCCTTCTCGCTCTTGACGACGGCTCCCTCGCTCGTCCGCTGGGCGAGCGAGGCGGCCGGGAGGAGGACCGGCAGCAGGAGGACGAGGCAACGGAGCCGGGCGACAGGGTGCATTCACGCTCCTTGGGGCCGCCGGCCGGGGGCCGGCTGCCGGGAGATTCTACGGACGCGAGGCCGGAGGCGTCGGGCCGGGAGCCGGGCGGCTAGACTGGCGCCGTGGCGCCCACCCCGCAGGGACGCGACCGGGTCGAGACGACCGAAGGGGGCGACGTCGTCCTCCTGACGCGGCTCGGGAGGCCCTGGGCGCCCCGCGAGGCGGGCGGCGCGCGCACGGGGAGCGCCGTCCGGTGGGACGGGCAGGTGTTCGAGGTCGTCGGGGCCGAGGCGCGGCCGCAGGGAGGCTTCCGTTACGTCCTGCGCCCCTGGGACGACCGGAACGTGATCCGGTCCCTCGACGAGTACCCGGGCGAGGAGCCCGCGGGCGCGCCGCCCCAGGCCCGCCCGGCACCCGCGCCGGCGGGCGTCCGCGCGCCGGACGCCGCGAGGCCGCGGGGAGCGGCGGCGCTCCTCCGCCGGATCCCGCCGCCTCTGAGGCCCCTCCTCGCGGGAGCCCTCCCGGCCGTCCTCCTCGGCTGGTTCCTGCCGTTCCGGATCCTGGGGGAGGGGATCAGCTTCTTCGTCCACGAGCTCGGGCACACCTTCGTCTCCTGGCTCTTCGGCCGCTTCGCGGTCCCGGCCGTCATCCTGACGCTCACGTTCGACCAGAGCCGCCTCCTGGCCGGCCTGATCTGGGCCGCGCTCCTCTACGCGGCCTTCCGGCTCCGCTCGGTCCGAGGGGTGCGCGCCGCGGCCTTCGCCGTCGCGGGGCTCTACCCGGTCGTGGCGTTCACGCCGCTGCACGTCCAGGCGATCAACCTCGCGGGGCACGCGGCGGAGGCGCTCGTGGCGGCCGTCTTCCTCTTCCGGGCACAGAGGAGGGGACTCGTCTCGGACTGGGAGCTCCCGGTCTACGGGTTCCTCGGGGCGTACCTCTGGGCGCGGAACGTGAAGCTCTTCTTCGGGGTCGCCTTCGACGCCGCCGCCCGGAACGAGTACCTGACCGTCGCCATCACCGGAGAGAACGACCTCGTGAAGGTGGCGCAGGCGTTCCACCTCGACCTGGCGCTCGCCGCGGCGCTGACGTTCCTCGTCTGCCTGGCCGTTCCGGCCCTGGGCGTCGTGGCAGGCCTCCGCGCCGCCGCGCACGCCGCGGACTATGATCCCGGCGGGGGAGGGCCCCCCGCGACTTGCCCGACGAGGAGAGAGTCCGGATGAAGTACACAGGTCAGGCGATCCAGTGCGAGACGCTTGACGGAGGCCTGGTCGAGCTCCGGTTCGACCTGCAGGGGGACTCCGTCAACAAGCTCAACACCCTCACGCTCGGCGAGCTGAAGGAGGCCGTCGACCAGATCGGCAAGGAACCCGGGCTCACCGGGCTCCTCGTCACGAGCGGCAAGGACGTCTTCATCGTCGGCGCCGACGTGACGGAGTTCACGCAGGCCTTCCGGCGGACCGAGGAGGAGCTCGTGACGTGGCTCCTGTCGGTCGACCGGACCCTCTCGGCGATCGAGGACCTCGAGGTCCCCTCCGTCGTCGCGATCAACGGCTTCGCTCTGGGCGGGGGCTTCGAGCTCTGCCTTGCGGCTTCGTACCGGGTGATGGCGGCGAAGGCGAAGGTCGGCCTCCCCGAGACCAAGCTCGGGATCTTCCCGGGCTGGGGCGGGACGGTGCGTCTGTCGCGCGTCTGTGGCGCGGACAACGCCATCGAGTGGATCGCCGGCGGCGAGCAGTTCGGGGCGGCGGACGCCCTGAAGGTCGGCGCGGTCGACGCGGTCGTCGCCCCGGAGGACCTGCGCGAGGCGGCGCTCTCGATGCTGAGGGACGCCGCGGCCGGCAAGCTCGACTGGAAGGCCCGCCGCGACGAGAAGAAGGCCCCTCTGAAGCTGAACCGGATCGAGGCCGGGATGGTCTTCGAGACGTCGAAGGCCTTCGTGGCGGGGAAGGCCGGCCCGAACTACCCGTCGCCCGTCGCCGCCATCGAGGCGATGCAGAAGGGGGCGACGAAGGGGCGCGACGAGGCGCTCGAGATCGAGGCGAAGGCCTTCGCGAAGGTGGCGAAGACGCCGGCCGCCGCGGCGCTCGTCTCGGTCTTCCTGGGAGACCAGGCGGTCAAGAAGATCGCCAAGACCGCCAGCAAGGGGGCCAAGCCGGTCAAGCAGGCGGCCGTCCTCGGCGCCGGGATCATGGGGGGCGGCATCGCCTACCAGTCCGCGGCGAGGGGGACGCCGATCGTCATGAAGGACATCGCCCCGAAGGCGCTGGAGGCCGGGATGGGCGAGGCGATCAAGCTCCTCGACCGCGAGGTCTCGCGCGGGCGCTCGACCACCGCGAAGATGGCCGAGACGCTGTCCCGCATCCGTCCGGTCCTGACGTACGGCGAGTTCTCGGCCGTCGACTTCGTCGTCGAGGCCGTGGTCGAGAGCGAGAAGGTCAAGAAGAGCGTCCTGGCCGAGGTGGAGGGGCTCGTCCCCGAGGGGGCGGTCCTCGCCTCGAACACCTCGACGATCTCCATCACGCGCCTGGCCGAGGCGCTGAAGCGCCCCGAGGCGTTCTGCGGGATGCACTTCTTCAACCCGGTCCCGCGGATGCCGCTGGTCGAGGTGATCCGCGGGGCGAAGAGCTCGGACGAGACGATCGCCACGGCGGTCGCCTACGCCACGGCGATGGGAAAGACGCCGGTCGTCGTCAACGACTGCGCCGGCTTCCTCGTCAACCGCGTCCTCTTTCCCTACTTCGCCGGGTTCGAGAAGCTCGTGGCCGACGGCGTGGACTACGAGCGGGTCGACAAGGTGATGGAGAGGTGGGGCTGGCCGATGGGGCCGGCGCTGCTGCTCGACGTCGTCGGGATCGACACGGGCGTCCACGCCGACAAGGTGATGGCCGACGCCTTCCCGGACCGGATGGGCCACGAGGGGACGAGCGCCATCGAGGCGATGGTGGCCGCCTCCCGCCTCGGGCAGAAGAACGGGAAGGGCTTCTACGCGTGGGAGCCCCAGAAGAAGGGGCCGCCGAAGAAGACGAGCGACCCAGACGCCAAGGCGATCGTCGCGGGCCTCGTGAAGCGGAGCGCCACCCCGACCGACGAGGAGATCGTCGAGCGGATGATGCTGCCGATGCTCCTCGAGTGCACGCGGTGCCTGGACGAGAAGGTCGTCTCGACGCCGGTCGAGGTGGACATCGCGCTCCTCTACGGCCTCGGCTTCCCGCCGTTCCGCGGCGGGATCTTCCGCTGGGCCGACTCGCTCGGCGCCGGGGCGCTCCTCTCGGCGGCCGGGCGGCACGCCGGGCTCGGACCCCTCTACGCCCCCACCGCCCCGCTCCGGGCGCTCGCCGCCTCGGGCAAGGGCTTCCACGGAGAGTGAGCCGATGAAAGACGTCGTCATCGTCGATGCCGTCCGCACCCCGATGGGGCGGAGCAAGGGCGGCATGTTCCGCAACGTCCGGGCCGAGACGCTCTCGGCCGAGGTGATCAAGGCCCTCCTCGCCCGCAACCCGCAGGTCAACCCCGCCGAGGTGGACGACGTGATCTGGGGATGCGTCCAGCAGACGCTGGAGCAGGCCTACAACGTCGCCCGCTTCGCCGCGCTGAAGACGCCGATCCCCAAGGAGGTCCCGGCGCAGACCATCAACCGCCTCTGCGGCTCGTCGATGACGGCCCTCCACTCCGCGGCGATGGCCATCATGGCCGGCTACGGCGACCTCTTCGTCGTCGGCGGGGTCGAGCACATGGGGCACGTCCCGATGACGCACGGGCTCGACTTCGACCCGTCCGCCGTCAAGTACAACGCCAAGGCGGCCGGGGCGATGGGCATCACCGCCGAGTACCTGGCCCGCCTCCACGGCATCGGCCGCGCCCCGCAGGACGAGTTCGCCCTCCGCTCGCACCAGAAGGCGTGGGCGGCGCGCACCTCGGGGGCCTTCGGCGACGAGATCGTCCCTCTCGAGGGGCACGACGAGAAGGGGGTCCTGAGGAGCTTCGACTACGACGAGGTGATCCGCCCCGAGACGACGCTCGAGGGGCTCGCGGCGCTCAAGCCGGTCTTCGACCCGAAGAACGGGACGATCACCGCGGGGAACGCCTCGGCCGTCTCCGACGGGGCGGCGGCCCTCCTCGTCCTCTCGGGCGAGAAGGCGAAGGCGCTCGGCCTGAAGCCGATGGCGAAGGTCGTCTCGATGGCCGCGGCCGGCGTCGACCCGTCGATCATGGGCTACGGCCCGGTTCCGGCCGTCCAGAAGGCGCTGAAGCGGGTCGGGATGAAGGTCGAGGACGTGGACGTCTTCGAGCTGAACGAGGCGTTCGCGGCGCAGTCGCTCCCGGTCCTGAAGGACCTCGGCCTCCTCGACAAGATGGAGGAGAAGGTCAACCTCAACGGCGGGGCGATCGCGCTGGGGCACCCGCTCGGCTGCTCGGGCGCCCGGATCACCACGACCCTCCTCCACGTCATGAAGCGGCAGCAGAAGCGCGTCGGCGTCGCCACGATGTGCATCGGCTTCGGCCAGGGCGTGGCGACCGTCCTCGAGCGGGTGTAGCCGCCCTCCCACCGGGAACCCTCGGGCCCCCGCGGCGTCGCGCGCCGCGGGGGCCCTTCCGTCACGGGAGCCGCGTGGGCTCGATCTCGAGGTCGCAGGTCACCGGCCTCGCCCCGGGCCGAGCGCCCCGTCCTCGGCCCTACCCCTCGTCGTCCCTGACGATCCGGAAGCGGGGGCGCTCGGGCTTGTCGGGGGGCGGGACGGGCCGCAGGATCCGGCGGCCGCCGGTCGGCTCGCCGAACTGGTTCGTGCCGGTCTCGTCCTTGATCGCCTGGACGACCTGCCCGCGGATCTCGCTCCAGAACCACTCGCCCTTCCTCGGGGGGCGCTCCTCGCCGGTCCACTCGAAGCCGTCGGGCGGCGGGCCCCACGCCTCCTCCGGCGTGGCGACGAGGCGGATGGCGAGCGGGCCGGGCAGCGCGTCGGAGACGACGATCAGGACGTCGTCCTTGCGGTAGACCTCGGCCTCGAGCTTCTCGAACCCCTCGGGCAGCTCCATCGCCCCACTCTGATCACGCGACCGGACGCCGTCAAGCGGGACGTCCGGCCGGCGGCGGCCGTCCGCCTACTGCCGCCGCTTCGCCGTCTCGGCGCGGCCCGTCCCGCGGGTCATCCCGTTCTCGCGGGCGTAGTCGTCGAGGATCTCCTCGTCCGTCTTCAGCCACTTCCGGGCGCCGTCGTCGCGCGGCACCGGGCGGCACCCCGGCGTCCTCCGGCACTCCTCGTGGGCCGCGTCCCACTCGACCCGCGCCGCGTCTCGCCGCGACCCGTTCTTCCGGGGGTTCTCGTCCAGCTTCTTCCCGGCGCGGACGGCCTTGTCCATCCGCTTCTGGGCGGCGCGGGCCGCCGCGGAGGCCTCTGCGGACGGCGCCGGGACGCGGGAAGCCTCCGGAACGGGCGCCGTGGTCGAGGCGACCGAGAAGCTCCCGCCGGACGACGTCGAGCCGGAGAGGCGCCTCTCCCGCGCGTACTCGGAGAGCGTGCGCGGCCCGCGGGCGATCGGCGTCGGGACGGGCGGCACGGCCGGCTTCGCCGGGGCCGGGACGGGCGTGGCGCCCGCGACCTGCAGGAGGAGGATGCAGAGGAGCATTGCTGACGTCGCGCGAGTCTACCCCGGGACCCGGGCTCTCTGGTACGGTGCGCCCGGCGCGATGGACGCCCCTCTGCAGCTCCTCCTCGCCGGCATCGCCGCGGTCGCCGCCGGGGCCGTCAACGCGCTGGCGGGCGGCGGGACGCTGATCACCTTCCCGGTGCTGGTCGCGCTGGGCGTCCCCGCCGTCGGCGCGAACGTGACGAACACGGTGGCGCTGTGTCCCGGCTACCTCGGCGGGACGCTCGCGCAGCGGGGAGACCTCCGGGGGCAGGGGCGGCGCCTGAGGTCGGTCCTCCCGGCCAGCGTCCTCGGCGGGGTCCTCGGCGGGGTGCTCCTCCTGCAGACGGGGGAGAAGCTCTTCCGGGACCTCGTCCCGTTCCTGATCCTCCTCGCCTCGGGGCTCCTCGCGGTCCAGGACCCGGTCCGAGCGTGGCTGGCGCGCCGGGCGGGCGGCGAGGCCTCGCCCGCGGGCCTCGAGCGGTGGACCTTCCTCCCCGTCGGGCTCGCCTCGGTCTACGGCGGCTACTTCGGCGCGGGGCTGAGCGTGATCGTCCTCTCCGCGCTCGGGCTGACGGCGCACGACTCGCTGACGCGGCTGAACGCCCTGAAGCAGGCGGTGGCCTTCGCGGTCAACGTGGCTGCGGCCGTCTTCTTCCTCTTCTCCGGCCAGGTCGTCTGGCCGACGGCGGTCGTCATGGCCGCCGGGGCGCTCGTCGGAGGGGTCCTCGGCGGGAAGCTCGCGGGACGGGTGAAGCCCTCGACGCTGCGGTGGGTCGTCGTGACGATCGGCGTCGCCGTCTCGGCCGTCTACTTCGTGAGGGGCTGACTTACCCTCGCTTCCGGAGCCCGTTCGCGGCCGGGTACGGTTCGCGCAACCGGATCCGCGACGGAACCCGCCGGAAAACGGAAGCGCCCCGGATCGGGGCGCTAAATCGTTCTGAATCAATGGTGGAGCCGAGGAGGATCGAACTCCCGACCTCTAGAGTGCGATTCTAGCGCTCTCCCAGCTGAGCTACGGCCCCACCCGGGACCGCGGAGACTAGCCGCTGGAGGGCGGTTCGTCAAACGGGGCCGCGGACCCCGGAGGGCGCCTCCCGGGGCGGCGCGGGGCGAGGGGACTCGGCGCGGGGGCCGCCCGGGGGTTCCAGGAGGTCGCGAAGGCTGATCCCCTGCAGGACGCCTCGCTCCTCGCGGTCGGCGCGGAGGTAGAGCCGCCTCAGGCTCGCCGAGGTCTCGTCGTCCCCGCAGGGCACCTCGCGCGGGGCGACCTCGCCGACGGCCCGGGCGACGGTGTAGAGCGAGATCGTCTCGGGCGGGCGGGAGAGCCGGTAGTCGCTCTCCCCGTCCAGGCGGGCCAGCCCCGCTGCGACGGCCTTCCGCAGGCGCGCGCGAGCGTCCGACTCGGGGACGCCGGTCTCCCGCGACAGCTCCGAGAGCGTGACGGCCGGCGCCTTCCTCCGCCAGGCGGCGGCCAGGACGAGGAGGAGCGAGACCGCCTCCTCGAGCGGCCCCGGCGTCGGGGCCTGCCGGGGCGGCTCGGCGTGGGCGAGGAGCTCGTCCCGGAACTGAACGGCGTGGGCCAGCGAGACCCCGAACAGGAGGAGGGTCCACGAGAGCCCGGCCGCCACGACGAAGACGACGATCGCGCTGATCGGCCCGTAGAGCTGCTGGACTCCCGCCAGGGCGACGACGCTCGCGGTGAGCGACTTGCGCAGGAGCGTCATGCCGCAGCCGGCCAGGAGCCCGGCCACGAGCGCCGGCCCCCACCGGACGTGGGCCGAGGGGACGGCCTTGTAGAGGAAGGTGAAGAGGAGGACCGAGACGAGGAGCCCGTCGAGGTGGAAGACGGTGATCGGCATCCCGCTCCCCAGGACGAGCGTCATCGCGGCGCCGGCCCCGACGGGGCCGACGAGGACGACGAGCGCGGCCAGGCCCGTCCGGCGCAGGAGCGACCGCAGCTGGACGGTTCCCCAGAGGGCGTTGACGGCCCCCTCGACGAGGAAGAAGACCCGGAGGGAGGCGATCAGCAGGAAACCCGTCGCCACGCCGGAGAAGGTCAGCGCCCGGTCGGCCAGCGCCTCGACGCCGAGGAGGACCTCGGGCGAGGCTCCCGGGAGGAAGAAGCGGACGAGCCGGTAGAAGGCGGTCCCCCGGCCGCCGGAGAGGGCCGAGAGGAGGACCGTGACCGCCGCCGAGAGCGGGATGAAGGTCAGGAGGGACGAGTAGGCCAGCCCCGCGGCCAGGTCGAGCCCCCGGGCGTCGGTGAAGCCGCGGAAGGCCCGGACGAGGACGACGCGGACCAGCGCCAGCTTCCGGGACGCTTCGTGGAAGCCGTCCCGCCTCAGAGGTCCACCACCTCGTCCGGCTCCGGGACGTGGACGGTGTAACCCAGCTCGGCCCGGATCCGCGCGGCGAGGGCCTCCTGCGCCGGCGGCTCGCCGTGCGTGAGGAAGACGCCCTTCGGCGCCTTCGGGGCCGTCCTCAGCCACTCCATCAGCTCGTCGGCGTCGGCGTGGGCCGAGAGGGCCGGCAGGAGCTTGACCGTCGCCTTCACGTCGACCTGCTCCCCGAGGACCTTCACCTCGGTCTCGCCGTCGACGAGCTTGCGGCCGAGGGTCCCCTCGGCCTGGTAGCCGACGAAGAGGACGGTGGTCGACGGGTCCGGGAGCCGCTGGAGGAGGTGGTGGAGGATCCGCCCGCCCGAGGCCATCCCCGAGGCGGAGATGACGATGGCCGGCCCCCGCTCGCGGTTGAGCTGCTTGGACTCGTCCCGGGTCTTGCAGACCTGGAAGGCGGGGTCGACGAGCGGGGAGTCGCCGCTCTCGACCTGCTCCTGCATCTCCAGGTCGTGCTCGGAGCGGTAGCGGCAGTAGAGGTCGACCACGGAGCTGGCCATCGGGCTGTCGACGTAGACGGGGACCCGAGGCAGGGCGCCCTCCTCGCGCAGCTCGTGGAGGTGGTAGAGGACCTCCTGGGTCCGGCCCACGGCGAAGGCGGGGATCAGGATCATCCCCTCCTTCCGGATCGCCTCGACGAGGGCGAGCCGCAGCTGCTCCTTGACGTCGGCCTTCTCGTGGAGGCGGTCGCCGTACGTCGACTCCATGACGATCCAGTCGGCCGCGGGGAGCGGCTCGGGGTCCATGAGGATCGGGATGCCGCGCCGCCCCATGTCGCCCGAGAAGACGAGGGAGGTCCGCTCCCCCTTCCCGTCCTTGTACCGGACCTCGACGAAGGCGGCGCCCAGGATGTGCCCGGCTCGCCTCAGCGTGACCGAGAGCCCCTCGTGGAGGGCCGACGGCTGGGAGAACTCGATCCGCGACAGGCGCTTCAGCGCGTCCCGGGCCTCGGACTCGGTGTAGAGGGGGAGGGCCACCTCGTGCCGGGAGGCCTTCTTCTTGTTGAGGAAGTTGGCCTCTTCCTCCTGGAGCCTGCCGGAGTCCGGCAGGACGACGCCGAGGAGCCCCTTTGTCGGGGCCGAGGAGAGCCCCCGGCCGTGGAACCCCCGGGCCGACAGGCGCGGGAAGAAGCCCGTGTGGTCGATGTGGGCGTGGGTGAAGAGGACGTCGTTCACCTGCTCCGGCTCGAACGGGGTGGGGCTCCAGTTCCGCTGGTGCATCTCGTAGCTGCCCTGGAAGAGGCCGCAGTCGACCAGGAGCCGGTACCGCCCGTACGTCAGGAGGTACTTCGAGCCGGTGACCGTCCGCGCCGCGCCGTGGAAGCCGAGCTTCATCGCGTCCTCCTCGGGGTGCCGAGATTCCCGGAATCGTATGCCATCCGCGGCGGGGGAGGCCCGTGTAACATTCGGAGGCCCGAGGAAGGAGAACGCCATGGCCGCTTCCGAGACGCCCGACACCCCCGGCCTCGTCGAGGAGAAGATCGACGCCGCGCGGGACGCGACGGACCGCATGGGAAGGCTCCGCGAGCGCGTGGGGACCGTCGCCGAGAGCGTGAAGGCGAAGGCCTCCGAGCTCCGCGAGAAGATCCGCGAGACGGAGTTCGACGACGTCGTCGACAACACCCGGCGCTTCGTCCGGGACAACCCGGGGAAGTCGATCGCCATCGCCCTGGGCGTCGGCTTCCTGATCGGGATGCTCGTCCGCCGCCGGAGCGACGACTGATGGACTCCGAGGTCCGGCCGCCGGCCCCGCACGGGGCCTCTCCCGAGGGGCCTGTCGGGGGCGCCAAGGGCGCCTTCGACTTCGTCCCCGAGGGGTTCGACTGGCGGACGGCCGCGCTCGAGACCGTCCGGAAGTACCCGCTGAGCTGCGTCCTGGGCGCGGCGGCGGTCGGCTTCCTCGTGGGGCGGCACCGCGGCAAGGCGATCACGGCCGCCGTGGCCGGCGTGGCGACGAACGCGCTCCTGCGGCAGATCAACAAGACCTTCGAGACAGAAGAGTTCTAGGGAACCCGGGTCCGCCCGGGTTCCCTAAGACCCTCCGCGGCGGAGAGGCGGGCCCGCTGTCGCGGGCCGTCCGTGTTATCGGGAACCCGGGTCCGCCCGGGTCCGGCGGTCGCCGGCGGTCGCTTAGACTCCGGGCGTGGCGAAGAGCTTCCCTTCGATCCTGACGTTCGCGTCCTCGGCGGGGTGAGCGTGCAAGCTGGGTCAGGCTGACCTGGCGAAGGCGCTCGCTTCGATCCCGCAGGCTCCGGACCCGCGGGCGCTCGTCGGCTTCGAGGCGTCCGACGACGCGGCCGCCTTCCGGCTCGGCGCGCCGGGGGACCCCGACGCAGAGACTCTCCTGTCGACGGTCGACTTCTTCACGCCGATCGTCGAGTCGCCGTTCGACTTCGGCCGCGTCGCCGCGGCGAACGCCCTCTCGGACGTCTACGCGATGGGGGGCGAGCCGCTCTTCGCCCTGAACGTCGTCGGCTTCCCGACGGCGAAGCTGCCCCTCGACGTCCTCTCCGAGATCCTGAAGGGGGGAGCGGCGGTCGCCGCGGAGGCGGGGATCCCCATCCTGGGCGGGCACTCGGTCGACTTCGACGTCCCGTTCTACGGCCTGATCGTGAACGGCCGCGTGAAGGCCTCCCGCCTGAGGCGGAACGTCGGGGCGAGGCCGGGCGACGCCCTCGTCCTGACGAAGCCCCTCGGCTCCGGGGTCCTGGCCTCGGCGCTGCGCGCGCGGTCCCTGGCGGGGTTCTTGCGGCGCGGCCCCGACGTCGCCGGGCCGGAGGAGAGGGCGGCCGTCGAGTCGATGGCGCGGCTCAACCGCTCCGCCGCGCGGGCCGCGGACGCCTTCGAGGTCTCGGCCTGCACCGACGTGACCGGGTTCGGTCTCCTGGGGCACCTGCGCGAGATGGCGGCCGGGAGCCGCGTGGACGCCGTCGTCTCCGTGGGGTCCGTCCCCCTCCTGCCGGGAGCGCGAAGGCTCTCGGAGGAGGGCTTCGCCCCGGACGGATCCCGGCGGAACCTCGAGGCGGCCCGGGCGTATCTCGACGCGGTGCCCGGCGTGTCCGAGACGGACCTCCTCCTCCTGGCCGACGCCCAGACGTCGGGGGGGCTCCTCTTCGCCGTTCCCCCGGCCGAGGCGACGCGCCTCGTCGCGGCCCTCCGGGCCGGGGGCGACGCGGAGTCGGCCGTCGTCGGCCGCGCGGCGCCGGGCGCGGGACGTGACCAGGGTCGCATCCGCGTGGAGCCCTGAGGGCTAAACTGCGCGCAGGAGGCGAGATGGACGAGAACAAGCCGCCCTCTGCGACGTCCCCCGACCCGGAGGAGTGGGTCTCCCTCGGCGAGCCCGCCAACGAGCCCGAGGCGGCGATCGTCGCCGGCTTCCTCGTGGCCGAGGGGATCCCCGCTCGCGTGGACGACCGGAGCTTCCACCAGGCCCCCGCCCCCGACAACGAGGACTTCAAGGAGATCGCGATCCTGGTCCCCAGGAGCCGCGAGGCCGAGGCGCGCGCCCTGATCGCGTCTCGCCAGAAGGCGTTCGAGGAGGGGCTCGCGAGCCCGGAGGCGGTCCTGACGGACGAGGGGCCGGCCGAGATCGAGGAGACGGCCTCGACGGAGCCCGAGCCGGAGCCGGCCAAGGGAGAGGGGTCCTGACGGTCGCTTAGAATGCGACCCTCTCCGTGAGCGCGACGAGGATCGGCCGCTACGAGATCCTGCGCCCCCTCGGCCGCGGGGCGATGGGGATCGTCTACCTCGCCCGGGACCCGGCGATCGACCGGGTCATCGCCCTCAAGACGATCCGGTTCGACGCCCCGTCGCCCAGCTTCGACCGGGAAGAGGCGCAGGCCCGCTTCCTGAAGGAAGCGAAGATCTCCGGTCGCCTGCAGCACCCCCACATCGTCACGATCTTCGACGTGGGCGAGGACGAGGGGACCCTCTACCTGGCCATGGAGTTCGTCTCGGGGGGGGCCCTCTCGCAGAAGCTGACGGACCCCGTCCCCCTCCCGGTCGCGGACCGGATCCGCGTCGTGGCGGAGGTGGCCGACGCGCTGGCCCACGCCCACGAGCGCGGCGTCATCCACAGGGACATCAAGCCGGCGAACATCCTCCTGACCGAGTCGCTCTCGGCGAAGGTGACCGACTTCGGGATCGGGAAGCTCCTCGTCGGCGACAGCGAGCTGACGTCGACGGGGCAGATGGTCGGCTCGCCGGCGTACATGTCGCCGGAGCAGATCCGCGGCGAGAAGGTCGACGTGAGGAGCGACATCTTCTCGCTGGGCGTCGTCCTCTACCAGGCCGTCACGGGGAAGAAGCCGTTCCCCGCCGAGAGCCTGACGACGCTCGTCTTCCAGATCCTGAACCAGGAGCCGACGGACCCGCTCGTCCACCAGGCGGACCTGCCGCCCGAGCTGTCGCACGTCCTGAGGCGTTGCCTCGCCAAGCGCCGCGACGACCGCTACTCGGAGGCGTCCCTCCTGGCCGAGGACCTGCGCCTCGTCCTCGGCGTGGCGCCGGTGGCCTCCACCGCCGCGATGTCCGAGAGCCGCGCCCGCCGCGTCCGCCAGGCCGCGCAGGCGATGGCCGAGCCCCAGGCCACCGTGAACCTGGGGACCGCCGCCGGGCTGAGCGGCGCCACGGCCTCGGGCCCGCCGCCGGTCTCCGGCCCGCCGTCGGTCTCGGCTTCCGTGGCCGGCCCCTCGGCGGCCGTCTCGGCCTCGTACACCTCCGGCACCGCGGCCACCTCGGCGATGGCCGCCCCGCCGGAGGCGCCGCGCGGGGTCTCCGCCTCGGGCACCGGGTCGCTGGGCCGGACGACGGGGGGGACGGCCTCGCGGACGGCGTACGGGAAGCCGGCCCCTCGGCCCGCGGCCGTCGCCCTGGGAGCGGGCGCGGGGCTCCTCCTCCTGGCCACCGTCGCGTACTTTGCCTGGCAGGCCGCGATCGGACCGCTCTCGCCCGGGGGGGGCGAGCCGACTCCGCTCCCCGTCCCGACCCCGCCCCCCGCCACGGCGGTGGTCCCGGAGGGGACGCCGGGCGTCGAGGTCACGCCTCAGCCCGCGGAGACCGCCCTCCCCGTCGAGGTCCCGACGGAGACCATCCGGGTCGTGGAGTCGCCCCTGCCGACCCGCGCGTTCCCCTCGACGCCGACTCCCCACCACCGGCCCACGGCCACGCCCGTCCCGACCGCCGTCCCCACCCCGCCGCCCCCCACGCCCGAGCCCGTCGCCGCGCGGCCGGCCCACTTCACCTTCGTCGTCCAGAGGCGCGTCAAGGTGAACGTCTCGCCGTCGCAGGCGCGGGTCTTCCTCGACGGCCGGTACGTCGGCATCTCGGACGACTGGGACGGGAGCGGCGGCGGCGCGCTCCTGGCCTTCGCCCAGGAGGGAAAGCACCGCCTCCGCTTCGCCTACCCCGGCTACCGCGACCTGCTCGTCGACCTGGTCGTCTCGGCGAGCGCGGTCGAGGACGAGATCGAGCTGGACCAGGAGATGACGAAGGGGACGCCGGAAGGCTCGACCGGGCCGGGAGGGAAGTTCCGCGGCCCGAACTACCAGACGCAGTCCCTCGTCCACCTGAAGGTCGACCCGCCCGACGCCTCGGTGACCCTCGACGGGAAGTCGCTCGGCCCCGCCTCGCGCTACGACCGCGAGCCGCTCGTCCTGCGCGAGATGAAGGTCTACGAGCTGATCCTGGCCGCGCCGGGCCGGCAGGGGAAGGCCCTGCGGATCATCGTCTCGCCGGAGGCCGACGACGGCTCGGTCGACGTCAAGGAGAAGCTGAAGCCCCTCTAGGCCCGGGCCATCCCCGGACACGGAACGAGGACCGTTGGGGGGAGGGGGCAGGGGAGGGACGCCGGGGATCAGGGGCCCCGGCGTCGCCGGTTCGAGCGCGCAGCGCGCTGATCCGGCGGCGCCGCGGCGCCGCGGGGGCCCTCCCCGGACGCTTCAGAACGGGCCGGCGAGGACCCGGAACGTGGCCGTCTTCCGGAGCGACTCCTCCAGCCGGCGCGCCAGCGCGATCGCGATCCCCGCCAGGAGCGGGGCGCCGTCCGCCCGGCCGGAGTCGAGCAGGTCGCGGAAGACCGCCCGGGAGAGGACGAAGACGAGCGCCTCCCCCTCGTGCGCCCGGACGTCCGCCGACCGCGGGGAGTCGTCCACGAGGGCCATCTCCCCGACGATCTCGCCAGGGCCGAGGATCGCCAGCGCCTCCTCGCCCACCCCCGGGATCCGGATCGAGACCCTCAACCGGCCCTCGGCGAGGAGGAACGCCTCCTCGGCCGCGGCTCCCGCCGTGACCAGCGGCGCCTCCTTCGGGATCCTCCGGGCCACGAGGCCGAGGTCGGGGAGGCCCGTGGGGTTCAGGCCGGCCGCGTCGAAGAGGTCGTAGACCTTGCCGGGGTCGACGGGCAGGTTCTGCGGGGCGAGCCGGGCCGGGTCGGCCTCCCGCGAGAGCCGCTCCCGGTCTCCCGGCCGCTTCAGGTCGTCGAAGAAGCGGGAGAGGGCGACGTTCGTCTCGCGCAGGATCGTCGTGACGCTCCCGAGGGAGAGCCGCCGGAAGGCCTGCCCGTCCTCCTCCGCGGCGAAGAGGAGGCGCCGCGCCTCGTCGGAGGCGAAGACGAGGGCCTCCGTCTCGGGGGCGGGGGCGAACCGGCAGAGGCCGGTCGTCCCGGCGAGCGCGCGGGGGAGGTTCAGGAACCCGGGCGCGTGGACGGTCGCCACGGCGTGCGGGCCGAGCGGGGTCTCGACGCTCAGGAGCGCGCAGCCGTGGACGAGGAGGAGGACCTCGTCGGGGGATTCGGCGAGATCGGCGATCTCCGCGTCCTCTCCGAGGAGGCGCGGCGAGCGGGTGGCCCAGAGGCGTGCGGCGTCGTCGGTCGGCGTGCTCGTCAAGAGGCCCCCATTATCGCGGGTAAGCGCCGCTTCGGTTGACGGGGGGAGGGGCGCGCCGTATCGTGCCGCGCGGCGCGGCCATGACGACCGTCCCTTCTCCCGCTCTCATGCGGACCCCCCTCCACGACCGGCACAGATCCCTGGGAGGACGCCTCGTCGAGTTCGGCGGCTGGGAGATGCCCGTGCAGTTCTCCGGCCTGGTCGACGAGCACGTCGCCGTGAGGACGAGGGCCGGCCTCTTCGACGTCTCTCACATGGGCGAGATCCGCGTGCGCGGGCCGCGGGCGCTCGAGGTCGTGCAACGGCTGACGACGAACGACGCCGCGGCGCTCGTCGACGGGAAGATCCAGTACTCGGCCTTCCTGACCGAGCGCGGGACGTTCGTCGACGACCTCCTCACGTACCGGATCGCCGCCGACGACTACTTCCTGGTCGTCAACGCCGGGAACACGCCCAAGGACGTGGCCTGGGCCAAGGCGCAGGCCGTGGACGGCGGCACCGTGGAGGACCAGTCGCCCCAGTGGGCCCAGATCGCCCTGCAGGGGCCGCGTTCGGTCGAGATCCTCCAGCCGCTCACCGAGGTGCCGCTGGCCCCGATGGGCTACTACCACTTCGCCCTCGGCAAGGTGGTCGGGGTCCCGTCGATCGTCTCGCGGACCGGCTACACCGGCGAGGACGGCTTCGAGGTCTACTGCCCGCCCGACGACGCCCCGCGCGTCTGGGACGCCATCCTGGAGTCGGGCCGGCCCTTCGGCTGCGTCCCGTGCGGCCTCGGCGCGCGCGACACGCTCCGCCTCGAGGCGAAGATGGCCCTCTACGGCAACGACATCGACGACACCACGACGCCGTGGGAGGCCGACCTCGGCTGGATCGTCAAGATGAAGAAGGGCGACTTCATCGGCCGCGACGCCCTGGAGCGGCAGAAGGCGGCGGGCGTCGCCAGGAAGCTCGTCGGCTTCGAGGTGACGGGCCGCGGGATCGCCCGGCACGGATACCCGCTGACGGCGGAGGGGGGCGGCGCGGGCGTCGTCACCTCCGGGACGCAGACGCCGACCGTCGGCAAGGCGATCGGCCTGGCCTACGTCCCGGCGGAGAAGACCGCCGTCGGGACGCCGCTCGTGATCGACGTCCGGGGCAAGGGCGTCCCCGCCGTCGTCGTCCCGACGCCGTTCTACAAGCGGCCGTCGGCCTGAGGTCGGGGTCTTTGGAACGTGGAGAGGGGCGCCCGCGGGGCGCGTTGCCCGCCCGGACCAAGGCGCGCGAGCGCCGGGGCGGGGGAGGAGAACGATGAGCTCGTACCCGGATGACCGGCTCTACACCCGCAGCCACGAGTGGATCAAGGTCGAGGGCGACGTGGGCACCGTGGGGATCACCGACCACGCCCAGAAGGAGCTGGGCGACGTCGTGTTCGTCGAGCTGCCGGAGCCGGGCCAGCTCTTCGACGCGGACCAGGAGTTCGGGACGATCGAGTCCGTCAAGGCCGTCTCCGAGCTCTACCTGCCGGTGGCCGGAGAGGTGATCGAGATCAACACCGCGCTCAAGGACGAGCCGGCCGCCGTCAACGAGGACCCTCACGGGGACGGGTGGCTCCTGAAGATCAAGGTCTCCTCCGACGGCGACCTGAAGGACCTCCTAAACGCGGCCGACTACGAGAAGTTCGTCGAGGAGGAGGCCAAGGGGTGACGGGCGGGTCCCGCCCCGAACCCGAGCGCCCCCCCTCCTCGTAGTCTTCCCCGGGACCGGGAGCCCCTCCCGGCCCCCCCGGGGAGACGGCGCGCCGGCTCCCCGGTCCCGCCCCGGAACCGGAAAGGACCCGATGCGCTACATCCCGCACAGCCCCGAAGAAGAGCGCGCCCTCCTCGACGCGGTGGGCGCCGCCACGATCGACGACCTCTTCCGGACGGTCCCGCCCGAGGTCTACCGGCGGGAGCCGCCCGACCTCCCCCCGCCGATGTCCGAGATCGAGGTGCGGCGCGAGATGGGCCGGATGGCCACCCGGAACGCGAGCCTCTGCTGCTACGCGTCGTTCCTGGGCGGCGGCCTGTACGCCCACCACTCGCCCGCCTTCGTCTCGCAGCTCCTCCTCCGCGGGGAGTTCCTGACGGCCTACACGCCCTACCAGTCCGAGGTCTCGCAGGGGACGCTGACGGCCATCTGGGAGTTCCAGACGCACGTGGCCCTCCTGACGGGGATGGACGTGGCGAACGCCTCGATGTACGAGGGGGCCTCGGCCTTCGTCGAGGCCGTCCTGATGGCCGAGAGGCTGACGAAGAAGCGGACGAAGGTGGTCGTCTCGAAGGGCGTCCACCCGGAGTACCTCACGGCCCTCGCGACGTACCTGGCCAACTTCCCGTTCACGGTGGTCGAGGTGCCGCTCGGGCCCGACGGGCGGACCGACGCGGCGGCGCTCTCGGCCGCGGTCGACGAGGCGACGTTCGCCGTCGGGGTCCAGTCCCCGAACGTCCTGGGCGTCGTCGAGGACCTCCGCGCCGCCGCGGACGCCGCTCACGGCAAGGGGGCGATCGCGGTGGCCGCGGTGAACGAGATGTTCTCGCTGGCCGTCCTGGAGCCGCCGGGCGCGGCCGGGATCGACATCGCCTGCGGCGAGGCGGCCTCGTTCGGGGTGCCGCCCTCCTTCGGCGGGCCGCTCGTCGGGTTCCTCTCCTGCCGCGACGCCTACAAGCGGCAGATCCCGGGCCGCCTCGTCGGCCGGGCGCTGGACGCCGACGGGAACCCCGCCTTCTGCCTGACCCTCTCCACGCGCGAGCAGCACATCCGCCGCGAGAAGGCGACGTCGAACATCTGCACGAACCAGGGGCTGATGGCGCTCGCGGCGACGATGACGCTCTCGGCCCTGGGCAAGCACGGCCTGCGCGAGACCGCGGTGCAGTGCCTCTCCAAGGCCGAGTACCTGAAGGGCCGGATCGCCGCGCTGCCCCCCGGGCGCTTCGCCGTGGCGTTCGGGGGGCCCACGTTCAACGAGTTCGCCGTCCGGTGCGCGCCGCCGGTCGGCGAGGTCCTGGAGGCGCTCGCGAAGGCGGGGATCCTCGGCGGGGTGCCGCTCGCGCGGCTGGCCCCGGGCGAGGCGGCGTGGAAGGACCTCCTCCTCGTGGCGGTCACCGAGCGGAACACCCGCGAGGAGATGGACCGCTACGCCGACGCCCTGGGGAGGCTGTGAGATGAGCGACCACGGAACCCTCGCCCCCGCCACCGCCGCCCCCCGCACCGGCCTCGACCGGCGGAGGCGCTGGGGCTCGATCTTCGACACGGAGCGCCCCGGCCGGCGGGCCGTCCTCCTGCCGCCCCTCGACGTCCCCGCTGCCGACCCGGCGGCCCTCTTCGGCGACCGCGCCCGCGCCGGGGTGGAAGGCGAGGTCGAGGCGTCCGAGGTGGACGTGATCCGCCACTTCACGCGGCTGTCGCAGCTGAACTTCGCCATCGACACCGCCCTCTACCCGCTCGGCTCGTGCACGATGAAGCACAACCCGAGGATCAACGAGGAGACGGCGCGCCTCCCCGGCTTCCTCGAGACGCACCCGTACGCGCCGGAGGCCATGGTCCAGGGGTGCCTCGAGCTCCTCTTCCGGCTCGAGGAGGCGTTGAAGGCGCTGACCGGGTTCGCGCGCGTGACGCTCCAGCCCTCGGCCGGGGCCAACGGCGAGCTGGCCGGGGCGCTGATGATCCGGGCGGCCCACGCCGCGAGGGGGAACCCCCGCAAGCACGTCCTCGTCCCCGACTCGGCCCACGGCACGAACCCGGCGAGCGCCCACTTCGCCGGCTACTCGGTCGTCGAGCTGGCCTCCTCCGAGCGGGGGACGATCGACCTCGGGGAGCTGGACCGGAAGCTGACCGAGGACGTCGCGGCGCTGATGATCACGGTCCCGAACACGCTCGGCGTCTTCGAGGAGAACATCCTGGAGATCGCCCGCCGCGTCCACGCCAAGGGGGCCTACGTCTACCTCGACGGGGCCAACTTCAACGCCTTCGTCGGGAAGGCGCGGCCCGCGGACATGGGCGCCGACGTGATGCACCTGAACCTGCACAAGACCTTCTCGACGCCCCACGGCGGCGGGGGCCCGGGGGCCGGGCCGGTCGGGGTCGGCGCCGGGCTGGTGCCGTTCCTGCCGTCGCCCACCGTCGAGCGGGACGGCGACCGCTTCTACCTCGACCACGACCGCCCGGCCTCCATCGGGCGGATGCGGGCCTTCCACGGGAACTTCGGCGTCCTGGTCCGAGCCCTGACCTACGTCCTCTCGTACGGCCGGTCGATCCACGAGGTGGCCGAGAGCGCGGTCCTGAACGCCAACTACCTGAGGAAGCGCCTCGAGCCGTTCTACCACCTGAAGTACGACGCTCCGAGCTACCACGAGGTCGTCTTCTCGGACAAGCGCCAGGCGGCCAACGGGGTCCACAACGTCGACATCGCCAAGAGGCTGATGGACTACGGGTTCCACCCCCCGACGATGTCCTTCCCGCTGATCGTCCCCGGCGCGTTGATGATCGAGCCGACCGAGTCCGAGGGGCGGGAGGAGCTGGACGCCTTCGCCGACGCGATGATCGCCATCGCCCGCGAGGCCGAAGAGGAGCCCGCGACGGTCACCTCGGCGCCGCACACGACGCCGATCCGGAGGGTGGACGAGGCGTCCGCCGCGCGGGAGGCCTCGCGCCCCGGCAGCTTCGCGCCGGTCCTGAGGGCCCCGGTCGACCGCGGCTGATTCGGTCCTTTCGAGCGGTATTCTGCGGCCGGGCGAGATTACGCGCCCGGCCGCATCATTTTCGCCGATCCCCGCGAACTCCTTGACGGCGGGGCCTGCCGGGAAAACAATCGACCCCGTTCTCCCGGCAGCTTCGCGTGCTCCGTCTTCCCG
The DNA here is from genome assembly GCA_008363385.1 of Acidobacteriota bacterium. Taxonomy (GTDB): domain Bacteria; phylum Acidobacteriota; class Thermoanaerobaculia; order UBA5066; family UBA5066; genus RHKY01. Next base: position 33,214 of record RHKY01000032.1, on the reverse strand, counting down.
AGGGGACGGGCCGCTACAGGAGGTTCGAGTGACAAAGAGGGATCGGTGGGTACGGTTCGCGGCCGCGCTCCTCGTCGGGGCGGTGACCGCGGCCACGGCCGGGCGCGTCGAGGCGGCCGGCTTCTCCATCTTCGAGCAGGGTTCGAGGGCGACCGGCATGGGCGGCGCCTTCGTCGCCGTGGCCAACGACGGCTCGGCGATGTTCTACAACCCCGCCGGCCTCGCCAAGCAGGCGAAGGGCTTCAACGTGATGACCGGCATGACCCTGATCATCCCCGACGCGGAGATGACCGGGCTGGCGCCCTACCCGGGCCCGTCGTACTCCGCCAGCCAGGAGCCGATGGTCTTCTTCCCGCCGAACCTCTACGTGACGATGCCGCTCTCCGAGTGCGTCGTCCTCGGGCTCGGCACCTGGTTCCCGTACGGCCTCACGACGGCCTGGGAGAACCAGGACCAGTGGGCCGGCCGGTACATCTCGCAGCGCGGCGAGCTGCGGAACTTCACCGTCGGCCTCCAGGCCGCCTGGCAGATCGCCGACTGGATCGGGATCGGCGGCGGGCCGGAGCTCCGCATCACCGACGTCAAGCTGCAGCGGAACGTGCCGCTCTTCAACCCCTACACGAACCGGGTCGTCGACGTGGCGCACACCGACATCCAGTCCGAGGGGATGGAGTACGACATCGGCTACGGCGTCGGGATCATGCTGACCCCCGTCGAGGGGCTCAACATCGGCGCCTCGTACCACTCGCGTCACGAGGCCGACTACACGGGCCGGGCGTACTTCTACCAGTTCTCGACCGGGTACGCCGACCTCGACGCGCTCGTCGCCTCGAGGATCCCGGTGAGCCCGAACGCCTCCGGCGCGTTCGTCCCGGTGCCGGTCAAGACGGCGATCCAGTACCCGGCGATGACCCAGCTCGGCGCCTCGTACACCTTCGCCGAGAAGTTCACGCTCTCCTTCGCCGCCAACTACACCGAGTGGGACTACTTCAAGGAGACGGTCCTCGCCTTCGAGAAGACGAACGGCATCCAGGTCCCGACGAACGTCATCGCGCACGACTACGAGAACGCCTGGGCGTTCCGCGTCGGCGGCCTCCTGAAGGTCTCCGATCACTTCGACCTGCAGCTCGGCTGGGTCTACGACCAGACGCCGCAGCCCGACAAGTCGGTCGGCCCGCTCCTGCCCGACGCGAACCGGACCGGCTACACGATCGGCTTCTCGATGCCGCTCTTCTGGGGCATCAAGGCCGACCTGTCGTACATGGCGCTCTTCTTCCACGAGCGGACCACCACGACGAACAAGGACAACTTCAACGGCACCTACGACACCTTCGCGCACCTGATCGGCGGGAACCTCCGCGCGAGCTTCTGACGTGGGAGCGAGAAGAACGACCATGAAGAAGACCCTCACCCTCCTCGCCCTCCTCGCCGTCGTCGTCGCGGCGGGGCCCGCTGCCGCCCAGGCCGACTTCACGAAGTTCGTCGCGATCGGCGCCTCGGTCGACTCCGGGTTCGTCGACAACTGCTGGGTCAAGCACGGCCAGCTCGACGCGTGGCCGGCCATCTTCGCCCGCCAGGCCAAGGTCTCCGCCTTCGAGCAGCCGATCGTCAACGAGCCGGGCCTCGGCGGCTGCCAGGTCCTGACGAGCCTGGCACCGACGTTCGCCTTCAAGCCGAGCACCGGCACCCCGGCCAACATCGCGCTCCCGCGCCCCTACGACAACCTCGCGATCCCCGGCTACCTCACGTCGAGCGTGGTCAGCTGCGTGACGAACACGGGGACCGTCCCCTGCAAGAACGCCCTGATCGACCTCGTCCTGCGCGGCAGCGGCGCGACCGTCCTCCAGCAGGCGGCGAGCCTGAAGCCCAGCTTCTTCGCCATCGGCATCCTCGGGAACGAGCTCCTCGGGCCGGCCACCCAGGGCACGGTCATCGACGGCGTCACCCTCATCCCGGCCACGATGTACGCCGCGGCGTACAAGACGATCGTCGACACGATGAAGGTCGCCCAGGGCGGCACGGGCAAGGGCGTCGCGGCGACGATCCCCGACGTGACGACGCTGCCGTACTTCACCGCCGTCAGCCCGATCCTCGGCGTGAACCCGGCCACCGGCGCCCCGATCACCGTCCTCGGGCCGACGGGCTGCCCGTCCGGCGTCCCGGCCTGCCCGGTCCCGGCCGGCACGATCGTCCCGCTCCCGCTCGGCTCCCTCATGAAGATGGGGTACGGCGTCCCGTGCGCCGTGGCGCCCCTTCCGATGTGCAACAACCCGCTCCCGGACAACGCCACGCTCATCGGGACGACGGGCGTCCCCGGCCTGCTCTACCCGAGCGAGGTCTCCCTCCTGAAGTCGCGCGGCGCCGAGTACAACGCCCAGATCAAGTCCCTGGCCGAGGGGGCCGGTTACAAGGTGTTCGACACGGCGGCCCTCATGGCGGACATCGCGGCCAAGGGGCGGACCTACGGCGGCGTGACGTACACCTCGTCGTACCTGGCGGGCGGCGTCTTCTCGTACGACGGCGTCCACCCGTCGGCCGTCGGCTACGCCGTCATCGCCGACGAGCTGGTCCAGTTCGTCAACGCCCAGTTCGGGACCACCCTCCCGCGCGTCGACATGTACCCGTACCTCTTCAACGGCAACTCGCAGTCCGGCGGCTTCCCGGTCGGCGCCCACCCCTCGCAGGACGAGGTCATCGAGTGGGCGGCGGCCTACTTCGGCGAGGAGACGCTGAACCAGCTGTTCCAGCTCTTCCCGCTCCCGGCGGCCCCCCTCACGGTCGGGACGGGGGACGGGGAGCCCCAGACCGGCGCCCGCGACGGGCGGATCCACGACCTCCCCGGCACCGAGTAAACGCGCTCTCCGAATCGGACGAAACGGGCGGGGCCGCCGGGGGCGGCCCCGCTTGCCTTTTCGGGGAGAACCGTTCTACCCTCCCGCCAGCTCGTGGCTTCCCGGGGGTGGGGGGACTCCTTTGCCGTCGGGTTCCCCGGGGATCTCACAGGCCAGGAACTCATGATCGCTGCGACCGAACTCCGTCCCGGGATGATCGTCATCCACAACGGCGAGCTGCACCGCGCCCACAGCGTCGTCCACAAGACGCCGGGGAACCTCCGCGGCTTCGTCCAGGCCAAGCTCCGGAACCTCAAGAGCGGCGCGATGAACGAGCACCGGTTCCGCTCGGAGGACCGGATCGAGAAGGCCACGCTCGACACCCACGAGATGCAGTACCTCTACTCCGACGGCACGGGGCACCACTTCATGAACCAGGAGACGTACGAGCAGGTCGCTCTCCAGGACGAGGTGGTGGGCGAGGCGATGAAGTACCTCCTCCCCGAGACGGTGATCACCGTCGACTTCTACGAGTCGAACCCCGTCTCCCTCGAGCTGCCGAACGTCGTGGCCCTGAAGGTCGTCGAGACCGAGCCGGGGATGAAGGGGGCCACGGCCTCCGCCTCGTACAAGCCGGCCAAGCTCGAGACCGGCCTCGTCGTGCAGGTGCCGCAGTTCATCGAGGCGGGGACGGTCATCAGGATCGACACCCGCGACGACGCCTACCTGGAGAGGGCGAACTAGGCATGGAGGGGACGGAGGGGATGGAGAGCCGGACTCCACGGACCGGGGGTGACCGGCGTTGAGCCGGTGGAAGCGGGCCCTCCCGCTTCTCCCCGCCGCGCTGGCGGCGGGCCTCCTCGTCGTCCCGTCCGGCGCCCGGGCGACTTCCGGGTCGTCCCCCGAAGGTGTGACGGACGCCGGGCCGACCGAGGGTGCGCCTGTCCTGGACGACGGCGCCTTCGACGCCGACGCCGGTATCGGCGCCGGCGCGATCCTCGCGGCTCCGGAGCCCGCTCCCCCCGCCGTCGACCCCGGGGCCTGCCGGTTCCGCGACCCCGAGAACGGGCGCTGCTTCCCGACGGCCGACGCCGCCGACGAGGCCTGGCTGGGCCGCCCGGCGGCCCGGGAGGCCACGGTGGGCCCGGCCCCGGCACGGACCGGGGCTCCGGCCCGCGTCGTCCTGGAAGCCGACCTGCCGATCGAGGAGGACCCGGACGACCCGGACTCCGAGGACGGCGGCGCGCTGGCCCCGATCGACCCGACGTTCCCCGCGGGGAAGGCGGCGCTGAAGCCCTCGCCCGCCCAGATGGCCTTCTGGAAGAACCTGGCCCGGAGCGTCCGGGGGCTCCTGGTCGTCCGCAAGGTCGACAGCCGTCCGCCCGTCTCCCTCCCCGAGGAGGAGCTGGCAACGCTGTTCGCCTCGCACTTCCCGGTCCCCGTCGTCGGCTTCCCGCCGGAGAAGCTGAAGGACTCCTTCCTGGCCTCCCGGGGCCGCCACCGCCGCCACCACGCCATCGACCTGGGCGCCCCGAAGGGGACCCCCATCATCGCGGTTGCCGACGGGACGATCGAGCGGGTGGGCCGCGACCGGCGGGGCGGGAAGGTGGTCTACCTCCGGGACGCGACCGGGAAGCTCCTCTTCTACTACGCCCACCTTTCGCGCTTCGCCCCGGGCCTCGCGGCCGGCGTCGAGGTGAAGAAGGGGGACGTGATCGGGGAGGTCGGCTCGACGGGGCGCGTCTTCGGCGGCCCGCACCTCCACTTCGCCATCTTCTGCGACGTGGACGGCGGGACGACGCCGGCCAAGGGGCTGGCGATCAACCCCTACCTCGTCTTCACGACGTTCCTGCCGCGCTAGCGGCGGGCGGAGCGCCGCGAAAGGCCCGGAGGAGGGCGGCGAGACGGTGAGGACGGCCGCGGAGGAGGTACGGCCCGTCGGACCGGAAGACGAGGCGACGCTCGCCGCCGCCCGGGCGATCCGTGACGCCGCGGCTCTCCTCGTGACGGCCGGATCGGGCATGGGGGTGGATGCCGGGCTGCCCGACTTCCGCGGGCCCCAGGGCTTCTGGCAGGCCTACCCGGCCTTCCAGCGGCTCGGCCTGAGGTTCGAGGACCTGGCCAGCCCCCGGTGGTTCGAGGCCGACCCTGGCCGTGCGTGGGGCTTCTACGGCCACCGCCTGGAGCTCTACCGGCGGACGGAGCCCCACGACGCCTACACCATCCTCCTGCGCTGGGCCCGCTCGAAGCCGGCGGGGGGCTTCGTCTTCACGTCGAACGTCGACGGTCTCTTCCAGAAGGCGGGTTTCGCGGACGAGCAGGTCGTCGAGTGCCACGGCTCGATCCACCACCTCCAGTGCCTCTCGCGCTGCGGGATCGGCCTGTTCGCGGCGGAGGGGCAATCGGTGCCCGTCGACCTCGAGACGGTCCGTGCCCTGCCGCCTTTGCCGTCCTGCCCGGCCTGTGGCGGCCTCGCCCGGCCCGCGATCCTCATGTTCGGCGACTGGGGCTTCGACGACGCGCGCACCTCCGCGCAGGAGGAGCGGTTCGACTGCTGGCTGCGGGGCCTTCCGGGGGCCCCCGTCGTCGTCGAGCTGGGCGCGGGGACCCGGATCGTGACCGTCCGGTGGACCGGCGAGCGCATCGCCCGGCACTTCGGCTCGACGCTCGTGAGGATCAACCCGCGGGAAGCGAGCGTGCCGGCGCCGGCCGGGGGCTTCCGGGGGATCGGACTGCCGCTCGGCGCGCTGGAAGCGGTCCGGAGAATCGACGAACGGCTCGGGGGCTGAGGAGCGGAGCCCGGGTCAGCGCCCGGCCGAAGGGCCTGCGCACGCGGCCACGACGCGCCGGAGCGCCTCGCCGACCTCGGTCCCCACGGACTCGAGCGCGGGGTTCCCGACGAGGCCCATGACGGAGGCGGGGTCCATCGCGCGGACGACGGTCCTGCCGTCCTCCACCGAGACGGTCACGTTGCACGGCAGGAGGACGCCGACCTCGGGGACCGCCGTCAGGGCCCGGTGCGCCGAGGGGGGGTGGCAGGCGCCCAGGATCAGGTAGGGCGGCCGGTCGACGTCCAGCTTCTTCTTCAGCGTGGCGGCGACGTCGATCTCGGTGAGGACGCCGAAGCCCTCGGCGGCGAGCGCCTTCCGGGCCGTGGTGACGGCCTCCTCGAAGGAGAGCGGGGAAACCGCGGTGATGGCGATCGGCGCCGGGGTCATCTCTTGCCTCCTGACGGGAGAAGGGCGGACGGAGGGGGGCCCGCCGGGCCCCCGGCCGTCAGCCTCACGTGAAGCCGCGGGAGCCGCCTCCGCAGGAGGAGGCGCCGGTCCCCGTCGAGCCCGAGGAGGTGGCGAAGGCGGAGAGGAGCCTCTCGGTCTGGGTCCCCTCGCACTCCGGGCACTCCGCGGGGAGGTCGGCCTCGGAGAGGCGCCTGAGCTCCTCGAACGTGCGGCCGCAGGCGCGGCAGCGGTACTCGTACAACGGCATCGGTTCAGCCTCCGCACTCGGGCTCGGCCGGCGCCCAGAAGTCGGCCGGGAGCCCGCCCGGGAAGACGTCGGCGGTCCGGAAGATCGCCCAGCACCCCTGGCACCGCCAGAGGATGCCCCCTCACGTCGGGGCCGGGAAGACGGGCTCTCCGCACCGGAGGCACCGGCCTTCCGCGGCCGTCTCTTTCTCCTTGGCGTCGGGTTTCATCTCGGTTCGAGTCTCCTCGGGGGCGTGGGCCCCCCGGTCATTCCGGCTTCGTGTCGCCCTTCGGATCCGGGGCGGATGCCCCGGGTCTCGCCGCGTCCCCCGGAGCGGCGCACTGGCTCACCCGGCGCCCGGCCGGGTCGGGGACCCCTCACGTCGGGACCCCGAGGCGGGGCAGGACGACGTACTGCAGGAGGACCCACACCGCGAGGAAGCCGCCGAAGAGGAGGGCGTCGCCGCTCATCGCGCGTCCGCGCCCTTCAGCGCCACGCGGCCCTCGGTCAGGCCCGTCCGGCGCGTGTCGATCGTCCGTTCCAGGGAGTCGCATACGGTCTCGCAGATGACGAAGACCGCCGGGTCGGCGATCCGGTAGTAGACGTTGACGCCGTCCCGGCGGGAGCCGACGAGGCCCGCGTGCCGGAGGACGGAGAGGTGCTTGGAGACGTTGGCCTGGCTGCAGCCGACCCCCTCGAGGAGGTCGTTGACGCAGCGCTCGCCGTCCTTGAGCGCGTGGAGGATCCGGAGCCGCATCGGGTCGGCCATCGCCTTCAGCCACTCGGCCATCTCGCCGAGGAGCAGCTCTTTCCGCGGGGGGAGGGGCCGACGCGCGACCATATGACTATTCACTTATACAGCGATCCACGCTCGGGGTCAAGGGAGGCCGCTCCCTCGAGGGAGTCTGCCGGGGCGGGAACCCTCCCCGGTCACGTCAGAGGACCTCGGCCACGTCCCACGCCACCATCTTCAGCCTCTCGCCGCAGTCGGCGCAGTAGGACCTCAGGTCGGCGGCGAGGGGGCCGACCCGGTCCGGGGGGAGGAGCGTGAAGATCACCGCCGAGGTCTTCGGGAAGGCGGCCGAGCCGAGCCGGGGCCCGGTCGTCCCCATGCCCGAGGCGTCGGCGATCTCGGTCCAGCCGGGGACGCCGGCGTTCCTCAGGACGACCTCCAGCTCCTCCTTCTTCCCGGAGTCGACGACGATCATCAGCATCTTCACGAACAGGTCTCCTTCACCCCCGCCTTCCTCAGGATCGCCATCATCGGGCACCACTTCGTGAAGGCCGACTGGAAGAGGTTCAGGCCGACGAAGGCCGTGAAGGCGAGGAACCAGGGCTGCGCCAAGAAGTAGGCCAGCGCCACGGAGAGGACGACGAAGAAGCCGGCGATCGCCCGGAGCCAGTCGTTGACGGTCATGTGCGGATGTCTCCTTTCGCTTGCCTTCGGCCTCAGGCGCCCTCTCCCTCGGCGGGGAGGGCGGCCGCGGTGCCGACGGTCTTCAGGTACATGTAGTAGAGGAGCGGGATCACGACGAGGGTGAGGACCGTCGCGACGACGACGCCCGAGATGAGCGCGACGGCCAGGCCCTGGAAGATCGGGTCGAGCAGGATGACGAGCCCGCCCACGACGAGGGCGGCGGCCGTCAGGGCGATCGGGCGGAAGCGGACGGCCCCGGCCTTGACGACGGCGGCCTCGAGCGACTCGCCCATCTCGAGCTCGAGGTTGATGAAGTCGACGAGGAGGATCGAGTTCCTCACGATGATGCCGGCCAGCGCGATGAAGCCGATCATCGACGTCGCCGTGAAGAAGACCCCGCCGACCGCGTGCGCCGGCAGGATCCCGATCAGCGTGAGCGGGATCGGCGCCATGATGATCAGCGGCGTGACGAACGAGCGGAACCAGCCGACGACGAGGAAGTAGATCAGGACCAGGACGGCCGCGAAGGCGATCCCCATGTCCCGGAAGACCTCGTACGTGATGTGCCACTCGCCGTCCCACTTCATCGCGTAGCGGGTGGCGTCCTCGGGCAGGTGCGTCGACATCACCGGGAGCGGCGCGCCGTCGGGGCCCTTCAGCGACTCGATCCGGTCCTTCATGTCGAGGATGCCGTAGACGGGCGCCTCGGCCACGCCGGCCATCTCGGCCAAGACGTACGTCACCGGCATCAGGTTCTTGTGGTAGATGAAGCGCTCGCGCCCCGTCTCGACGACGGTCACGAGCTCGCGGAGCGGGACGAGCTGCCCCTGCCCGCCGTGGACGGCCGTGGCGAGGAGCCCGTCGAGGGAGGAGCGCTGGGCGCGCTCGAGGCGCAGGACGATCGGGACCGGGGTCCGGGAGGACTCGTCGCGCAGGAGGCCCGCGCTGGCGCCGTCGAGGGCGACGCGGAGCGTCCGCGTGACGACCTCGGGCGTGACGCCGGCCCGCACCGCCTTCTCGCGGTCGACGAGGAGCTCCACCTTCGGAGCCCTCTCCTCGACGAGCGTGTCGACGTCGACGACGCCCGGGGTCTCCTCGAAGACCTTCCGGACCTGGGCGGCGATGGCGACCCGCTGCTCCAGGTCGGGCCCGTAGACCTCGGCCACCATCGTCGAGAGGACGGGCGGCCCGGGCGGGACCTCGGTCACCTTGACGTTGGCCCCGTGGCGCTTGCCGATCGGGACGAGGAGCTCGCGGACCTGCTTGGCGAAGGGGTGGCTTTCGAGCTTGCGCTCCCCCTTGGGCAGGAGGTTCACCTGCAGGTCGGCCACGAGCGGCCCGGACCGGAGGAAGTAGTGCCTGACGAGCCCGTTGAAGTTGAACGGGGCCGACGTTCCGACGTAGACCTGCAGGTCCGTCACCTCGGGGAGGGCCTTCACGGCCAGGGCCAGGTCGCGGGCGGCCGCGGCCGTGGCCTCGAGCGTCGTCCCCTCGGGCATGTCGAGGACCACCTGGATCTCGCTCTTGTTGTCGTAGGGGAGCATCTTCACCTTCGTCGCCTTGACGAAGAGGAGGCCCACGGAGAGGAGGAGGAGGACGGCCACGCCGCCCAGGAGGGCCCAGCGCTTCGGGGCGCTCGACAGGAGCGGGGCGAAGAGGCGCTGGTAGAAGCGGTGGAGCCGGTCCTCCTGGGGCGTCTCGGCGTCGACCTCGAAGCGTCCCTTGCCGGCGTGCTCCTCGGCGTACTTCCGGAAGAGCTTGAACGTGAGCCAGGGCGAGACGACGAAGGCGACGAAGAGGGAGAAGAGCATCGCCGCCGAGGCGTTGATCGGGATGGGCCGCATGTAGGGGCCCATCAGCCCCGAGACGAAGGCGAGGGGGAGGAGGGCGCCGACGACCGTGAACGTCGCCAGGATCGTCGGGTTGCCGACCTCGTCCACGGCGTAGACGGTCGTCAGGCGCGGCGGGCCCCAGCCCAGCTCGTAGTGGCGGTGGATGTTCTCGACGACGACGATGGCGTCGTCGACGAGGATGCCGATGGCGAAGATGAGGGCGAAGAGGGTGACGCGGTTCAGCGTGTACCCGAAGAGGTACGACGAGGCGAGCGTCAGGGCGAGCGTCATCGGGACGGCGACGAGGACGACGACCGCCTCGCGGCGCCCGAGGGCGAAGGCCATCAGGAGGACGACCGAGAAGGTCGCCAGCCCCATGTGGAACATCAGCTCCGAGGACTTCTCCTCGGCGGTGTGGCCGTAGTCGCGCGTCTTGGTGACCGTCACGTCCGACGGGACGACCGGCCCCTTCAGGCCCTCCATCCGGCGGTCGAGGTCCTCGACCAGCTCGACCGCGTTCGTCCCGGGCTTCTTGGCGACGGCGACCGTGACGGCGGCCGTGTCGGCGCCCGCGGGGAGCCCCTTCGACGCGGCGCCGGCCCCGGACATCATCCAGACGTACTCGGAGGGCTCGTCGGGGCCGTCCGAGATCGTGGCGACCTCGCGGAGCCAGACGGGCTTGCCGTTCCAGACGCCGACGACCGCGTTGCCGACCTCCTCGGCCGAGCGGAAGAGCGACCCGACCTCCACCTGCGTCTCGAGGTTCCCCTCGGAGAACGACCCGGCGGGGAGGCGCCAGTTCAGCCCCGCGAGGGCCTGGAAGGCCATCAGGAGCGAGACGTGGTGGGCCGCGAGCCGGTCGCGGTCGAACGTCACCCTCACGGCGCGCTTCTGCCCGCCGAGGACCGTCACCTGGGCCACGCGCGGGTGGCGCTGGAGCTGCGTCTTCAGCTCCTCGGCCACTTGCCGGAGCGCAAGCGGCGAGGCCCGCTCGGACCAGAGCGTGTAGGCCAGGACCGGGACGTCGTCGATCCCCTTCGGGGCGACGACGGGCGGCAGGGCTCCTGGGGGAAGCTCTCGCGCCAGCTCGGCGAGCTTGGCGTGGACGCGGACGACCGCCTGGTCCGGGTCGGTCCCGACGAGGAAGCGGACGATGATCATCCCGCCCGAGGGCTGGGTGGTGGAGTAGACGTACTCGACGTTCGGGATCTCGTAGATCGCCTTCTCGAGCGGCGCCGTCAGCCGCCGCTCCACCTCCTGCGCGGTGGCGCCCGGCATCGCCAGGAAGACGTCGATCATCGGGACCTTGATCTGCGGCTCCTCCTCCCGGGGCGTCACCAGGACGGCGAAGGCGCCGACGAGGAGGGAGAAGAGGACGATCAGGGGGGTCAGCTTCGACTCGAGGAAGGCCTTCGCGATCCGTCCGGAAGCGCCGACGGGGCGGCGGGTCATCTTGAGGCGGAGCGCCTCGCGCCTCGTGCTCTCGAGCGAGGGACGGGTCTCCGTCCCCTTCTCGCTGGCGTCGCTCACCGGGTCACCTCGCGGACCTCGGCCCCGTCGCGCGGCACCGCGCCGAGGCCGACGAGGACGGTCTCGCCGCCGGAGAGGCCGGAGAGGACCTCGACCTTGTCGCCCACCGACGCGCCGAGGGTGACGGCGCGCGAACGGGCCTTCCCCTGCTCGTCCCGGAGGACGACGAGCTGGATGCCGCCCTGCGGCAGGACCGCCGCCTTCGGGACGAGGACCGCCTTCCTGGGCTTCGTCTCGAGGACGGCCCGGCCCGTGAAGCCGGTGCGGACCGCCCCGCCGGAGATCTCGAGCTTCGCCGCGAAGGTGTGGCTGGCCGGGTCGGCGCCCGGGGACATCTCGACGACCTTCCCGGTCAGGCCGGTCAGGTCCGGGCGCGAGTCGATCGTCACGGGGAGCGTCCGGCCGACGGACAGGCCCGAGGAGGCCGCCAGGCTCTCCGGGACCGAGACGGCCAGGCGCCGGCCCGAGGCCGACTCCAGCATCACGAGGGGCCGGCCGGGGGCGGCCAGGTCGCCGGGGTCGACCATCTTCCGGGCGACGCGCCCGGCAAAGGGGGCGGCGACCCGCGACTCGCGGGCGACCGAGGAGGCGGCCTCGACGGCGCCCTGCGCCTGCTCGACGGCCCCCTTGGCCTGCTCGTACTGCATGCGGGCCATGTCCAGCTCCAGCTCGGAGCAGGCGTTCTTCTTCCGGAGCTCCTGGAAGCGCTGGTGGTTCCGCTCGGCGAGCGAGAGGGCGGCCTTCGCCTGCGCGAGCGCGCCGCGCGCCTGGGCCTCCTGGCCCTTGGCCGTCTGCGGGTCGATCTCGACGAGCACCTGCCCCGCCGCCACGAGGTCTCCCTCCCGGACGGGGACCGAGACGACCGAGGCCATGACGCGGCTCGAGACGGCCGCGCTCTGGTCGGCCTCGACCGTCCCGTAGAGCTCGACTCGGCCGGGCGTCTCGGCCAGCTCGGCCCTGGCGGCCTCGGCGCTGACCGGGGCGGGCGCCTCGGCGGGGCCGGCCTTCTTCTGCGAGCCGCCGCAGGCGGTCAGGAGGAGGGCGGCCGAGAGGGCGGCGAGGGGGGCGAGGGCGAGGGCTTTTGTCTTCACGACGGGCGTCATCTCCATGTCCTCTCTTCCCGGCGTCAGGGCAGGACGCTCTCGGGCTGCCGGCCGGCGGCCAGGGCCAGCTTCAGCGCGGCGGTGTGGGCGTCGGCGCGGGCGACGAGCTCGCGGGTCTCGGCCTCGCGGCGGGCGGTGGTGGCGTCGAGGAGGTCGAGCGTCTTGACGACGCCCGCGGCGAAGCGCTCCTGCGTGATCCGCTCGGCCTCGCGGGCGGCCTCGAGCGCCTTCTGCGCCGTGGTGTGGCGGGAGCGGGCGGTCGCGGCCTCCTCGAAGGCCTGGCGGACCTCCAGGGCGACCCCCTCCTCGAACCGGGCGACTTCCTCGCGGCCGGCGCGGGCCTCCTCGCGGGCGGCGATCGCCGCGGCGCGGTCGGAGCCCCCGGCGAAGAGGTTCCAGCTCGCCACGGCCATCACGGTGCCGTTGTTCCCGTCGGCCCCGAACAGGCGCGTGCCGAAGAGGTCGTACCGGGCGACGACGGCGAGCTTGGGGAAGAGGTTCGCCTTTTTGGCCTTCTCCTCCATCTCGCCGGCGCTGAGGAGGCTCCGGGCGGCGGCGAGGTCGTTCCGGGCGCCGGCGGTCGCCACCCAGGCGGCGACGTCCCCCTCGAGCGGCCTGGGCGGCGGGAGGGCCGAGAGCTGCCAGGAGGCCGACTGCACCTCGCCGAGGCGGAAGGCGAGGTTCGCGTTGGCCACGCGGACCCGCCCCCGGGCCTCCTCGAGGAGGTCGTCCACCCGGGCCAGCTCCACCTGCGCCCTCAGCAGCTCCGACCGGACGAGCATCCCCTGCCCGACGTACGCCTCGGCCAGGTCGACGTGGGCCTCGACGGTCTCCCGCGCCCGCGTCAGCAGCCGCTCGTACTCCTCGGCCTGCGCGACCATGACGTAGGCTTGGGCGGCCTCGACGGCGACGCGGTCCGAGGTGTGGGCGGCGCTCTGCTCCGCCGCCTCGGCGACGCGCTCGGCCTGCTTGATCCGGGTCGACAGCTCGCCGCCCGTGAACAGGGGCCAGACGGCCTCCAGCCGCGTGACGGCCGTCCCGCTCCAGCCCGGGTCGTTCGGGTCGGAGGAGACGAACTCCGGGAAGGAGAACTGCTCCTTGTTCATCTTGAACGCGAACGACTCGGCGGGGGCGTCCGTCCGGACGTACATCTCGGTGAAGGTCAGCGACGGCAGCCGGAAGCCGCTCGCCTGCCGGGCCCGGGCGACCGCGGCCTCCTTTCGGGCCCCGGCGGCCGTGGCCTCGCGGGAGCGCTCGCGGGCCCGGGCCATCGCGCCGGGGAGCGTCAGCGGCTCCTCGGCGAGGGCGGCCGGGGCGAGGAGGGCCCCGGAGAGGATCCAGGTTCCGATTCGCCTCATGCGTCCTCCTTGGAGGTGTCGGGGGTCAAGGGGATCGTCAGCACGTATCGAAATATAGCCATTTAGTTATAGATGTCAAGGGGGGCGGCCCCGGTTTTCCCCGCGCGGACTTCGGGGGATTCGGTAGATTCGCGTGGGGAGCGGTCACTCCCCGAGAGGGGGACGCGATGACGGACGGATCGACCCGCAGGATCCCGAGGCGGGCCCGGACGGGGGCCAGGACGCGCGTGACGTCGTCGCTCTGCGCCCTGGCGCTCCTCCTCTCGGCCTCTCCGCTCGACGCCGCCGTCCGGGGGAAGCTCGTGGCCGCCGGCTTCTCGCGGCCCCTCCTGGTGACCTCCCCGCCCGGGGACCCGGACCGGGTCCTCGTGGTCGAGCAGACCGGGAAGGTCCGCCTCCTCTCCGACGTCGGCCCGGCGACGACCTTCCTCGACCTCACCTCGAAGGTCGTCTGCTGCGGCGAGCAGGGGCTCCTCGGACTGGCGTTCCACCCCGCCTACGCCCGGAACGGGAGGCTCTTCGTCAGCTACACGGACCGCTCCGGGGACTCGGTCGTCGCCGAGTACGCGCGGGCGGCGGGCGGCGACGCGGCCGACCCCGCGAGCGAGCGAATCCTCCTCCGGCAGGACCAGCCGTTCGCCAACCACAACGGGGGCCACCTGGCCTTCTCGCCGCTGGACGGCTTCCTCTACCTCGGCCTGGGAGACGGGGGGAGCGGCGGCGACCCGCAGAACAACGCCCAGAGCGACACCACCTGGCTCGGGAAGCTGCTGCGCCTGGACGTGGACCGGCAGGACCCGGGGAAGGCCTACGCCGTCCCGCTCGACAACCCGTGGGCCGGGGAGGCGGGGCCGCGCGCCGAGGCGTGGGCCAAGGGCCTCCGGAACCCGTGGCGCTTCGCCTTCGACCGCCTCGCGGGGGACCTCCTGATCGGCGACGTGGGTCAGGGCACCTGGGAGGAGGTCGACTTCCAGCCGGCCTCCTCGACCGGGGGCGAGAACTACGGGTGGCGGCGGATGGAGGGGGCACACTGCTACGACCCGATCGTCAACTGCCAGGCGGGTCTCCCCCTCGTTCTGCCCGTCGTAGAGTACCGCCACGAGAGGGGGCGGTGCTCGGTGACGGGGGGCGTCGTCGTCCGCGACCCCGAGCTTCCGGAGCTGGCGGGACGGTACCTGTACGCCGACTACTGCACCGGCGAGGTCTGGGCGCTCCGGATGCTCGGCGGCGCCGCGACCGAGCTGACCGACCTGACGCCGGTCGTCGCCCCGGGCGGGACGCTCCCGGTGAAGAACCCGAGCTCCTTCGGCGAGGACGGCCTCGGCCGCGTCTACCTCTGCGACCACGCCGAGGGCGAGGTCTGGCGGCTGGAGTCGGACGCGCCCTCGGTGACCCGGACGGTCCCGATCGTCCTCGACGTGGCCGGGAAGAACGGCTCGCGCTTCGCCTCGGACCTGACGCTCGCCAACGCCGGGACCTCCCAGGTCCGCGTCACGCTCGCCTACACCGCGGCCTCCTCCCTCGGGGCCTCGGGGAGCGGCTCGGTGACCGAGACGCTCCTCGCCGGAGAACAGAAGACGATCCGCGACGCGATCGGCTGGCTCCGCGGGCGCGGCCTGGCCATCCCCGACGGCGGCTCCGGGCAGGGGGGCTCGCTGCGGGCCTCCTTCCCCGGGCTCGCCTCGACCCGGGACGTCACGGTCGCCGCCCGGACGACGACCCCGTCGGGCCCGGGGCGGGCGGGCCTGGCGTACGGCTCGCAGCGCGACGACGAGGCCTTCGTCGAGGAGGCGCTCGTCTTCGGCTTGCGGGAGACGTCCGCCGACCGCTCGAACCTGGCGATCGTCAACGCCGGAGGCGAGGCCGCGACGTTCCGCGTGACGCTCCGGTCGGGGCTCGCCGGGGACTCCCGGACCTGGGTCCTCCCCGGGGACCTCGTCCTCGGCCCCGGGGAGTGGCGGCAGGTCGACTCGCCGCTCGCCTCGGCCG
This sequence comes from Acidobacteriota bacterium, assembly GCA_008363385.1. Lineage (GTDB taxonomy): Bacteria > Acidobacteriota > Thermoanaerobaculia > UBA5066 > UBA5066 > RHKY01. The sequence goes on along the minus strand of RHKY01000032.1, from coordinate 17,689 downwards.
GCTTCGGACAGGGGACCGCCCTGGTGAAGCGCCTGTCCGGGCCGGGGCCGTTCCTCGTCTACGCCACGGTCGTCGACAACGCCACGAACGACGGCTCGTTCCTCGAGGCCGTCCGCCCGGCCGCCCCGCGCGGGGAGAAGCTCGTCCCGGTCGCCGTCGAGACGCCGCGCTACGAGACGGAGCTGGTCCTTCACAACCCGGGCCCCGCCGAGGCGACGGTGACGCTGACCTACGTCGAGTCGCGCGCCTTCGCCGGCCTCCCCGTCTCGATCACGGAGACGCTCGCCTCCGGCGAGCAGCGGATCGTCCCGCGCCTCCTCGACGTCTTCCGCACCCGGGGGGCCCCGATCGGCGCGAAAGGGGGCTCCTACTCCGGGGCGCTGAGGGCCCGGTTCGAGGCCGGTGGGCGCCCCTCCGCCGGCTTCGCGGCGGTGCGGGTGGCGGCCGCGGCCACCGGCGGGGGCGGGTACGGGGTGTTCCTCGCCGGGGTCGACGCGGCGGCGACGGCGGGCGAGGAGGCGTGGCTCTTCGGCCTCCTGCAGGACGGCTCGTCCCGGACGAACCTGGCCCTCGTCAACGCGGACCCTTCGGAGGCCGTGACGCTCGTCGCCGACGTCTTCGCCGCGGCGACGGGGAAGAAGGCGGGGGAGACCGACCCGGTCGTCCTTCCCCCCGGGGGCTGGAGGCAGCTGGACGGGCTCCTCCTGGAGTGGGGCGTCCCGCGCGGCTACGCGCGCGTCCGGAAGGTCTCGGGCGCCGGGCGCTTCCTCGCCTACGCCGTCGTCAACGACGGCGCCTCGCCCGGGGCCGGGACGGATGACGGCAGCGCGATCTCGATGCAGTCCGTCCGCTGACCTGCCCGGGGAGGGCCCCCGCGTCGCCAAGCGGGCGCCGCCGGACACCGGGCCCTCACCCCTCCCCCCGGCGGGCGTGGTCGCCGGGTCGGGCCTGGATCCGGATCTCGTCAGCCGGGGGTCGGGGAGAAGGCCTTCCAGAGGGTCCAGGCGCCGATCGCCACGAACCCGAGGCCCGCGGCGACCGAGAGGGCGCGCGGGCTGACGAGGCGGGAGATCGCGGCCCCGGCGAGCGTCCCGATGGCGGACGTGGCCACGAGGGCGAGCGCCGCCCCGAGGAAGACGACCCACTTCGGCACGGCCCGGTCGGCGGCGAAGAGCATCGTCGCCAGCTGCGTCTTGTCGCCCAGCTCGGCCAGGAAGACGGTTCCGAAGACGGTCAGGAAGAGGCGCAGGTCCACGTCACACCCTCCGGGGGTCGTCGACGGCGAGGAGGTGGTCGAGCCAGAGGTTCGCCATCTTCTCCTCGAGCGAGTTCTGGGTCAGGCGCGCGCGCAGGTTCTCCCAGTCGAGCGAGTCGAGCCGCTGGTCCTGGTTGAAGCAGGAGAAGACGATCGACTCCTTCCCGGTGACCGGGTCGACGTGCCGCTGGAGGCACTGCGCGCAGACCTCCTTCATCATGCACTGCATCGGCGAGTTGATCGACCCGATGCCGACGTGGTCCGGCCTGAAGTGCGGCGCCAGCGCCCCCCGCCGCGCCGCGGCCACGGCGGCCATCATCCGGTCCGAGCCGATGACGATGACGCGCGTGGCCTCCTCGAGCTTGACGCGCGTGGGCCCGAGGGCCCCGGTGGCGTAGGCTGTCATCGCCTGGACGACGTTCCCGACGAAGGAGAAGTCCTGCTCCCGCCGGGCGGGGATGGCGGGCGGGGCGTCCACGGAGAAGACGACGCAGTCGGCCCCCGCCTCGATCTCGTCGCGCTTGTAGAAGTCGTCCGCCTTCCTGTAGGCGGCGAAGTAGAGGACCCGGTTCCCCTTCTGGCGGGCGGCGCGCCCGATCGAGAAGAGGACGGCGTTGCCGAGGCCGCCGCCGCACAGGACGACGGTCGAGCCCTCCGGGAGCTCGGTCGGGGCGCCGGTGGGGCCCATGACGACCACCCGCTCGCCCGGCGTCAGCGCCGAGCAGAGGCGCGTGGAGGTCCCGAGCTCGAGCGCGATCATCGAGAGGAGCCCCGCCTCCTTGTCGACCCAGGCGCCGGTCAGGGCGCACGGCTCGATCAGGAGCGGCGCCGGGGGCGCCCCGGGCCGCGACGCCACGCGCGGGGCGTAGGCCTCGTAGTTCTGGAACCGGTAGAACTGCCCGGGCCGGAAGCTGCGCGCGGCCAGCGGCGCCTCGACGACGACCTCGACGATCGTCGGCGTCAGGCGGTCGACGCGGACGACGCGCGCGTCGAGGAGGGTCGTCATCCGCGACGCGAACGTCCGCCAGCGCGCGTCGCGCTCCTCCTGCCCCGGGAAGCCGTCGCGCTCGAGCGCGTCGAGCTCCTCCCCGAACAGGCGGCGGATCTCGGGCGCCCCGTCCCGCGCGGAGGCCATCGCCTTCACGACCGAGCCGGCGTACCGCGGGTGGTTGTCGCCGAAGTACGAGAGGAACCGCCCGCCGAAGTCCGCCCCGGTGAAGAAGGCCCCGGCCCCGCCGGGCCTCGGGACGAGGCGGAAGCGGCCGTCCTCGCCCCGCTCGGCGGCGTGGGGGAGGAAGAACCTCTCCCGTCCGTCGAACGGGATCGACCCCTCGTGCTCGCGGCCGTAGGTGACGTTCGGGGAGGTCCCGGCCGCCACGAGGAGCGTCCGGCACGGGAGCGTCACGGTCGTGCCGTCGCCGCGCCGGAAGACGACGGCCGAGACGGCCCCGTGCTCGTCGGGGACCGCCTCGACCGGCTCCAGGCCCTCGGCGAAGACGATCCCCTCCTCCAGCGCCTTGGCGATCTCCTCGTGGTTGAGGCGGTAGGCGGGCGACTCCTCCATCCTCCGCCGGTAGGCGATCGTCGAGCCGCCCCAGCCGCGGCAGAGCTCCGAGAGGCGCGGCGCCCGAGCGTCGCGCCCGGCCTCCTCCCGCTCGGCGCGGATCGCGCGGGCGTGCGCGAGGTGCCGCTCCAGCTTGGCGCGCTCCTCGGCCGAGAGGCCGGAGAGGACCGTCCCCTCGCCCCGCTCGGCGACGAGCGTCTCGTACCGCGAGAGGACCTTCTCGACGTGGACGGGGTAGTAGGCGAGCGCCTCCGTCGCCGTGTCGATCGCCGTCAGGCCTCCGCCCACGACGACGACCGGGAGGTCGAGGTGGAGGTTGGCCAGCGCGTCGTCGCGGTAGGCGCCGGTGAGCTGGAGCCCCATCAGGAAGTCCGACGCCTGCCGGACCCCCTTCAGGAGGCCGTTCCGCATCGGGACGAGCGTCGGCTTGCCGGCGCCCGCCGCGATGGCGACGTGGTCGAAGCCGAGGTCGAACGCCTGCCCGGCCGTCAGCGTGCCGCCGAACCTCACGCCCCCGAACTCCTCGTACGTCCCCCGGCGGGCGAGGCAGAGGTGGACGAGGTCGAGGAAGCTCTTGTCCCAGCGGACGGTGATCCCGTACTCCGAGACGCCGCCGAAGCCGGAGATCGTCCGTTCCGCCAGAGGCCGCTTCAGCTCGGAGACGTCGCGCACGGGGCGGGGCGGCCGGGTGGTGGAGCCGACGAGGTCGCGCGGGAGCGGCTCGATCTTCAGCCCGTCGACGGCCACGACGCCGAACCCCTCGTTGGCGAGGTGGTGCGCGAGCGTGTAGCCGGCCGGCCCGAGTCCGACGACGAGGACGTTCCGGCCGTTGTACGGGAGGGCGTACGGGCGCCTCCGGTTCAGCGGGTTCCAGCGGGTCAGGAGGGACCAGATCTCGAAGCCCCAGGGCATCGAGAGGACGTCGGTCAGGACCCCCGTCTCCACCTGGGGAATGTCCACCGGGTCCTGCGTCTGGAAGACGCAGGCCTTCATGCAGTCGTTGCAGATCCGGTGGCCCGTCCCCGGGAGCATCGGGTTGTCGACGGTGACGAGGGCGAGCGCGCCGAGCGAGTCCCCCTCCCGCCGGAGCTGGTGCATCTCCGAGATCCGCTCCTCCAGAGGGCAGCCGCCGAGCGGCACGCCGAGGGGGTTCTCGCGCACCGAGCCGTCCCGGGCGCGGAGGCCCCGGGAGCAGGAGTCCTTCTCCCGGGCGTGGCAGAGGAGGCAGTAGTGCGCCTCGACGGCGACCTCGGAGCGGCCCTTCCGCGGGTCGGTCAGGACGAAGCCGTCCCGGTGGCGCCGGTGAGCGGGGAGGCCCTCGCGCGCCTCGGGGAGGTCCGGGTAGGGCCGCTGCGTCTCGACGAGGGCCTCGAAGCGGAGCGGGCGCGGGACGCGGAGCGAGGCCCAGGACGCGGTGCGCGCGCGGTGCTCGGGCGCGTGGAGGAGCCGGGCGAGGAAGGCGTCGAGGAGCGCCGTCCAGGCCGCGAGCAACGAGGCCTCGTCCCCCTCGGCCGGGAGCCCGCGGTCGGCCGCCCCGGGGCGGAGCGCCGCCACCCGCCGGCGGGCCTCGGCCGGCCCGGGCGCCGCCTCGCGCGGCGGAGGCGTCGAGAGGGCCGCCGCCAGGTCGAGGAGCTCCCCCGAAGCGCGGGCCAGGGCCTCCTCCGCACCCGTCGTCGGGGCGTCGCCCGAAAGGAGGGCGACCAGCGCCTCGCCGTCGCGGTCGGTCCGGTCCGGGTCGAGCCCGGCGAGCGAGGCGGCGTCGGGGTACCTCTTCAGGACCCGCTTCGTCACGACGGCCCAGCGCAGCCGGTAGAGGGAGGCCTCGGGGCCGGCGGCGGCCAGGAGCTTCTCGCGCTCGGCCTCCACGCCGAACAGCCCGGCGAGGAAGCGCGAGAGCGGCCGCGCCGCCGCGACGAGGAGCTCCGAGACCGCCGTCGGGGCGAGCTCCTCGCCGGCCCGGTAACGCACGAGGCGCGCGGCGACGTCCGGCTCCTCCGCCGAGAGCCGCGCCAGGAACGCGCCGTCCAGGTCGCGGAGCCGGCAGGGGTCGAAGAGGTCGGCCCAGGAGAGCCCCGGCAGGAGCGGCGGGGCCTCCGGGCCCGCTTCGACGGCGTACGGGACGAAGCGCGCGTCGGACATCCCGCGGAGGATACGGGAGGCGGGAGTGTCGCCGGGTGGGCGGTTCCGGGATAATCGAGGGTCCGAGGAGCAGGTGGACGACACGCGGGGAGAGGCCGGGCCGGAGCCGGGGTCGGGGCGAGCCGACAGGGATCGGTTCCTCTCGGAGCTGGCGCTCGCGCTGGCCGAGGGGGAGGAGCTCGAAGGGCTCGTCACGCGCTCGGTGTCGCGCATCGGCGAGCTGCTCGGGGTGGACCGTGTGACGCTCTTCCTCGTCGAGGGCGAGCCCACGAAGGGCCCTCTCCGCGTCCGGGCGACCTGGAGCCGCGAGGGGATCCCCCCTCTCGCCGGCGACCCGCGCTCGTTCGTCCCCGGTCCGCCTCCGCCCTGGCTCCTCGAGGGACGCCGCATCGTGGCCGAGGACGCTCTCGCCGAGCCGTTCCTGGCCGGCAGCCGGGAGATCCTCGAACGGATCGGGACGCGCTCGCTCCTCGGGATCCCGCTGAAGGTCGAGGGGAGGCTCCAGGGCGCCATCAGCGCCGCCACGGTCCGGGAGAAGCGCCGGTTCGAGCCGGAAGACGTGGCGTTCCTCGACTCGGCGATGCGGTTGGTGGCCGCGGCCCTCCGGCAGGAAGGGCTGGTGGCCGAGCTCTCGCGCGAGCGGGACCGGATGAGGCTGCTGGCCGAGGTGGCCGCGGCGCTCCAGCGCTCCGAGACCGAGGCGGAGGCGATGGACGTCGCGCTGGCCGGCCTGAAGGAGACGCTCGGCTTCCCCGTCGGGGGAGTGGCCCTGATGTCGTCGCCGGACGGCGCGCTCCTGGTGGAGCGGGCCTTCGGGCCCCTCGCCGGACCCCTCGTCCCGGGGGCCCGCGTCCCGGTCGAGGAGGGGGACCGTGCCGGCGCGCCCCTGTCCCGGGTGGCGCTCCGGGCCACCGGCCCTCTCGCTGTCGAGGACGTGGAGGCCGATCCCCTCGCGTCCGCGTCGAGGCGTCTCTGGGAGCCGCTGGGGGTCCGGACGGTCGTCCTGGCGCCGCTCCGGGCGGGAGGGAAGTCCGTCGGCCTCCTCGGCGCCGCCTCGACGGGCGTGCCCCGGACGGTCTCGCCGGCGGACCTGGCCGCCATCGGCTCGCTGGCCGACCTGGTCGCCGTGGCGCTCGTGCAGCGCCGGTCGGCCGAGGCGCTCCGCCGCGCGGCCGGAGAGGCCCGCGCCCTGGGGGAGGCCACGCACGCCCTCCTGACCCGATCGGCGCGCCGGGGCGTCCTCCTCGAGAGGATCCTCGACGCCGTCGTCCTCCACTTCGGGAAGGAGAACTGCCGCCTCCTCGTCGTCGACCCGCGCCAGGGGGCGCTGGTGGAGCTCGCGCGCCGGGGCGACTGGCCGGGCCTCTCCGAGGCGGGGCCGTGGCCGCTGGAGGGGCCGGGCCTCATGACCGCGGCGGCCCGCGCGGCCGAGGCGCTGAACGTCGCCGACGTCGCCTCGGACCCCCGGTACGTCGCCGACTGGCCCGACGCCCGCTCGGAGCTGGTCGTCCCCCTCTGCCTGGACCGCGAGGTGATCGGCGTCCTCGACCTGCAGTCGCGAAGGCCGGGGGCGTTCGGCCCCGACGACGTCCGGGTCCTCCGGGCCTTCGCCGACCGGGCGGCGCTGGCCCTCCACCTGGCAGAGCTCGTCGAGGAGCTGGAGCGCCGGGCCCGGGTGCTGGAGTCGATCGGCCGGGCGACGCACGTCCTGAACTTCCGGATGAACGCGCCCGACGTCCTCGCCGCCTTCGTCGAGGAGGCCGAGCGGGTCTTCCCGGCGGCCCACGGCGCGGTCGTCTGGACCGCCGGCGAGGACGGCGTCTCCCTGCGAGTGGCCGCGGCCCACGGGTCGGGGCGCGCCACGGAGGCCGCGTTCGGCTCCCGGGCGGCCCCGGCGTCGGAGCTGTTCTGCGCGGGGGTGGCGTTCCTCGAGAACCGGCCCGCGTTCCTGGAGCCGGCCTCCCTGACGGAGCTGATGGGGAACGCCCCCGCCGAGGAGCGGGCCCGGATCCGGGCCACCCTCCCCGGGGACGACGTCCGCCACCTGATGGCCGCCCCGATCCGCGTGGGCGAGCGGCGGCTCGGGGTCCTCGAGATCCTCTCGGGGCGCCCCGGCGCCTTCTCGGCGACGGACGCCGAGACGCTGGCCCTCCTGGCCGAGCAGTCCGCGATCGCGCTGCGCAACGCGCGCCTGATCGAGGACCTGACGCGCTCGAACCGCCTGAAGGACGACTTCCTGGCGAACCTCTCGCACGAGGTCCGCACGCCGTTGACCGGGATCGTCGGCTGGGCCGAGGTCCTCCTGGACCAGCGCAAGGAGGACGCCGACGCCCGCCGCGCGCTGACGGCCATCCTGGGCCAGGCCGACACGCTCAACCGGATGCTCTCCGACCTGATCGACCTGTCGAGGATCGAGAGCTTCGGCCTGGAGATCCGGCGCGAGCGGGTCGACGTCGCCGCGCTGGTCCGGTCGGTCCTGGACGCCGTCGGGCCCGCCGCCGCGCGCCGCCAGGTGTCCATCGCCTGCGACCTCCCGCCGGGCCTCCCCCGGCTGGAAGGCGACACCGAGCGCCTCCGCCAGATGCTCTGGAACCTCCTCGGCAACGCGGTGAAGTTCTCGCAGCCCGGCGGCCCCGTGAGGCTCCGGGCGCGCGCCGACGCCGAGGGGGGGCTGGTCTTCGTCGTCGAGGACGAGGGGCACGGCATCGAGCCCGGCTTCCTGCCGCACGTCTTCGAGCGGCTCCGGCAGGAGGACACCTCGACGAACCGCCGGCACGGCGGGCTCGGGATCGGCCTGGCGGTCGTCCGCGCGGTCGTGGCCGCCCACGGCGGCACGATCGAGGCCGAGAGCCAGGGGCGCGGCAAGGGGAGCCGGTTCACCGTCCGGTTCCCGCCCGACCGGCTCGCCCACCCCTCGGGGACGTACGTCAGGCCCGGGACGGATTGACCCCGCCGAGAGCGCTGCCCGAGAATCACGCGATGAGCGCGACGGGAGGGGTCGAGGCGGAGGTCGCGCGGCTCCGCGAGGAGGCCGCGCAGCTGAAGGCACGGCTGGCGGAGACGGAGGACCGGATCGCGGCCCTGAACCGGATCGGGATCGCGCTCTCGGCCGAGCCGGACGTCGAGAAGCTGCTCGAGAAGATCCTGACCGAGTCGCGGCGGTTCACCCGCTCCGAGGCGGGGAGCCTCTACCTCCTCGAGGAGGGGCCCGAGGGGAGGCGACTGCGCTTCAAGCTGGCGCAGAACGACGCCGTGAGGTTCGCCTTCACCGAGCGGACGATGCCCGCCGACGAGGCGAGCCTGGCGGGCTTCGTGGCCGTTCGCGGCGAGCCGATCCTCCTCGAGGACGCCTACGCCATCCCGAAGGAGGCCCCTTACCGCCACAACACCAACTTCGACGTCTCCTCGGGATGGCGGACGCGGGCGGTCCTCGTCGTCCCGATGAAGGACCACCGGGGAGAGCTGGTCGGCGTCCTCCAGCTGATGAACCGCCGGGGCCCCGAGCCCGGGACGTTCGAGGGGTACCCCGAGGACCTCGTCCCCCTCGTCCTCTCGCTCGCCACGCAGGCGGCGGTCAGCCTGAAGGCCAACCGCCTGACCGCCTCCATCCGGAGGCTCTTCGAGGACTTCGCCCAGGCGGCCATCGTGGCGGTGGAGCAGCGGGACCCGACGACGGCCGGGCACAGCAACCGCGTGGCCGAGCTGACCGACACGCTCGCGCGGATCGTCGACCGCGCCGCCGAGGGTCCGTACGCCGACGTCCGGTTCACGCGCGAGGAGCTCCGCGAGCTGAAGACCGCCGCGCTCCTCCACGACTTCGGGAAGATCTCCGTCCCGGAGAGGGTCCTCGTCAAGGCCAAGAAGCTCGACGAGGAGGCCTTGCTGAGGATCCGGGACCGGTTCGACTTCTCCCTCGAGGCCGCCGACGCCGCCGAGTACCGGGGCCTCCTGACGCGGCTGCTGGAGGCCGGGGTCCCGCCGACGGCGGACGATATCCGGCTCCTCGACGTCGCCCGGTGGGAGCGGGCGCAGGAGCTCGAGGCCCTCTTCGAGGAGGTCCGGCGGGCCAACGAGCCGACGGTCCTCCCCCGCGAGTCGGGGGGGACGCTGCGCGGGCTCCTGACGCGGGCGTGGCGCGACCGGCGGGGGGCCACGAAGACGCTCCTCCTGGACGACGAGTTCCGCCTCCTCTCGATCCCGAAGGGGAGCCTCTCGGCCGAGGAGCGGACGCAGATCGAGAGCCACGTCTCGCAGACGTACCGGTTCCTCTCGTCGATCCCCTGGACGCCCGACCTGGCCCGCATCCCCGAGATCGCCCACGCCCACCACGAGAAGCTGAACGGCGCGGGCTACCCCCGCCGCCTGACGAAGGAGGCGATCCCGGTCCCCTCGCGCATCCTGACCGTCTGCGACATCTACGACGCGCTGACGGCCTCCGACCGCCCCTACAAGAAGGCGGTCCCGCGGGAAGGGGCGCTGAAGATCCTGGAGGCCGAGGCCAGGGACGGGCTCCTCGAGCCGTGGCTCGTCGAGGTCTTCATCTCGGAGAAGGTCTGGGTCCCGGCCGGCTGAGGGGCCTCCTCGCTGCGGCGGCCGTCGCCGCCACCGCGGCCCTCCCCGCGGCGGCGGCCGCGCCGTCTGCGGGCGCCGGCCGCTGGCACTTCGTCCTGCCGGGCGAGCCGCCGTTCGAGTACTCGATCCTCTTCCGGAGGGACGCCACGGGGGACGAGACGCGCCTCCTGGTCCTCGCGGGCGCGGAGCGGTTCGACCTCCTGTCGCGCCAGGACCCTTCCGGGCGCGACACCACGGAGACGATCACCCTCCTGGCGACGGGGGAGTCGCTGACCCGGAGGCTCGTCCTCCCCGGCGCGCCCCTCCCCGCCGACTGCCCGCCTCTCGATGCCCCCGACGCCTGCGTCCTCCTCTCGGGGAACGGGGGCCGGCTCGCCCTCCCGCTGACGGCCTTCGCGGGAGAGAGGGCCGAGGCGACCCGCGTGAGGGCCCGGTCCCTCGTCAGCGACGGGATGTCCCGGGCGCTCCGCCGCCTGGGCGCGCAGCTCGCGAGGACGTACGAGCTGGACCGCTACGGCGACGACTTCCTCTCCCTGATCTGGCCCGGAATCGCCCCTCGGCGGGCGTCGCCGCCGCCTCCGGGCCGCCGCGCCCCCGGCTGCGACTTCGACGCCGGCTTCGGCCGCCCCTGCACCCCCGAGGACCGCCGTCGCGAGGCCGCGCGGGCGGGGGGGTAGGCGGTCCTGCGGCACCGGGGCCGCGCGACACCTGCGGTACAGTCGCCCCGGAAGGCCGCGGCCCTCACGAGGGAGAAGCCTGGGTGAACGCGACGCGGCGGATGGAGTAGGGGATCCCCTCCGCGCGTCCGGAGGTCTCGAAGGGATGCTCGACGGCAAGTACGAGGTCGTGCGACGGCTCGGTTCGGGGGGGATGGGGACCGTGTACCTGGTCCGCCACGCCCACCTCGGGGGCCTGCGCGTCGTCAAGACGATCCAGCCCGAGCACGCCCTCGACCCCGACGCGCTGAAAAGGTTCCACCGGGAGGCGCGGATCGCGATCTCGATCCGCCACCCGGCCATCGTCGAGGTCCACGACTTCTTCCAGAGCGACGACGGCTCCTTCGGGATGGTGATGGAATACATCCCCGGCGAGAGCCTCGCCACCATCCTGACTTCGCGGGGACGCCTGGCCACGGGCGCGGCCGTCGCGATCGCCGTGCAGGTCCTGGAGGCACTCCAGTACCTCCACGAACGGGACATCGTCCACCGGGACGTCTCTCCCGACAACATCATGGTGTCGCGCGAGGGGGACCGTCTCGTCGCGAAGCTCATCGATCTCGGGCTCGCCAAGGGCCCGACCATCGAGGAGGGCCTGACCGCTACCGGGGTCTTTCTCGGGAAGATCCGCTACTCCTCACCGGAGCAGCTCGGGAAGCTGGCCCCCGGAGAGCGCCTCGACGGCCGGAGCGATGTCTACTCCTTCGGGTGCGTCCTCTACCAGATGCTGACGGGCACCCTGCCCGTCCGCGCGGAGTCCGCGCACGGCTTCATCCTCGGCCACACGATCAACCCGCCCACGCCGTTCTCGGAGACCGATCCGGACGGGAACGTCCCCGACGCCGTGCGCGAAGTCGTCGAGAAGGCCCTGGCGAAGAAGAGGGATACACGGTGGCAGAGCGCGGCCGCGATGGCGATCGCGCTTCGCGAAGCCTGGACGGACTCCGGGCCGACGCACGCAGAGGCCTCCTCGGTCCTCCCGCGTCAGGGGACGGTCCGCGTCCGGACGGCCGCGCCGACACCGGCCATGTCGGAAGAGCCGCGGGCGACGGGAGCGTCCCGGGGCACCGGAGTCTCGGGACGCGCGCCCCGGACGCCGGTCCCGGGGGAGACGTCCCGGGGACGTCCTTCGAGGCCGGCCGTGGCTGTGTGGGCGGTCTTCGCCGTGCTCGGCCTCACGGGTCTCGCGGCGCTCCTGACGTGGGTCGCGGGACGCGCCCTCAGGGCTCGCGACGGGGCGCCCCCCACGGCCGCGCTCGTCGTCACCGCCTCGCCCTGGGCCCGGGTGGTCGCGATTCGAGCCGCCGACGGGACCGGTGCCCAGCTCCCCGCCGAGGCGGAGACGCCGATCCGCATCCCGCTTGCGCCAGGCAGGTACGAGGTCGTCGTTGAGGACGCGCGGGAGGGACCGGAGGGCCTGACGATGGCGCGGCGCGTGGACGTCATCGCGGGGAAGCCGGCACGTGTCCACTTCGACATGCCGGGCTTCGACCCACGCGAGGCCTTCGACGCCTTCGCTGCGCCGCCCCGTTGAGCCCAGGCCGGTCCCCGCGCAGCTCAGGAGAGAAGGCGGAGAAGCGCGGGCGAGAGCGCCGGGGGCAGGGGAGCGCCGGGACCCACGAGTCGACGCCACTCCGCGAAGGCTCTACGGGCCTCCGGGACGAGCTGCTCGCCTCCGGCGCCCGTGAGGATCGCCTCGCTCGCCAGGCTCGCCGCGCGCACGAGGTAGACCCGGGGGTCCGACGGCGAGGCCTTCGCGGCCAGGTCCACGAGCGACCGTTCCTCCTCCCAGCGCCGAGGGCTCGACGGCCGGAGCGATTCCGCGAGCAGCGCCCCCGAGAGCTCGCCACGGATGGCGACGACGGCCCTCGTGGCGACCGCGATTAGCGTCGCCCGCGGGTCCGCCGGGAGGGCGGCTCTCGCGGCGCCCAACTGCCCTTGCAGGAGCCGAACGCGGGAGGCGAGCTTGGGGCGGGCGGACGACAGCCCGGCGGCGGCGGTCAGCAGGTCTTCCACGTCCCGGGCCTCGCGGGCGAACGAGGCCGCTAGCCGTCGGGCCGTGGCGGCATCAGGGTCACCCGCCGCGGTTCGCGGACCGGCCGCCACCCCCGTCGCGCGGGGGGCCGGGGACGGTGCGGCGGCCGCAGGGGTCGCGCGGGACACGGAGGCCACGGGCTCCGGGGACGGGCGCGCCACCGCCACGGCGGGCGAAGACGCCGGCCCTTCTGCCCCGGCGATCGGGGGGGCAGTCGGATGGGGACGGGGCTCGCTCGCGGCCAGCCGGCTCTCGAGCTGCCGCTTGCGCCTGTCGAGGTCGGCCGAGAGGTCGGGCCACTTCCGGATGACGCCGTAGGATTCCGAGGAGGAGAAGGCGATCAGCGCCTTGTCGTCCTCTCCCAGCTCCATGTAGCAGACGCCGAGCCAGTAGTACGGGTCGTAGCGGTCGACGAGGAAGCGGCTCTGGCTTCCCTGCTGCTCGTTCGGCTCGGTGGCCCCGCGCGCGAGGGCCTTCCGGAGGAGCTCCGCCGCCTCGCCCCACCTCTGCTTGCCGGCCAGGCGAACGGCGTCCGTGTAGAGGTTGGCGGCGACCTGGTCGCGGCGGTCCGCGACCACGGGTCCGGCGAGAGCAGCGGCTAGGGCGAGCACGGCGAGCCGGCACCCCGGGATGAGGCGAGATACGGTCACAGGATTCCCGGAGGCGGACCTGCGACAGGTGATTGACGCTGTCTCGGCACCGGGGATAACGTAGCAGACAGCAGGATTCTGTTCCATGTCGAACGAGATGCTGATAGGCCGCTATCGGGTTGTCGGCAAGCTCGGCGAAGGCGGGATGGGGATCGTCTACTCGGCGGTCCACCGGGACCGCCCCTCGGAGAGGGTCGCGGTCAAGGTCGTCCGCTCCGACGTCTCCGAGACCGCCGAGAGCCTGCGCCGCTTCCGGCGCGAGGCGGCGATCCTCGAGGAACTGAGCCACGAGAACATCGTCCGGCTGCTCGAGGTCGGGGTCCAGGGCGAGCAGCGGTACTTCGTCATGGAGTACCTGGACGCCCGCCCGATGTCCGACTACGCGGGGTATCCCTGGGAGTCGACGCTCCCGCTCCTCGCCCAGGTCGTCGAGGGACTCGACTACCTCGCGCGGCGGTCCATCGTCCACCGAGACCTCTCCTGCTCCAACCTACTCGTGACCCAGGGGCCCGACGGCGGGATCGTCAAGATCGTCGACTTCGGCATCTCGAAGGACCTGGAGGCTGTCGGCTCGATCCACGGCTTCACCCAGACGGGCTTGATGATGGGCAAGCCAGCCTACTGGTCGCCGGAGCAGCTCGGCTTCCTCCCGAAGGGCGAACGCGTCGACTGGAGGGCGGACCTCTACGCGTTCGGCGTCGTCTGCTACTTCGTCCTGACCGGCCGGCACCCGATCACGGCGGACTCTCCCTACTCTTACGCGTCGGCGCACCTGACGACCGAGCCGAGCCGGATGGAGCCGCCCGAGGGTTGCCCGGTGCTCCCGGCTCCGGTCGTCGAACTGGTCCACCGGATGCTCGCCAAGAGGCGCGAAGACCGTCCCGCTTCCTGGGAGGAGGTCCGACGGGTCTTCCGGAACGCGCTCGCCGAGACCGCCGAGCCGACCGCGGTGACCGCAGGGATGCCGGAGTTCACGGCGCCAACGGTCATCCGGCCGCACCTGCCCGTCGTGACGGAAGCGCCCCGGTCGGACGCGGTCCCTCCCGCCTCGGGCGCTCCCCTTCCGGCGGCCGAGGTCCGAGTGCGGCGGCACCGGTCGCGACTCGTCGTCCCGGCGGCTCTCGCGGCCGTCTTCGTGGCCGGTCTCCTGGTCGGGATTCGGCTGCTGACGCCGCGCCCGGAAAGCCGAACTTCCGGAGTGGCCGGGCCGGCCACCGGGGTGCCGATCCCTCGCACGACAACGGTGCCCGTGACCGCTCCGAGGGGGCACCTCGCCCTCGACTCCGTGCCGTGGGCGCGCGTCCTCCTCCTGCGCGCCGAGGATGCGGAGGCACCGGTCCCGCTCCCGGCCGACGCGGCGACGCCGTTCCGGATCGACCTGCCGGAAGGGAGCTACGTCGTCGAGATCGCGGACGGCATCTCCATGCGCCGCCGGACCCTGCGGCTGGGGATCCGGGCGGGAGAAACCACCGAGCGCCTCGAGACCTTCGAGGACGGCGAGGCCGTCCTCGGCTATTTCGATTCCGACGTGAGGAGAGCGAGATGAGAAACCGTTTCGTCGTGGCCACGCTCCTGGCCTGTGTCGCCCTCGGCCGCCCCGCGGTGGCGCAGATCGAAGCGCCGCTCGTGTCGAAGGTCCAGCTCAACCTGGTCAACCCCGGGGGCAAGTCCCTGGCGCTGGGAGGGGCCTTCGTCTCGCTCGCGGACGACCCGACGGCGGCCTTTGCGAACCCGGCCGGACTCCCGCAGCTCCCCGGGCTGCAGTTCGACGTATCCGGAAAGTACTTCGCGTACGAGCCCCGGTTCCAGACTCAGTTCTGGGACCTCCGGCCCGGCCAGCCTGCCACGCCGTCGTTCTCGGAGGAGTACGCCCCGAAAGACTCCACGACGGACCTCGATTTCTTCTCGGTCTCGTACGCGTTCGGCGACAAGGTCGCCGTCGCGGCGTTCCGGGCCGTCACGCTCCGGTACCAGCTGGACACCGCCAAGGACAACGTCGGGGGCACGGGCGACTACCGGCTGTTCGGCTTCAACTTCGGCACGGGAGCGCTCACGCTCGACGAGGCCGGAGCCATCGACTTGAGCAACGAGGCCTACGGCGTGTCGGCCGGCTTCCGCTTCGGTCGCGTCTCGGTCGGCGTCGGGGTCACCGGGAACCGCCTCCGCTTCGACCTCGACCCGACCGGCGGGAGGTCCTCCCACCTGTACGTCCTGAACGACACTCGGGCGGGCGCGGCCGGGCGAACGGAGGTCGCCCTCTCCGCCGACGTCACGTCAGACTGGCGCTGGGGCGGCGAGATCGGGTTCCGGTGGGAGATCGAGGAGCGCACGCGCCTGACTCTGGGTGGCGTCTACCGGATGGCGCCCGAGTTCGACGTCGATTTCGCAACCCGGTACACGGGAGGCATCCAGGGGGCGTACTCATGCGCGGGCGGCGGCGGGACGACCGCCGACGCCAGGAACTGCGGGAAGGTCGACCTGCCGGACGACTTCTCGATCGGCCTCTCGGCTCGCCCGATCGCCGGCCTCCTCCTGGCGGCGGACGTCCAGCGCGTGGCCTACTCTTCTCTCACCGAAACGTTCGTCCCGATCTTCACCTACTACGGCTGCACCGAGGCGATCCCCTCGTCCCAGTGCACGTCCGCCAACGCCGTCGGCGGCAGGCCGACCGCGACGGCGGACGACGCCACGATCGTCCGCCTCGGGGCCGAGTACCGCCTCTCGCTTGGGAGCTCCGCCCTGTTCTTCCGCGGAGGCTGGTACCGCGAGCCTGCGCACGGGACGGAGGTCTCGCTCGTCAGTCCCCAGACCGGGGCTTCGGTCGACATCCAGACGCCGCCGTTCAGCGAGGCGTTCCGCACGGCCTACGATGGCGGCGAGGCGGAGGACCACTACTGCTTCGGCCTCGGGGTGACCCTGGGCCGGCTGCTCTCGATCGACCTCGGCGCCGACCTGGGAGACCGGAACAAGTACGGGTCGGCCTCCCTCGTCGTCCAGTTCTGAGGCCACTGATCGGCCCCCCGGGCGTCAAGGCAGGGGGGGTGTGGAACCGTGGAGGTAGTGTGATGGGCGAGATCCTTCGACGCCATTCGGCGGCTCGTTTCTTCGAGGGGCTGGCCCTCGTCACGGCCGTCGCGGTTCTCGCGCCGGCTGGCCGGGCGGCCGAGCGGGACGAGGGCCTCTCTCGACCGGTCCCCGTCTGCTCGCGGATGACCGAACGCGGGGTCCTCGTCGGACCGTGCGGCGTCGTGGGGGCGCCCGTCGCGGCGGAGGTTCCGGCGCCGGCCGCGCCGACCGGCTGCCCGGCGTACGGCTCCGAATGGCTCTCCACAGTCGACCTGAGCTGCACGACGTTCAGCTGCACGCTGACGGTCGGGCTCTCGACGCCGGAGCCCCCCGGGACGACCTACGTCGTGATGGTCGAGACGATGGGGTGGAACGGCTGTCCCGGCTTGGGCTACGGGAACGTCTCGACCTCGACGTCCACGTCGCTGACCCACGTCTTCTCGGGGCTGCCGAAGGAGTCGTTCTACCTCGTCCAGGCGACGGGCTCGGGCTGCCCCACGTCCCTGAACGGCTGGCGACGTCGCGACTCGAGCACGGCGCAGCCCGGCGGCGGCAGCGTGAGCCTTCAGCAGATCGCGGCCGACACCATCCAGGCCACCATGAGCCTTCCCGACAACTACGGGCCGACGACGCTGGAGAGGAGCTACGAGTCCGGTGCCTTCGTCGCCGTGGAGAGTGGAGTCAGCGTCTGCGCCTCCTCCGGCAGCCTTGGGCACACGGACTCCGGGCTGGCCCCGGGGACGTATCGTTTCCGCCTGAAGCGAACGGGCCCCGAGGGCGCCGGCTACCCGGTCGTCTACTCCCCCGAGGCCGAGATCACCCTGGCCGGCCCGGTCGCGGTGACCTCGTTCACGGCGAGCCCGGCGACGATCCCGAGAGGTGCGACGTCGACGCTCTCGTGGACAACCAGCGGGGCCGAGAGCGTCGTCATCGACAACGGCGTCGGGACGCAGCCCGCGAACGGGTCGGTCGCGGTCTCCCCGACGCAGACCACGACGTACACGCTGACCGCGTCCGGTCCGGGCGGGTCGGCGGCGGCCACCACGACCGTGACGGTCACGACGCCCAGTGTCGCGGTGACGTCCTTCACGGCGAGCCCGTCGACGATCGCGCTGGGAGGCACGTCGACGCTGACGTGGGCGACGACGGGAGCGACGGGGGTATCGATCTTGCCGGGGTTTGCGAGCTTGCCGGTGAACGGGTCGGTGGTGGTGACGCCGTCGCAGACGACGGAGTACACCTTGACGGCGACGGGGGATGGAGGGTCTGCGACGGCGAAGGCGACGGTGACGGTGAACGCGCCGCAGGTCTCGCTCTCTCCGGGGACGATCTCGACGACGGTGGGAGCGAGCGTGCCGGTGACGGTGACGGTGAGTCCGGCGCAGGCGG
This sequence comes from Acidobacteriota bacterium, assembly GCA_008363385.1. Classification (GTDB taxonomy): domain Bacteria; phylum Acidobacteriota; class Thermoanaerobaculia; order UBA5066; family UBA5066; genus RHKY01. The sequence goes on along the minus strand of RHKY01000032.1, from coordinate 303 downwards.
CGGCGGTGACGGTGACGTTGACGAGCACGAACACGTCGGTCGTGACGGTGCCGGGGACGGTGACGGTGGCGGCGGGGGCGGGGTCGGCGCAGTTCGCGGTGGCGGGGGTTGGGTCGGGGAGCGCCACGGTGACGGCGCGGCTGCCGCCGGGGCTGGGCGGAGGGAGCGCCAGCACGGCGGTGACGGTTGGATGTCCGGTCCTTTCGGCGCCGCAGATCGTGTCGGCGCCGGCGGGGGCGGTGACGGCGGGGAGCTCGTTCACGGTGGCGTGGACGGCGACGGGGACGTCGTACGAGGTGTCGC
>RHKY01000092.1 GCA_008363385.1 Acidobacteriota bacterium | reverse complement strand
CCGGCAGGACGTCCCCGAACTCCTTCTGGCGCTTCGGGTCGGCGGCGATCCAGGCGACGAGGTCCTTCTCCTGCTGCTCCTTGCGCGCCAGCAGGCCGCCGCGGCCGGAAGGGCGGCTATCCGCCGCCCCTCCGGTTTTCGGGAGCCGTCACGTCCCCGACTTGAACGCAAAGACCTCGAACGGCTGGGCGCCCGGCTCCGGGTCGTCGAAGATCGTGCTCGCGTACCCCAGGAACGGCTGGTCGCACGTCACGACCATCCAGACGAAGACGCCGCTCCAGTCGAACGTCTGCGGGCTGTCCACGATCGGGATCGGCAGCCGGTTGACCTGGCGCACCTCCTTGGCGGCGAGAGTGACGGTCGTTTCGTAGATCGGTGTCGGCGTGTTCCACAGAGGCAGGACCTTGATCGTGAACGTCCCAGGCTCCTCGCCCCCGTTGAAGAGCGTGACGTTGACACGGCGGAGGTACTTCTCGTTCTCCGCCGCGCAGTCGGGGGTCAGCCGCGGGTTTCCGAGCGCGATCGTGTTCGTGACAACGTCGGAGCCGGCGGGGAAGAGGCCCCGGTACACCGGGAGCGGCACACGCCCCTGCCCCAGGACGGCCGAGATCGGGTCTCCGGCGGAGCCGCCCGCGCACAGCTTCTCGTACACCTTCTCCACTTCCGCGGAGACGACGACTCCCGGCGGGACCTCGAACTCGATGAAGAACGGCTGACGGCGGTGGATCACATCCATTACGCTGCCCGAGCGAGGGAGTAGTCCCCGCGCGGTTTCGATGAATTGCGAGTCGAACCCGACGGGTACGTGGACCGCCACGCGTCGGACGATCGCGGTTTGCGTGGTGTTGTTGAACGCGTGAACGTGGCTGAACCAACGGCGCGCCTCCAGGCCGGAAGGGGCCGTCCAGTAGATCGCGTCGAAGGACGGGACGAAGACGTGGTCGTCCGACCGAGCGGGTGCGGAGGCGAGGAGCGCGATCAGAGCGCTGACGAGAGCGCCGATTCGAGACCGGGAGCTACTCATGGGCGTTCTCCACCGCGATCGCGAAGTCCTGCCGGGGCGTCGACCCGAAGACGTCGACCCCGTCCGCGGTGATCGCCGCGGCCGTCACGGCGATCGTGAGGCCCTGGTTGTCCGGGGGGATCCGGGACGGGTGGATGGCGATCTTCTCGAGGTTGTTCTTCCGGTCGCAGGTCAGCGTGCATGGCGAGTTCCCCTGAACGCAGACACGTCCACTTCCCTGATGCGTAGTGTCTCCCGAACCGGCATTGCAGCGAAGCCTGCCTCTCGCGTATCGCGGCGGGAATACACGTGAAACGGGCCCGCGGCGTCTCTGCCGCGGGCCCGCGAAGCGACCGGAGCCGGTCCGGGGCTACTTCCCGAACCCCATCTCCTGGAGCATCTCGGTGGCGCCCTCGACGTCCGACAGGACCCAGAGGAGGTAGCGCGAGTCGACGTGGATCGAGCGCGTCCTCACCGGGTCGTAGAGGATGTCGGAGGCGACGGTCTCGTACGTCCCGTCGAAGAGGAGGCCGCAGAGGTCTCCCTTCGCGTCGAGCGTGGCCGAGCCCGAGTTGCCGCCCGTGGTGTCGACCGTCGAGAGGAAGTCGACCGGGACGTCCCCGAGCTTCGGGTCGAGGTAGGGCGTCGCCTTCCCCTTCCGGAGGGCGGCAGCCGCGTCCAGGAGCTTCTTCGGGGCGTCGAACTCCCCCTCGCCCGTGTGCTTCTCGACCACGCCCGCGAGCTTCGTCTGCGGGACGTAGGTCAGGCCGTCCCGCGGGGAGACGCCGACGACCTTGCCGTACGTGACCCTCAGAGTGGAGTTGGCGTCGGGGGCGACGAGGCCGCCGGCCTTGGCGAGGAGCGCCTGCATGTAGCGGGGGCGCAGGCGCGAGAGCTTTCCGGTGCGGGCTTTGTCGGCCTCGCGGATCGACTCGGTGAGGGGGTAGAGGGCGACCGCCAGCTCGACGAAGGAGTCCCTCGTGGCGAGGACTTCGGCCGTCGACTTCGACAGGAGCGCCGCCCGGACCTCCTTGTCTGCGAGCTTCGTCCCGGCGTAGAGCTTGTCGAGGTACGCGTCGATCGCCTTGCCGGCGTCCGACTCGGACATCCCGGGGGCGAGACCGGCCGCCTTGTCGAACGGGGCGATCCGCTGGTCGGCCGGGAGCTTCGCGGCCTCCATCGCGGCGTACCGGAAGAAGGCCCGGTCGGCCCTGGGGTCGAACGTCCGCTGCATCCGGTCGGAGCCTTCCTGGATCCGCTTCCAGTTCCGCTCCTGGAACTGCGGGTCGCGGTCCAGGTCCTTCTTCGGGCGCTCCAGCGACATCCGGTAGATCGTCGAGGCCGACGAGAGGAGCATCGAGCCCTGCGAGAGGGCGCCGAGGGTGACGTCCCGCTCACGGGTCTTCATCTCCTCGGCCTGCACGGCGTTCAGGGCCGGCAGGACGTCACCGAACTCCTTCTGGCGCTTCGGGTCGGCGGCGATCCAGGCGAGGAGGTCCTTCTCCTGCTGCTCCTTGCGGGCCAGGAGGCCGCCGCGGCCGGAGGGGCGGCTATCCGCCGCCCCTCCGGCTTTCGGGAGTCGTCACGTCCCCGACTTGAACGCGAAGACCTCGAAGGGCTGGGCGCCCGGCTCCGGGTCGTCGAAGATCGTGCTCGCGTACCCCAGGAACGGCTGGTCGCACGTGACGACCATCCAGACGAAGACACCGGTTTCGACGAAGTTCTCCGGGATGTCCAGGACCGGGATCGGCAGCCGGTTGACCTGCCGGACCTCCTTGGCGGCGAGGGTCACGGTGGTTTCGAAAATCGGTGTCGGCGTATTCCACAGCGGCAGGACCTTGATCGTGAACGTCCCGGGCTCCTCGCCCCCGTTGAAGAGCGTGACGTTGACCCGGCGGAAGTACTTCTCGTTCTCCGCCGCGCAGATCGGTGTAAGCCGGGGGTTTCCCAGGGCGATCGTGTTCGTGACGACGTCGGTGCCGGCGGGAAAGAGACCCCGGTACACCGGGAGCGGGACACGCCCCTGCCCGAGGTGGGCTGCGATCTCGGGGGGGTAGGGGCTGGGTACGCACGCCTTCAAGTGGACCTTCTCCACTTCCGCGGAGACGACGACTCCCGGCGGGACCTCGAACTCGTTGAAGAAGGGCTGCGGCCCGAGCATCCTGGGCATGATGGCGCCGGTACCGGGGGCGTAGGAGCGGTCGGACAATGGGTACTGCACATGAAAGCCCACCGGAACGTGGACCGCCACGCGTCGGACGGTCGCGGTCTGTGCGGTGGCGTTGAATGCGTGGACGTGGCTGAGCCACTCGCGCCTCCCGTCAGCGTCCAGCGAGTAGACCGCCTCGAAGCACGGGACGAAGACGTGGTCCTCGGATCGAGCAGGTGCGGAGGCGAGGAGCGCGATGAGAGCGCTGACGAGAACGCCGATTCGAGACCGGGAGCTACTCATGGGCGTTCTCCACCGCGATCGCGAAGTCCTGCCGCGGTGTCGACCCGAAGACGTCGACCCCGTCGGCGGTGATCGCGGCGGCCGTCACTACGATCTTGACGCCCAGGTTGTTCGGGGGGATCCGGGAGGGGTGGATGTCGATCTTCTCGAGGTTGTTCTTCCGGTCGAACGTCAGGGTGCAGGGCGAGTTCCCGTTGTCCAGGGAGTAACCGGTCCGACCGGACTGCACCGCGTCGCGATCGCAGTAGTAGTGGTTCCCGCGCCAGCGCCTCAAGAACCGGACTTCCCCTTCGGCCCATTGCGTCGTCACCATCAGGTCCAGGTCGTTGACGAGGTTGTACTGGGTTGAGTCGACCGTCGGGGTCGACGCCCGGTCCGTCCAGGCCAGGACGACGGTGATCGGCTTCGTCGGGTCGGTGATCGTCAAGGTCTTCGTGAAGGTCTGTCCGGGAGCCGTGAACGTCGTCCCCTGGTCGTAGAGGTAGTAGCGCGAGGTGTCGCCAAAGAGCCGGTCCAACGAGAGCCCGCCCCATCCCTGGTACTGGTCCGGGGCCGGACGCATGTCGGCGCAGGGCCAGCAGTTCGACGGGTCCTCGCAGCAGGACCCCCAGGCCTCGCGCCAGGGGACGAGGTTCCGGGCCCCGGCCACGAGGACGGACCGCATCAACGCGGGGGAGGGAGTGGACCGGGAGAAGGCCGCGCGGAGCCAGTCCCGGACGAGGGCCGCGGCGCCCGAGACCGCCGGGGTCGCGAAGCTGGTGCCGCGCATCCAGATCTTCTCGCCGGGGTTCGGCTCTTCCAGGTCACACACGGAGGACGTGCCGTACCGGACCCGGCAAGGGTCGTTCTCGGTCTCGCAGGGGCCCCGCTCGGTGAGCCGGCCGTAGACCCGCGAGCCCGGGGCGACGAGGTCCGGCTTGAGGCGGAAGTTCGGGTAGCCCACGCGACTGAACCCGGTCACGACCCGGGGGTTCGACCCCATCAGGTTCTCCGCGCCCCAGCAGTCGGGGTCGTACGATGGCAGCCCATTGCACGTGCGCGGGTCGTCCGTCCGGGTGGCCCCGACTGTGATGCCGTTCTTCGCCGTGCCGGGACTGAAGACCTCGGCATTCTCTACCCAAAGCGGCATGTCGAGTTCGCCGAGCGCATGCTCTCGGTTGCCGGCAGAAAGGACGTGGAGTGCCGGCTGGCCGGACGCTCCGGTCCAGGTCTCGGGTCCTCCACCCAGGGGTCGGTAGACCAGCGTCGCGGCGGCGAGGTTCCGGGAGGTCTGGTCGATGAGCTGCGCGGTGAGGTCGTAGTCCTTGGGGTCGTATGTGTACTCGGAGATGCGGTTCCAGCTGTGGTTGAAGATCCGGATAGGGGGATCCGGGGCGGCGCTCCTGCCCGGGAGGTTCCCCTCAGCGGTCATCTCGACCAGCGAGTAGCGAAGTAGCAGCGGAAAGTCCGAAAGGCTGAGCTGCGTCTCGAGGAAGGCATTTCTGCCGACCGTTGACCCTTCGCCGCAGGTTGAGGTCGATCTGAAGATCGCGCTCATCGCGACGTTGACGCCGGGCGCCACCCCGTGCTCGAACGCCCAGCCGCGGGAGTCCCGAGAGTCCGTGGTCCTCCCCGCGGCGACGGCCGTCACGGTGGTGCCGTGATTCAACCAGTCGTCGGCCCTCATGTCCAGAACACCGGAGTCGAAATCCTCGCTGGCGTCCGTCGTGAAGATCAGCCGGCAGTCCCCGCCCTGCAGGAGGTGCGGCGGGCAGTTGGGCGTCGGGCCGGCCCGGACGAGCGCCTCGTCCACCCCCGTGTCCAGGAAGCCGATCGACTGGTTCGAGGGGTCGATGCCGATCGAGGCCAGGCTGGCCATGAACCCCTCCCAGTAGTACGGCGACGCGTTCGTCCCGACCGACGCGGGCCAAGACGTCCCCGGCGTCCCGAACGTGCCGCCGATGATCCGGTTCGTCCGCTCATCCGAGGGCTCGACGGGTAAGGTCTCGCGCGCCACGGCGACTACGTCGCCCCGCCGGCTCAGGTCGATGGCCTGCGGCGGCGTCAGGAGGACGCTCCAGGCGGTCACGGTGCCGGTCCGCAGCGCCTTCGCGGGCGGTCGAGGGCTGAGGCTGGCGAGGAGGTTGACGACGTCGCTTGCAGCGGCGTCGACGACGTGGACGTGCGTGACGGCGGGGCCGCCGGCGTCACCGCTCGGGAGCGTGTCCACCCGGAAGCGCTTCAGGCCGGCCGGCACCTCGTAGACCGTCCGGACGTGGCGACGGCCACCCGGTAGCGAGGCGACGACGGCTCGCGGGCCCCAGACCTTGTACCCCATCTGTGGCATCGGCTCGAGCGGGACGAGGCCGAGGCCCCGCAGCTCCGCGATCCAGCCCGGCTCGGGGAAGGCCTTGAAGACGACGACGAAGAGGCTCGTGGGCGAGGACGAGGGGACCTCGTCCAGCCCCGGGACCGCGGAGTCGATCGCCCGGGTTTCCGCGTCCCAGGTGCCTCTGGCGAAGAAGACGCGGCGCGCATCCGGCAGGGGCTCCAGCTCGAGCATGTCGGGACGGTCGAGCCCCTGCAGCCGCTCGGAGAGGACGGCGTCGTCGACGGAGACGACGCAGTGGGTGGGGTAGCACCAGAAGTCGGGGAAGCCGTTGTCTCGCAGGATCTGCTCGGCCGTCGGCGTGGCGGGAGCGTCCGAGGGCCTTCGCGCGATGACCGTCTCAGCGGCGGCGGGGCCCCCCACCGGGACCAGCAGACAAAGAGAGAGAACGCTCACGACGTGGATGGACGCGGGGCCTTGCCGTGATGGTCGAATCGTCATGCGCGACACTCCATTCGGGAACGGGTACACGTCCACCGCCCTGATGAGTAGTGTCTCCCGAGTGGGGGTTCCAACGAAGTGGCACCCCCCTCTCGCCTGAGGCACCAGCAGCGCCCGGTCCTCGCGACAACCCGCGCCGCCACGTCCCCGTGAGGACACAGCGCTCCGAGTCGGCCGCAGGCCCTCGGGCCACTCTCCTCTTCCTGGCCGACGCCCACGCTGGCCGCGGACGTGAAAAACGGGCCCGCGGCAGAGACGCCGCGGGCCCGCGAGGACTCGGTCAGGAGACGGGGCTTACTTCCCGAAGCCCATCTCCTGGAGCATCTCGGTGGCCCCCTCGACCTCCGAGAGGACCCAGAGGAGGTAGCGCGAGTCGACGTGGATCGAGCGCGTCCTCACCGGGTCGTAGAGGATGTCGGAGGCCACGGTCTCGTACGTGCCGTCGAAGAGGAGGCCGCAGAGGTCTCCCTTGGCGTCGAGCGTCGCCGAGCCCGAGTTGCCGCCCGTGGTGTCGACCGTCGAGAGGAAGTCGACCGGGACGTCCCCGAGCTTCGGGTCGAGGTAGGGTGTCGCCTTCCCCTTCCGGAGCGCGGCCGCCGCGTCCAGGAGCTTCTTCGGGGCGTCGAACTCCTCTTTCCCCGTGTGCTTCTCGAGGACGCCCGCGAGCGTCGTCTGCGGGACGTAGGTCAGGCCGTCCCGCGGGGAGACGCCGACGACCTTGCCGTACGTGACCCTCAGCGTGGAGTTGGCGTCGGGGGCGACGAGGCCGCCGGCCTTGGCGAGGAGCGCCTGCATGTAGCGGGGGCGCAGGCGCGAGAGCTTCCCGGTGCGGGCC
>RHKY01000031.1 GCA_008363385.1 Acidobacteriota bacterium | reverse complement strand
CGCCGCGCGCAGCACGACCTGCGCGCGTCCTTCACGCTCTCGGGTCGTCAGCCACCAGACTGCGCCCTTCTTCACGCTCCAGTCGGCTTCCTCGCCCGACAGCAGCAGGCTCACCAGCCGCCCGCGCCGCTCGTACAGCTCGACGCCCGCCGCGCGGTCGGCCTCGGAGGCGGCCGCGAAGACGCGCTCGAAGAGGCCGTCGTCGTGGAGAGCGGACCTCATCGGCGGGGGACCCTGGCCAGGAGGCCCCGGACGATCATCGCGGGGGAAGCCCCGCCCACCGGGAGCGGCTCGCCGGACTTGACGCAGAGCGAGAGGCCCGACCCCGGCGCGGACGTGTCTCCCAGCTCCGGGTCGACGGAGGCGAGCGCCTGGAGCACCTCGCCCGCCAGGACGAAGGGCGAGACGGGCGTCGAGGCCCGCCCCCGCCGGATCAGCTCGGCCGACTCGACGGACAGGACGAAGCGGCCGGACTCCGGGTCGGCCCCTCCCGAGGAGACCTCGCGGACGAGGAGGCCGGTCCCGCACCGCGACAGGAGCTCGTCGAGGGGCACCTTGCCCGGCGAGACGACGAGGTTCGAGAGCCTGGCCCTCGGGAACCGGCGGAAGTCCGGCGTCCGGCCGTGCCCGTTCGAGGCGGCGCCGCCGGTCGTCCGGTCCGTGAGGAGCTCCCCGACCGCCCCGTCCACGAGGAGCGGCACCGGCCGGCCGGGGACCCCCTCGTCGTCGAAGCGGTAGGCGCCGGGGAGGTCGGCGCGGCCGGGGTCGTCCCGGACGAAGACGCCGCGCGGCGCCACCGCCGCCCCCCTCACGCGCGCCAGGGCCGACGCGCCCTCGGTGGCCTCGGCCTCCAGCGCGTGCCCGACCACCTCGTGCCAGAAGACGGAGGCGGCCGACGGCGAGAGGACGACGTCCACCTCGCCGGTCGGGGGGGGAACGGAGGGGACCGGTCGCGCCGCGGCGGCGAGCGCCGTCGCCAGCTCGTCGAGCGCCGCCGGAAGGGGGCGGGAGGACTGGAACGCGAACGGGCGCTGCCGCTCCTGCCGGCGGAGGATCCCCGACGCGGCGACCCGCGCGGCGGCGCCGCACGGGAACGCGCCTCTCGGGCCGATGACCGCCCGGGCCGACTGGACGCGCGAGACCGTCAAGGACAGCGAGAGGCCTCTCGGGTCGGGGAGGGCGCGCGAGAGGGCGCCGGCCAGGAGGGTGGCGAACCGTTCGTCCTCCTCGCCGTGCGGCCCCGCAGGCGCGCCGGCCGCCGCCCGGTGCGCGGCCTTGAAGAAGGGCGAGGCGCCGCTCCGCCGGGAGGCCTCCCGGACGCACTCCCTGATGGCCTCGGGCCCGTCCCCTTCGCGGGCCACGAGGAGGGCGACCCTCTCGCCCCGGATCCGCACCGCCGTCCCCCGTTCCTCCGAGAGGGACGGTGCGAGCAGCCCCGCCTCCGAGACGGTCCAGGAGAGGACGCGACGGCGCTCGCGGAAGGCCTCCCCCCCCTCGCCGCGCCGCAGCATCCCGCGGACCAGCCGGACCGCGTCCTCCGCGTCGCCAGAGAGGTCGTCCACGCTCCTTCGATTCTAGGCGGAGCGCCTCTGTGCCCGGCTCCCCCGAACGCGCCGCCGAGTGTAGGATCCGGCGCCGGTGGCTCTCTCCGACAGCCGTCTGAAGGCCTCCTCCGCGTTCGTCGCCCGGCGGCTCCTCTCCGAGGGGCTGGTCCGGGGGCTCGCCGCGGCCGGGCTGCGCCGCGCCGTCGAGGGGGTCCTCGCCGCGGACCGCGAGCGCGAGCGGGAGCTGGACCGGGAGGTCGACGCGCTTCTCAGGAAGAACGCTCCGGCCATCCGCGCCACAGGCGCGGACCACGCCGAGATGTTCCGGAAAGCCAAGAGGATGCTCGCCCAGAAGAAGGGGATCCCGCTTTGACGGGAGGGGCGGTCCGCCCCGGTCGTTGGACGCGGATCCACCCGCTTGGATCCCGGGCGGGGATCCGGCCCGGATGTGATCCGTAAGGTATTGAATCTGCTCGGTTTGACTTTGAGGGGTGACAGCGGTCACGAAGGCGAGATAATTGCAGGCCTTCGAGACACACGATCCACACAGGACCGAAAGGAGGATCGAAATCCCCGGAGTGAGGAACGCAAAGGAAGTCAGGCAGGTTTCGGGATTCACTTCGATTTCATCTGGAGGAAAGAAAGGTATGAAGAATCGTTGGTTCGGCGCCCTCGTGGCGCTCCTCGTCGTGGCCGGCTTCGCGGGCGCTCCGGCGCTGGCGCAGCAGACCGGCACGATCGAGGGCACGATCGTCGACTCGAACGGCGCGCCTCTCCCGGGCGTGTCGGTCGAGATCAAGTCGCCGGCCCTTCAGGGCACCCGCACCACGGTGTCCGACGCGTCCGGCCGGTACAAGTTCCCGGTCATCCCGCCGGGGACCTACACCGTCAGCGCCTCTCTCTCCGGCTTCACGAAGGCCGAGCGGACGAACATCCGCGTCGCCCTCGGCGGCACCGCCACCGTCCCGGTGACCCTCGCGGTCTCCGTGAAGGAGGAGGTCGTCGTCACGGGTGAGGCCCCCGTCGTCGACACGACCAAGGCGGTCGTCGGCGCGGCCACCAGCCTCGACACGATCCAGAAGCTCCCGCTCGGGCGGAACTTCGTGTCGATCGCCACGACGGTCGCCGGCACCGGCGTCTCCGCGGGCGGCGGCCTGGCCGTCTACGGGGCCACGGGCCTCGAGAACCAGTACATCATCGACGGCGTCAACACCACCGGCATCAAGCTCGGCGACCAGGGCAAAGTCCTGAACCAGGAGTTCGTCCAGGAGGTCGAGGTCAAGACCGGCGGCTACGAGGCCGAGTACTCCCGCGCCCTCGGCGGCATCATCAACGTCGTCACCAAGTCGGGCGGCAACGAGTTCCACGGCGACGTCTTCGGCTACTACGACAGCGAGAGCCTCGCCGCCAGCGACAAGCGGACCGACGACAAGGCCCTCGTGGGCGTCGGCGAGTTCGCCGCCCCCGACCGGCTCGACATCGGCGCCGACCTCGGCGGCTACTTCCTGAAGGACCGGATCTGGTTCTTCGCGGCGTACGACCGCGTCCAGCGCGACGACGACGCCGAGTACAACTACGGCCGGACCTACAGCTCCGCCGGCATCGTCACCGCCAACGACTTCCGCTCGCAGACCGACGAGACGCGGTCGAACCTCTACTCCGGCAAGCTGACCTTCCGCCTCGGCGAGTCGAACACGATCGCCCTGACGGCCTTCGGCGACCCGGGCACGTACACGGGCGCGCTCACCGCCACCACCGGGCCGGAGTCGGCCCGCAACGGCTCGCAGGACTTCGGCGGCACGGACTACTCGGCCAAGTGGGACGGCATCTTCGGGACGCAGTTCCTCGTCCAGGCCCAGTACGGCCGGCACTCCGAGGAGTTCACCGACAACCCGCAGTCCACGGCCCTGGCCTACAACACCGTCCGTTCCGGCCTCCGGAACTACATGCCGGGCTCGGGCATCCCGCTCTACACGAAGGAGGAGTACAACCGCGACGCGTTCAAGCTGTCCGGCACGGCCTTCTTCGGCACGCACGAGATCAAGCTCGGCGCCGACTACGAGTCGATCAACTCCGACTACTTCCAGGCCTACGGCGGCGGCGCCCTCGTCACGGACTTCCTGTCCGCGAGCGGCAGCTACCAGGAGACGGCGGTCCGCTACTACGCCAAGGTCGTCGGCTCCGGCCCGAACTGCAACGCCCGCTACGACGCCAACGGCAACCTGGTGACCGGCAGCTTCGGCACGCCGGGCCCGGGCAACCCGTACGGCATCCTGACGATCCAGGACTGCGCCGGGTACGACGTGAACCCCGCGGTCGAGAACCCGCCGAAGACCCGGAACCTCGGGATCTTCCTGCAGGACTCCTGGAAGGTCCTGAACAACCTGACCGTCAACGTCGGCATCCGCTACGACGAGCAGAAGCTGAAGGACGCCAACGGCGTCGACCGGATCAGCCTCGACAGCGAGTGGTCGCCGCGCGTCGGCGTGGTGTGGGACTTCACGAACAACGGCAAGTCGAAGCTCTACGCCAACTACGGCCGGTACTACACGGTCATCCCGCAGGACATCCAGACCCGCGCCCTCGGCAACGAGTACACGGTCTTCGCGTACAACTACTCCGGCGGCGGCGTCCTCGACCCGGTCGACTCGGTCTACGGCTACGCGTACATCCAGGGGGGCCAGATCACTCGTGAGGGCCTCAAGGGGATGTACCAGGACGAGATCATCGCCGGCGTCGAGTACGAGGTCGTCAAGAACTGGTCGGTCGGCCTCAAGGGGATCTACAAGGCCCTCGGCCGGACGATCGAGGACCGCTGCGACCTGACCGACCCGCGCCTCCCCTACCTGGCCCAGTACATCCCGGCCGGCTCGCTCACGACCTGCGCGCTCGTCAACTACGGCAGCAGCAACGAGGACCTCGAGAAGGTCGTCGACATCACGAACCCGGAGTGCGTCGCCGCCGACGGCACGTACACGGGCAACTGCGAGACGACCCACATCAAGCGCTTCTACCGCGGCATCGAGCTGACGGCCACGCACCGGTTCTCGAACAACTTCTACGTCCTGGCGAACTACGTCTACTCCTCGCTCAAGGGCAACTACGACGGTAACGAGAAGCAGTCGACCGGCCAGCAGGACCCCAACATCAACGCCGACTTCGACTACATCGACATGGTGCCGAACAACTACGGCCGCCTGTCGCTCGACCGCCCGCACCTCTTCAAGATCTCCGGCACGTACTCGTTCCCGTTCGGCCTGACCGCCGGAGCCAACTTCCGGTACGCCTCCGGCGCCCCGCTGGCCGTCCGCGGCTACGCGCGCCCGGGCTACACCTCCGAGCTCTACCTCTCCCCGAACCGCGGCGAGCTCGGCGACCAGCCGGACACGTACGAGATGGACTTCCACCTCGAGTACAACCTGCGCCTCGGCCCGGTCACGATCACCCCGATCGTCGACGTCTTCAACCTTCTCAACCGGCAGGGCTCCACGGGCCAGAGCGGCGTCTTCAACACCCGCCGCGACGGCAACCGCTTCGGCGTCTTCAACCGCTTCAACGACCCGAACTACCGCACCTCGGCCCGGATCGACGACGCCGCCTGCGCCGCCAACCCGAGCTACACCAACCGCGCCTGCGCCACGTCGGCCAACTACCTCCGCGACGTGGGCTGGCAGAACCCGCTCCAGCTCCGGCTCGGCGCCCGCGTCTCCTTCTAAGAGAGCGGACTCCCGTTTATCATCCGGGGGAGGCCTCACGGCCTCCCCTTTTTTCATGCCCAGAGCCCTCCGAAGCCTCCTCGCCGCCGCCCTGCCCGCCGCCTTCGCCGCGGCGCTCCTCTCCCCGGCCGCCTCCTCCGCGCCGCCGGCCGCCAGGAAGCCGCGCGTCGTCCTCGTCGGGTGGGACGGGGCCGACTGGAGCCTCCTCGACCCGCTGCTGGCCGCGGGGAAGCTCCCGAACCTGGCGAAGGTCCTCGCGCGCGGGCGCTCGTGGGACCTGGCGAGCTACAACCCGATGGCCTCCCCCCTCATCTGGACGACGATCGCCACGGGGCGGAGCCCCGTCGACCACGGCGTGGCGGACTTCCAGGAGCTCGAGCCCGGGACGCGGACGCGGGTGCCGATCTCGGGGCGGTCGCGGAAGGTCCCGGCGGTCTGGAACCTGGCCTCGACGCGGGGGATCTCCGTCGGCGTCGTCGGGTGGTGGGCCACCTGGCCCGCCGAGAAGGTGAACGGCTTCCTCGTCTCCGACCGCGCCTCGCCCGTCCTCTTCGACGCGGCGTCGCTCTCGCTCTCGCCCGCGCTCGCCTGGCCCGAGGGGCTCTCGGACGGCGTGCGGATCGTCGTGAAGCGCGAGGGGAGCCCGGCCTACGAGGACGTCTCCAGGGCGCTGAAGGTCACGCGGGCGGAGTTCGACGCGGCGGTGGCGGCGAACAAGGACCTCCTCGACCCGGTCACGGCCTACCGGAAGATCCTCGGGTCCACGCGGGTCCACGCCCGGATCGGGCTCGACCTCTACGACCGGCAGAAGCCCGAGCTCCTGATGGTCTACTTCCAGGGGACCGACGAGATCGGGCACGTCCTGGCCCGCTTCTACCCGCCCAAGCTCTCCACCGTCTCCGAGGAGGAGTTCCGGAAGTACTCGGGCGGCGTCGTCGGCTTCTACCAGGAGGCCGACCGGGTCCTCGGCGAGTTCGCCGCGCGGGCCGAGCGGGACGGGGCGACCTTCGTCCTCGTCTCCGACCACGGCTTCAAGTGGGGGGAGGACCGGCCCCGCTTCTACTCGGGCGTCCAGTTCGACACGGCGTTCCTCTGGCACCACGGGATCGGCGCCCTCGTCGCCGCGGGTCCGGGCGTCGTGCCCTCGAAGGTGCGGAAGAAGGTGAGCGTCTTCGACGTCGCCCCGACGCTCGCCCGCCTCCTCGGCCTCCCCCTCGACCCGGCCTTCGAGGGGAAGCCCGTCGAGGGGCTCGGTCCCGCCCCGGGAGTCAAGGCCGCCCCGGCCGCCTCGTGGGCGAAGGCCGCCAAGGTGGAGCGCCTCGTCGTCTCGGGGTTCGACGCCGCCGAGAAGAAGGCCGCCGACGAGTTCACGAAGAAGCTGATCTCGCTCGGGTACCTGACCGGCGCCGAGGCCGCGGCCGTCGACGCGCGGCCCGCGGACCGCGCCGGGACCGAGACCGCGGGCAGCTTCGCCAACATCGGGACCTACCTGCGCGAGCGGGGGAAGACCGCCGAGGCGATCACCTGGTACCGGAAGGCCCTCGAGGTGAACCCGAAGTCCCCGACGACGCACTTCAACCTCTCGGTGGCGCTCCACATCCTCGACAAGTGGGACGAGTCGGACCGCGAGCTCGTCCTCTCGCTCCAGAACGGGCACCACGACCCCGAGGCCGCCGTCTTCCGCCGCGTGACGACGTACATGCAGCGGTTCGAGAAGAGCCCGAAGGCCCGCAAGCAGGTCGTCTCGTTCCTGGAGAGCGTCGTGGCCGCCTACCCGGCCAACGACCGGTACCGGGCGGCCCTCGGGAAGATGTACTTCGAGTCGAAGGACTGCGCGTCGGCCGAGCGGGTCTTCCGCGACCTCGTCGGCCGCAGGCCGCAGGACGTCGAGGCGATCAACGTCCTGGCGCTCGCCCTCTGGTGCCAGGGCGACGCCGCCCAGGCCCGGAGCCTCTTCCAGCGCTCTCTCTCCCTCAACCCCGACCAGCCCGCCATCCGCGAAGGGCTGTCGCAGATCGAACGAGGAGGCAAGGCCCCCTGATGACGTCCTCCAGAACCGCCCGCGTCCGCCACGCGCTCCCCGCGCTCGCCCTGGCCACGGCCTGTGCGGCCCCCGCCGCGCCCCAGGCCGCCTCCCCCAAGACCGCCGCCCCGGCGCAGTCGGCTCCTCCGGCCTCGGCCAAGGCCTCGCCCGCGGAGACCGCGCCCAAGGCCCCGGCCGCGGCGCCCGCGCGCGTGGCCGACCCGCGCGTCGAGGCGTTCCTGGCCTGGGCCGAGGGGATCTTCGCGTGGGGAGCCGGCGAGACCACCGCCGACGAGATCCCCCAGGCGAACCTGAAGGGGTGGCGCCTCCTCAAGGTGCAGAAGTCCTTCGCCTTCGACAGCCGGTTCAACGACCAGGTCTACGTGGCCGTCGACGACTCCGGCCGGAACGCCGTCATCGGCGAGCTGTTCGCCGACGAGGCCCGGATGAAGGCGCCGGCCCCCGTCCGCTCGGACGCGGACCTCGCGGGCCTGAGGGAGCAGCTCGCCCGGTTCCTGAGGGGGAAGCCCGGCCTCGTCCTCCTGCCCTCTGCCGACCGGCCCGGCTGGAAGGGGGTGAAGCTCACCCTCGCGACCGGCTACGGCGACTACGAGATGAACGGGTACCTGAGCGCCGACACGGGCGCGATCCTCCTCCTCGGGCGGGTCTGGGACCGCAAGCGCTCGATCGCCGAGCAGCGCCGCGAGCTGATCAAGCTCGCCGGCACCCCCTCGACCGGCCCGGCGGACGCGGCGGTCACGGTCGTCGAGTACTCGGACATGCAGTGCCCCTTCTGCCGGAAGCGGGCCGGGGACTGGGAGCCGCTCGTCGACAAGCTCGCCAAGGAGCTGAAGATCCGCCGGTACTTCAAGTCGTTCCCCCTCGTCAACGACCACCCGTGGGCCTTCCGCGCCTCCTCGGCGGGGAGCTGCTTCTTCGAGAAGGACCCGGCGCTCTACTTCCGCTGGAAGTCGAACGTCTACGCCCGGCAGGACCAGCTGACGGTGGCCGACGTGGACGCCTTCGCCCTCGACTTCGCCAGCGCGAGCGACCTCGGGGAGCAGGCCTTCCGGGCCTGCTACCTCCAGGACAGGACGAACAAGAAGATCCTCTCCGACCTCTCCGAGGGCTTCTCGATCCGCGTCCGGTCGACGCCGTCGTACTTCGTCGACGGGGTCCTCGTCTCCTGGTACACGGACAACCTGATGGAGGAGTACCTGAGGAAGACGTACCTCAAGGGCGCCGGCCTCCCGCTCCCCACGCCGAAGCCCCCGGCCTCCCCGGCCGCCGCCCCCGCCAAGAAGCCCTGAAGCCGCGCCACGCCGCGAACGACAAGGGGCGCCTCACGGCGCCCCTTATCGTTCCGATCCCCGCCCGCCGGGGGGAGGGTGTGGGAGGGACGGTGGGGGTGGGGCCCCACCGTCGCCGGTTCGAGCGCGCAGCGCGCTGGAACGCGGGGGCCCTCCCACGACACTACAGCCGGAACGGGATCGGCACCGCGATCCAGGTCTTGACGCGCTTTCCGTCCTTCGTCGCGGGCGTCCACTCCCACTGCCGGAGCGCCCGCTCGCAGGCGTCCGCGAGCCCGACCTTCGGGTCCGTGTCCCTCAGGACCTCGATCTTCTCGGCCTTGCCGTTCTCGCTGACGAGGACGCGCATCAGGACGGTCCCGGAGATCCTGCGCTGGCGGGCCAGCATCGTCGGGTCCGGCTTGACGACCCTCACCGCGTTCGGCGGCCTGTCCACCTGCGCCACGTCGACGAGGTCGCCATCCTTCGTCTTCGGGACGGCCGCCTCGGCCGCCTTGCGCGCGGCCTCCTCGCGCGCGCGGGCCTCCTCGGCCTCCTTGGCCAAGCGCGCGGCCTCCTGCTGGTCGGCCCGCTCGCGGGCCAGCCGCGCGGCCTCCTCGGCCTCGCGGGCCTTGCGCGACTCCTCGGCCGCCCGCTCAAGCTCGGCCTGACGCTTCCGTGCCGCGGCGTCCTGCTCCTTGGCGATCTGGTCCTGGACCTTCTTCATCTCCTCCTGGAGCTTGGCCTGCAGGGCCGCCTGGAACGCCGGGTCGTCCTTGCCGACGATGACGGGCGTCGGGGGCGGGGCCGGGGTCGGCGTCTCGACGGCGGCGACAGGCACCGGCGTCGGGGTCGCGGTGGGCGGGGCGGGCTTGCCCGTGCCGCGGAGGATGAAGACGACGCCGGCGATCACGGCGACCGCGGCGGCGGCGACCGCGGCGATCGGGATGCCGCCCAGCCCCCCCTTCTTCGCCGCCGTGCCGGGCGTCGTGCCGGCCGCCGTCCCCTCGATCCCGAACCTCGGGACGGAGGGCATCGCCGCCGGAGCCGGGCGCGCCGCGGCGGGGCGCGAGGCGGCCGCCTCGGCGGCAAGGAACGGCTTCGGGTCGATCTGCTCCTCGGAGCCGATCTGCCGGCGCTCCTCGTCGATCGCCTTGTCGAACTGCTGGTGCATGAAGAAGGCGAGGTTGAACGTCGACGGGGCGTAGGGGCCGGCGTAGAGGAGCTTGCCGAGCGCCTTCTTGTACGCGGTGGCGTCCCCCTCCCGCCGGGACGGGTCGCGGGCGAGCCCTCGGGCCAGCAGCCGGGCGATGTCCTCCGGGAGCGGGTTCCCGTTCAGGGCGAGGACCGCGCCCGCCAGGGACTCCTCCGCCGCCCCGGGGGCCGGAGCCTTCCCCGTCAGGCACTCCAGCAGGATCGCCGACGTGGAGTAGAGGTCCGCCGAGGCGGACGGCTTGGCGCCGGAGAGGACCTCGGGGGCCAGGTACGGGGCGAAGGCCGCCTTCGCCTTCGGGTGCGAGAGCGACGGCAGGAGGCCCGGCCCCAGGCCCGCGCCGAAGATCCGCGTGTCGCCGTCGTTGGAGACGTTGACGAAGGCCGGGACCAGGAAGCCGTGAGGCGCGCCGGTGGCCCGGGCGAACGCCTTGCCGGCCTCCAGGCCGATCAGGATCTTCTCGGCGATCAGGAGCGCGTGCTCGATCGGCAGCGCCACCCCGTCGCCGCTCCCTCCCCGGAGCAGCCGGTCGAGCGTCTGCCCGGGGACGTACTCGATGCCGGCGAACGGCACCTCGTCGACGATCCCGAGGACCGCCCCCTTGGCCACCGCCTGCCCGCGGACCTCCTCGAGGTACTCCACGGCGGTCTCCATGGCCGGCAGGAGGGCCTTCGGGTCGACGGCCTCGCCGTCGAACGTCTTGACGAGGAGGAACGGGCGCAGGCTCGGCCCCGAGGTGGTGCCGGCCCGGTAGGTCGCCCCGAGCGCGTCCACGCTCAGGGACTTGGTCAGGAGGTAGGGGCCGAACAGCCGCGGCAGCGCTTGAGTCGTCATCGTCCGTCCTCCGCAGTCGCCGCGAGTCTAGGAGTCAAGGGGACCGATGGGAAGGGCCGGGGCCGCGGGGGGACGCCCCGCTCAGCGGCCGGAGCGCTCCTCGGGCCGCGCCGCCCTCTGCGCCTTGCGCCAGAGGGCGACGTTTCTGAGGTGAGCCTCGCCATCCTCGGCGAACCGGTGCGAGCCGTCCCCGGCGGCGACGAAGTAGAGGTAGTCGACGGCGGCGGGGGCCACCGCGGCCCCGAGCGCCGCCTCGCCGGGGTTGCAGATCGGCCCGGGCGGCAGGCCGGGCGATGCGTAGGTGTTGTAGGGGTCGGCGAAGCCGAGGCCGGCCCGGGTGAGCCGGCCGTCCCAGAGCCCGCGCCGCTTCAGGGCGTAGATCGTCGTCGGGTCCGCCTGCAGGAGCATCCCGCGCCCGAGGCGGTTGAGGTAGACCGCCGAGACGAGGGTCCGCTCCTCCGCCAGCGCCGTCTCCTTCTCGACGATCGAGGCGAGCGTGACGGCCTCCAGCAGCGAGAGGCCGCGCCGGCGCGCGGCCTCCTCGTAGCCCGGAGGAAGGCGGCGCCGGAACTCGCGGACGAGGCGCGCCGCGACGTCGCGCTCGGCCAGCGGCCGGGTGAAGTCGTACGTCGAGGGGAAGAGGAACCCCTCCAGCGTCGGCGCCCCTGCCGGGACCCCGGGGAGCGCGTCGGGCCGCTCGAAGAGCGCGTGGTAGGCGGCCTCCTCCCCCAGCCCTCGGGAGGCGAGGAGAGAGAAGGTCTCCTCGGCGGTCGACCCCTCGGGGAACGTGACCCGGTGGACGACGACGTCCCCGTCCACGATCGCCCGGACGACCGCCGCGGGCGAACGGGGGCCGTCGAAGCGGTACTCGCCCGCCCGGAGCCCCCGCCCGCGGTGGAGGAGCCGCAGGGCCGCCTCGCCGAGCCGCCGGTCGCGGAGGACCCCGGCCCGCTCCAGCTCCTCGAAGACCGCCTTCGAGGAGGTCCCGGGCTCGACGGTGACGAGGACGGACGGGCCCGGCCATCCCTGGTAGGGCCGGAAGAGCTCCCGGCGCAGCCAGAGGAAGCCCCCGGCCGCCGCGACGAGGAGGAGGGCGAGGAGGAGGCCGAGCCGCCGCCCGGCTTTCCGGGCCATCAGCCCGGCCCGCCCCGGGAGGCGCGGCGGGAGAGGTAGTCCCGCAGGATCGCCGCCGCGGCCTCGGCGTCCCTCGAGCCCGGGGGGCGCCGGGAACGCCTGCCGCCGGCCTCGCGCAGGGCCTCGTCGGCCGCCACGCTCGTCAGCGCCTCGTCGGCGAGGTCGACCGGGAGGCCCGAGGCGGCGCGGAGCCGCTCGGCGAACTTCCGGACCCGCAGCGCCATCTCCCCCTCGGTCCCGTCCGGGAGGCGGGGGAGGCCCAGCACGATCCGCTCCACCTCCCGCTCCCGGGCGGCGTCCCTCAGGGCCGCCGCGGCCCGGGCGTCGGTCGTCCGCTCGATCGCCCCGACCGGCACCACGACGGTGCCGCCCGGGTCCGAGACGGCCAGCCCGATCCTCTTCTCGCCGAAGTCGACCCCGAGCGCTCTCACGCCCCGAGGATAGGGGGGGGAGGGGGGGCGGGCAATCCGGCCCCTGCGGTTAGAATCGGCGCCCCGGGCGGGTGCGGGGAATGCCCGTGGCCCGCCGGGCGGAGATCGAGTGATGAACGACGTGCTGATCCTCTCGGCCGCTCGGACGCCGATCGGCAGCTTCCTCGGGTCCCTCTCCAGCCTGACGGCGCCCCAGCTCGGCTCGGTGGCTCTGAAGGCGGCGCTGGAGCGGGCCGAGGTGCCGGCCCACTGCGTCGACCAGGTCTTCCTCGGGAACGTCCTCCAGGCCGGCGAGGGGCAGGCCCCCGCCCGGCAGGCGGCCATCGCGGCCGGCCTCCCCCCGGCGACCGGGGCCGTCACGGTCCACAAGGTCTGCGGCTCGGGGATGCGGGCCATGATGGACGCCGCCAACGCCCTCCGGACGGGCGAGATGGCGGTCGCCCTGGCCGGCGGGATGGAGTCGATGTCCAACGCCCCGTACCTCCTCCCCAAGGCCCGGACGGGGCAGCGGATGGGGCACGGGCAGCTCGTCGACTCGATGATCGCCGACGGCCTCTGGGACCCCTACCGGAACCTCCACATGGGCAACTGCGCCGAGCTCTGCGCCGGGAAGTTCGCCTTCACGCGCGAGGCCCAGGACGCGTTCGCCTACGAGAGCTACCAGCGGGCGCGGCGGGCCAACGACGCCGGCGACTTCAAGGCCGAGATGGCGACCGTGACGATCGAGGGGAAGAAGGGTCCGACCGTCGTCGACCGCGACGAGGAGCCCTTCGCCACCCCCGAGGAGAAGCTCCTCAAGATGTCCGCCCTGAAGCCCGCCTTCCAGAAGGACGGCACGGTCACGGCGGCCAACTCGTCCAAGATCAACGACGGGGCCGCGGCGCTCCTCCTGGCCAGCGACGCCGCCGTCCAGGAGCTGGGGGCCAAGCCGATCGCCCGGCTGGTGGCCCAGGCCTCGCACGCCCAGGAGCCGGAGTGGTTCACCACCGCCCCGGCGGCGGCGGCCCGGAAGGTCCTCCAGAAGGCCGGGATGTCCCTCTCGCAGATGGACCTCATCGAGGTCAACGAGGCCTTCGCCGTCGTGGCGATGGCGTTCGTCAAGGACCTGGAGGTCGACGCGAACCGGGTCAACGTGAAGGGCGGGGCCGTCGCCCTCGGCCACCCGATCGGCGCCTCCGGCGCCCGGATCGTCACGACGCTGATCCACGCGCTGAGGGCCCGCAAGAAGAGGTACGGCCTGGCGGCCATCTGCATCGGCGGCGGCGAGGCCACCGCCGTCATCGTGGAAGTGCTGTGATCGACAAGCTCGTCCGCGCCGCCACGCCCCAGGAGGCCGCCGCCCGGGCCGTCGCCGACATCCCGTCGGGGGCCTCGATCGTCGTCGGGGGGTTCGGCCTCTGCGGGATCCCCGAGAACCTGATCCTGGCCCTCTCCGAGAGGCCCGTCGCGGACCTCGTCTGCGTGTCGAACAACTGCGGCGTGGACGACTGGGGCCTCGGCATCCTCCTCGGCAAGCGGAAGATCCGGAAGATGGTCTCGTCCTACGTGGGCGAGAACGCCGAGTTCGAGCGGCAGTTCCTCTCCGGGGAGCTGGAGCTGGAGTTCAGCCCGCAGGGGACGCTCGCCGAGCGGATCCGGGCGGGCGGGGCCGGCATCCCGGCCTTCTACACGCCGACGGGCGCGGGGACCGTCGTCGCCGAGGGGAAGGAGACCCGCGTCATCGACGGGCGCGAGTACGTCCTGGAGCGGGGGATCACGGCCGACTTCGCCCTCGTGGCGGCCTGGAAGGCCGACCGCCTGGGGAACCTCGTCTACCGGAAGACGGCCCGCAACTTCAACCCGATGGCCGCCACGGCCGGCCGGGTGACGATCGCCGAGGTGGAGGAGCTGGTCGACGTCGGCGCCATCGACCCCGAGGACGTCGACACGCCCGGCATCTACGTGAAGCGCCTGGTCGTCGCGCCCCGCGCCAAGCGGATCGAGCGCCGGACCGTCCGGAAGGGCTGAGGGGGACGCGATGCCGAAGCTGAACCGGGACCAGATCGTGGCGCGCGCCGCCCAGGAGCTGCGCGACGGCATGTACGTGAACCTCGGCATCGGGATGCCGACGCTCGTCGCCAACAAGATCCCGGAGGGGATGGAGATCTTCCTCCAGTCCGAGAACGGGATCCTCGGGATGGGGCCCTACCCGCTCGAGGAGGACGTCGACGCGGACCTGATCAACGCGGGGAAGGAGACCGTCACGGTCGTCCCCGGCGCGGCGTTCTTCTCCTCGGCGGACTCGTTCGCGATGATCCGGGGCGGGCACGTCGACCTCTGCATCCTGGGCGCCATGCAGGTGGACGCGGAGGGGTCGCTCGCCAACTGGATGATCCCCGGGAAGCTCGTCAAGGGGATGGGCGGCGCCATGGACCTCGTCGCGGCCGCGCGGCGGGTCGTGGTCACGATGGAGCACGTCGCCAAGAACGGGGAGAAGAAGGTCCTGCCCTCCTGCACGCTCCCGCTGACGGGGCGCCGGTGCGTCCACCGGGTCATCTCGGACATGGCCGTCCTGGACGTGAAGCCGGGCGGGGCGGGCCTCGTCCTCGTGGAGCGGGCACCGGGCCTCTCGGTGGAGGAGGTCGTGGCGGCCACGGGAGCGCCCCTCGAGGTGCCGGGGGACGTCCCCGAGATGAGGGTCTGAGCGAGGCGGGCCGGAACGGCCGGCCCCTTGCGTACCATCCCGGGAGAGCCCTCGCCGTGCGTCCCTCCGCGCCGCTCCGGCGCGCCCGCGCGCTCCTCGCGCTCCTCCTCGCCGCCGCGGCGGGTCCGGCGACGGCCCAGCAGTCCTCGTTCGACACCGACCCCTTCGCCAGCAGGTTCCGCGAGCGCGCCGCCTTCGAGCTGAAGTTCAAGGTCCCCGAGAAGGGGGGGCTCGTCAAGATCTCGGTCCCCGAGGGGTCCGGGGGGCGCCTCTCGGTCGTCGGGGAGGAGACCGGCGAGGCGGTGGCGCCGGAGGGGCAGAACGTCCTCGTCGAGTACCAGGACGTCCGCCTGACCGCCCGGCGCGTGCGCGTCGACCACGCGCGGCGGGTCGTCGTCGCCGAGGGGGACGTCACGCTGGAGCAGGGGGCCTCGCGCCTGCGCGGGGACCGGCTCGACCTGGACCTGACGACGCGGACGGGGGTCGTCCTGAACGGCTCGGCGGACCTGGAGGGGGGGCTCCACCTGCGCGGGGCGATCCTGGCCAAGGTCGGCCCGCGGAGCTTCACGCTGGAGGGGGCCACGCTGACGTCCTGCGAGGGGGACCGGCCCGCGTGGTCCTTCGGGTTCAAGCGCGGCCGGGTCACCGTGGACGACTACGCGCGGCTGACGAGCGTCGTCTTCCGGATGGGGGGCGTCCCGCTCCTCTACACGCCGTACATCCTCTGGCCGGCGCTCACGGAGAGGGCGTCGGGCTTCCTGATCCCGGCCGTCGGGTTCAGCAGCAGCCGCGGCGGGTACCTCGGGGTCTCGTACTTCTGGGCGATCTCGCGCTCGGCCGACGCGACGTTCCTGGGCGAGTTCTACACGCACGGGGCCGGGGCCCTCGGGGCCGAGGTGCGCCTGGCCCCGTCGAAGGGGACCCGGCTGGAGGCGATCGGGGCCGTGGCGCGCGACCCGGACGTCTCCGACGGCTGGGAGTGGAAGACGGCCGGGCGGATCGTCAGCGACGACCTGGCCAAGGGCCTCCGGGGCGTCGTCACGTGGCTCCACTACTCGGACATCGACTTCTTCCAGTCGTACGACCGGGACTTTTTCCTCACGTCGGCCCGCAGCACGAAGTCCGAGGGGTTCCTGACCTGGATCGGGGACCCCGTCGCGCTGAACCTGAGGCTCGACCGGGAGGAGGCCTTCTACGGCTCCGACACCGTCGTCACCGAGCGCCGTCCGGTCCTCGAGGCGCGCCTGAGGCCGACGCCCCTCTTCGGCCAGCGGCTCTTCGTCGAGGCCGAGGGGTCGGCGGGGCTGCTGTCGTCCGAGAAGCCCGTCGGGCAGCCATCGGGCAGCTGGGACCGGCTCGACCTCTTCCCGAAGCTCTCGGCGCCGCTCTCGCCGCTGCCGTGGCTCTCGCTGGACGCCGAGGCCGGGGTGAGGCTGACGCGCTACGGCGAGTCGGTCTCCGAGGACCGCTCCTCCCTCGTCGAGGACCCGTACACCCGGACCGTCTTCACGGCCGGGGCGGGGCTCGTGGGCCCCTCCTTCGCCCGGGTCTTCGAGACCTCCCTCGGCTCGTTCACGAAGCTCAAGCACGTGATCGAGCCCCGGCTCGACTACCGGTACACCGACGGGCCCGACGACACCTGGCGGGCCCCGGCGTTCGACCAGGTCGACTTCGTCACGCCCGAGCACTCGCTCCGGTACGCCCTGGTCCAGCGCCTCCTCGGCAAGCCGAAGAACGGATTCCCGCGGGAGGTCGCCTCGCTGGAGATCGCCCGGATCGCCTACCTCGACACGACGGGGACCACCGGCAGCGCCCAGGCCCGGCGGACGCCGTGGGAGGCGACCCTCAGGGTGAACACCGGCCCCTCGCTGAGCTTCGACGCCCGGTCGAGCTACGACCCCGAGGCCCGCCAGGTGACCTCCGCGAGCCTCTCGGCGAACCTCTCGCTCGGGACCCGGTCCCTCTCGCTCTCGCTGTTCGACAGCAAGCCGGTCGGCGCCCCGTCCTCCTCGGCGCAGGTCCGGCTGACGGGCGGCACGCCCATCCTCCGCAACCGGCTGCGGCTGGACCTCCAGGGCGCCTACGACATCTCGCAGTCGGACCTGCTCGAGATCCGGGGGCTGTTGACCGTCGAAGCCTCGTGCTTCAAGATCCTGGTGGAGTACCGCGACCTCCGGGTCGGTGTCGCCCCGTCACGGGACGTCCGGGTGGGCTTGAGCCTCAAGAACGTCGGCAGCTTCCTCGACTTCCCGGTTTCCCTCCCGTGACCGCGAGGGATCCGAGGGCCGGGCGACACTCCCACGGGACCAAGAAGGGTCCGGCGCCGCCCGTCGGTCGGCCGGACGTTTTCGTTTCTCGCCGAAAGGAGCCCTCATGACCCTCGCCACCGTCTCGACCCTCGCCCGCCGCGCCCTCCCGGTCCTGGTGGCCGGCCTCCTCCTCCTCTGGAGCGGGGCGGCGCCCGCGCAGACGAACGACGCCTGCTCCAACCCGAGCGTCGTCCCGGCCAACGGGCCCTTCCCGTACTCCGTGACGGTGAACACCCGGAACTACGCCGACGACGCGGGCGACCCCACCTTCTCGTGCAAGGGCGGCAAGCAGGGCCCGGTCGGCAAGACCGCCTGGTTCACCTTCACGCCGTCGGTGACGGACAACTACAGGATCGACACGGCGGGGACCGTCTCGGCCGACGTCACGGCGCCGTACGACACGATCCTCCTCGTGAACACCGGGACGTGCGCGACCCTCTCGCCCCTGGCCAACGGGTGCAACGACGACGTCTCCGGGAGCCTCCTGGCCTCCACCTCGCTGGCGCTCCAGGCCGGCACGACGTACACGATCGTCGTCGGCGGGATCGGCGAGGTCGACTTCCTGACCGGCCAGACCAAGCCGACCAAGGGCGGGGACCTGAAGCTGACCGTCAGCAAGGTCGCCATCAGCTACCCGTACAAGTACTACATGCCGTCGGTGGCGCGGGCCTCGGGCGTCACGCTCTACGTCAGCGACCTGAACGTGACGAACCAGGAGGGCGCCGACGGGCAGTTCACGGTGCAGTTCCTCGGGCACGGCAACGACGGCGACCAGAACCCGCCGCCGTCCCAGCCGACGCTCCCGAACCCGATCGCCATCTCGGCGATGGGGACCCGGCAGATCGCCGACGTCGTCGGCTCCAGCTCCGGCTTCGGCCTCGCCAACGACTACGGCGCGATCCTCGTCCAGTCCACGCGCAAGCTCCTGATCGGGGCGCGGACCTACACGAGCGCCGCGACGGGCGGGACGTTCGGCCAGTTCGCCCCCGGGGTGGACGCCTCCACGGAGGTCCTGCTCCCCGGCGAGGCGGGGCGGCTGATCGGGGTCCGCGACGACAACACGCAAGCCCAGAAGACCGGCTTTAGGACGAACCTCGTCCTGGTCAACACCAGCGAGACCGCGAGGCTCTGCCCGACGCAGGTCGAGGCCCACGACGGCAACGGCACGCTCGTCGGCTCGGCCTCGGTCGGCGTGGCGCCGAGCACCATGGTCCAGAAGACGTTCCGGCAGCTCTTCCCCGACGCGCCGGCGCTCCCGATGGGCGCGCTCCGCGTCATCGTCCCGACGACGTCGACGGGGTGCTCGATCGGCGCCGTCGCCTACGTCATCGACAACGCCTCGCAGGACCCGTTCGCGGTCGCCCTGCACAAGTAAACGAAGTTCTTTCGACTCGTTCCACCGGCCGCCCGGGCGCCCGCCCGGGCGGCTTCGTTTTCGGGGCCGGCGCGGCGGACGGGGCCCTTCCGTGGGATAGACTGCGCGGCCGATGAAGGGCCTGATCCTCTCGGGCGGCAAGGGGACCCGCCTCCGCCCGCTCACGCACACCTCCGCCAAGCAGCTCGTCCCGGTGGCCAACAAGCCGGTCCTCTTCTACGGGATCGAGTCGCTCGTGGCGGCCGGGATCCGCGAGATCGGCATCGTCGTCGGCGACACGAAGGCCGAGATCGAGGCCGCCGTCGGCGACGGCTCGCGGTTCGGGGCCGCGGTCACGTACATCCCGCAGGAGGCCCCTCTCGGCCTGGCCCACGCGGTCCTGACCGCCGAGCCGTTCCTCCGCGGGTCGCGCTTCGTGATGTACCTCGGGGACAACCTCCTCCAGCGCGGGATCACCACCCTCGTCGAGGAGTACCTGAGGCTGGGCGTCGACTGCGAGATCCTCCTGACGAAGGTCCCGAACCCGTCGTCCTTCGGCGTGGCCGAGCTGGACCCCACGGGCCGCGTCGTCCGCCTCGTGGAGAAGCCGAAGGAGCCGCGCTCGGACCTGGCCCTCGTCGGCGTCTACCTCTTCGACGACGCCGTCTTCACCGCGGCCCGCTCGATCCGCCCGTCGGCGCGGGGCGAGCTCGAGATCACGGACGCGATCCAGTGGCTCGTCGACAACGGCCGCTCCGTCCACGCCCACCTCGTCTCGGGGTGGTGGAAGGACACCGGCAAGGCCGAGGACATGCTGGAGGCCAACCGGACGGTCCTCGACGCCGCCGAGCCCACGGGCGCGCCGATCCTGGAGGGGTCGAGCCGCGTCGAGGGGAAGGTCGTCTTCGAGGGGGGGGCCGGCTCGGTCGTCGTCGTCGACTCGCTCGTCCGGGGCCCCGCGATCGTCGGCCCGGGCACCCGCATCGAACGGAGCTTCGTCGGCCCCTACACGGCCGTGGCCGCCGGATGCCGCCTCCACGGCGTCGAGATCGAGAACTCGATCGTCTGGGAGGGCTCCACGCTCGAGGAGATCCCGCTCCGGATCTCCGACTCGCTCATCGGGCGCGGGGTGAGGATCCGGCGGGTGCCGGACCTCAGGCCCAAGGCGCACCGCTTCCTCGTCGGCGACGCCTCCGAGATCGTGATCGGCGAGTGACGGGGTGGCCGCCGCCCCGATGCCGACGCTCCTCCTCGGCTGCCGCGGGATGCTCGGGCGCGAGCTGGAA
Organism: Acidobacteriota bacterium; assembly: GCA_008363385.1. Classification (GTDB taxonomy): domain Bacteria; phylum Acidobacteriota; class Thermoanaerobaculia; order UBA5066; family UBA5066; genus RHKY01. The sequence continues at coordinate 78,794 of RHKY01000031.1, read as the reverse complement.
AGGCTCGTCCCCGGCGCGCTCGCCGTCGACCGGGACGAGGTGGACGTCACCGACCCGGCGGCGCTCGACTCCGTCCTCGTCCCCGGCGTCACGCTCGTCCTGAACGCGGCGGCCGACACGCGCGTCGACCTCTGCGAGAGCGACCGGTCCCACCTCGCCGTCAACGCCGTGGCGCCGGGGGAGATCGCGGAGCGGTGCGCGCGGATCGGCGCCCGGCTCGTCCACGTCTCCACCGACCACGTCTTCGACGGGCGCGGCGTCCGCCCCTACCACGAGGACGACCCCGTCGACCCGGTGAACGCCTACGGGCGGGGGAAGCTCGAGGGGGAGCGCGCGGTCCTCGGGAGCGGCGCCGACGCGGTCGTGGTCCGGACCTCGTGGCTCTTCGGCAGGCACGGCCCGAACTTCGTCGACGCCCTCCTCAAGCAAGTCGAGGAGGGCCGTGGCGAGCTGAGGGTCGTCGCCGACCAGTCGGGGCGCGCCACGGCCGCCTCCGACCTGGCCCGGGCGATCCTGCTCCTGGCCGGCGCTCCTCTCCGCGGCGTCGTCCACTTCGCCAACTCCGGGGAGACGACCTGGTACGGCCTGGCCCTGGCGGCGCTCGAGCTCTCGGGCCACCGCGGGGTCCTGGTCCACCCGTGCCCGACGAGCGAGTCCCCCCGGCCGGCGCGCCGGCCGTCGTACTCGGTCCTCGACACCTCGCTCTACGAGCGGGTCACCGGCGTCAGGCCGCGACCCTTCACCGAGGCCCTCGCCGGCTACCTGGCCGAGCGGGGCGCCCCCGTCGCGGCATGACGCTCGGGGCCCCGGAGGCCAAGCGCAAGGCCGTCCACGTCGGGATGGCGGGCTTCGCTCTCCTCCTCCGCTGGCTCGACTGGAAGGGGGCCGCGCTCTGCGCGCTGGCCGCGCTCGCCTTCAACCTCTTCGCCCTGCCGCGCCTCGGCGGCAAGGCGCTCGACCGCGACGGCGACCGCGCGCGCGGCTACCCGATCGGGATCCTCCTCTACCCGGTCGTCGTCCTCCTCCTGGTCCTCCTCTTCCGGGACCGGCTCCACCTCGCGGCGGCCGGCTGGGGCTACCTGGCCCTCGGCGACGGGGGCGCGACGCTCCTGGGGACGACCCTCGGCGGCCCCGCGCTGCCGTGGAACCGGACGAAGACCTGGGCCGGGTTCCTCGGCTACGCCGTGCTCGGGAGCGCCGGGGCGGCCCTCCTCTTCGGCTGGGTCCGAGGGGCGGCGCCTGCAGGGCCCGAGGCGCTGGCGCTCGCCCTCGGGGCGCTCGCGGGGGCCGTCGTCGAGAGCCTCCCGTGCGAGCTGGACGACAACCTCACGGCGCCCCTCTCTGCCGCCGCGGTCCTCGCGCTCTTCCTCGGCGTCCTCCCCCCCGCGGGGCCTGCCTTCGACGGGGGGCTCCGCTGGGTCCTCCTCTCGGCCGGCGTGAACGCGGCGGTCGCCTCGCTCGCGCTCGCCCTGCGCGTCGTCCGGCCGTCGGGAGCGCTCGCGGGCGGGCTCTACGGGGCCGTCGTCCTCGCCTTCGGAGGCTTGAGGGCCTACGCCCTCCTCTGGCTCTTCTTCGGGGTCGGGACCGTCGTCACGCGCCTTGGGAAGGCCCGGAAGGAGGCGATCGGGAAGGCCGAGGAGGCCGGGGGCCGCAGGGGCGCGGCCAACGTCCTGGCCAACGTCACCGTCCCGGCCCTCCTCGTGGCCGCCTCCGCCCTCGCCCCGCCCGGCGCCGCGGCCCCGTACCTCCTCGCCGCCTCCGCGGCCTTCGCGACCGCGCTGATGGACACGGTCGGGACCGAGGTGGGGCAGGCGCTGAAGACGCCCACCTTCCTCCTCCCCGACTTCCGCCGCGTCCCCCCGGGGACGGACGGGGCCGTCTCCGTCGCCGGGACCCTCGCCGGTCTCCTCGCCGCGGCCCTCCTGGGCCTCGTCGCCGCGAGCCTGTTCGGCTGGCCGGGGGCGACCGTCCCGGCCGTCGTCGCCGCGGCCTTCGCCGGCACCGTCGCCGAGAGCCTCCTCGGCCGCGACGGGGCGCCGTGGAAGGTGACGAACGGCCACGTCCTGAACCTCTTCAACACCGCCCTCGGCGCCTGGGCCGCCTGGTCGCTGGCGCCACTGGTCCTCAGATGACCTTCCAGACAGCCGTCCGCCTCAGCCGCCCGTTCACCCTCCTGCCGCCCCTCCTCGGCATCCTCTCGGGTGCCGTCTGCGCGTTCGGCAGCGCCCACAACCCCGACCCGGAGCGGAGGCTCACGCTCTCCGTCCTCCTCGTCGTGGCGGTCGGGTCGCTCTGCGCCTCGCTCCTGAACGCCGCGTCCAACGTCCTGAACCAGGTCACCGACCTGGAGGTGGACCGGGTCAACAAGCCGGACCGCCCGCTCGTCACGGGCGAGGCGACGGTGGGGCAGGCCTGGGCGCTGGCGGCCGTCCTCTACGTCCTGGCGTTCGTCCCCACCTGGTGGGTCGTCGTCCCGCCCGTCGAGGGGTTCCTCGCCCGCGCCCTCTCGCCGCTGGGGACGCACGAGTGCTTCTTCCTGTTCGCGGGCGGCCTCCTCTTCACCCTCGTCTACTCGCTCCCCTCGTTCGGCCGGACGAAGGCGCGAGGCATCTGGGCCAACGTCACGATCGCGATCCCGCGGGGGTGCCTCCTGAAGGTGGCCGGGTGGACGATGGTGGCGTCCTCGCGGACGCTGGAGCCGTGGGCGATCGGGGCCCTCTTCGGCCTCTTCCTGATGGGGGCCAGCACCACCAAGGACTTCTCCGACGTCGAGGGGGACCGCGCCGGCGGGTGCCGGACGCTCCCCGTCCTCTACGGGAACCGGAAGGCCGTCGCGATCATCTCGCCCTTCTTCGTCCTGCCGTGGCTCCTCCTGATCCCGCTCGCCTTCTGCCCCGACCCGGCCGACCCCGCGCAGCGGCTCCTGACCGGCAACTCGACCGTCCTGGCCCTCCTCGGGGCCCTCCTGACGGGCTGGGGCGCCTACACGGTCCGCCTCCTGGCGAGGAATCCCGAGGAGCTCTCCGCGACCGAGAACCACCCGTCGTGGCGGCACATGTACCTGATGCTGATGGCCGCGCAGGTGGGCTTCGCCGTGGCGTACGTCGTGTAGCATCGCCGCGTGGTGCGAGACCCCGGGACCCAGCCGAGCGCCGACGTCCCCTCGTTCTCGGTCCGGTGGGAGGGGCTGGTCGTCGTCCTGGACACGCTCACCGTCAACGCGATCCTGAAGAGGGTCACGGCGCGCGTCCCCGAGGTGCGGGAGGCCTCGGTGGAGGCCGAGGACGGGCGGCTGGGGCTCACGATCCGGATCAAGAAGGGCGTCACGGTCCCGGCCAAGGCGTACCTGTCGTCCTTCCGGCTGAAGGACGGGTTCCTCGGCTTCCACGTCTCGAAGCTGACCGCGTTCGGCTTCCTCCCCGTGCCGGACTGGATCCTCGTGAGGATCGTCCAGCGGCTGCCCGCGGGGTTCGCCTTCTACTACCCGGGCGCGCGCGTCTTCGTCGTGAACCTGACCTCGGTCCTCCCGGCCGAGCTGTCGCTCCAGATCCGGCAGGTCGTCTGCGAGGGCGGCGAGATCCGCGCCTACTTCGGCCCGAGCCAGTACCGGCTCGACAAGCTGATCGACGAGATCGGCCGGGACCCGTTCAGCGACGACTGACGCGACCGGGGAGGGCCTCCGGAGCCCCCTACTCCAGCCAGACGCGGACGGACGCCTCGGGGGCCTCGACGCTCAGGACCTCGCCCTTCCCGGCCTGGGGCAGGAGCTCGAGGAGGGTGTCGACGTCGAAGTCGCGCTCCTCGGAGGCGATCGCCTCCAGCAGGCGGAACGGGAACCGGATCGTCACCTTCGCCTCGGGGGCCGCGGGCCGCGCCGGCTCCTCGGGCGGCGTCACCGCCTCCGGGGCCTCGGTCGTCGCGGGCGCCTCGGGCGTCGAAGGCGTCGCGGGCGTACCGGGCGTACCGGGCGTACCGGGCGTACCGGGGAGCGCGGGCATCCCCGGGGTGCCGGGGATCGCGGGGACCTCGGGCAGCTCGGGCAGCTCGGGGACGCGGGGCGGCTCGAGCGCTCCCTCGAGGACCGTCATCTCCACCATCGACCCCTTCCGGACGAAGACCAGCCGGTCGTCGTGCTCGTCCCGGACGACCTCGGTCCCCTCGGGCTTCTCCTTCAGCTCGCTCCAGATCGACCGGACGGCCTCGGACTCCACCTCCTCGCGGAAGTGGAGGTCCATCTCGCGGCGGACGGTCCCCATCGCCGCCAGCCGGAGCGAGCCGCGGACGAACGAGTACGGGACCGAGAAGGAGACACGGTCGGGGCGGCCGTGCTCGTCGAGGGCGTGCCGCTCCTCCACGGTCATCCGGAGGAAGCGCGGGCCGCTCTTGCCGCCCCCCGAGTAGCCGGGGACGACGAACGACCAGAGGAAGAGGAAGACCAGGAAGAGGAAGACGGCGTTGACGACGGACCGGAGCTCTTTCATGGTCCCTCCGCCGCTGGAAACGGACGCGGGGGGGGAAAGGTTCCCGTCAGGTGCCGGGGGCCGCTTCCTTCCGGAGGGTCGCCAGCTCGGCGAGGGTGGCCCGGGTCGTCCAGTCCCGCGGCCCCACCCAGTGCGCCAGGACGGCGCCGTCCGGGGCGAGGAACCAGGTCTCGGGGAACTTGACCGTCCCGAAGGCCCGGGCGGTCGCCCCCTTCGGGTCGAGGGCGAGCGGCAGGCCGGCGACGCCGCGCTCGGAGAGCCAGCCGTCGACCTTCTCCCACGACTCGTCCACGGAGACGGCCAGGACCTCCACGTCGCCGGCCCCCTTCACCTCGCGGGCCCAGGCCAGGAGGCCCGGGAGCTCGTCCTCGCAGGAGGCGCACCAGGTCGCCCAGAAGTGGACGACGAGCAGCTTCCCCGAGGGCTTCGACAGGTCGCGGGAGCCCTTCCGGAGCGACACGGTCCGCTCCCCACCGGCGGCCGGCGCCGGGGCGGCGGGGGCCGTCACGGAAGCGGGTGGCCGCGCCGGGGGCGCCGCGGGCCGGGGCTCGAGCTGGGCGGGTCCGATGCGGCGCTTGAGGGCCGGAGCCGCCAGGGCGGCGGCGGCGGCGAGGAGGACGAGGAGGGCGATTCGCGGCTTGTCGATCATTCTCAGGCGGCGGGGGTGAGCCGGACGCGGGTCGGGGCGCCTCGGGCCCGCGACCGCCGGCAGACCGGGGCCACGGCGCAGCGCGAGCACCGGGACCGGGAGGGGTCGGCCACGCACTCGGCCAGGATCCCCATCCGCGAGAGGGCCCAGTCGCACCCGGCGGGGTCGGCGGGGAAGAGGCGGCGGAGGAGGGCCGTCGCCTCGCGGGAGGAGGCCAGGTCGGCCGCCCTCCTGCTCGTCAGGCCGAGGTAGAGGCAGATCCGGTGGACGTGCGTGTCCATCGGCAGGAGGAGGCGGGCCGGCGTGAAGCCGTCGCTCCTCCAGAGGCCCAGGTCGAAGCCGTGGGTGCGGACCATCCAGCGCAGGAAGAGGTGGGCCCTCTTGCAGGCGCCCCCCTTGTCGGGCGAGGGGAGGAGGAAGCCGAGGCCCCTCGACGCGCGAGGGCCGCCGGCGTCCGCGCGGAGCGTCTCGTAGAAGGCCGACAGGGCGGGGACGTAGTCCTCGCCCCCGGCGTCGAGCCGGGAGAAGAGAGCCCGGAGGGAGCCGTCGCGCCGCAGCGCGACCGAGAGCGCGCGGAGGAGCCGCCGCAGGTCCGAGGGCCCCACCCAGCGGTGCCGGAACGTCGCGAGCGGGGCGATCGCCGAGCCGTCCCAGCCGGCGAGGAAGGCGGCAGGCGACGGCCCGAGGGCCGAGAGGACGCGCTCGACCGAGGCCCGGATCGAGGCGACGCGCCCGAAGGCGAGCGACGCCGCGAGGAAGGCGACGACCTCCCGGTCGGCCGGGTCCGGGTAGCGGTGCGGGAAGAGGAGCGGGTCCGAGTCGAGGCGGCGCCCCTCCCACTCGTCGGAGAGGACCGAGAGGCACTCCTTCAGGCGCGGCAGGTCGGGGAGGGGGGCGAGCGGCATCGAGGCCGCGCGTAGCGTAGCAGGCCGGGCGTGTGCTTGTTAGCATGGGCGGTCGTGAGAGGCGGGGGGCTGCCGGGGGCGGCCGCAACGGCGCTGGGCGAGAAACGTGCCAGCGACAAGACGATCCTCGTGGGGGTCTGCCGGCGCGAGCTGCCGCGTTCGGTCGCCGAGGACCACCTCGACGAGCTGGCGCGCCTGGTGGACACCGCCGGCGGCCGGGTCGTGGCCCGCTCGCTCCAGGACCGCCCGGCCCCGGACCCCGCCACCTACGTCGGCAAGGGAAAGGTGGCGGAGCTGGCCGAGGCGGCCGAGGCCCTCGAGGCGGGGTTCGTCGTCTTCGACGACGAGCTGACCCCCTCGCAGGTCAAGAACCTCGAGAAGGCCCTCCCGGCCCGCGTCCTGGACCGCCCGGCCGTCATCCTGGAGATCTTCGCCTCGCGCGCCCGCTCCCGCGAGGCGATGACGCAGGTGGAGCTGGCGCGGCTCAACTACCTCCTGCCGCGGCTGGCCGGGTCGACGTCCGGGCTCTCGCAGCAGCGGGCCGGCGGCATGTTCCGCGCGGGCGTGGGCGAGAAGAAGATCGAGCTGGACCGCCGGCGGATCCGGCGGCGGATCGCGACGCTCAAGGAGGAGCTGGCCCGGATCGAGAAGGGGCGGGCCGTGAGGCGCCGCCGCCTCTCGCACGTGGCGACCGTGGCGCTCGCCGGGTACACGAACGCCGGGAAGACGACGCTCTTCAACCGCCTCACCTCCTCCCGCGAGCTGGCCGAGGACCGCCTGTTCGCGACTCTCGACCCGCGGCACGCGCGCCTCCTCGGCGTGGGCGGCCGGCCGATCGTCGTCACCGACACCGTCGGGTTCCTGAGGAAGCTGCCGCACGACCTCGTCGCCTCCTTCCGCTCGACCCTCTCGGAGGTCGAGGAGGCCGACGTCGTCGTCCACGTCGTGGACGCCGCGTCGGAGGCGGCCGAGGAGGAGCGGCGGGTGGCCGAGGAGGTCCTCTCCGAGCTCGGGGTGGCCCCCGAGCGGGTCCTCCTCGTCCTGAACAAGTCGGACCTCCCCGGGGCGCGCTCGCCCGGCGCCGAGGGGATGCGCGTCTCGGCGGCGACCGGCGAGGGGCTCGACGCCCTCCGGGCCGCCGTCGTCGACAGGCTGGTCGCCCTGGGCGTCCCCGTCCCGCTCCCGGGCGCCGCGCCGGAGGCGGCCGTCGCCCCGTGACGTCGTCCGTCCCCCTCCCGCCGCGGTTCGAGCTCCTGGGGGTCCTCTCGGGGACCGTCCCGCGCGTCGTCACCGCCTACGACCGCGAGCGGGGCGTGCGGCTCGTCCTCAAGCTCGCCCTCTCGGCAGCCGAGGAGGAGTTCCTCGCCCTCAGGCGCGAGTTCCGGTTCCTCGCCTCGCTGGACCACCCCTCGATCGTCAGGGCCCGGGACTTCGGCCTGACGCTCGACGGGAGGGCCTGGTTCTCGATGGACGAGGTGGCCGGGCCGGACCTGGCGGCCTTCGCGAAGGAGCACGCCCTCCTCGAGAACCTCTCGGCGCTCGTCGACGTGGCGCACGCGCTGGAGTACGTCCACGCGCGAGGGTACGTCCACGGCGACGTCAAGCCGACGAACGTCCGGATCCGCGGGGAACGGGCGTTCCTCCTCGACTTCGGCCTGACGGTGGCCCGCGGCGAGGAGGCCGCGGGGATCCGCGGGACGCCCGCCTACACGGCGCCCGAGGTCCTGCGCGGCGCCCACCCCGACCGCCGCGCCGACCTCTACTCGCTCGGCATGACGTTCTACGAGGCGCTCACCGGGGTCCTCCCGACCGCGGGGCGGGACCTGGCGGGCGTCCTCCGCTTCCACCTGGAGGAGGACGTCCCGGTCGCCTCGGGGGTCAACCCGGCGATCCCCGGCAAGCTCGACAGGATCCTCGCCCACCTCCTGGAGAAGGACCCCGGCGCGCGGTACCCCTCCGCGCGGCAGCTCCTGGACGACCTCGGGCGCGACTTCGGCCTCGTCCGAGGCTCCACGCTCGACGCCCGGCCCGAGCTCCTGACGGCCCCGTTCGTCGGGCGGGCCGACCTCCTCTCGCGCTTCGCGCAGGCCCTGCGGCAGGCGGGGGAGGGGCTGGGGCGGACGATCCTCGTCTCGGGGGGCGACGGCAGCGGGAAGAGCCGGCTCCTGGCGGAGTGGCGGGCGCTGGCGCAGTCCGAGGGGGCGCTCGTCGTCGAGGGGCGCGCCCTGCCGGAGGACCGGACCCCGTACCGGCCGATCCTGGACGTCCTCTCGGCCCTCACGCGCCGGGGGGGCTCCTTCGGGGCGGCGGCGCGGGCCACGCTGGCGCGCGTGGCTCGGCTGGCCGCCACGCAGGTCGAGGACCTCCCGATCTCCCGCCTGACCGACGAGCGGAGCCGCCTCGCCCTCTTCGAGGAGGTGCTCGCGGCGCTCCAGGCCTCGCGGGCCGCGGAGGTGGGCGACCAGCCGCTCGTCCTCCTCCTGGACGACCTCCACCTGGCGGACCGGGCGACGATCGGCCTGCTGTCGTTCCTCGGCAAGGCCGTCGAGGCGACGCGGATCGTCCTGGCCGGGACCGTGGGGATCGAGGCGGAGCGGGAGGAGGACGAGACGCTCGGGGGCGGCGTCCGGACCGCGCCTCACGCCGAGCTGAACGTCAACCCCTGGCCCCTGCCGCCCCTCACCGAGGCCGAGGTGACGCAGGCCTCCGCGGGGATGCTGGGGACCGCCGACCTGCCGCAGGAGCTGGTCCAGACGCTCCTCCACGAGTCCCAGGGGCAGCCCGGCGCCCTCGTGCGCCTCCTCGAGAACGCCGTCGCCCTGCGCGTCGTCTCGCTCGACGACGGACGGATCACGGTCGACCCGGCGCGTCTGAAGCGGCTCTCGCAGCCCGGCGCCGCCGCCGACGCGCTCGACGCCTCCCTGCAGGCCCTCCCGGCGCGGAGGCGGCGGCTCCTCACCGCCCTGTCGGTCGTCCCGACCGACCTCTCCTTCGAGCTGACCCGCCGCCTGGCGGGCGTCCTCCCGGGCGAGGCGGGCGAGCCGTCCGCTCCGGGGGCCGGCCCCGTGGACGACCTCGCCGACGACCTCTCGGACGACCTCCGGGACCTGACGGCGGGAGGGCTCCTCCTGGCGCGGGAGCGCTCCGGCGAGACGCTCTACGAGTTCCCCTCGCCGCGGATCCGCGACCTCCTCGCCGCGGCCCTGGACGAGGTGTCGCGCCGGGCGCTCCACGACGCCGCGGCGGCCTACTTCGAGTCCCGCCTCCCGTCGCGCCCCGACCTCGGCGCGGCCGCCGCCACGCACGCGCTCCGGGGGGGCGACCCCGAGCGCGGGATCCGCCTCGGGCTGATGGCCGCGGCCCAGGCCGAGCGCCTCTTCGCGTACGACCAGGCCGCGAGGTTCTACGCCGGGGTCCTGGAGTTCCTCGACATCCTCGGCCGGGACGCCGAGAAGTCGCTCGTGAGGGAGAAGCTGGGGGACGTCCACTTCCGGGCGGGGAACTGGCGGAAGGCGCTCTCGGCCTACCACTTCCTCCTCAAGGAGCTGGGCGTCCGCCCCGACGCGGGGGAGCCCGAGGTGAGGCGCCGCGCGGCCCTCCTGACGTTCAAGGTCGGGATGATCCGCCTCCGCCGCGGCGACGCCGAGGCGGCGCGCACCCTGTTCGACCGGGCCGAGGTGGAGCTGGCCGAGGTCGGCTCCGCGGAGGAGCGGGCCCGCCTCCTCGACGCCTCGGCCCGCGCCGGCCTCGACCGGGGGGACCACGCCGGGGCCGAGGCGCGTGCGCGGGCGGGCCTGGAGCTGGTCGGGCCGGCCGGGCCGAGCGACCTGAAGGCCCTCCTGCGCGGCACGCTCGGCGCGGTGGCGTTCCAGCGGGGCGACTGGGCGGCCGCCGAGGCGGAGCTCCAGGCCGCCGTCGAGGAGGCGCGCGCCTCGGGGCGGCCCGAGCTCCTCCGCCGCTCCCTCTCGGCGCTCGCCACCACGTACTGGAAGACGGGCCGCTGGGACGAGAGCGAGGCGATGGAGCAGGAGTGCCTGCGCGAGGCCGAGCGCTCGCGCGACCTCTGGGGGATCACGTCGTCGCTGACGAACCTGGCGGTCCTCTCGTGCGGCCGGGGGGAGTTCGGCGAGGCGCGGCCCAAGTTCGAGCGGGCCCTCGAGATCCACCGCCGCCTCGGCTCCTCGGGCGGGCAGGCGCTGGCGCACCTGAACCTCGGCCAGTGCGACGAGATGCTCGGCCGCTGGGACGAGGCCGAGACGAACTTCCGGCTGATGCTGGACCTCCTCGGGGACGACCGGACGAGCAAGAACGTCCTCGAGGGGCAGGTGGCGCTCGGGAACCTCCTCCGGAAGAAGGGGGACCTCGAGCGGGCCGAGAAGACCCTCTCCGCCGCGCTCTCGGCGGCCCGGGACCTGGGGGACCGCGAGCTCCTCGCGGCCGTCCTGTACGCCGTGGCCCTCGTCGAGAAGGACCACGAGCACCTCGACGACGCGCGCCGACACCTCGACGAGGTCCTCGCCTCGATGGAGGCCTCGGGGACGAAGGAGGGCCTCGGGCGGGTCCTCTTCTCCGCGGCGGACCTCTCCCTGCGCACCGGCGAGGCGGCGCGGGCCGAGCGCGAGGCCGGGCGGGCCCGCCAGCTGGCCGAGGAGCTGAACGACCGGTTCGACAAGGGCCGGATCCTGACGGTCGAGGCGCGGATCGCCTGGGCCAAGCGCCGCCCCGAGGAGGCCGACCGCCTCTTCGAGGAGGCCACGCGGCTCCTCTCCGACATCGGCGTCCTGTACGACCTGGGCCGCGCCTACTACGAGTGGGGCGTCAGGACCGACGAGCGCTCGCGCGCCACCGCCCGCCTCGGGACGGCCGCGAGGCTGTTCGAGCGGATCGGGGCGCGCAGGGAGCTGGAGCGGGCGCGCGGGGCGCTCGAGCGGATCGCCACGAAGAGCCCCTCCGACGCCGTCCCGGCCGAGAGCGCCGGCGACGGCGTCATCGGCCTCTACGAGGTCTCGCGGATCGTCAACTCCACGCGCGAGCTCTCGGCCCTCCTCGAGGACATCGTCGACCTGGCGCTCCGGCGGCTGAACGCCGAGCGGGGGATGGTCCTCCTGACGGACCCGGTCACGTCCCGCGTCTCCATCCGCGTGGCGCGCAACCTCAAGACGGGGCGCGAGGAGGAGGCCGAGGCCATCTCCCGCGGCGTCGTCGAGCGGGTCGTCTCCGAGGGGGTCTCGGTCCTGGCGGCCGACGCCCGCGTCGACCCGCGCTTCGCCGGGCGCGAGTCGATCCTGGCCCACGCCATCGTCTCGTTCCTCTGCGTCCCGCTCCGGGTCAAGGAGCGGGTCTCCGGGGCCATCTACGTCGACCACCGGGGGGCCCCGCGCCTCTTCAGCGAGGCCGACCGGGCGTTCCTGGAAGCCTTCGCCGACCTGGCCGCCGTCGCCATCGAGAACGCCCGCCTCCTCGAGGAGCTCCTCGAGGCGCGCCTGAGGCTCTCCGTGGAGAACGAGAGCCTGAAGGCGAACCTGGCCCGCGGCTGGAACCTCGACGCCCTCGTCGGCACGTCCGAGGCGGCCCGCCGGATCAAGGTGATGCTCCCGCGGGCGGCGGCGGGGACAGGTACGGTCCTCATCCGCGGCGAGTCCGGAACCGGGAAGAACCTCGTCGCGCGGATCCTCCACTCCCTCTCGCCGCGGGCGCAGGGGCCGTTCGTCCAGTTCAACTGCGCCGCCCTCCCCGAGACGCTCGCCGAGTCGGAGCTCTTCGGGCACGAGAAGGGCTCGTTCACGGGCGCCGACCGGAGGAAGCCCGGCCGCTTCGAGCTGGCGCAGGGGGGGACGATCTTCCTCGACGAGATCGGCAAGACCTCGCTCGCCATCCAGGCCAAGCTCCTGCGCGTCGTCGAGGACCGCGAGTACGAGCGCGTCGGCGGGACGCAGACGCTGAAGTCCGACGCCAAGATCCTCGCGGCCACGAACCTCGACCTGGCGACCGCCATCGAGCGGAACGAGTTCCGCGAGGACCTCTTCTACCGGCTCAACGTCGTCCCGATCGAGCTGCCGCCGCTGAGGAAGCGGCTCGAGGACCTGCCGCTCCTCCTCCACCACTTCGTCGTCAAGCTCTCGCGCGACCTCGGGACCGACCCGCGCCGCCTCTCGCCGGGGGTCCTCGAGCTGTTCCACCGCTACCCGTGGCCCGGGAACATCCGCGAGCTGGAGGCGACGCTCCACCGCGCGCTCGTCCTGTCGCCCGGCGACGCCCTCAGCGAGGCCGACTTCCCGTGGCTGATCGAGTCGCCTCTCCTCTCGGCCGCCCCGCGCGCCGCCGCGCCCCCGCCGGAGCCCGCCGCCGCGGCTGCCGACGCCGCCGAGGCCCCGCCGCTCTCGGTCCGGCTCGAGCCGGGCAAGCCGCTCGACCCGGAGACCTACGACCGCGTCCTCTCGGGCGTCGAGCGCGAGCTGATCGAGCGCGCCCTCTCCGAGTCGAGCGGCAAGATCCGCGAGGCCGCCCGCCGCCTCGGCCTGGCCCGCAACACCCTCAAGTCGAAGATGGCCAAGTACGGCCTCCGCGGCCAGGAAGACCCCGCCAGCTGACCCCGCCCCTCACTCGGATGGGGTCACTCGGACGGGGTCAGAGCTCCATTCTACGTTCTGCTCGGGCCTCTGCGCCGGGTCCGCGCCGGGTCCGCGGACGCAGAACCGGGCCGCGCGGGCGGGTCTCCCCTCCCGCGCGGCCCTTCCTCCTCCGCCCGGGCCGGCGCATCCGTCCGATCGACGGCAAAGGAACAGCAGAAGGAGTCACCGGGAGCCTCGCAGGTCGGATGCGAGGGTTCTTGCCCCCCGTGCGGCTCCTTCCGCGCGGTGGATTCTGCAAGGCCGGCGCCACCCGGCGCGCCTCGGGGCGGCCTGGCGACGGGCGCCGCGTGTGATCGATTCGGCGAATTCTCGTCGGGCCTCGGGGTTCGGCGCTGACCCTCGGGACGGGTCAGGAATCGGCGCTGACCCGGCGAGGGGGGGCGGAGCCGGGTCGTGATACGTTTTCCCGACGGTCCCCGTCGGTCCCGCGGGCGCGGGAGCCCCAGAAGGAGGTCCCGGCATGTCTCTCCCGGTGCAGTACCGCCGTCGCGGCCAGGCCGTCTGGCTCGACACCATCTCGAACCGGATGATCCGCGAGGGGCGCCTGGGCAGCCTCATCTCGGACGGGACGGTCTACGGCGTCACGTCGAACCCCAGCATCTTCGGCCAGTCGATCCAGAAGAACGAGGGGGACTACGGACACGCCCTCGTCCGGCACGCCGAGGCGGGCGCGGACGCCTTCTCGATCTACGACCAGCTGACGCGCCGCGACATCGCCGAGGCGGCCGACCTCTTCCGTCCCCAGCACGCCGAGAACCCCGAGGACGGGTACGTCTCGCTCGAGGTCCTCCCGTCGCTGGCGCACGACGCCCACGCGACGGTCGACGAGGCGCGCCGCCTGCACGACCTCCTCGGGCGGCCGAACGTCCTGATCAAGGTCCCGGCCACGCGGGCGGGCCTCTCGGCCGTCCGGACGCTGATCGGGCACGGCGTCTCGGTGAACGTCACGCTGATGTTCAACCGCGCCCACTACCGCGACGTTGCCTCTGCCTACATCGCCGGCGTCGAGGACCTCCTCGCCGCGGGCGGGGACCCCACGAAGGTCCGCTCCGTGGCGTCGTTCTTCGTGTCGCGCACCGACACGCTCGTCGACAAGCTCCTCGACGAGAAGATCGCCGCGGCGTCCTCGCCGGCCGAGCAGGAGCACCTCGCTTCGCTCAAGGGGAAGGCCGGCGTCGCCAACAGCCGGGTCGTCTACCAGGACTTCCTGTCGATCTTCGGCTCGCCGCGTTTCCGCGCACTGGCCGGGCGGGGGGCGAGCGTCCAGCGGCCCCTCTGGGCCTCCACCGGGACGAAGAACCCGGCCTACTCCGACCTCCTCTACGTGGAGAACCTCGTCGGCCCCGACACCGTCAACACGATGCCCGAGAAGACGCTCGAGGCCCTCCTGGACCACGGCCGCGACCTGGGCGACTCGGTCCTGGACGGCGTCGAGGCCGCCCGCCGGACGCTCGAGGACCTCGCCGCCGCCGGCATCGACGTGGAGGCCGTCGGCGAGAAGCTCCAGGAGGACGGCGTCGTCCTCTTCGCGAAGGCCTACGACGACCTCCTCGCCACGATCGAGACCCGGCGGGCCGAGGCGGTCCAGAACCTCTCCCGCACGCAGAAGGTCGTGCGTTAGCGCGGGGACGGCAGGCCCCCCGGCGCCTGGAGGACGGTATGGAGATCGGCTTCGTCGGCCTCGGCAAGATGGGCGGAAACATGGTCCGCCGGCTCCTGCGGGAGGGGCACGTCGTCGTCGTCACCGACCGGGACCCGGCCGCCGCCGACGCGGCCGCCGCGGCCGGCGCGACGCGCTCCGCGGGCCTCCCCGACCTCGTCTCGCGGCTCGCCCGCCCCCGCGCCGTCTGGGCGATGGTCCCCGCCGGCGACCCGACCGAGTCCGTCGTCGCGGCGCTCGGCGAGCTCCTGTCGCCCGGCGACGTCGTCCTCGACGGCGGCAACTCCAGCTACCACGACTCGCAGCGGCGCTCGGCCGACCTCTTCCGCAAGGGGGTCCACTTCGTCGACGTCGGCACGTCGGGCGGGGTCTGGGGCCTGCAGTACGGCTACTGCCTGATGGTCGGCGGCGAGGAGGAGCCCGTCTCGCGCCTCGCCCCGGTCTTCCGCACGCTCGCGCCGCCCGACGGCTGGCTCCACTGCGGGCCGTCGGGCGCGGGGCACTACGTCAAGATGGTCCACAACGGCGTCGAGTACGCCCTGATGCAGGCCTACGCCGAGGGCTTCGAGCTGATGCAGGCCTCGGGGCTCGGCCTGGACAACGCGCGGATCGCCCGGCTCTGGATGCAGGGATCGGTCGTCCGGTCGTGGCTCCTCGAGCTCGCGGCCCACGCGCTCGAGACGAACCCGGGCTTCACCGGGATCGCCCCGTGGGTGGCCGACTCGGGCGAGGGGCGGTGGACCGTCGTCGAGTCGGTCGACAGGGCCGTCCCCACGCCGGCGATCACGGCCGCGCTCCAGGCCCGCTTCCGGTCCCGGCAGGACCCGAGCTACGCGGCGCAGTTCCTGAACGCTCTCCGGAACGAGTTCGGCGGCCACGCCGTCAAGAAGGCCTGAGGGCGTGAGCGGCGCGCCCCCGGCCGGCCCGGCCACGATCGTCGTCTTCGGCGGCTCGGGCGACCTGTCGAGGCGCAAGCTCGTCCCGGCCCTCTTCGAGCTCCACCGCGACCGGCAGCTCGCGCCCGCCACCGCCGTCGTCGGCTTCGGGCGGAGCGGCGGGACCGACGAGGAGTACCGCGCCGCGATGAAGGCGGCCGTCGGCGAGTTCGCGCGGAAGAAGCCGGTGGAGGACGCGGACTGGGACGGGTTCGCCGCGCGGCTCTTCTTCTTCCGCGGGGACCACGCGCGGGCGGACTCCTTCGCCGCGCTCGGCGAGCGCCTCGCCGCGATCGAGAAGGAGCGAGGCCTGCCGGGGAACCGGCTCTTCTACCTCGCCATCCCCCCCTCCGGGATCGGCCCGACGGTGAAGCACCTGGGGGAGGCGGGTCTGGTCGCGCCGGTCGAGGGCGGCCCGTGGTCCCGCCTCGTCGTCGAGAAGCCGTTCGGCCACGACCTGGCGAGCGCCCGGGCCCTCAACGAGGAGATCGGGCACGTCTTCCGCGAGCGGCAGGTCTTCCGGATCGACCACTACCTCGGCAAGGAGACGACGCAGAACATCCTCGTCTTCCGGCTCGGCAACGGCCTGTTCGAGCCGCTCTGGAACCGCCGGTACGTCGACCACGTCCAGATCACGGTCGCCGAGGCGATCGGCGTCGAGGGGCGGGGCCGCTTCTTCGAGGAGACGGGCGTCTTCCGCGACGTCGTCCAGAACCACGTCCTGCAGCTCCTCTGCCTCGTCGCCATGGAGCCGCCGGTGGCCTTCGAGCCGAACGCCGTCCGCGACGAGAAGGTCAAGGTCCTCCGCGCCCTCCGCCCCCAGACGCCCGAGGAGGTCCTGCGCGACACGGTGCGGGGGCAGTACGCCCCCGGCGCCGTCGACGGCAAGCCGGTCCCCGGCTACCGGCAGGAGCCGAACGTCGCCCCGGCCTCGCTGCGGGAGACCTACGCCGCCTGGAAGGTCCACGTCGACAACTGGCGCTGGGCCGGCGTCCCGTTCTACCTCCGGGCCGGCAAGCGCCTCCCCAAGCGCGTCACCGAGATCGCCATCACGTTCAAGACGCCCCCGATCGCCTTCTTCCGCCGCGCGGGGGTCCTGTCGCAGGAGCCGAACGTCCTCGTCCTCAGGATCCAGCCGGACGAGGGGATCGCGCTCCGCTTCGGGGCCAAGCTCCCCGGCGCCTCGATGCGGATCGAGCCGGTGAAGATGGACTTCCGGTACTCCGAGTTCTTCGGCGCCGCCAGCCCCGAGGCCTACGAGCGGCTCGTGATGGACGCCCTGAACGGCGACGGGACGCTCTTCGCCCGGCGCGACGAGGTGGAGGCGGCGTGGGAGCACGTCACCGCCGTCCTCGACACGTGGCGCGAGCACCCCCCGCAGGACCACCCGAACTACGAGGCCGGGACCTGGGGCCCGGAAGCCGCCGTGGCGCTCCTGGCGCGCGACGGCCGCCGGTGGAGGCGCCCGTGAGCGCCGTGGCCCCCGAGCTCGTCACCGCGCCCGACCCCGAGCTCTTCGGGGTCGTCGCCGCGCGCCTCTTCCGCGAGGCGTTCGAGGCGGCCGTCGCCTCCCGCGGCGTCTTCGCGGTGGCGCTGGCCGGGGGGACCTCGCCGGAGTCGATGTACACGGCGCTGTCGGAGATCCCTCACCGCGACGAGATCGACTGGACGAAGATCCTCGTCCTCTTCGGCGACGAGCGGTGCGTCCCGCAGGGAGACCCGGAGCGGAACGACTACCGCGCCTGGCGGACGCTCCTCTCCAACGTGGCCGTCCCCCCGCAGAACGTCCTGCGCGTCGACCCGACGCTCCCGGACGCGGCCGAGAGGTACGAGGCGCTGATCCGCGCGACGTACCGGCTCGCCCCCCCGGCCGTCCCGTCGCTCGACCTGGTGATCCTGGGGATGGGGACGGACGGGCACACGGCGTCGCTCTTCCCGGCGCACCCGGCGCTCGCCGAGGCCGCGCGCCTCGTCGTGAAGGTGACGGACGCCCCGAAGCCGCCGCCCGAGCGGATCACGTTCACGCTGCCGCTCCTGAACGCGGCGCGGACCGTCCTCTTCCTGGCCCCGGGCGAGAAACGCCAGGTCGTGGCCGAGTCGATGTTCGGGAGGACCGACCTTCCGATCTCGATGGTCCGCGGGCGCGAGCGGACCGTCTTCCTCGTCGACCCCGTCCCCGAGCCACCGAAGGACGAGCCGAGGACGGCCGTCGAGATGCTCTGACCGGTTCCCGGAGGCGTGATGACGATCCTCGCCGGCGACATCGGCGGCACCAACGTCCGGCTCGCGCTCTTCGAGGAGCGGGAGGGGCGGCTCGAGCGGGGGCGGATCGAGAAGTACCGGGTCCGCGAGTTCGAGGGGCTCGAGGCGGTCGTCCGCGCCTTCCTCCGGCCGGACGACGCCGTCGCGGCCGCGGGCTTCGGCATCGCCGGGCCGGTCAAGGACGGCCGCTGCATCGCGACGAACTTCCCGTGGCGGGTCGACGTGGCCGACGTGCGGGCCGCCTTCGCCATCCCGGTCGCCGTCCTCGTGAACGACCTCGTCGCCAACGGCTGGGGGGTCTCCGAGCTGCCGCCGGCCGGCTTCGCCGTCCTCAACGAGGGGGTCGCCGCGCCGGACGGCAACGCCGCGATCCTCTCTCCCGGGACCGGCCTGGGCGAGGGCTACCTCGTCAGGATCGCCGGCAGGCTCGTCCCCCAGGCCTCGGAGGGGGGCCACGCCTCCTTCGCCCCGCGCCATCCGGAGGAGGTCGAGCTCCTCAAGTTCCTGGAGGGCGAGTTCGGCCACGTCTCCTACGAGCGGATCCTCTCCGGGCCGGGGCTGCGCAACCTCTACCGGTTCG
This sequence comes from Acidobacteriota bacterium, assembly GCA_008363385.1. Taxonomy (GTDB): domain Bacteria; phylum Acidobacteriota; class Thermoanaerobaculia; order UBA5066; family UBA5066; genus RHKY01. The sequence goes on along the minus strand of RHKY01000031.1, from coordinate 60,690 downwards.
AGCGGCTCCGTTCGGGACGGCCTCAACCGGAGTGGCTCACCGCCGAGTTCGCCGAGGCGGGCGACCACGCCCCGGTCATCGCGAAGAACGCCCTCAACAACCGCGACGACGTCTGCATGAGGACCCTCCAGCGCTTCGCGTCGATCCTCGGCGGCGAGGCGGGGAACCTCGCCCTGAAGGTCCTCGCCACCGGCGGCGTCTTCCTCGGAGGGGGCATCCCACCGAAGATCCTCCCCAGGCTCCGCGAGGGGACCTTCTTCACCGCCTTCTGCGACAAGGGGCGGTTCGGGCCGCTCCTCTCGCGGATCCCGGTGAAGGTGATCCTGGACGACACGTGCGCCCTCCTCGGCGCCGCGCGGGCCGCCGCCGACGCGCGCGGAAGGGGAGCCGGGTGACGGCGCAGCCGGACCCTGCGCCCGCGCCCTCGCGCTAGACTTCGCCCGCCCCGGGCCACGAGGCCCCAAGCGAAAGGACCTGGGATGAAGAGAATCGCCGGACTCGCGCTCGCCGCGCTCGTCGCCATCGCCCTCCCGGCCTCCTCCGAGGAGAAGGCCGCCGCCCCCGCCGAGAAGGCGGCCGCCAAGAAGGAGTCGAAGATGATCACGACCCCGTCGGGCCTCCAGTACGAGGACACCAAGGAGGGCACCGGCGCCACGCCGAAGGCCGGGCAGACCTGCGTGATGCACTACACCGGCTGGCTCTGGGAGAACGGCAAGAAGGGCGCCAAGTTCGACAGCTCCGTCGACAACGGCAAGCCGTTCCAGTTCCCCCTCGGCCAGGGCCGCGTCATCAAGGGCTGGGACGAGGGCGTCGCCACGATGAAGGTCGGCGGCAAGCGCACCCTCCTCATCCCCTCCGACCTCGCCTACGGCGACCGCGGCTACCCGGGCGTCATCCCGCCCAAGGCCACCCTCCTCTTCGACGTCGAGCTCCTCGGGGTGAAGTAACCGCCCCGTAGAACGTAGAACGGAGCTCTGACCCCCGGGTCTCGCGGGGTCAAGTAACCGCCCCGTAGAACGTAGAACGGAGCTCTGACCCCCGGGTCTTCGACCTCGACGAGGGGCCGGCCCGTGCCGTGGCGACCCTGTAAGCGGCGCGACTTCGTCGCGAGGCTTGGCCGGCTCGGCTTCGAGGGGCCCTTCCCGGGCACCCGCCGTCGGGGAGCCGGGCGTCCGCAGGCGCGCGGGAAGCGGAGTTGGACCATGGACATTGACCATGATCTAATCGGGCCATGGACACCGTCGCGATCTCCGTCTTCAAGGCGAGATGCCTCTCCATCCTGGCCGAGGTGAAGAGGAGCGGCCGGCCCGTCCTCGTCACTCGCTTCGGAGAGCCGGTCGCCGAGGTCGTCCCGCCGCCGCCCCCCGCCCGTCGACGGGAGTGGCTCGGGAGCCTCGCGGGGTCGGTGAGGATCGACGGCGACGTCGTCGCGCCGGCCAAGCCCGCCCGGGACTGGGAGGCGCTCCGCCGGTGAAGCTCCTTCTCGACACCCACATCTGGATCTGGAGCGTCGCCGACCCGAAGCGGCTCTCGCGCCGGGTCGCCTCCGCCCTGAGGTCCGGAAGGAACGAGCTCTGGCTCTCGCCGATCAGCGTGTGGGAGGTGCTCGTCCTCGTGGAGAAGGGGACCCTGAGGCCCGACCGCCCGGCCGAGGAGTGGGTGAAGGCGGCCCTGGAGGCGCCCGGCACGCTACGGGACGCGCCATTGACGCGCGAGGTGGCTGTCCAGAGCCGGCGCATCGCGCTCCCGCACGAGGACCCGGCGGACCGCTTCATCGCCGCGACGGCGCTTGTCCACGGGCTGACGCTCGTCACGGCCGACGAGCGGCTGCTGGCTGTCCGGGGCCTGCCGACGCTGCCGAACCGCTGAAACGCGAGGCCATCCCTCCTCGACGGCCGCCGCCGCGTGACGAATCGCAGGCGTACTTTACATTTCGGGTCCCGGCGAGTCGTCTTCGACCGCGTGATCGAGAGCCCGTTCTGCATCACGCCGTCCGGGCTACGAGGGGAGTCGAGGGCGTAGCGCGGTCACCCCCGCCGCCAGAGGATCAGCGGGCCGTTCCCCGTCCGGGTGAGGACACTCCGGCCGTCGGCGGAGGCGGCGAGGTGGGTGAGGCCGGCTCCGAACGGGAGGCGCCTTGCGGTCTCGCCCGCTCCGTCGAGCAGCCAGGCGCTGCGGTCGGGCCAGGAGACGACGATCAGCGTCCCGTCCCCGAGCGGCGCGGGGCGGACGCCCGCGTCCACCGCGCGGCCCGTCCCGAACGGCACGAGGCGCGCGTCTGCGAGCGGCGAGCTGAAGAGGATCCCGCTCCCGGCGTCGGGCCCGGCCGGATCCGCCAGGTCCACGGCCAGGACCGCCCCTCCCCCCTCGACGAAGACCGGGTGCCTGAGGCTCCTGCCGGGCGCCGAGACGAGGGGCCGCGCCTTCGCCCCGCCGGGCGAGGCGAGCCACAGCTGCGAGCCTCCGGCGCTGCGCCGGACAAAGACGACGAGCGAACCGTCGGGGGAGACCGCCGGGTCCTCGCCCCCCTCGGCGACCGGCTGCGGCTCGCCGTCGGCCGCGGCCAAGAGCCCCGCGGCCTCCGCCAGGCGGGCGAGCCAGATCCCGGACGGCGAGCCGTCCCTCGCCCCGACGAAGAGGACCGAGGCGTTCCCGAACGCCGGCGCCTCGATCGAGGCGAACCCGGCGGCCACGGTCGCGGCCTCCGGCGACGAGTTCGGCGCGGCGACGATCAGCTCGGCGCCCACGCCGTCCCCCGCGCTCGCCAGCGCCGCCCTCCTCCCGTCCGGCGAGAGGGCGGCCGCCACGCACCTCTCGGCCAGCCCGTCGAGGACGCGCGTCGCGCGCCACGAGTCGGCCAGGAGGCGCGGGTCGACGGGGTTCGCCGAGGCCGGGGCGGGCCGGGTCCGCCCGACGGCCCAGCCCCCCGCGAACGCGACGAGGACCGCCAGCGCCCCCCCGGCCAGGGCGAGGGCCAGCTGGTGCCCCCCGCCGAGAGGGCGAGCCGTGCGCCTCGTCGGCTCCGCCGCGGCGACCGTCGGCAGGACGGCCGAGGCCCGCGGGCTCGCCGCGCGGCCCGTGTCCAGACGCAGCTCGCGCCGGAGCTCCTCGAGGTGGACGAGGACCCGCGCGGCCGAGGGGTAGCGCCTGGCGGCGTCCTTCTCCAGGCACCGCTCGATCACGTGGGCCAGGCGCGGCGGCGTCCCCGGGATCCGCTCCAGCACACGCGGCGTCGGCTCCTTCAGGATCGCCGTGAACGGGTCGCCGAACGCCGACCGGGAGAACGGCGTCTCGCCGGCGAGCATCTCGTACAGGACGATCCCCAGCGCGAAGAGGTCGCTCGAAGGGCCCAGCGGGTCGCCGCGGACCTGCTCCGGGCTCATGTAGCCGAGCGTCCCGACGACGAAACCGCTCCGCGTCAGCGTCTCGGTCACGTCGTCCTTCTCCGCCTCGTCGCCGGGCGCCGCGGTATCGGGGTAGATGAACCGCACCAGGCCGAAGTCGGCGATCTTGGCCGTGCCGCGCGCGTCGAGGAGGACGTTCTCGGGCTTCAGGTCCCGGTGGATCAGCCCCTTCTCGTGCGCGGCCCCGAGCCCCCGCGCGATCCCGGTGGCGATCTCCACCAGCCGCCCGAGCGGCGGCCGCCCCGAGCGCAGGAGGCGTCTGAGCGACGGCCCCTCGACGAACTCCTCGACCAGGAACCGCAGCGCCACCCGCTCCGCCCCGACCGGCGCCGCCAGGTCCACCTCCGCCTCGCCCACGTCGTAGATCGCGACGATGTTCGGGTGCGTCACGGCCGCGGCGGCGCGCGCCTCGCGGAGGAACCGCTTCACGCGCCGCTCGTCCTTCATCGAGGCGACGGGCAGCACCTTGATCGCCACCTCGCGCCCCAGGCGCGGGTCCCTCCCGCGGAAGACGGACCCCATCCCGCCCGCGTCGAGCGGCGCGACGACCTCGTACGGACCCAGCGCCGTACCGGGCCGGATGATCACGGGGAGATTGTAGGCGGGGCGACGGCGCCGTCTCGCGAATAGAATCGGCGCCCCATGGCCCTCCTCCTCTCCCGCACGATCCACTTCAACGCCGCGCACCGCCTCTGGAACCCCGCCAGGAGCGAGGAGTGGAACCGCCGGACGTACGGCCCCGGCGCCAACGAGGCGGGCTACGGGCACAACTACGCGCTCGAGGTCTACGTCGCGGGCGAGCCCGACCCGGAGCACGGGATGATCGTCAACCTCCTCGACCTCGACCGGATCCTGAAGGAGGAGGTCGACCGCCCGCTCGACCACCGCCACCTCAACGCCGAGGTCGCCGGCTTCGAGGAGACCGTCCCCACCGCCGAGAACCTCGCCCTCTGGATCTGGCGCCGGGTCGAGGCGCGCCTCGTGGCCGAGAGGTGGCCCTGCCGGCTGGCGGCCCTCACCCTGAAGGTCACCCCGGTCTTCGCAGTCGAGCTGGTGGCCCCCGGCTTCGAGCGCCTGGCCCAGCCCTGATGGCCGCCCCTCCCCGGACGACCCGCCGCGACGACCCCTTCGCCCCGCTGGCGAAGGTCCTCGGCGCGCTCGGAAGGGCGCCCTTCCCGCCCGTCCTCCTCGTCCTCGGCGACGACGACTGGGTCGTCCACGAGGCCGCCCGCCGTTGCACCGCCGCCTTCCGCGCGGCCTTCCCCGAGGGAGAGGTCTCCGAGTACGACGCCGCGGGAGGGGGGACGAAGGAGGCCGTGGCCGACGCGGCGACCGTGGCCCTCTTCGCCACGAACCGGCTCGTCGTCCTGGACGGGACGGACCTCTTCCGCGCCAGGAAGCTGACGGCCGAGGAGGTCGACACCCTCCTCGACGACGCTCGCGAGGCGGGCCTCGGCGCCGCCCCGGGCGCCCCGCAGGACGCGGCGGCCCTCGCGCGCATGGCCCGCAAGGCCCGCGCGCTCGTCCTGGCCGCGGGCGCCACGCTCGAGAACGGCGCCGAGGAGGCCGCCCGCAAGGTCACCGGCCGGGTCAAGCGCGTCGACCGGACGCCCGAGCTGGCCGCGCTCCTGGAGCTCGCGGGAGAAGAGGAGGGGGAGGCCGCCGAGACCGCCGCCGGGCGGCTCCTGGACTACGCCGAGCGGGCCGGCGCCGGGGACAACGTCCTCCTCGTCCACGCCGTCTCGCCGGACCCCGAGCACCACGCGCTCGCCGCGCTCGCCCGGGGCGCCCCGACGGCCCGGTTCGAGGCGCCGGACGACGCCTCGCGGCGCGAGCGGCTGATCGCGCTCGGCCTCGAGCGCGCGGTGGAGCGGGGCGTCGCCGTCGACTCCGAGGTCTTCGACATCCTGACCGAGAGGGGCCGCCTCTCGGCGCGCCCGTTCCTCCTCGAGCTGGACCGCCTCGTGGCCGGCGCCTCCGGCGGCCGCGTCACGGCCGAGGCCGCGGCCCGCCTCGTGGCCGACGAGAAGAAGGAGTACGGCTCGGACTTCGTCGAGGCCGTGGCCCAGCGCCGGTTCGTCCCCGCGCTCCGCCTCCTCGAGAAGCTGATGGCCGCCGACGACTTCGCCGCCTTCCGGCCGTTCGGAAAGGACGCGGCCGGGCCCGCCCCCGGCGCCAAGAAGGGCCCCCGGGGAGAGGCCGCGTTCTTCCCCCTCCTCGGCCTCCTGGCGGGCGAGGTCCGCCGGATGCTCGCCCTGAAGGCCGCCGCGGCCGAGGCGAAGGGGGGCGACGAGCGGATCCGCCGGGCGGACTACCGCACGTTCGTCGACCGGGTCCTCCCGGTCCTCAAGAGCCCGCGCCCCGGCGGCGCCCCCGTCCCGGTGGACGGGCACCCGTTCGTCCTCCACCGTTCGTGGCTCGCGGCTCAGGAATGGACGCTGGGCCAGCTCGTCGCGGCGATGGAGGAGATCGCGGCCATCGACGAGGGGGTCAAGAGCGGCGCGGGGACCGGCCCGGAGCTCCTCGAGGCCTTCCTCCTGGCCCGCGCCGAGCCCGCCGGACGGGCGAACGGGAGCCGCCGGAACGGCCCGGCGCGCTCCTCCTGAGCGGCGCGCACGGGGGCAGGCGGGAAGCTCCTCGATTTGGCCGGATCGGGCTCGATCTGCTACCCTTCGGCCGCTCTGGTCGCTGCTTTGATTGCTTTTTTCTTCCCCGGCCCCATCATCTGATTTACAGGCTCGTCGGGGGGCGTAACCGGAGCCGATGAGCCGTGCGGGCGTCGATCGAATGTCGACCCAAGGGGGCGGAGCCTCGGAGTTTTCCGAGGTGAGCGATGACCGCGACCAGCCTCGTCCCCGTCGTCGTCACCGTCGATGAGCTCCACGGCGATCGCCTCCACGAGGTCGCCGGCCGCCTGCGGGCATCATGTTGACTTCGCTTTCCGCCCCGGACTCGGCTGATCCGAGCGATCGCCTCGCGCTCCTTCGCGCGGAGCTGGCTCGCTACGTGGGGATCCTGTCCCGGGACCACCGGGTCCGGACGGTCCTGGTCTTCGGATCCGTTGCGCGAGGAGCCCCCCAAGAGGACTCGGACATCGACCTCGTCGTCGTCCTGGATACGGACGCACCGTTCTTCCGGCGCCTGGCCGAGCTTCGCCGGATCCTCCGCCCGGTCGTCGCCACGGACATCCTGGCCTACACCCCGGCCGAGCTGGAGCGACTCGTCGCCGAGCGGCCCTTCGTGCGGGACGAGATCCTCGGGAGCGGCCGCGTGCTGTATGAGCGGGCTGCCTGAGACCTGGCTCGCCTTCGCCGAGGAGGACCTGGCCGTCGCCCGACTCGCCCATGGAGACGGGCTGCACGGGCGAGCAGTGGCGTGCCGGGACTTCTTGCTCCGCCGCCGCGCTGGAGCCGGAGACGAAAAAGGAGGTGAGCGATGACCGCGACCAGCCTCGTCCCCGTCGTCGTCACCGTCGATGAGCTCCACGGCGATCGCCTCCACGAGGTCGCCGGCCGCCTGCGGGCTGCCGGGATGACGGTGGACGGCGTCCTCGAGTCGGTCGGCACGATCACCGGCCGCGCGCCGGGGGACGTCGTCGGCCGCCTCACGGACCTCGACGGCGTCGAGGCCGTCGACCTCGCGCGCGACGTCTCGATCGGCCCCCCGGGCTCCCCGGTCTCCTGACGCGTCCTTGACCGCCCTCGACCCAGACATCGCCGCCGCCGTCCGCGACGTCCTCCAGGACGCCCCGGTCGGGGTCCGCTTCGCGTACGTCCACGGCTCGGCCGCGGCGGGGAGGCTCGGCCCCGAGAGCGACGTCGACGTCGCCCTCTGGGCCGATCGCGCCCTCTCGCCGGACGAGCGGCTCGAGATCTCGCAGCGCCTCGAGCGGCACCTCCACCGCACCGTCGACCTCCTCGACCTCCGCCGCGGAGACGCGATCGTGAGGATGCAGGTCCTCGAGCACGGCGTGCCGGTCCTCGTGGAGGACGCCCGGGCGCTCGCCGAGTTCCGGATGTACACGCCCGCCCTCTACTTCGACGTGAAGATCCAGCGCCGCCCCGTGGAGCAGGCGATGGCCGCCTGGGCCCGCACGTGCCGTTGAAGGCCGACCGCGACGTCGTCCTGGCGAAGGCCTCCACCATCCGGAAGGCCACCGGGACGATCCGCGACCTGCCGGCCCTCGTGCCGCAGCCCGACAAGGAGTGGATGCGGCAGGACCTCGCCGTCCTCAACCTCCAGCGGGCGGCCGAGGCCTGCATCGACCTGGCGAACCACCTGATCGCCGAGAACGGCTGGGAGGTCCCGCGCGACGCGCGGAACGCCTTCGAGATCCTCGCGAACCGCGGCGCCCTGTCCGGCGAACTCCTCGTCGCCATGCGCTCCGTGGTCGGTTTCCGGAACGTCGCGGTCCACGACTACACCACCCTCGACCCCGCCGTCGTCCGCGCCATCGTCGAGAAGAACATCGGCGACCTCGAGCGCTTCGCGGCGACGGTGGTCGAATCCCTTGATCTAACTTAGTCGAGGACTTAGTCTACTGCCATGACCGAGGTCAACGTTCACGACGCGAAGACCCGCCTCTCGCAGCTTCTCGTCCGCGTCGAGGCCGGCGAGGAGATCGTCATCGCTCGCGCCGGGAAGCCCGTGGCCCGGCTGGTCCCGTTCGACGCGTCGAGCCCGCGGCGTCCGCTGGGCCTCGACGCCGGGAAGATCCGGATCGCCGACGACTTCGACGCTCCGCTTCCCGAGGACGTCCTCCGGGACTTCGAAGGGTGAAGCTCCTCGTCGACACGCACTGCTGGCTCTGGAGCCTCGCGGAGCCGGAACGACTGTCGCCGGAAGCGCGCAGGCTCCTGGTCTCGCGCCGGAACACCGTCTACCTCTCGGCCGCATCCGCGTGGGAGATCGCGATCAAGTACGCCCTGGGCAAGCTGACCCTCCCGGAGCCACCCTCCACGTTCGTGCCCTCCCGGATGGCGGCCCAGGCGCTCGAGCCGCTTCCGATCGCTCACTCGCATGCCCTGCAGGTCGCGTCGCTTCCTATGCACCACCGGGACCCGTTCGACCGGCTTCTCGTCGCGCAGGCGCTCGTCGAGAAGCTGACCGTCATGACGGCGGACCCGTCGTTCGGGCTCTACTCGATCCCTCTGGTTGCTGCGGCCTGAACGACGCGTCTGGATCCGGCCGTAGCGCCATCGCGACGAAAAGACAGCAGTGACGATCACCCTCGCCGGCAAGCGCGTCCTCGTGACCGGTGGTGCCGGTTTCCTCGGCAGCCACCTCGTCGAGCGGCTCCAGGCCCTCGCGGGGACCGAGGTCTTCGTCCCGCGGATCGAGCAGTTCGACCTGACGCGGGTCGAGGACGTCGAGAGGTGCCTGGCCTGGTCGCGGCCGCACGTCGTCATCCACGCCGCGGCCAAGGTCGGCGGCATCGGCGCCAACCGCCTCCACCCCGGCAGCTTCTTCCGCGACAACGCCCTGATGGGGATCCACCTGATCGAGGCCTGCCGCGCGGGGATCGAGGAGGGGCGCCTTCCCGGCTTCGAGAAGTTCGTCCAGCTCGGGACCATCTGCGCCTACCCCAAGTTCACGCCCGTCCCGTTCCGCGAGGAGGACCTCTGGAACGGCTACCCCGAGGAGACGAACGCCCCGTACGGCATCGCCAAGAAGTCGCTCCTCGTCATGCTCCAGGGCTACCGGCAGGAGTTCGGCTTCCCGGGCGTCTTCCTCCTCCCGGTGAACCTCTACGGCCCGCGCGACAACTTCGACCTCGTCACCAGCCACGTCATCCCCGCCATGATCCGGAAGTTCCTCGAGGCCAAGGACCGCGGCGAGACGAGCGTCACCCTCTGGGGCGACGGCAGCTCCACGCGCGAGTTCCTCTACGTCGAGGACGCCGCCGAGGGGATCCTCGCTGCGGCCGAGCGGTACGACGGCGAGGACCCCGTCAACCTCGGCTCCGGCGAGGAGATCTCGATCAAGGACCTCGCCGAGACGATCCGCGCCCTCGTCGGCTTCGAGGGCGGGATCGTCTGGGACACGAGCCAGCCCAACGGCCAGCCGCGGAGGAAGCTCGACACCACCCGCGCCGCCGAGCGCTTCGGCTGGCGCGCGACCACGACGATGAAGGACGGCCTCGCCAGGACGCTCGACTGGTGGCTCGGGGCGAGGCCCGCGGGCGCGCAGTCCGCCTGACTATCGATTCCACGGTGAGATAGGATCTCTTCGGCGATGCTCCTCGACTACCTCAACGCGGCTCTCCCCGGTCAGCAGGGAAGACCTCGTTCGAAGGCTGCCGGGGTTCAGCCGCGAGGCAGCTCCTCGTTCCAGATGCGCCGGACGAACTCGCGGTACGGCAGGATGTCGATCCCGTCCTCGGTCCTCCGGGCCCGGGGCTCCAGGCAGACGAGCCACCGTTGCCGCGTTTCCGGGTGGTCGACGGCGAGCTGACGAAGCCCCTTCAGGTGATCGGACGTGACGCGCTCGACCGCCTTCGCCTCGACGGCGGCCTCCATGTCTCCCAGGACGAAGTCCACCTCGAACCCGCTGGCCACCCTCCAGTACGAGATCTCGAAGTAGAGCTCCCGGTAGCGGGACGCGGCCCACAGCTCGTGCAGCACCCAGCTCTCGAACGCCTTCCCGTACAGCTCGGACCCGCGCTCGACCCGGCCGCGGCGGGCCAGGACGTTCACGACGCCCACGTCGGCGAAGTAGAACTTCGGGGCCTGGATCACGCGGCGCTTCGGCCGGCGCGTGAACGAGGGGACGAACCGGCCGAGCAGCGTGTCGACGAGGATCTCGAAGTACCCGTTCACCGTGGGCGCCGAGACGCCGCAGTCCCGCGCGATCGTCGCGTAGCTGACCATCTCGCCGTCCGCGAGCGCGGCCGCCGCCAGGAAGCCCGAGAAGGCTGGGATCCTCCGGACGATCCCTTCGGCCGCGATCTCCTCCTTCAGGTAGTCCCCCACGTAAGCCCGCAGGAGCGGCCGCGGTTCGTCGGAGAGGTAGTGCCGGGGAAGCGTTCCGTGGTTCAGCATCCGGTCCAGGTCGAACGCCGTTCCCAGCTCCGGCGCCACGAGGCCGGTCAGCTCGTAGCGGACGGCGCGCCCTCCGAGCAGGTTCGCGTGGGACCGCCGGACCTTGCGCGCGCTCGACCCGCAGAGCGCGAAGACACGTCTGCGGTTCTCGATCAGCCAGTGGATCTCGTCGAGGAGCGCCGGCACCTTCTGCACCTCGTCGACGACGACGACTCCCGTGGCGGGCCTGGCCTCCAGCTCCTCGCGAAGCAGCGCGGGCCGGGACAGGTAGCGCGCCATCTCGTCGGACTTCAGCAGGTCGATCCACGTCGCGTCCGGGTAGGTGGCGCGCAGGAGCGTGCTCTTCCCGGTCTGGCGGGGTCCCCAGAGGGAGAAGGTCGTCTCGGGGCGAGACGGGAGAGCCAGGGACCGTCGAAGCATCAACCTCAGTTTATCAGGATAAACGAAAGTATCACTTTCGATCTGCAGGGAGCTCGATGAGCCCAGCCCAGCCTCACCCCCCCGCCTCCGTCCGCGAGCTGCGCTCGTTCGGGCTCCTGGTGGGCGGGATCCTCGCCGCGATCGGCGGGTGGTGGCTCTTCCGCGGACGGTTCCCCGTCGCGGCGCCTGTCCTCCTCGGCATCGGCGCGCTCCTCTTCCTCCTCGGCGCGGCCGCGCCGAAGGCCCTCGCCCTCCCTCACCGCGGCTGGATGACGCTCGCCGAGGGGCTCGGCTGGGTGATGACCCGCGTCGTCCTCTTCGTCGTCTTCTACCTCGTCGTCACGCCGATCGGGATCTTTCGCCGCCTGACCGGCTCGGACCCGCTCCGCCGCCGCTCGGCCCCCGCCGACAGCTACTGGCACCCCTACCCGGCGCGCCACCTCGACCCGAAGCACTACGAGAAGCTCTACTGAGGCCCGCGATGAGCAAGCTGCAAGTCGTCTCCGAGTTCGGCGAGTTCCTGAAGCACAACAAGAAGTACTGGCTCGCCCCGATCGTCATCGTCCTGCTCCTCGTCGGCCTCCTCCTCGTCGTCTCGCAGGGCTCGGCCGTCGCGCCGTTCATCTACACGCTGTTCTGAGCAGCAACCTGACCAGAATCCTCGGCATCTCGGCCTACTACCACGACTCGGCGGCGTGTCTCGTCGTCGACGGGGAGATCCTCGCCGCGGCGCAGGAAGAGCGCTTCTCGCGGAAGAAGCACGACCACCGCTTCCCGCGCCACGCCGTCGCCTGGTGCCTGAAGGAGGCCGGGATCACCCCCGAGCAGGTCGACCTCGTCGGCTTCTATGACAAGCCGCTCACCAAGTTCGACCGGTTGCTGGAGACCTACACCGATTACGCCCCTCGGGGCTTCGCCTCGTTCGTCCAGGCGATGCCGCTCTGGATGAAGGAGAAGCTCTGGCTGCCGGACGTCCTCCGGACCGAGCTGGCTAAGGTCGCGGGCGAGACCGACGAGAAGGCTGCGAAGAAGCGGGGCGCGGCGCTGCCGTGCAAGGTCCTCTTCGGCGACCACCATGAGAGCCACGCGTCGAGCGCGTTCTTCCCCTCGCCGTTCGAGGAGGCCGCCATCCTCACGATGGACGGCGTCGGCGAGTGGGCGACCAGCTCCCTCGGCTACGGCCGCGGCACCGAGCTGACGCTCCTCCGCGAGCTCCGCTTCCCCGACAGCCTCGGGCTCCTCTACAGCGCCTTCACGTACTACACGGGCTTCAAGGTCAACTCCGGCGAGTACAAGGTCATGGGCCTTGCCCCCTACGGCGAGCCGAAGTACGTCGGCCTCATCCGGGAGAAGCTCGTCGAGGTCCGCGACGACGGCTCGATCCGGCTCAACCAGGACTACTTCGGATACGCCGACGGCCTGCGGATGACCAACCGCGCCTTCGAGAAGCTCTTCGGCGGCCCGGCGCGCGAGCCCGAGACGAAGATGACACAGAAGGACCTCGACCTCGCCCGGTCGATCCAGGAGGTCACCGAGGAGTCGATGCTGAAGATGGCCCGCTTCGCGCACAGGGAGACGGGCCTGACGAACCTCTGCATGGCCGGCGGCGTCGCCCTCAACTGCGTCGGCAACGGGCGGATCCTGCGCGAGGGGCCGTTCGAGAATGTCTGGATCCAGCCCGCGGCCGGGGACGCCGGGGGAGCCGTCGGCATCGCCCTCTCGCTCTGGCACCGTTACCTCGGCAACCCGCGGACGAGCCCCGAGAAGGCCGGCACGTGGGTCGCACCCGCGAAGGGGAACGGCCAGCCCGCGCCCTACGCCGACGGGATGAAGGGGGCCTACCTCGGCCCGCGCCACACCGAGGAGGAGATCCGGGCCTTCCTCGACGCGCGGAAGCTCCCGTACCGCCGCGTCGAGCGCGAAGCTCTCCCCGGCGCCGTCGCCGAACTCCTGACGCAGGAGAAGGTCGTCGGCCTCCACCAGGGGCGGATGGAGTTCGGCCCGCGAGCGCTCGGCTCGCGCAGCATCCTGGGCGACCCCCGCTTGCCGAGGATGCAGGCCACGATGAACGTCAAGATCAAGTTCCGCGAAGGGTTCCGGCCGTTCGCGCCGTCGGTCCTGCGCGAGCACGCCGCCGAGTGGTTCGACCTCGCCGTCGACAGCCCGTACATGCTCCTCGTGGCCGACGTGGCGAAGAAGCGGCAGCGGAAGATGACGTCCCAGGAAGAGGCCCTCTGGGGGATCGACAAGCTCAACGTCGTCCGGTCCGAGATCCCGGCCGTCACGCACGTCGACTACTCCGCCCGGATCCAGACCGTCCGCAAGGAGACGAACCCCCTCTACTGGGAGATCCTCGAGGCCTTCCGGCAGAAGACCGGCTGCCCGGTCGTCGTCAACACCAGCTTCAACGTCCGCGGCGAGCCGATCGTCTGCACCCCCGAGGACAGCTACCGCTGCTTCATGCGGACGAACATGGACGCCCTGGTCCTCGAGACCTTCGTCCTCGACAAGGAAGGCCAGCCCCCCTACCACGAGAAGGGCGACTGGAAGTCCGAGATCCCGCTGGACTGAGTGGTCTGAATTCTAGTCCATAATCAGGTCATGAAGCAGGTCCCTCTCTCCGAAGCGAAGGCCCACCTGGCTGGGCTGCTGGCGCGAGTTGAAGACCTCGGCGAGCCACTCGTCATCACCCGGTCGGGGCACCCGGCGGGTGTGCTGGTTTCCGTCGACGAGTACGAGGGGCTCCTGGAGACCCTGGAGATCCTTTCCGACCCGCGGTTGATGAAGCGAATCCGCTCGGGCCTGAAGGACCTCCGTGAGGGGCGCGTCGTCGGTCAAGACGAGGTCTGGGGTTGACCTGGACGGTCGTCTACACCCACTCGGCCCGAGACGCGATCCGGAAGCTCGACCCTGCGGTCCGCGAGAGAGTCCGGAGAGCGGTCCTCGAGCTCGCGTCCGACCCGACTCTCGGAAAGCCGCTCCATTTCGAGCTCAAAGGCCTCCGCTCCTGGCGCACCGGCGACTGGCGGATCGTCTACCAGGTCCAGGGAGAGAAGGTCACAGTCGTCGTGGTCACGGTCGGCCATCGCCGCGACGTCTACGCGAGGGTGGCGCGCCTCCTGGGGCGCTGATCCGGAAGAGCCGTAAACGCGGGAGCGGAGCGGACCCCGGATAGAACGCGCATGACCATGAAGCGAGAGACGACCTCCGTCGGCGACCGGACGGCCCCGGTGACAGTTCGGATGGACCTGAGCCCGGCCGTGATCATCTCCGCCGTTCAGCGGATGAAGAAGGCAGACCGAGAGGTGTTCCTCGAGGAGCTCCTCGCGGCGTCTTCCCCGCGCTATCTCGCGGGCATTCGCGAGGCCCGCGCCCAGTACGCAGCCGGAAAGAAGCATTCCCACGAGAGGCTCTTCGGAGCGCCGAGCATCTGACTCAGCCGGCGCTCGGTACCTACAGGTTCCGCGTAGGCCATCGAGCCTCCATCTACCGGTGACCTCGCCAGAACATCCCCATCCCTTCTCTCGCCCCCTCGACACTTCGGAGGCGGCTTGGAGAAAGGTCCGGGAGATCCACGCCCGGCTCGGCCCGGAGGGGCGTGTCGAGGCAGCCTTCGCGGCGTCGGAGCTCGCCCGCGAGGCCGTCCTCGCGGGCATCCGGATGCGTCACCCGGAGTACGACGACTTCCGGCTTCGCACAGAGCTCTTCCGGCGCATCTACGGCGACGCACTGGCGGATCGCTTCACAGGCGCCGCGGGCTCGAGCCGATGACCTCTCCACGCGACATCCTCGTCCGGCTCGCGGCTGCCCTGAATGCCGCGGGGATACCCTGGATGATCACTGGCTCCACCGCCTCCGCCTTCTACGGCGAGCCACGAGCCACCCAGGACGTCGACGTCGTCTTCGACCCGCGGCCAGCGCAGCTGAGCCGTCTGCTGGACGAGCTGAAGGAGGGCTTCTACGTCAGCCGGGACGAGGCCGCCGAGGCCCTGAGGACCCGGGGGATGCTCAATGTCATCCACCTCGAGTCCGGATGGAAGGCGGACTTGATCGTGTGCCCCGATCGGCCTTTCGAGCGCGGCGAGCTCGCGAGGCGGAGGGGGGCGCGCCTGTTCGACGTCGACGTCTACGTCATCTCCCCGGAGGGCTCCATCGTCTCGAAGCTCAAGTGGGCCGCCCTCTCCGGATCCGAGCGCCAGCTCCGAGACGCGGCCTCCGTCCTCGCTGGCTGCGGTGAGGCCATCGACCTCGCCTACATCCGGCGCGAGGCAGCCAGCGCCGGCGTCACTCACCTCCTCGAGAAGATCCTCCCGCCGGGCGAGCAGCGAGCCTGAACGAATCACGATGGAAGCCGTTCTCGAAGTCCTGAACGAGCTCGTCGAGGCGGGTCTCGTCGAGACGTACGCGATCGGGGGCGCTGTGGCCGCGCTCTTCTACGCTGAACCGGTCGCGACGCACGACCTCGACGTCTTCGTCGTTCTATCCGAGAGCCAGGCGAACGCTGCCGTCGTCACGATGGAGCCGCAGCTGGCATTCCTGAAGAGTCGCGGCGGAGTCCCGCAGGGCGAGCACGTCGTTCTTCATGGCATCCCGGTGCAGCTCCTTCCGGCGTACAACTCCCTGGTGCTGGAGGCCGCGCGCAACGCGCAGCCGCACACGGTTGGAGGGACTCCGACGAGGGTCGTCCGGGTGGAGTACCTTCTCGCCATTGCTGTTCAGACGGGGCGGTCGAAGGACCGTGTCCGGGCGCAACAGCTGCTCGAGGAAGCGGAGGTGGATGCGCGCCGGCTCGCTTCGATTCTCGAGAGGTTCGGGCTCGCCGAGCGTTGGGCCGCGTGGTCAGGAGGTGTCCGTGGGACCTGACGTCGTCGTGAGCGGACCCGAGATCGCCATCTTCGAGGCGAAGCGCCAGAGGCGGCTGGAGCTGGCCCGACTCCCCATAGAGCGGAAGCTCGGCATCCTCCTCGTCCTCCAACGGATGGCCAACGACGTGCGTCGCGCTGCGGGCAGGCCTACGCGGCCGGAGTGGCCCCGGGAACTCGGTCCCTCCGAGACGAGACGCCCCGGCTGACCGCCGGGGCGTGAGAATCCTAAAGTGTCCCTTTAGAAGAACATGAGAAAGCCTCGCCTCGAACCCCCGCCCGCGAAGGCGCCCGCCACCACCGGCCGGCTCCTCGTCCTCTTCCGCGAGGGGCTGGACGGGTTCGGCGTCGCGGACCTCAGGAACGCCGCCGGCCTGCGGGCGGCGTGCAGCGCCGACTTCGCCGGCTGCCGGGCCACGGAAGACGACCTGGGCGAGGCCGACGCCTACGTCCTCCACGAGCTGGGGGTCGCCCTCGTCGACGCGGACCCCGACCAAGCCCGCTCGCTCGCCGAGAAGGCCTCGGCCCAGGGCCCCCTCCTCGCCGTCGAGCCGGAGAGGGCCGTCCGCGCCCTTCACGACGACCCGTCCCACCTCCCCGAGTACCTCCGCGGCTACCGCGACGCCGTCAACGACCTCGTTGCCCAGCTCGCGGCAGAAGCCGCCCCCGGAGCCCTGGATCTCCTCGGCTCGCCCGCCCTCGGCGAGAGCGAGTACACCTGGGGCCTGCAAGCCACGAACGTCCACCGCTCGGCCTTCTCGGGAAAGGGAGTGAAGGTCGCCGTCCTCGACACCGGCTTCGACCTCAAGCACCCCGACTACCCGCACCGCGAGATCGTCGCCGAGAGCTTCGTCCCGGGGTCGAAGCCGCAGGACGGCCACGGCCACGGCACCCACTGCATCGGCACCGCGTGCGGCCCGAAGGCGCCGTACCACATGCCCCGGTACGGCGTCGCCCACGAGGCCGGGATCCACGCCGGGAAGGTCCTCGACGACAACGGCGGCGGGGCGGACGGCTGGATCCTCGCGGGCGTCAACTGGGCCATCTCGAAGGGCTGCCGCGTCGTCTCGATGTCCCTCGGGGCCGAGGTCTCGCTTGGCCAGCCGTACTCGAAGGTCTTCGAGACGGCCGCCAAGCGCGGCCTGAAGAAGGGGACGCTCGTCGTCGCGGCCGCCGGCAACGAGAGCGAGCGGCGAACCGGGCACTTCGCCCCCGTCGGCCACCCGGCCAACTGCCCCTCGGTGATGGCCGTCGGCGCCCTCGACCCGAAGCTGCGCGTCCCGTCCTTCTCCAACCGCGGCCTCGACCCGAAGGGAGGCCAGGTGGACGTCGCCGCCCCCGGCGTCGACGTCCACTCCAGCTTCCCGATGCCCGAGCGCTACCAGCGCCTCTCGGGCACCAGCATGGCGACGCCGCACGTCGCCGGCATCGCCGCCCTCCTCGCCGAGGCCAACCCCACCGCCACGCCGCTCGAGATCTGGACCCTGATCACCCAGACCGCCAAGCGCCTCCCGCTCCTCGCGACCGACGTCGGCGCCGGCCTCGTCCAGGCGCCGTGAAGGGCCCGCGCGCGACCCACCATAGAATGAGCCGGAAGCATGTCCGGGAGGCCGATCCGACTGGCCGGCAGCCCGGACGCTGAAGGAGCTGTCCCTTGGAACGGATCATCCGAGTTCACGTGGAGCGGCTGCCCGAGGGCGTCTTCCTGGCGTCATCGGAAGACGTACAGGGGCTGGTCGCCCAGGGGCGGACGATCGCGGAGACCCTCGAGATCGCTCGCGACGTTGCGAGGAAGCTCCTCGACGCGCAGGCCGGTCGGGAGCCACTCGACGAACCGCCGCCCATCAGCGAGCCGCTGGATCTGACGCTCGTCGTCGGAGGCTGATCCTGGGGAGGCTTGCCGGATTCCGCTATCGGGAGATCGCTGCCCGGCTGAGGCGTCGCGGATTCGAGTTCGATCGGCAAGCGGCCGGGAGCCACGAGATCTGGTATCACCCCGCAAGAAACAGGTACACGACCCTTCCCAACCACCCGGGCGATATTCCCGAAGGTACCCTGCGGGCCATCCTGCGCCAGGCCGGGATCGACCCCGAGGACTTCCTCCGGGATTGAGCCGCCTCCCGCTCCTGGCCACCGACGTCGGCGCCGGCCTCGTCCAGGCGCCGTGAGACAGTCGCTCAGGCATCCTTCCGAGCTCGCGAAGAGAAGGCCCCGAAGTCAGTGAACCTCCAATCGCTCTGCCCGTCGCGTGAGGAGCTGGTCGCGGCGTTCCGGCGCTCGCTCGCCGGCCGCCTCGTCGCCATCGTCTCGTTCGGCTCGAGAGCGCGGAGCGAGGCCGAGCCTGGGAGCGACTGGGACCTTCTCGTCGTGATCCGGGCCCGGCATGAGCGTCCAGTGCGCGAGGTCGTGGAGCTGGTCATGAGCCTGCCCGAGTCGTGGCGGGGGATGGTCTCGCCGATCGTGTGGACGCTGGACGAGCTGGAGAGGCACGAGTCGTCGCTCCTCTTCGACATCGCCCTCGACGGGGACGTCCTCTTCGACCCCGAGGGGCACGCCAGCCGGCGACTCGAAGCCTTGCGGGCCAGGATGTTCGCTCGCGGCCTCTTCCGGGTCCGCACGCCCGACGGCGAAGTCTGGAGGGTCAGGCCGAGGTCGGCGGACGCGCAGCCCATTGCTCTGGATGGAGCGAAGCGGTGAACGAGGAAGTCGCCTACCGGATCAAGCTGGCGAAGGGGTACCTGGGCGAGGCCACCCAGGACATCGATCTGGGCCGTTGGCGTTCGTGCGTCGACACCAGCGAGCTCGCGACGGAGAACGCCGCGAAGGCGGTCCTCGCCAATGCCGGACCGGTCGGAAGGACTCATGCCCCCGGGAGCCTGCTGCGGCAGCTCGCTGCCGAATCGACGGCCACCGCGAGCCAGAGCGCCCTCGACAAGCTGGCAACCCTCGCCGAGCGGCTGGGAGCAGCCGTGCACGTCGCATCCGACTACGGAGACGAGGGGACCTGGCGCACGCCGTGGGAGTTGTTCGGACGCGATGACGCCGAGGACGCCGTCTCGATCGCGCGACAGGCCGTGGACCTGGCGACGAGCCTGCTGGAAGGCGGCAAGCCGTGAAGGTCGAGTACTTCGTCGAGACCGACACCCTCTACATCGAGTTCCGGGCCGGCGACGTCGTCGAGACCCGGGACCTCGGTGTGGGAGCGTAGGATTCGATCGGAGGCAGGACCGTGTTGTTTCACGTGACTCTGGAGAAGGACGAGGAAGGTTGGTTCGTGGTGGAGTGTCCTGCCTTGCCGGGATGCGTCTCCCAGGGGAAGGACGAGAAGGAGGCGCTCGAGAACATCCAGGAGGCGATTCGGGCCTGGCTCTGGGCCGAAGATCAGAAGGCCCTGTCGGCGCGCAGCTCCGACTCGCAGGGTACGCCCATCGTCGTGGCCGTCTGAAGGCGGATTCGTGTCGCGGTTCGGCAACATCTCCGGGAGATCCGCGGCGAAGGCCTTCGAGAAGGCCGGCTGGGAACCTGAGCCGCCTCCCGTGCCTCGCGGCCTGACCGCGCCGCGGGCCTGACCGAAGTCCAGGGTGAGCTGACAACGCGATGACGCGAACCGATCTACCCGAAGTGCTGCTGGAGGCGGTCGATGCTGCCGTAGCCGGACCGCTCTCCGGATACCGTCCCCTGCGCGTCTTCCTCTTCGGGTCGCGGGCCCGGGGCTCTGCCGACGTCCGTTCGGACTACGACATCGGGGTGGACGCGGGCCGCCCGCTCGACGCCCGGGACATGGCGGACCTCCGCGACCTCCTCGACGCGGCCCCGATCCTGGCCCGAGTGGACGTCGTCGACTTCCGGCAGGTCGACGCGCAGTTCCGCGAGATCGCCCTTCGAGACGTGGTGCCCCTGCATGACCGCGCCGCTTGAATCGCTCCTGTCGGACCTCGAGTCGGCGCTGGCCAGGCTCGACGAGGCGCTGCGGGAGCCGAAGTCCGACATCGTCCGGGACGCAGCCATCCAGCGCTTCGAGTTCTCGTTCGAGCTTCTCTGGAAGACTCTGAAGGTGCGCTCGGAGGCGGAGGGCCTGCGGCTCTTTTCCCCACGGGAGGCCTTCCGGGCTGCGTTTCAGATCGGGCTCCTGGACGAAGGCGACGACGTCGTCTTCCAGATGCTGGAGGACCGCAACAGGACCAGCCACCTCTACAAGGCCGCGATGGCCGAAGAGGTCTACTCGCGCCTCCCGGCGTACCTCGCCTTGATGCGGAAGGCCGCGCGCCGGGCGGGGGACCTCGGCCGAGGGTGACCTCGGCTCGTCGGCGCCGGCCTCGTCCAGACGCAGCGAGGACGTGCCCGCCACCCGGGCCGAGTACGTGGAAGCCAGGGTCGCCTGATCGGGTGCGAATCGCCGCCGACGAACACGGCACGAGGGGCTGCTCTGGCCCCCCTGGATCCTGTCGAACGCGAAGACGATGAAGAAGGTCCGCCGTAGCCTCCCAGGCCTGGATCGAGAGGGATCCCGGAGTTCTCGTACGAGCAGATCGCGGCGTAGGCACCGACGCCTGGGAGAGGAATGCGCCAAGCTCGATCCCGAGTTCGAACAGGCGCTGGCCGACGAGGGCCTCGCCGCCCCCGCGCGAGGCGGTCCAACGGCCTCGGGTGAGGTCCGGGAACGGGGCGGCTTTCCGGTGTTCGACGTCCCCGAGGACGCACCCGCGATCACGCCCGAGATGGTCCGTGAGGCGGAGGCGGGCACCTGAAGGCGGCCCTCCTCGGCGTCCCCTGGGTCGATGACCCGAAGGCTCGCGGCGAGCGCCGTCGATAGAATGCCCTCGATGAGCCTGTCGATCTCGGTGGATCCGGCGACGCTCGCAGCGTTCTGCGAGAGGTGGCGAGTGGCCGAGCTCGCGGCCTTCGGATCCGTCCTGCGCGCGAGTTTCGGGCCCGACAGCGACGTGGACCTCCTTCTCACGCCTCAGGCCGACACGATCTGGTCCCTCCTGGATCAAGGGCAGATGCGTGACGAGCTCTCCGAGCTCTTCGGTCGGCCGGTCGACCTGCTCGTCCGTTCGGCCGTGGAGAGCAGCCCCAACTGGATCCGCCGGAACGAGATCCTGTCGACGGCCGAGCCCCTCTATGCAGCGCGATGAAGCGTCCGTCCTCGACGCGCTTCGCGCGGCCCGCAACGCTGCGGCCTTCCTGGGTGAGCTCGACCTGCCTTCGTTCAAGGCGGACGAGAAGACCCAGTCCGCGGTTCTGCACCAGCTGCTCGTGCTCGGGGAAGCCGTGAAGCGACTTTCTGCCGAATACCGAGAAGCCCACCCCGAGGTTCCCTGGCGCCGGATCGCGGGCTCCCGCGACATCCTGATCCACGGGTACGACTCCGTCGACCTCGAGGGCGTGTGGAAGACGGTCCGCGAGGACATCCCGCCGCTGGTGGCTGTCCTCGAGCCACTGTCACCGCCGGCGCCGACACCCGAGTCGCCATAGTCTCCGCGCCGCTCTCGCAACAGAAAAGCATGAATACCCTCGACCACCTCCTCGACAGCATCCAGAACCGCACCGCCCGGGTCGGCGTCATCGGCCTCGGGTACGTCGGCCTTCCGCTCGCCCTCCTCTTCGAGGAGTCCGGCTTTTCTGTCGTCGGCTTCGACGTCGACGCGAAGAAGCCCGAGGCGCTCCACCGCGGCGAGTCGTACATCAAGCACATCGGGGCGGAGCGGGTGGCAGCGGCGTTCGCCCGGGGCCGGATCGCGGCCACGACCGACTTCGACCGCCTCCCGGAGTGCGACGCGGTCATCGTCTGCGTCCCGACCCCGCTCGGCCGGCACCGCGAGCCGGACATGTCGTACATCCAGAAGACCGCCGACGAGATCGCCCGGCGCCTGCGCAGGGGACAGCTCGTCGTCCTGGAGTCGACGACCTACCCCGGGACGACCCGCGAGGAGCTCCTGCCGCGCTTCGCGGCCACGGGCCTCGCCTGCGGGACGGACTTCTTCCTCGCCTTCTCTCCCGAGCGCGAGGACCCCGGCAACCCCAGCTTCCACACGCAGAACATCCCGAAGGTCGTCGGCGGCATCGACGAGCCCTCGCAGCGGGCCGCCTGCGCCCTCTACGGCGCCGCGGTGGACCGCGTCGTCCCCGTCGGCAGCCCCGAGGTCGCCGAGTCGGCCAAGCTCCTCGAGAACGTCTTCCGGTCCGTCAACATCGCCCTCGTCAACGAGCTGAAGGTCGTCTTCGACCGGATGGGGATCGACGTCTGGGAGGTCATCGAGGCCGCGAAGACCAAGCCTTTCGGCTTCATGCCCTTCTACCCGGGTCCCGGTTTGGGCGGACACTGCCTGGCAGGGACGGAGTCGGTCCGCGTGCGTGACGGCTCGTCCAACACGGTCGTGCGCCTGGCTGATCTCTTCGAGTCGCGCCAGGCCAGCGACACGCGGCTCGACTTGCCGGACGGGCAGGCGCTCCTTCCGACGGGACTCGAAGCCCTTTCGATCGACCCTCAGACGGGCCAGGAGGCGTGGAAGCCGGTCTCGTTCCTGTTCCGGCGCCCGTACGAAGGGCCGATCGCCACCGTCCGCCTGGCCGGTGGCCGGATCCTCCGGACCACGGACCGGCACCCGATGCTGGTCCTGGAAGACGACGAGCTCGTCGTCCGGAAGGCGCAGGACCTGAAGGCGGGCGACCTCGTCCCGGTCCACGGAGGGGTTGAGGAGGCAGCGCCCGCACTCGCCGCAGACGAAGGCCTGCCCCAGGACCCGGGCTCCGCACCGATCCGCCGGCTCGAGCAGCCGCAGATTCGCATTCCCGGGACGGCCAGCCTGCAGCGACTGGCGCGCCTCCTGGGCGGCGAGAAGCAGCGGAAGCTCGATCGGCTCGCGGAGAGCCGTCGGGGCGTCACCGCGCCCCGCCGCACGATCCCCTGGAAGGGCGCCTCGGTGGTCCCGGTCCTCGACGTCCGCCTCGAAGAGGGGAGCGAGCCCGTCTTCTCGGTCGAGGTGCCCGGATCCCACACCTTCGCCGCCACCGGCGGCGTCTTCGTGCACAACTGCATTCCGCTCGACCCCTTCTACCTCACGTGGAAGGCCGCGGAGCACGGCGTCTGGGCGCGGTTCATCGAGCTCGCGGGCGAGGTGAACACCCGGATGCCCGAGTACGTCGTCGACCGGACGGTCAAGGCGCTCAACCAGCAAGGCAAGAGCATCAAGGGCGCGAAGGTGCTCGTACTCGGCCTCTCGTACAAGGCCGACATCGACGACGACCGCGAGTCGCCCTCCTTCGAGCTCCTCGAGCTCTTCCACGAGCTCGGGGCCGAGGTCGCCTACTGCGACCCGTACATCCCCCGCTCCCATCGCGGCCGCAAGCACGCCTTCGTGATGGAGTCGGCAGCCTGCACCGCCGAAGAGTTAGGCCGTCACGACGCCGTCGTCGTCTCCACCGCCCACAGGCAGTTCAAGGACCCAGCGCTCTACCAGCTCGCGTCGCTCGTCGTCGACAGTCGCAACATCGTCCCCCGCGACGCCTTCCCCGGGATGCTCGTCAAGGCATGATCGAGCCCGACTTTCGCGGCAAGCGCGTCACCGTCACCGGCGGCGCTGGCTTCATCGGCTCGCACCTCGTCGATGCCCTCGTTGCCCGCTGGGCAGAGGTCACCGTCCTCGACAACCTCTTCTCCGGCACGCTGGAGAACCTGGCCGGCGTCCGGGATCGGATCCGCTTCGTCGAGGGAGACATCCGGGACCTGGACGCCTGCCGCGCCGCGATCGACGGAGCCGCCCACGTCTTCCATCTCGCGGCGATCGGCTCGGTCCCCCGGTCGATGAAGGACCCCGCCACGACTCTCGACGTGAACGCCCGCGGCACCGCGAACGTCTTCACCGCATGCCGGGATGCGGCGGTAAGGTCCGTCGTCTTCGCCTCCTCCTCCAGCGTCTACGGTGACAGCGAGAAACTTCCGAAGGTCGAAGGGGAAGAGGGCCGCCCCCTCTCCCCGTACGCCCTCTCGAAGCGAATGGGCGAGGAGCTGGCCGAGCTCTACTGGCGCGTCTTCGGCCTCCCGGTCGTCAGCCTCCGTTTCTTCAACGTCTACGGGCCGCGGCAGAACCCAGAAGGCCCCTACGCCGCCGTCATCCCGAAGTTCCTCGCTGCCGCCCGCGACGGCCGCCCGCTGACCATATACGGCGACGGCGAGCAGGCGCGGGACTTCACGTACGTCGCGGACGTCGTCGGGGTAATCCTCGCGGCAGCCTCGGCCCCACCCGCAGCCTACGGGCAACCATTGAACTCTGGCAGAAGCTCCTCGACGACCGTTCGGGTCCTCGCGAACTCCATCCTCCACGTGAGCGGTTCCGCCTCCGCGGTCGAGCACCTGCCACCGCGCGCTGGGGACATCCGGCATTCCTCGGCGTCCGCGGTGCTGCTCGAGGTGGTACTCGGAGTCGTCCTGGCAACCGAGTTGCCAGAAGGACTCCGGCGCACCTGGAATGCCCTCGCAAGCCCGCAGCCGGCGGAACCGCCTCCGGCACCTCCCGCGCTTGCGTCCCCGGTCCCGCGGGACTAACCTTGCTGCCTACGGACAATCCCCCCGAATCGCTCGTGATCGGATCACGATCGTGAAGGTCCTCCTCCTGCTCCTTCCTGCAGGGATCGCGGCGGCGCTCGCGCTGGCCTTGACACCGCTTGCCAAGCGGATGGCGGCGGCGATCGGCGCGGTGGACGTCCCCGACGAACGTAAAGTCCACAAGAGCCCGATCCCGCGCCTCGGCGGCGTGGCCGTCGTCGGCGCCCTCCTTTCCACTGCCCTCCTCGTCACCTTTGGCGTCCTCCCGGTCCCGAAGCCGCCGAAGCTCTCTACCTTCGCCGCAATCGGAATCGGCCTTCTCCCCGTCTTCGCGATCTCGGTATGGGACGACGTGCGCCCACGGCGCGCGCTCGTCAAGCTCGCCGCGCACGTACTCGGCGCGAGCGCGGCAGTCGCCCTTGGGATCCGGCTGGGCAGCCACGTGCACGTCTTCGGGTACGGGATCGAGCTGGGCCTCTTCGCGATCCCGCTCTCGATTCTCTGGATCGTCGCCGTCACCAACGCGTTCAACCTGATCGACGGCCTCGACGGGCTCTCGGCCGGCTTGGCCCTGATCTCCGCCGCCAGCCTTTCCGGTGTTTTCATCCTCGCGGGCCGCTGGGAGTACGCCACGGGGTCGCTCATCCTCCTGGGCGCCCTCGCCGGCTTCCTTCCGTACAACCTCCATCCGGCGTCGATCTTCCTGGGCGATAGCGGCTCCTGCTCCGTCGGCTTCCTCCTCGCGTGCCTATGCCTGCAAGGGGGGGCGATCCTCTCGGCGGGTCTCGCCGTCCTCGTCCCGGTCGTGATCCTGGGCGTCCCGCTCGCGGATGCGCTCCTCTCGATCGTCCGGCGAGCCCTCCGCCTCATGGATGCGACCTCGCCGTCCGGGATCATGGAAGCGGACAAGCGCCACATACACCACCGCCTCCTCGCGATGGGCCTCACGCATCGGCGCGCGGTGCTTCTCCTCCACGGGACGGGCCTTCTCCTGGGACTCGTCGGCTTCGCCTCGCTCTTCGTCTCTTCGCGCGACGCAGCCCTTTTCCTCCTGGCCCTCCTCTTCGCCGCGGCCGTCGGGATCGGCCGGCTGGGATACGAGGAGCTGGCCTTCCTCAAGCGCGGCACGATGCTCCGGCTGTACGACACGCCCGTCCTGAAGAGGGGCTTCTTCGTCGTCTTCGTCGACCTGTCGCTCGTCGTGGCTGCGGCCTACGGCGCGATCGGCCTGAAGTGGGACGACTGGGGGCTCGTGCGGCACCGCCCGCTCTTCCTCGAGCTGGCGGCGGTCCTGCCCGTCGTCACCTTCCTGACATTCTGGCTCTTCGGCCTCTACCGTGGCCGCTGGCGCCATGCCAGCGTGGAAGACCTGCTTCGCCCGTCGGCGGCGGTCGCGGCCTCGGCTCTCGCTTCGGGGGTCGTCGACGGCGTCGTGGGCCGCACCGAAGCTCCGGCGAGCTTCTTCCTCGTCTACGCGCTCCTCCTGCTCCTCCTCACGAACGGCACGCGAGCCTCGTACCGGCTCCTCGCCCACTGGCGCGCCCGCACCGTCGACCACGGCATCCCCGTCCTCCTCTACGGAGCCGGACGGCGCGGCTCCGCAGCCCTCCGGGAGCTGCGGGCCCGCGCGGACGCGCTCTACCACCCTGCGGGATTCGTCGATGACGACCCTGAGAAGGTGGGCCGCACCCTGAACGGCCTGGCCGTCCTCGGCACCCTCGGAGACCTGCCGCGCCTCTTCAAGTCGCATGGCGTCAGGGGCCTGGTGGTGACGTCGCCGAAGATCCCCGGCGAGAGAGTCACCGCGGTCGAGGAGATGTGCCAGGAGCTCGACGTCGCCTTCCTCCGTTTCCGGGTCTCGTTCGAAGGGGATATCGCGGAGCGGGAGGCAGAGGCGGCCGGAACCGGCGCCGACGTCCGGGTGCGTGCCGGGCTGCGGCTCGGCTCGGAGCGGCACGATCCCACGGATATTCCATCATCCGCGTGAGCGCCCGGGCCCGCCGCTGCCCGAGCCCTCCGGTCCGTCTGCCTCGCGTGAGTCCGTGCAAGCCGACCGCGAGGAGTCGGGGTCTTGACGATGCTCGCTGATCTCCATACCGACGGCCTGCCGGAGCTTCTGGAAACGGACGTCTGCGTCGTGGGCGCCGGCCCGGTGGGCATCACGCTTTCGCTCGCGTTGTCTCGCCGAGGCCTGGACGTCGTGATGCTCGAGTCGGGCGGGCCCACCGTCGAGCCGGAGCTGCAGGATCTCTATCGGTCCAAGAACGTGGGCCGGAACCACAACGGGATCAACCTCGGGCGATTCCGCGCCTTCGGCGGCACCTCGACCCAATGGGGCGGACAGATCCTGCCCTTCGGCCCGATCGACTTCGCGAGACGGGACTGGATCCGGAGCAGCGGCTGGCCCATCACGTACGACGACCTCGAGCCCTACTACAGGACGGCGCTCGAGTACGAGGGGCTAGGCGGCTGCGTCAAGGACGACGAGGGTGTCTGGTCAGCCATCGGTCTGTCCGCGCCCGAGTTCGGACCCGACCTGCGGGCCCATCTCTCGAGATGGTGCCCTCAGCCGGACTTCGCTCGCCTGCACGGTGCCGAGGTCGAGCGCTCGTCCCGCCTTCGCTGCATCTTGCATGCGACGGTCACGGCGCTCGCCTGCTCCGGGGACCGCATCGTGTCGGCGAAAGCCAGAACGCTCGAGGGTCGCGGCATCCGAATTGCGGGCCGTCGTTTCGTCTTCTGCGTCGGTGGCATCGAATCGGCGCGCCTCCTGATGCAACCTCTCGAGGACGGCACCGAGCCGCCCTGGGCCCGGAGATCGGATGCCCTGGGTCGGTATTTCCTCGACCACCCCACCTTCGAGTGCGCGGACGTCGTGCCGCGGAATCCCGCGGCGGTTCATCGGCTGATGGACATGGTCTACCTGCGCGGGTTCAAGTACCAGCCGCGGCTCTACCTGAGCGCCGCGAGACAGGAGGAGGCGCGCTCTCTTAACGCGGGTGGGTTGGTTCTGTTCTACTCGGAGATCAGCGCGCAGGTGCTGCATCAGGTACGGATCGCGGCCCGGAGAGTCTTGCAGGGCCGGCCGAGCGCGAAAGTCCTCGCGGAGGCCTCGCGGAGCTTCATCCGTTCCGGGCCGCTGATCGTAAGACAGGCCTGGCGGTACCTCGTCCACAAGCGAGCCTTCAACCCCTCGGACCGCGGCTTCCGGTTGCTCGCGTTCATCGAGCAGGCTCCCGACGCGGAGAGCCGCGTCACCCTCTCCGAGGACAGGGATGCCTTTGGGATGCGTCGTGCCCAGCTGGACTGGCGTCTCGGTCAGGCCGAGGTGGAGACGCTCGCCACCTTCGCGGAGAGCGTGAAGTCGGCCTTCGAGAGCACGGGCCTCGCCGAGGTGAGGATCGAGCGACTCGTATCCGCGCGTGACCCCGCCGTGCTCGGCAAGGGATGGGACAACTACCACGACATGGGCACCGCCCGGATGACGGATGGCGCCGAACCGGGAGTCGTCGACGAGTCCCTCAGGATCCTTGGCACCGCGAACGGCTACGTCTGCAGCAGCGCCGTCTTCCCGAGCGGCAGCTTCTCCAATCCGACACACACGGCGATCGCTCTTGCGCTTCGCCTCGGCGACCATCTCTGCGCGGAGGGAATCCGCTGAGGCAAGTCGGATTCCCAGGGCGACCGGGTGGCACGACCGCGATCGGCTACGGATCCTCTGGGCTGCACGGCGGCTGGAGTCGGCGGGAGTCGCTGGCCCTCCTCGAGACGGCGTTCGACGCCGGGATACGGCACTTCGACACGGCGCCGCCGTACGGGCTGGGAGAGGCGGAAGCGCTGGTCGGGGAGCTGGTCGCGCGTCATCGCGGGGAAGTGACGGTGACGTCGAAGTTCGGCTTGCCGCCCCCCAGGGCGAGGGCGGCCATGGACGTCGCTCGGGGGATCCTCAGGCCGCTCGTGGCGAGGTTCCCTCGCGCGAAGGCGCGCCTCGTGGAGGCCGCCGGCGCGGTGGCTCAGGTCGGGAGACCGCCGAAGTCGACGGCGTACTCGGTCCCGGCGATGCTCGCTTCGCTCGAGGCGAGCCTCCGGAAGCTCCGCTGCGATCGGATCGACCTGTTCCTCGTGCACGAAGGGGGCGTGGAGGCCCTGGGAGACGACCTGCGGGCAGCGCTGGAGGCGCAGGTGTCCAAGGGGGCGATCGGAGCGTGGGGGATCGGAAGCCCACGCCGGCTCGTCGACGGCGTCGTCGACGCGGGCGCTGGTCTTCCTCCGGTGCTCCAGTTCGAGTGGTCGGTGTGCTCGGATCGGCGCCCCGACTACTCCGGATCGTTCGTCATCACCCAGGGTGCGATCAGGGGTGCCCTCCCGAGGCTCGGGGAGTCGATGAAGCAGGAGGCCCGAAGAAGGGCCTGGTCGGAGCGGCTCGGGATCGACGCAGGCGACCCGGCTTCGCTCGCGAGCGTCCTGCTTGGGGCCGCTGCTGCCGTGAACCCGGGAGGGATCGTCCTGTTCTCGTCGAAGAGGAAGGGGCACGTCCGGGAGCTGGCCCGAGTCGGACCCCCGGAGGAGGAGAAAGGGAGGCTGCTGCTTTCCATGCTGGCCGAGGAGCCGTCCGGGCTCCCCAGGGAGCGGTGAGGGCTCGGCGGTAGTCATCGGATCGCGCTCGACGGCGCACGCCGGCAGCCGAGCCGCGCGCCGCCTCGGGACCTGAAGCAATGTGCGGAATCGTCGCCATCCACGCCTACGACCCTGACGCGCCCCGCGTCGACAGGGAGGAGGCCCTGCGCATCCGGGAAGCGATGGCAGCCCGGGGACCGGACGGTCACGGCTACTGGGAGAGCGACCGCCGCGACGTGGCCCTGGGCCACCGGCGCCTCGCCATCCTCGATCCTTCGGACCGGGGCGCGCAGCCGATGCGTGACCCGACGGGTCGATTCACGATCGTCTTCAACGGCGAGATCTACAACTTCAAGGCGCTGCGCGCGGAGCTCGAGTCACGCGGCCACGTCTTCAGGACGGGGACGGACACCGAGGTGCTCCTCGCCCTCTACGCGGAGCACGGCCCGGACATGCTCGGAAGGCTCCGCGGGATGTACGCCCTCGCCCTCTGGGACGAGGCCGAGCGATCGCTCGCCCTCGCGCGGGACCCGTACGGGATCAAGCCGCTGTACCTGGCGGACGACGGACAGACCGTGCGTGCCGCCTCCCAGGTCCGGGGCCTGCTCGCCGGGCGCGGGGTGGAAGCCGTTCCGGATCCTGCGGGCGTGGTGGGGTTCTGCGTCTGGGGCCACGTGCCGGAGCCCTTCACCCTGCACCGCGGGATTCGCGCCCTCGCTCCGGGAGAGGTCGCGATCTACCGGCAGGGCACGGGGCCGCGAAGGGCACGGGTAGCTCACCTCGTGGACGCCCTCGTCGCGAGCCAGCGGGGCGGGCTCGGAGACGAGGCTAAGCGCGCGCCCATGAGAGAGGCGCTCCTGGACAGCGTCCGGCACCACCTGGAGTCGGACGTGCCGGTCGGGCTCTTCCTCTCGGCGGGTCTCGACTCGAGGGCAATCGCGCGGCTCTGCCGGGACGCCGGAGCCGACGTCCTCTCCGTCACGCTGGGCTTCTCGGAACACGAAGGAACGCCCATGGACGAGGTCCCGGTCGCGCGGCAGGTCGCTTCGTCGCTCGGCATCCGGCACGAGGCCGTTCGGGTCACCCGGAGCGACTTCGACGACGACCTGGACGCTATCCTTGCCGCGATGGACCAGCCGTCGATCGACGGCGTCAACACGTGGTTCGTGAGCCGCGCGGCGGCGTCGCTGGGCCTCAAAGTAGCCCTCTCGGGACTCGGGGGCGACGAGCTGTTCGGCGGCTATCCATCGTTCTACGAGGTCCCGCGTACCGCCAGGGCGCTATCGCCGTTCACGGCGGTCCCGGCCGCGGGACGGCTCTTCCGACGGGTGGTAGCTCCGCTGGCCTCCCGTGCAGCCTCACCGAAGTGGGCGAGCGTTCTCGAGTACGGCGGGACGTTGGGAGGGGCGTACTTCCTGCGGCGAGGGCTCTTCATGCCGTGGGAGCTGCCGGAGTTCCTGGACGCAGACCTGGTCCGGGAAGGATGGGAAGCCCTCGGCACGCTGCCGGCCCTCGAGGGCACGGTCTCCGGCCTTCTCTCCGACCGGCTTCGTATCACGGCGCTCGAGTCGACGTGGTACATGCGGAACCAGCTCCTCCGGGACGCCGACTGGGCCGGAATGGCGCACTCGCTCGAGATCCGCGTCCCGTTCGTCGACGTTGAGCTTGCCCGCCGGCTCGCAGCTTCGCTTGGCCTCGCCGACCCGCCGACGAAGGCGGAGATGGCCCGGGCCGTGGAGCCCGACGTACCCGAGCCGGTGCTCTCCCGTGCGAAGACGGGCTTCGCGCCGCCGGTCGCCGAGTGGGTGCGAGGCCGGGGGGATGCCCATACCGGCCGGGGGCTACGAGGGTGGGCCCGGTTCGTGCTGGACCGGCTTGCGCCAGAGCTGGGACTCGACGAGAGACGGCGGGTGGCGCGGCCTGACGTGGCCTCGGCGGTGCCGACACCGGGACCCAGGCGCCCCAGGAGGGTCCTGATCTCCACCCTTCCCCCGTCCTGGGGGGGAGGCGTTCCCAGGATGGCGAAGTTCGCCACGGAGACAGTCCGGGACGCCGGCGACTTGCCGGTGCTCGCCTGGTACCGGCCCTTCACGGAGGATCCCTACCTCTCGCCAACGGCGACCCGCCTCGGGATCGGAGCGGTCGGCGCGAGGCTGACCGTGGTGTTCGACGGCGTCGAGGGCCACGAGCTGGGCGCCTGGCTTCCGGAGCTCGAGTCGAACCAGTATCGCCTCTCTAGGCCCTGGGCGGCGTTGGTCGACGAGGCGGACGTATGCCTCGCGGCCTCTGGGACCTGTCTGGCGGCCCGGCCGTTTCTGGATAGCGGGCGGCGCTTCGTCGCCTGGGTGGCCACCCCGTGGCGCGACGACCGCCGCTCCCGCGAGCTCGGCTTCTCGGCCCTGCGCCGGGCGGCCGATTCCATCCTGGTCAGGCCCCTCGTGGAGCGGCTCGAGAGAGAGATCCTGGAGGCGGGGTCCGTCCTCCCTCTGAGCGAGTACACGCGAGGGAGGCTCGCGCGGCTCGCCGGCGGCGCCGTGCCCGGGAACGTCCTCCCGGTTCCGGTCGACCCGATCCGCTTCCGACCGGATCCGGCGGCCGTGGTGCACGGGCGGATCGGATTCGTCGGGCGGATCGACGATCCGCGAAAGAGGGTCGATCTCCTCGTGGACGTGCTGGCGTATTGCCGTGCGGCAGGAGCCTCGGTCTCGGCCATGCTGGTGGGCGGGCCGCTCCGAGCCTCGACCGCCGCGCGAGTGAGACGGCTCGGACTGGAGTCCCTGGTCCACGTGGTCCCGGCGGTAGCCGAGGACCTCCTACCGGGCCTCGTGAAGTCGTTCGACGTCTTCGTCCTCCCGTCGGAGCAGGAGGGACTCTGCATAGCGGCCCTCGAGGCGCTGGCGTGCGGGGTTCCGGTCGTCAGCACGCGCTGCGGGGGGCCGGAGGAGTTCGTCCTCGCGGGTGAGACGGGGTTCCTGTGCGACGGCGAGGGTCCTGCGCTGGGCGAGGCGGTCCTCAGTATCCTGAAGGACGCCGGCCTCCGGACCCGGCTTGGCGGGCGGGGTCGAGCGCTGGTCGAATCCCGCTACGCACCCGTGGTCGCTGCGGGCATCCTGCATCGGCAGCTGCGGGACGTCGGAGCGTCTCGCCCGTGAGGCAGAGGTTCCTCCCGGGCGGCGGCCACGCGACGACAGGCGAGAACCTGGGGATGAGGAAGGTGGAGGCCCCGACGCTGACGATCGAGCCCTCGACGGGCTGGGTGGGGATCGACGTCGGGGAGATCTGGCGCTATCGGGAGCTGCTGGCGATCTTCGCCTGGCGCGACGTCAAGGTCCGATACAGCCAGACCGTCCTGGGCGCGCTCTGGGTCTGGGGGCAGCCGTTGGTGGCCATGGCGATCTTCACCTTCGTCTTCAGCTACATCGCCCGGATTCCCTCTCAGGGTGACATGCCGTACTCGCTGTTCGTCTTCTCGGGCTTGTTGCCGTGGACCTTCTTCGCCGCGAGCGTGCAGTCCGCGGGGAACAGCCTGGTGGGCAACGCGAGCCTGCTCTCCAAGGTGTACTTCCCTCGGGTCCTGATACCGATGGCCGCAGTGGCGGTCGCCGGGGTCGACCTCGGCGTCACGTGCCTCCTTCTCGGCGCCATGGCCCTCTGGTTCTCGGTCGTCCCGGGCGTCTCCCTCGTAGCGCTCCCGGTCGTCGTCGCGATTGCCGCGGCTCTCTCGCTCGGGATCGGCCTCTTCTTCGCCGCGCTGAACGTGGAGTATCGTGATGTCCGCGTCGTCGTGCCCTTCGTCGTCCAGATCTGGATGTACGGTACTCCCGTCGTCTACCCGCAGTCCGCGCTGCCCGAGCGCGTCCGATCCCTCGTCGCGCTGAATCCGATGACGGGAGTCGTCGAGGCCTTCCGCGCTTCGACGCTCGGGCTGCCGCTCCCGTGGGCCGAGCTGGCGATCTCGGCCGCCTGGGCGGTCACCCTCCTGATCTCGGGGATGCTCTACTTCCGGCGCATGGAGCGCCGATTCGCGGACCTGGTTTGAACGCGATCGAGGTCGACGGCATCTCGAAGCGCTACCGGCTCGGTGGCGTCAAGGAGCTGGGGTACAGGACCGCGCGGGACGCGTTCGCGGCGCTCTGGCGGAAGCGCGAGCAGCAAGAGCAGTCGGAGTTCTGGGCGCTCCGGGACGTCTCCTTCGCGGTGGCCGACGGCGAGGCGTTCGGCATCGTCGGCAAGAACGGCGCGGGAAAGTCGACGCTTCTGAAAATCCTTTCGAGGATCACGGAGCCGACCTGCGGCAGGGCGAGACTCCGCGGCCGCGTCGCCTCCCTCCTCGAGGTCGGCACCGGGTTCCATCCGGAGCTGACCGGGCGCGAGAACGTCTTCCTGAACGGCTCGATCCTCGGGATGTCGCGAGCGGAGATCCGACGGAGCTTCGACGCGATCGTGTCGTTCGCCGAGGTGGAACGATTCCTCGACACGCCCGTCAAGCGGTACTCGAGCGGGATGTACGTCCGCCTCGCCTTCGCGGTGGCCGCGCACCTGGATCCGGAGATCCTGGTGGTCGACGAGGTGCTGGCGGTCGGTGACGTGACTTTCCAGCGCAAGTGCCTTGCGCGAATGGGCGAGCAATCTCGGGAAGGGCGGACCGTGGTCTTCGTGTCGCACAACATGCCGGCGATCCGAGGCCTGTGCACGAGGGCGGTCTGGCTCGGCGAAGGTCGGGTGCAGGGGATCGGCGAGGCAGACTCCGTCGTCGAGCAGTACCTGAGGGGGGTATCGACCGGAACCGGCGCCACGGAGGTCGAGCTGTTCAAGGCGGCCTTGCCTCCGGACCCGGCGTTCCGGCTCCTGGACGCGTCCCTCTCGCAGGGCTCGAGAGGTCCGCGGGAGCTCGTGACCGGGGAGCCGGTGGAGCTGGTCACGGAGTTCGAGGTGCTGCAGGACTGCGACGGGCTGCACGTGTTCATCCGCCTCTTCGACGAAGAGGGCATCCTCCTCGTCGAGAGCACCCACGATGGGGAAGGGCCGGCGTTCCCGCGCATGAGCGCGGGGCGGTACGTGACACGAGCGGAGATCCCGGCGAACCTCCTCGCGCAGCGCCGGTACCGCCTGGAGCTGAACGCCGCGATCGCGAGAGGACGGTACATCTTCCCGGAACCGCTGGAATACACGCTGGAAGTCCACGATTCCGGCCTCCTGACGCGTTCCATGCCGGGGTACGTGTCGCCGGGCCGCCTCGCGCCGCGGATCCCGTGGAGGACGGAGAGGATCGAGCGTCCCGGGGAGCTCGTCTCGCCGTCGGAGGCAGCGGTCCCGGCCGGGAGCCGAGAAAGGCAGGGAGGACGATGAGCGTCGAAGTCATCGAGCACGGAGGCGTGCGCTATGCCGAGGTGATCTGGGCGGACACCCGCGTCGAGAAGACGACGTTCTTCTCGCCGGAGGAGTCCTCGTTCCAGTTCGGCCTCTTGGCCCACCGCGCGGGCTTCGTGGAGCCCCCGCATTTCCACAGCCCGTTCCGCCGGACCGTCGACGACCTGCAGCAGATGTTCGTGGTCCAGTTCGGGGTCGTTGCGGTGCGGCTCTACTCGGACGACGGTGAGCTTCTCCGGGAGGTGACGATGCGGGGCGGGGACGCGATCGTCCTCATTCACGGAGTCCACGCGATCGAGGCGATCGAGGACATGCAGTGCATCAGCGTCAAGCAGGGGCCGTTTCTCGGGCCGGAGCGGGACAAGGTGCTCGTGGAAGTCAAGAGATGATCCCCGTCTTCGATCCCAGCGTCTCCGAGGAGGACGTCCAGGCCGTCGTCGAAGCGCTGAGGCGGGGCGAGATCTCGGGGTCGTTCGGACGTTCCATCCCCGAATTCGAGGAGTCGTTCGCGGCATTCGTTGGCAGTCGGCACGGAGTCGCCGTCAGCAGCGGCACGACGGCGCTGCACCTCGCGGTGGCCGCGGCAGGGATCGGACCGGGCGACGAGGTGCTCGTCAGCGCGAGCACGAACATCGCGACCGCGCTCGCGGCCGTCCACAACGGTGCGCTCCCGGTGCCGGTGGACTCGGAGGCGGAGACCTGGAACCTGGACCTCGACCGCGTGGAGCCCCTGATCGGCTCGCGAACGCGAGCGATCGTCCCCGTGCACCTCTTCGGGCACCCGGTGGACATGGATCGGTTGACGGAGATCGCCCGCAGGAACCGCCTCGTGGTGATCGAGGACTGCGCGGAATCGCACGGCGCGACGTGCCGCGGGCGCGTCACCGGCAGCTTCGGGGACATGGGCTGCTTCAGCTTCTACGCGAACAAGATCGTCACGACAGGGGAAGGCGGGATGGTCGTGACGAACGACGACGCTCTGGCGGAGCGCCTCCGTCTGCTGCGGAACCTCGGCTTCACCCAGCCACGCTTCCGTCACGAGGTGGCCGGATACAACTTCCGCATGACCGGGTACCAGGCCGCGATGGGCGTCAGCCAGGTGCGCCGGATCGGGGAGATCCTGGAAGCCAAGCGGGCAGTGGCAAGTCGGTACTCGGCGCGGCTGAGGGGAATCCCCGGGCTCAGGCTGCCCGTCGAGAAGGAGTGGGCGAGGAACGTCTACTGGATGTACGGCGTGGTCGTGGAGCCGGAGTTCGGGCTCGGACGTGACGAGCTCGCCGCCTTCCTGCGCGCGGAGGGGATCGAGACCCGTACGTTCTTCTGTCCGATGAACCAGCAGCCCTGTCTTCGCCGACTGCCTGGCTTCCGGGCGGAGCCGTGCCCCGTGGCCGACCGGCTCTGGGAGACGGGGCTGTACCTACCCTCTTCGCCGGGGCTCTCCGAGAGCTCGATCGACCGCGTGGCCGACGCGATCGGGGAAGCCCGCAAGCGGCGTGGCGTGCCCTCGGCCGCGCGGTGAGGCCCGAGCATGCTGCCTTACACGGGTCGACACGCGGCGCTGTACGACGTCATCTACGCCGAGAAGCCGTACGCGGAAGAGGCGGGCTTCGTGGACCGTTGCCTGCGGCAGCACGGCGTGGGCTCTTGTCGGCGGCTCCTCGAACTCGCGTGCGGCACCGGAGAGCACGCCCTGGAGCTGGCGAGGCGTGGGTACCGGATCGTGGCGGTGGACTCTTCCCCGGACATGATCGCGCTCGCGCGGGCAAAGGCCGCCGAGCGGAATCTCGAGATCGACTTCCGGGTGCAGGACATGCGGGAGCTGAGCGTCGGAGACGAATACGACGCGGCCTACTGCCTGTTCGACTCGATCGGCTACGTAGTGACGAACGAGGCGGTCGAGCAGGTCCTGCGACGCGTCCGCTCTCACCTCCGGCGCGGCGGCCTCTTCGTCTTCGAGTTCTGGCATGCCCCGGCGATGCTCCGACACTACCGACCTGTCGGCGTGCGGCGGTGGCACCTGGGCGGAACGGAGCTGCTCCGGATCGCCGAGACAAAGCTCGAGGTCGAGGAGCAGGTCGGGACCGTCAGCTACAGCCTGTACGAGCTCTCGAGCGACGGCCGGTATCAGGTCACGCGAGAAGAGCATAGGAACCGGTACTTCTCCGTGCCCGAGATGAGCGTGCTCCTGGAACGCGCCGACCTCGTTCCGGTCTCCTGGCTCGCCGGGTTCGAGGAAGAGCGGCGCATCGAGGC
Source organism: Acidobacteriota bacterium (assembly GCA_008363385.1). Lineage (GTDB taxonomy): Bacteria > Acidobacteriota > Thermoanaerobaculia > UBA5066 > UBA5066 > RHKY01. The sequence continues at coordinate 24,176 of RHKY01000031.1, read as the reverse complement.
CAACACGTGGCACATTCTGTGCCTCGCGAGGCGGCCGGAATGAGGCGCGACGAGCAGATGGGAAGACGGTCTGAGTGAGATTCACGATGCGGCGCTACTACCCGTTCGGGGGGAGTTCCGCGGTGCTGGTGACCGGCGCGCTGCGGTCGGCCGAGGATTGGGACGGTCTTCGGACGGAACCAAGGGAGACGTTTTTCTCTATCAGCCCCGTCCGGGAGGAGTGGCTGCGTCATTGCACGGGGGGCGCCGAGAAGGACGGGACCGGCAACCTCACGGCTCGGGCCGACGCCATCGTCGCCGTCGTAAGGGAGCTGCGGCTGACGGGGATCGAGTCCTTCGGAGTCGGTGGTGCCTACCTCGAGTTCAACCTCAAGTCGAAAGCCCCGGATCTCCACCTCGCTGTGAGCGATGTCGGCGACGGCTGGAGGAAGAGGCTCTCCGCGGTGTTCCACGAGTGTGACGAGATCCGTGTCCTCGACCTGACTCGCGATCCAATGCCCACCCATCCGGAGCGGCTGTATCTCTTGCACCGAGTGGAGACGTCGTTCTCGAATCGAGAGTGGAAGCGGGTCTTCTTTCGGCTCGCGCAGGCCGGGGCCGAGTACGTCCTCTTCGTGCCCAGCGGCCTGCTGTCGGTGGAGTACTGGTGGCGGGAAGTCAAGGCGCTTGCCGCGCGCCAACTTCGCGGTACCCGCAGCTCGTTCGCGGGCTATGTGAGAAACCGAGACGGGCTACAGGCGCTGTGGCGCCGCGAGTACTCGCTGATTGCGGAACGAGACGTCGGCGGTCTTCACGGCTTCCTTCTTCGGCGATCTTCTTCGGCGTGATCCAAGCAGGTCCGACGATACGGGGATCGCTGGTGCCGAGGCGCGGCGACCTTCGATGAACGTGATGGGAGGTGTGTTGCTGTGGCTGCGTCGCAGATGGTGAAGAACGTGCTCCGGGAGGTCTGCCCGCCGATCGCGTGGAGAGGGCTGCGGGCCGCTCGCAAACGACTGTCCTGGTCAAAGGGAGAAACGACGGAGCAGGGGCCGGATCGGAATACCACGCAGCCCGGCACCCAAGACCTCGAGGTCTACTGGGATCCCAAGATGGCCGAGATCCTGGAGACGTGGGGCGAGAAGACCGTCTGGCGGGAGATCCAGCTTCTGATGAGCGATCGAAAGGGTCGGATCCTGGATATCGCGTGCGGAACCGGAAAGACGATGAGCCTCCTCGAGCGATTCCCCGAGATCGAGGTCCACGGATGCGACATCTCGGATCTGCTAATCGGAAAGGCGAAGGAGCGGGGAATCGCAGGGGATCGACTCATGGTAGCCGACGCAGCATCCCTGCCATACCCCGACGGTAGCTTCGATTACGCCTACACGATCGGGTCGTTGGAGCACTTCACCGAGGAAGGGATCGAGAGGGTGCTCTGCGAGTGTCAGCGCGTCGTCAAGGGTACCTCGTTTCACATGGTGCCCGTCTCGCGAAGCGGGCGCGACGAGGGATGGGTGAAGACCCTGCAGAGCTTCTACAACAACAGCCCCGCCTGGTGGGAAAGACGCTGTCGAGCGTCGTACCCTGTCGTCCGCGTTCTGGAATCGGTGTGGACGGGCGATGCCTCAGAGGGGATTTGGCTGATCTGCAGCTCGGAGCAATGATCTTCGGTCCAGCGGACGGGGCGACGAGCGGTGCCCGGAGCCGAGTACGTGTTGCAGGAGGCCACCAAGTAGGGATGAAGGCGGGGAGACGGGAGAGGCAAGACAATGAGAGGACGTGCGATCCATGATTGAGTGGCGGCGTGCGGTCCGCAAGCACTTCGAGCCGTTTCGCCATTTCCTGGAGCGGCGGCATGGCTTCCGCCCGTGCTTTGACGACCGGTTCGAATGAGCGCATTGACTCATAGGGAGCGGGCCGCCGGGGATTCGGACCGCCCGGGCGGGACCCGAAGGCTCACCGTCCGGATCGTCCTGGACAGCCTCAACGCGGGCTGGATCATCGGCAAGTTCGCACGGCGCATGGTCGAGCACCTGCCCGAATTCGGCGTCGAGGTCGACGTGGGGGAGGCGCCGGCAGAGTCGGTGGACGTGAACCACTGGTTGACCTACTCGGAGCCCTGGACATCGGCGTTCCCCGCGCCGGGCTACTACTCGAGGAACGGACCGCCTTCGCGACGGGCGAAGGCCACTTCGCTGGTCACCCACATCGACGACCCGCTCAAGCTGGCGGCGCTCAAAGAAAGCCTGGACCGGGCCGTGGATCTCGGCATCTGCATGTCCACGGACACTCTCGGGCAGCTCGTCCGGAGCGGAATCGACCCGTCGAAGCTCTGCTACGTGCTCCCCGCGCACGATTCCGCGGTCGCGCCGCGCCGGCTGGTCGTGGGGATCACCTCGAGGCTGTATCCGGACGGTCGAAAGCGGGAGGACCTGATCGTCGCGATGGCGGCGAAGGTCGATCTGAGCGAGTTCGAGTTCCGGATCTTCGGAAGGGGCTGGGAGAGAGTCGTTCCCTTGCTGGAGGGGGCGGGTGCGACGGTCCGGTACGAGCCGGGGTCGACGGACATGGATGTGGACTACCGGACGACGCTGGAGGCCATCCCTGGCTTCGACTTCTACCTGTACACCGGCTTCGACGAAGGCTCGATGGGGACGCTGGACGCTCTCGCCGCCGGGGTCGAGACGATCACGACACCGCAGGGATTCCACCTCGACATCGACGGGGGGATCACGCATCCGTTCTCGAACGCCGCAGAGCTGATTGCGGTGTTCGAGGCGATCGGCCGGGAGCGCCGGCGACGCGTGAACGGGGTGCGAGAGCTGACGTGGCGGACCTACGCGCGGCGGCACGCGGAGATCTGGCGGCGCCTGGTGGCCGGGGAGAGGCCAGTCGCTGGGGCCGAGGCTGCGCCGCCGGGGCGGAGGCGCAGCATCTCCGAGGCCGTTCGCTTCTACGCGAACGCCCGACGCAGCACGCTCCGGGGCTACTTCGTTCGCAGCTTCTGGTACCGATTGAAGGGGGGACTGTCGCCGATAAAGAGGCGGATCCTCGGGGCCCGCCAGGCATGAAGCGTCTTCCGATCCGTCGCCCAGGCGCGAGACGGGTCCTCTTCATGAACCACGACATGACCGCGGGCGGCGCCGAACGGGCCCTCCTGAACCTGCTGAGCCGCCTCGACCGCGGTCGCTTCCAGCCGACCCTGTGGGTGCGGTCAAGAAAGGGTGACCTTCGCGAGGCCTACGAGGCCCTCGGAATCGAGGTCCGGGAGCAGCGCTGGGCGATGCAGGAGGGGGCACGCCGCCGGCTCATATGGAATCTGCCCGTAGCCGCGGTCGGGCTCTCGAGGTTCGACGTCGTCCATTCCTTCTGCAGTAACGCCTGGTGGACGGAGCCGTGGGCGGTGCGGCTGGGCCGGGTGCCCGCGTATCTGATCCGGAAGTCGGACCTTTATCGCCACGGCCCCGTGCGGAGCTGGGAGGTGCGCGAGCGGATGGCGGATCGGATCGTGGCGGTGACGGAGCACATCGCGGAGGCCTTCTACGCGGACGGACCGGCCAGCAGGAAGGTGCAGGTGATCCGGAACGGCGTCGACACGGAGCTGTTCCGTCCCATGCCGCCGGACCTGGAGCTCAGGCGGCGCCTCGGAGTCCCCGAAGGGGGCGCCGTCCTGGCCTGCGTAGCGAACCTGAGCCCGTACAAGGGACAGCTTCCCGTTCTGATCGCGCTCGCCCTCGCGAAGGCGACCGACCGAACGGTGCACGTCGTCTTCGCCGGCCGTGACCTGGCGGACGGAGAGGTACAGCGTTGGGCGGCGGAGCTGGGCGTCGCGGATCGAGCGCACTTCGTCGGTCTCGTGAACGACGTGCCACGGCTGCTGGCCGGCTGCGACGGGATGGTGCTGGTGTCCCCGCGCGAGGGGTGCTCGAACGCGGTCCTCGAGGCCATGGCGTGCGGCATCCCGCTGGTGCTCTCGGCGGCCGGCGCCGAGGAGCTCCTGGGGGATGGCGAGGCCGGCTTCGTCATCGGCAAGGGGGAGCTCGACCGGATGGTCGACCGCATGTGGACCCTCGGGCGGGAGCCGGAGCTCAGGCGCCGCATGGGAGAGGCGGCTCGACGGCGGGCGCTGGCGGCGTTCTCGCTGGATCGGATGGCGAAGGAGTACATGGACCTCTACGACGAGGTCCTCGAGGAGAAGGCCCGGTGAAGCCCTCCGTCTCCGTCCTCCTCCCGGCCTACAACGCGGGGCCTTTCGTCGAGGGCACGGTGCGGAGCGTCCAGGGACAGACCTTCGCGGGATGGGAGATCGTCGCCTGCGACGACTGCAGCTCGGACGAGACGGTCGTGCGGCTGGAAGCGCTGTCGCGCGCGGACGACCGGATCCGGGTCTTCCGGAATGACCGGAACCGAGGCGTGACCGGGAACTGGAACGAGTGCCTCCGCCGCGCCACGGGGACGCTCGTGATGAAGATCGACGCCGACGACGCTTTCCGGCCACGCACGCTCGAGGAGCTGGTGGAGGCCCTCGAGGATCCCGCGGTGGTGGGAGCCGGAGTCCGGACGCTGACCTGTGGGGAGGATCTCGAGCCGATCGGCGGGTTCCCGGCCGACGACGCGATGCGCGGCGCGGGAATCGACCCGTTCTCCGACCACGTCAAGCCGTGCGCGGACTGGTACGCGGTGGCCTCGCACGGGCACCAGCTCTGGGCCGGGGACGGAGTCATGCTTCGGCGCGAGCGGCTCGAGGAGATGGGAGGGCTCGACGAGCGGTTCGGGTGCGCTTCGGACACGGACCTGATCGCGCGGGTCCTCGAGGGGCCCGGGAAGTTCGCGCACCGCCGGTACGTCGGCGTCCTGTACCGGACTGTCGAGAGCTCGGTCAGCCACGAGTCGCGCCGCAACAACTGGCTCTACTGGGAAGGCACCGTGACGAGCCTCGTCTCGCTGGCGAGGTATCGGCGGGAGAACGAAGTCCCGCGAGGCCTCCGGATGAGGTACGCGGACCTCTGGAGGCGATGGCACGGCCCGGGCGCGTCCGACAGGCGGGGCCGAGAGCTGCCGGGGGAGATGCTCGAGAAGCTCGAGGACGTCATGCGCGAGGTTCCGCCGCCTCCGCTGAAGGACCGGCTGCTCCGCCGCGCGCGGGTGGCCATCTCACGCGTGCCTGTCTGACCACGAGCGACGGAATGGAAGGAGAGTGAGCTTGCAGCCGAGGTATCTCGTCACCGGAGGCGCGGGGTTCGTCGGGAGCCACCTCTGCGAGGCCCTGGTGGGCGAGGGGGCCCAGGTCGTCGTCCTGGACGACCTCTCGACCGGAAGCCTCGAGAACCTTGCGGGCCTGAGAGGGAGCGAGGGGTTCGAGTTCGTCCAAGGCTCGGTGATGGACGCGGGAACCGTGGCCGAGGCTCTCGAGGGGGTCGACGGTGTCTTCCACCTGGCCGCCGCGGTCGGGGTGAAGCTCATCGTCGAGAGCCCGGTCCGTACCATCGAGACGAACGTGAGAGGCACGGAAGCCGTTCTCGAGGCGGCGGCCCAGCGACGGGTGCCCGTACTGATCACGTCGACCTCGGAGGTGTACGGGAAGGCGACGAAGCTCCCGTTCTCGGAGGAGGACGACCTCGTGCTCGGCCCGACGAGCAAGGGCCGCTGGGCCTACGCCTGCAGCAAGGCGCTGGACGAGTTCCTCGGCATCGCCTACTTCAGGGAGAAGGGACTCCCGGTGACCGTCGCGCGGCTCTTCAACACGGTGGGGCCGCGTCAGACGGGCCGGTACGGCATGGTCATGCCGACCTTCGTGCAGCAGGCCCTCGCGGGGCGGCCGCTGACGGTGTACGGCGATGGCAGCCAGAGGCGCTGCTTCGGCTACGTCGGCGACGTCGTGGTGGCGCTGTGCCGGCTCATGGAGCGCCCGGACGCTCGAGGCAAGGTGTACAACATCGGATCGCAGGAAGAGGTGAGCATCCTCGAGCTGGCGGAACGCGTCCGGGCGCGTCTCGGGAGCGCGTCCGCGATAGAGCTGATCCCCTACGAGGAGGCGTACCAGTCCGGCTTCGAGGACATGACGCGACGGGTGCCCGACATCACCCGGATCCGTGAGTTGATCGGCTTCGAGCCGGTCACGCGGCTGGACGAGATCATCGACAGGATCGCCGGCTTCTACCGGGCCGCGGGCTGAGATGTGCGGGATCGCCGGCGTCGTGCGGTTCGACGGCCAGCGGCCGGACGGCGCGGAGATCGAACGGGTCACGGACGCGCTGGCGCATCGGGGGCCCGACGGCCGGGGCGTGGAGATCCTCGGGCCGGTGGCGCTCGGGCACCGCCGGCTGGCGATCATCGACCTGGAAGGCGGGCGTCAGCCCCTCTTCGACGACAGCGGCACTCTCGGGATCACCTTCAACGGCGAGATCTACAACTACCTCGAGCTCCGGGCGGAGCTCGAGGGGGCCGGATACCGGTTCCGGACCCGCAGCGACACCGAGACGATCCTCCACGGGTACGCGGAGTGGGGCGAAGGCGTCCTCGAGCGGCTGCGCGGGATGTTCGCGTTCGGGATCTGGGACGCGAAGGCTCGGACGCTCTTCCTGGCCCGGGACCGGCTCGGGATCAAGCCTCTGCTCTACTGGCACCGCGGGTCCAGGCTGGACTTCGCGTCGGAGCTGTCCGCCTTCCGGGCCCTCGACGATCCTCCGTCACGGATCGACCCGGTCGCGCTCGACTGGTACCTGGAGCTGCTGTACGTCCCCGCCCCCCTCACGGTGTTCGCCGGGCTCCGGAAGCTGGAGCCGGGGACGTGGCTGCGCGTCGACGCGGATGGAACCATGGAGTCCCGGCGGTACTGGGCACCGAGGTTCGCCCCCGATACCGCGCCGACGGAGGACGAGTGGCTGGAGAGGCTCGACGCTTGCCTGGAGGAGGCGGTCCGCCTCCACAGGGTCGCGGACGTCCCGGTCGGTACGTTCGTCTCCGGAGGCCTGGACTCGAGCCTGGTCACGGCCTACGTCGCCAGGCAGGCGGCCGGGGGAGTCCGGTCCTTCACGATCGGGCACCACGACGAGGAGTTCGACGAGGCTCCCAAGGCGAGAGCGGTGGCGCGCGCGCTGGGGGTGGAGCATCACCTCGAGGTCCTGGAGGGAGGGTCGGACGAGATCCTGCCGATCCTGGCCCGGCACTACGGCGAGCCGTTCGGGGACTCGTCGGCGGTCCCGACCTGGATCGTGTCACGGCTGGCACGCAGGTTCGTGAAAGTCGTGCTGTCGGGAGACGGCGGGGACGAGTCCTTCGCGGGCTACCCGTGGCTCGCCGGCACGCTGGAGAGCTTCCTGTTCCCTTCGAGGAGTCTGGGAGCCCTCGCTCGCCGCGTCGGCAGGCCCGTGCTCGCGTGGCTCCGGGAGGGGGCGGGGCAGAGGGCCCCGCTGGAGGTCCTGGCCCGGTCGCGGGCGGCGTTCACGCTCGAGGAGCGGCGGCAGCTCTGGCGATCTCCCTGGCGGAAGGCGGCGACGGGCCACCCCTCTCTGCTCGAGCTCTCCCGCGACGAGATGAAGGGCCTGGATCTCTGCTCGCAGATCCAGTGGTTCGACTTCCGGTGGTACCTCCCGGGCGACATCCTGACGAAGGTCGACGTCGCGAGCATGTTCCACGGCCTCGAGGTGCGTGTCCCGCTGCTCGACCACGTCGTCGTCGAGCTCGTCGCGACGATGCCGTCGGAGCTCAAGATCCGGAGCCTCTACGGCCGGGGGACGGTCACGAAGCTCCTCTTGAAGCGGCTGGCCGAGCGCTACCTCGATCGCGAGATCGTGCACGCACCGAAGAAGGGCTTCGGCCTGCCGACGCAGCGGTGGTTCGACCCAAAGCGGCGTGAGCGGATGACGGCGGCGATCCTGGACGAGAAGACTGGCGTGGGCGGGCTCCTGGAGCCGGCGGCGGCGCGACGGCTCCTGGACGCCGACCGGGGCGGGGTCAAGCTCTGGGCCCTCTGGGTGCTTCACGAGTGGCTCGCCGCACACCCGGGCGCCGCGTTCGAGGCCTGATCCGTGGAGAACGTCGTCCCGGACCTCGTCTCGACGGTGATCCCGGTGTTCAACCGCGCGGCCCTCCTCGCCCAGGCGGTCGGCTGCGTCCTCGCGCAGACCTATCGGCCCATCGAGATCGTCGTCGTCGACGACGGGTCGACGGACGACACGAGAGAGGCCGCGGAGGCGCTGGCGGCGCGGCACCCGGGCGTGTTACGCGTCCTGACGAGACCGAACGGGGGCCCCGGCCTGGCGCGGGAGACGGGTCGGGCTGCCGCGCGGGGCGAGTACATCCAGTACCTCGACAGCGACGACTGGCTCGACCCCCGGAAGTTCGAGGTCCAGGTCTCCGCGCTGCGGGACCGCCCCGGGGCCGACGTGGCCTACTGCAAGTCGCGGGAGTACGTGATCGGAGGCGACCGGTGCGACGTCCCGGCAGCCCGGACCGGAGTGGAGCTGGAGACGCTCTTCCCGCACCTCCTCTCGGGGCGGGTCTGGCACACAATGACGCCTGTCTACCGTCGCACCCTCACGGACAGGGTCGGGCCGTGGACGAGCCTGAGGCAGGAGGAGGACTGGGAGTACGACGCGCGGGCAGGAGCGCTCGGCGCCCGGCTCGCTTGGTGCCCGGAGTTCCTCGCGGATGCCCGGCACCACGGGGGCGATCGCGCGAGCGGATCGTGGGAGCGGGACCCGGTGAGGATGGCCTGGCGCTGCGAGTCGCACGAGCTGATCTTCCGCCACGCCGAGGCGGCCGGCGTCTCTTCGGAAGACCCTCACATGAGGCAGTACGCGAGAGAGCTCTTCCACCTCTGCCGGCTCGCCGGGGACGCGGGGCTGGAGGGGCAGGCGGCGCGCATGCTCGAGCTGGCGGTGGCGGCTTCCGCCGGCCGGGAGTCGGGGTCGCGCGACATGCGGGCGTATCGGTCGATGGCGCGACTCCTCGGATGGAGCCGGGTCGGCCGCGCGGCGTGCGCCTTCGACCGGGTGCGGTCGGGGCTCGGTCCGCCCGGAGGGGACCCGTGACATCCGTGGGCGGGGAGCCTCCCCTCGTCTCCGTCGTGACGAGCGCCTACAACGTGGGGAGGTACGTCCGGCGTTCATTGGACTCGGTGCTCGGACAGGACCTCGAGGACCTCGAGCTGATCGTCGTGGACGACGGCTCGACGGACGAGACGACGCGCTACCTCGAGGAGGTCGAAAGGGAGGACCGCAGGGTCCGGCTCTACCGCCGGACGAACCAGGGGTTGACCGCCGCGCTGGTCCTCGGCTGCTCCGTGAGCCGCGGCAGGTACATCGCGCGGCACGACGCGGACGACCTCTCTCTGCCGGGCCGTCTGCGGAAGCAGGCGGGGCTGCTCTCGAGCGAGCCGAGCCTGTCGCTCGTGTCGTGCCACGCCTACGTCGTCGGGCCGGACGGTGAGCTGCTTCTCGAGGAGGAGGGCCCGACGGCAACAGCCGAGGCGACCGAGGCGCTGAGATCGCGCGGGAGAGGTCCGAACGGGCACGGATCCGCGATGTTCCGCGCGGACGACTATCGGGCCGTGGGCGGCTATCGGGGGCCGTTCCGGTTCGCGCAGGACTGGGATCTCTGGCTCCGCCTCACCGAACGGGGGGGCTTCGCGTTCGTGCCGGAGTTCCTCTACGCGTACCGATACGAGGAGCGAGGGATCAGCGCCGTGAGGAAGCGGCAGCAGCAGGCGCTCTACGAGCTCGCGATGGCGGCCCGGGAGGCCCGGGCAGCGGGAGCCAGCGAGGACGACATCCTGGCTCAGGCCGCGACCGTCTCGACGCGAACCGGGCCGCCGGGAGCCGGAGCGCTCCCGGGCAGCTACTTCATCGGGAAGTGCCTTCTTGACCGCCGGGACCGCAGAGCGCTCCGCTATCTGACCGCCTGCCGGCGGGAGGCGCCGCTCTCGCCGCGCGTCTGGCTGGCCCTGGCGGCGGCCGCCCTGCTCTGCGACACGACCGGGCAGACGGTCGGCGGATGAGGAAGCGCCCCCGGGTGGCCGTCGCGGCTCCGGGCTGCGGCTCGGGGGGGAGCGTCGGATGGGTCGCGGCCTGGCATGCGCGCGAGCTCGGAAGGGAGTTCGAGACCGCGCTCTTCTCGGACTCGCCGCCGTCAGGGAGGGGCCCCTACGACTTCGTGCCGGTCGACACGCCGCAGTTCCGGCCGCTGAGGCGACTGAGCCACGTTCCGCGAGAGGTGGCGTTCGCGGCGGGGGTCGGGCGCGCGCTTCTGCGGCACTACGCGCCCGGCGAGCCGATGGCGGTCGTCTGTCACGGGCACGTTCTCACCGCGGTTGCGGGCAGGGCCCTCAACAGACGGCTGGGGGTGGCTGTCCTGATGGTGACCCACGGGGACGTTTTCGAAAGGCCCCGTGGCACGTACGACGCGACCCTGACCGCGCTCTACAAGTACGCCTCCGCCGTGGCGTATCAGGATGCCGACGCGGTGATCGCTCTCTCGACGGCGATGGCGGAGCTGGCCGTCCGCGGCGGTGCGAGGCCCGGCCGGGTCTTCGTGGTTCCGAACGGGGTCGAGCCGGAGGCGCTCGGTCCGGCGTGGGACGAGCCACGCCCGCGCCCGGCCGCGACGACGCGACTCCAGCTCCTGTTCGTGGGCCGGCTCGCAGTCGAGAAGGGCGTCGAAGACCTGATCGAAGCGGTCTGCATCCTCGAAGAAGAGGGTCACGGCGTCCAGCTCCAGATCGTCGGCGACGGGCCCGAGGCGGCGGCTCTGAGGAAGGGAATCCGTGATCGCTTTCGCCATCTGGTGACCTTCCTGGGAGCGAGACCGAAGCACGAGCTGGCCCAGATCTACAGGGCCTCCGATGTCGTCTGCGTACCGTCCCGGAGCGATTCGTTCCCCGGGGTCGTCCTGGAGGCGCTGGCCTGCGGCGTCCCGGTGATCGGCAGTCGCGTGGGGGGAATCCCCGACGTCGTCACGGAAGGCACGAACGGCCTGCTCGTCCCGCCTGGCCGGCCCCGACAGCTCGCCTCGGCGATCGCGAGGGTAGCGGGGGACAAGAATCTGCTCGCGTCGATGGAGGGCGCGGCGAGGGGGTCCGTCTGGCCCCGTTTCGCCTGGGAGGAGACCGGCCGCCAGCTGAGATCCGTCGTCGCCGGGGTCGCCGGCCTCGGCCCCGAGGCGGGGGTCGTGGGGGGGTGCTGAAGCTCCTCGTCGACGGCGAGCTGGCCTTCTTCGACCAGGCGGCGACGCCTGAGTTCTGGGGGCGCAACTGGGAGCGCCTCCTCGGTACCGGACTCTCGGTGTCGATCCGCGCCGGGACGCCGGGCACGCTGCTGAGGATGATCGAGAAGCACGCCCCTGCCGGTGGCCTCTGCGTGGAGGCCGGGTGCGGAGTGAGCAACGTCGTCCGCGATCTGGGGCGGCGGGGCTACCGCTGCCTCGGCGTCGACTTCTCCACGAGGACCCTCACGGCGGTGCGCCAGGAAGAGCCCCTGATGCTCCTGGCCGCGGCGGACGTGAGGCGCCTGCCGCTGGAGGCCGAATCGGTGGACGTCTACATCAGCCAGGGAGTGATCGGCCACTTCCGGGATGGCTTCGAGCCGATCGTCGCGGAGATGGACCGGATCCTGAGGCCAGGCGGGGTCGCCTTCGTGTCGTTCCCCGCGATGTCCTGGCTGCGTCGCCGGAAGGCGGCGCGGCGCCGGTACGAGACGTTGGACACCGGCGCCGAGCCCGCAGCTCCTTTCAACCAGTATGCGCTCGACCCGGACCGCACCGTCGCGAAGATCGAGCGGCACGGCTTCCGGCTCCTGGACAGGTCCTTCTACGAAGGGGTCCTGGGCCTCGAGGACGAGGCCGAGGGGCTGATCCGGGCGTGGATGAAGAGGGTCTACGGGAACCGGACCAGTCGGCTCGTCAGCGGCCTCCGGAGGTTCCTCGAGGTGCTGGTGGCCGGCTGGGCGGGGTACTGCGTGCAGCTCGCGTTTCGGAAGGCCGGGACCTCCGACGACCGGCCGTCGACGACGTCGGCTTCCGGAATCGAAGTCGCGGAGTCTGCTCGCGACGGGGCCCGGGTCTCCGTCGTGATCCCGACCTTCGGCCGCGAGGGAGTGCTCGTCGAGACCGTGTCAGCAGTTCTCGCCCTCGATCCTCCCCCGGGAGAGCTGATCGTGGTGGACCAGACGCCGGAGCACCTGCCGGAGACGGCCGCTCGGCTCCGGGCCTGGAGCGCCGCCGGCGCGATCCGCCTGATCCAGCTCGCGGAGCCTTCGATCCCCCGGGCGATGAACCAGGGCCTGCTCCGCGCGACGAGGCCCGTCGTCCTGTTCCTCGACGACGACCTCGTGCCCGACCGCGACCTGATCGCCGGCCACCTGGCGGCTCACCGGGGCGCGCGCGTGGGCGCCGTCGTCGGCATGGTGCTCCAGCCGGGCGAGGAGCCGATCGATCCGCCGGCCTCCCGCCGCGCCGCCGCCGGCCTCGTGCAAGACCTCGATTTCCGGTTCAACTCCACGCAGCCGGCCGTCGTCGCCAACTGCATGGCCGGGAACCTGTCCGTCAGCCGGGTGGCGGCCTTGGGTGTCGGCGGCTTCGACGAGGCCTTTCGCGGCACGGCGCACCGGTTCGAGACGGAGTTCGTGAGGAGACTCCGGAGGTCCGGGTGGACCGTCGCGTTCGAGCCGACGGCTCGGATACGGCACCTCCGTGCGGAGTCCGGCGGAACTCGCAGGAAGGGGTCGCACCTGAAGAGCGCGCGGCCGGACTACGGCGTCGGCGACTACTACTTCGCTCTCCGGGAGGGGACGGCACGGGAAGCTCTTCTGTTCTTCCCGCGCAGGCTGTTCCGCGAGGTCCGCACGCGCTTCCATCTGTCGCGGCCCTGGTGGATCCCGGTCAAGCTCGTCGGCGAGATCCGAGCGATGTTCTGGGCGATCCGGCTGTACGCGGGGGGGGCGAAGCTCCTCGAGCCAGCCGTGCGTCGGGTCCGCGGGAGGGCGGCGTGACACTTCGACTCGGCGTGGTCATCTCCCACCCGATCCAGCACTACGCACCGCTGTTCCGCACTCTCGCCGGTGTCCCCGGCCTCGAGGTGAGGGTCTTCTACTGCTGCGACTGGGGAGTGAAGCCCTATCACGACTCCGGGTTTGGCCAGACGTTCGCCTGGGACGTGGACCTGCTCTCGGGCTACGACTCCGTCTTCCTCCCCATCCGGCGCCGGCCCCGGTCCGCCGGGTTCCTCGACATGGACAACCCGAGCGTCGGCCGATACCTGGACGAGTTCAACCCCCATGCGCTCTGGCTGCACGGATACTCCCAGCGGACCATCTGGAGAGCGGCGCGCTGGGCCTCGGGGAGGGCGGCGCTGCTGCATTTCGGGGACTCGGAGCTGCTCCACGATCGGGGCGTCGTCCGTCGAGCGCTGAAGCGGGCGATCCTGAGGTGGCACTTCGGGCGCTGCGATGCCTTCGTCACGATAGGGGACAACAACGAGGCGTACTACCGGCACTATGGAGTCCCGCCGGAGAAGATGTTCCGCGGCGCCTGCCCGGTGGACGTCCAGAGATTCCGCGCCGGCGCGGGCGAGCGGCCGGCGAGCCGGAGGTCCATACGGGAGCGGTTCCAGCTGCCTCCCGACGCGCTCGTCGCGCTGCAGGTCGGGAAGCTGGAGCCCAGGAAGAGGCCCTTCGACCTGGTGGAAGCCGTGGGAGCGCTCGCGGCAGACGCCGTCCCCGTCGCGGGTCTTCTCGTGGGCGACGGACCCCTTCGCGGAGCCGTGGAGACACGCATCCGGGAGCGAGGGCTCGAAGGTCGAATGAGGGTGTCGGGATTCGTGAACCAGCGGGAGATGCCGTCGCTTCTCGCCGGCGGAGACATCCTCGTGGTGGCGTCCGATTTCGACCCGCATCCTCTCGTGGTGACGGAGGCGATGGCGGTGGGGCTTCCCATCGTGGCGTCGGACCGGATCGGGTGCGTCGGCGAGACCGACTCCGCGCAGCCCGGTCGGAACACGGCCGTGTTCTCCTGCGGGGACGTGGTCGGGCTGACGGCGGCGCTGCGCCGGTTGACCGACGACCCCGGGGAGCGGGAGCGGCTCGGCAGGAGCTCGGAGCTCCTGGCGGACACCCAGGACCTCCCCGTGGCGGCGGAGGCGGTCCTCCGGGCCCTGAGGGCGGTGGCGGATCGCCGCACGGACATCTGGGACGTGGACGCTCGCGATAGCGCGCGACGGCTGTCGATGCCGCCAGCAGCGGCGACCGTCGGCGGACGGGGAGCGACCTAGGTGGACATCCTCGTCGTCGCGACCGCCCTCCTGGCGCTGTTCTGCCTGGTCCGCCCGTTCTCGGGCCTGCACGTGGTTGTGGTCGCGGGGTTTCTCCAGGATCCGCTGAGGAAGCTGCTGCCGGGGAACGCGTTCTACATGGTGCTCCTGGCCTTCTTCCTGTTCACCTTCTGCGCGGCCGGGCTGTTCGCGCGGGGGGGGCTTCGGCGGTTGCAGCGATCGGCCACATTCGGGCTGTTCCGGGTGCCCGTCGCAGCTCTCTTCCTCCTGGTCCTGGTGCAGACGTTGCACTCGTACGCGCGCTGGGGAAGCGCCGTTATCTCGGGCATCGGGTTCCTGAGCTACCTGGGCCCGGTCGCCGCCGCCTCGGCGGGCTACCTCCTGAGTCTCCGGACGAGCCGGCTGCTCGCGCTCTTCCGGGCGTACGCGCTGCTGGGGACGCTGGCGGCGGGTTCGGTGCTCGCCGCGCGGCTCTGGCCGGAGATGACGGTCCTCCGGCCGATCGGAGAGGGCTTGATGGTCTACGGGGAGAACCTCAGGGTCGAGCTGGCATCGGGTCTCCTGAGGACTCCGGAGGTCGCCGCCTGGCACGCTGCGACGACGGCATGCGTCCTCCTGATCCTGCTGACCGTCGGGGATCGGGGTCGGCGACGACTGGGTGAGCTCGCGTACGGGGCGTTCGGGTTGGCGGTCGCCGTCCTCGCGATCCTGTTCACCGGGCGTCGCAAGGCTCTCGCAGAGCTCGTCTTCTTCGCGGCCGTCTACTTCTTCCTCCTCTTCCGGGCGCGGCAGCGCCCCCGGAGGCTGGTGACCGTCGTAGTGCTCGGAGGCGCCATCGTGGGCTACCAGCTCCTGAGCGGGGCGTTCGCCGCGAGCGAGTCCCGCGCCACTGCCCACCTCGTCTCCCGGGGCGGGTCGGTGGCCGAGGACTCGACGCGCCGGCTGACGGAGTCCGTGGGTTCCGCCGCGGAGGCCCTGCGGAGATACGGGCTCTTCGGTGTGGGAGCCGGGTCGTCGGCCCAGGGCACGCAGTACTTCGGGGCGGATGCGTCGATCGGTCTCGTCGCGGAGCCGGGGATCGGACGGATCGCCGCCGAGCTGGGCATCCTCGGCCTGCTCCTGGCGGGGTGGCTGGTCGTCAGGCTGGGGGGCGAGCTTCGGCGTCGCGTCGCGTCCCTCGCGATCCGGGAACCCGGCGTGGCGAGGCTCGGATTCGGCCTTCTCTCGCTGCTCCTGGCCAACGCTCTGGTCTTCGTCACGGCTTCGCAGATCTTCGGCGATCCCTTCGTCTATCTCCTGCTCGGGCTGATCGCGGGCGGGATCGTCGGGCTGATCGACGGAACGGCCCCCGCAGGGCGCCGGGCGACCGACCGGGGGAACCGGCCGGAACTGGCGCCCGCGACCGGGCGGGTTCCGGTGCTGGCCGGCTGACGCGTGCCCCCGGCCCGACGAACGAAGGCCTCGTGACGCATCCTTCCGGATCCGAGCCCCGGATAGGCCCCCTGGACGGGGTCCGCGGGGTCGCCGTGCTCGCCGTCATGATCCGTCACTTCGTCCAGGAGATGAGCCTGGACACGGCGGCGGACCGGATGGTCTTCGCGCTCGGGCGACTCGGATCGAACGGCGTGGACATGTTCTTCGTCCTTTCCGGGTTCCTGATCACTCGGATCCTGATCCGGGCACGGGGATCGGAGGCGTACTTCCGGAGCTTCTACCTCCGGCGGACGGTCCGGATCTTCCCGCTCTACTACCTCGCGCTCGTGATCGCGTTCTTCATCTGGCCGGCGGTGGCGCCCGGCTGGTGGCTGGTGACGAACTCCTCGGGGGACCACCAGGCCTGGTACTGGCTCTATGGCTGCAACTGGCTCTTCGCGCTGAAGAACGACTACGTCGGCCTCGCTCACTTCTGGTCGCTCGCGATCGAAGAGCAGTTCTATCTCCTCTGGCCTCTCGGAGTGCTCGCTCTGGGGGCGAAGCGGATCGTGCCCTTCGCCGTTGCGGTGATCGGGCTCTCGGTCGCGGCGCGCTGGATCGCGACGACGATGGGAGCATCGGTCCTGGCGCTCTACGTCGCGACGCCGACTCGGCTCGACGGATTGATGCTCGGGGCGTTGGTCGCGGCCTGGGAGTCGAAGGACCCCGCGCTTGACAGAGCGAGAAAGCTCGCGGGGCCGGCGGCGGGGGCGGCGCTCGTGGTCCTCGCAGCCCTTCTTTCCAGCGGCTGGGGAGCCGGACGGACGGCCGCGCTGATGGTCGTCGGGACCCTGGCCGTGAACGTCCTGTTCGCCGCCCTCCTCGTCGCGGCCCTGACCGGCGCAGCGAGGGGATGGCCAGCGAGGCTCTTCTCCTTCCGGCCGTTCGTCTTCCTGGGGGCCTACTCGTACGGGATCTACGTCGTGCACCCGTTCGTCCAGGACGTCCTGGCCCGGCACTGGCAGGACGCGTGGCTTCCCCGGGTCGCGGGCTCGCTCCTCCCGGGGCGGCTGGTCTTCATGCTCCTGTGCGGCACCGTGAGCGTCCTGGTGGCGCTGGCGAGCTGGCACGGGTGGGAGAAGCACTGGTTGAAGCTGAAGCGGTACGCGCCGATGGGGGCTTCGCGCGGGGCGAAGGCGGAGAGGGAGCCGGCATGCGCGCCCTCCACGTGATCCCGGCCGTGGCGCCCCGGTACGGTGGTCCGAGCGTGGCGGTGATCCGCATGTGCGGGGCGTTGAGGGAGACTGGCGTCGACGCGGTTCTCGCGGCGACGGACGCGGACGGCGCAGGGAGGCTGCCGGTGGAGATCGGACGCGAGACGGTGTTCGAGGGGCTCCCCGCGTTCTTCTTCGCCCGGCTCGCGTCGGAGTCGGTCAAGGCGTCGCCGGGACTCGCGCACTGGCTGAGGCGCAACGTCGAGAGCTTCGACGTCGTCCATGTCCACGGGGTCTTCGCCCACGCCACGCTGGCGGCCGCGCGCTCCGCGCGACGGGCTGGCGTGCCGTACCTGATCCGGCCGCTCGGGCAGCTCGACCCGTGGAGCCTCGCGCAGGGGCGGCTGAGGAAGCGGCTGTTCCTCGGACTGGCGGGACGCCGGGCGATCGAAGCCGCGAGCCGGATCCAGTGGACCACGGAGGACGAGCGGCGGCTCGCGCCTCGAGAGGTCTCCCGGAGGCCGGGCGTCGTGATCCCGCTCGGTGTCGACGAGGACCTTTTCGGCGGGCCCGCGGAGCCGCCCGCGACGAGGAGCCGGACGGTCCTCTTTCTCTCGCGGCTGCACGAGAAGAAGAACCTCGAGGGCCTCGTCGAGGCGTTCCTCGAGGTGGTGCGAGGCGAGGGGCTGTCGGGCTGGCGTCTGCGAATCGCAGGGGAAGGGGATGCCGCGTACTCGAAGCGGCTCCGTGAGCTGGTCGGCCGCGGCGACACGGGGGCCCGGATCCGGTTCGTGGGCTGGCTTTCCGGGGACGAGAAGAGGCGCGCGCTGCGAGAGGCCGCTCTTCTCGCCCTGCCGTCGCGGCAGGAGAACTTCGGGATCGTCGTGGCCGAAGCGATGGCCTGCGGCACCCCGGTCCTCGTGTCGGAGGCCGTGAACCTCGCCTCGATGGTGCGGGAGGCCGGCGCGGGCTGGGTTGTCTCGCTCGATCACGGGGACCTGCGCCGGGGCCTGTGCGAGGCGCTCCGGTCGGACGAGGAGCGAGAACGGAGGGGACGCGCCGCCCTCTCGGTGGCAGAGACTCGATTCCGCTGGCCAGCCGTCGGTCGCGCGCTGGCCGCTGTCTACTCGGACCTGGCTCGGGAGAAGAGAGCGCCGTGAGCCGGATGGAGGGCCTCGAGCGGATCACGCCGATCGTCCTGACCTTCGAGGAGGAGGCGAACCTCGGCCGGTGCCTTGTGAGCCTCGAGGCGTTCCCGAGGGTGGTCGTCGTCGATTCCGGCTCGACCGACGGCACGGCGGAGGTGGCGAGACGGTTCCGGAACGTCTCGTGGTTCGTGCGGCGCTGGGACGGTTTCGCGGGGCAGTGGCGGTTCGCGCTCGGCGAGACGGGAACGGGCACGCCGTTCGTCCTCGCGCTGGATGCGGACATGTCGGTGCCGTCGGAGCTGGCGAAGGAGCTCGCGGAGCTCGCGGAGGCCGACGACGCCGACGGAGCCGTGATTCCGTTCGAGTACCGGATCCAGGGAGCTCCCCTGGCGGGCTCGCTCTATCCTCCCCAGCTGAGGCTGCTGAGGCTCTCCCGGGCCCGCGCGGGGGAGAAGGGGCACGCTCACACCCTGGAGGTGGAAGGACGGGTCGTCCGGACGAGGGGCCGCCTCGTGCACGACGACCGGAAGGGGCTCGAGGCCTTCGCGCGGGCGCAGCTGGGCTACTCGGAGCGAGAGCTTCCGCTGCTGTTCGACCCCGAGACGGGTCGACGTCTGAGGAGCCGGCTCCGAAGGGGCTTCGCATTCACCCCGCAGATCGTCTGGCTCCTCGCGTGGCTGATGGCCGGCGGCCCGTTCCGGGGGGCGGCGGCCCGGCGCTACGCCCTCGAGAGGCTGATGTACGAGTCGATGCTGCGCTGGCGGCTCGAGGACCGGCTGCTGAAGGGCCGGGAGCACGCTCGCGGACTCGACACGCCGGTGCCGGCCGACGTCGAGTCGCGGCGGCCGTGAGTCGGGACCACGCGTCGCGACCCGTTGCGTTGTCATCCCGTGTCACAACGAGGTCCTAGACGTCCGTTCCCTTGTGGCACGGATCGATCGCCACTACGGCCCGTACGTGAAGGATTTCGTCGTGGTCGACGACAACAGCCGGGACGGGACGGCGGACGTGATCCGAGACCTCGCGGCCCGGGACCGCCGGGTACGACCCGTGTTCCGGACCCCTCCGAACGGTGTCGGCCGTGCGCTCAGGGACGGACTCGAGGCGAGCACCGGAAAGTGGGTCCTGCTATCTGACCGCGACTTTTCCTGATGCTCCTGCCCGAGCTGCTCTCCCGGAAGCCTGCCCCTGCTCGGGAACTGTACCGGCACCTGTCCCTTTCGCAAGCGAGCGCGGTTCGTTTCCTCGGCTGGTCCGGGGTCGCGCTGGCGAACGGCACGCAGGGTGCGATGCTGGGCCAGCATTCGAATGCCGTGGCACGGCGGCTGCAGGCGGTGCCGGAGCTCTCGGTTGCGCTGATCGCGCTCGGGGCCGTTCCGGCCCTCCAGGCCGCCCGACGGCTGAAAGCCGTGGGGAGACACGGGCGACGGGCGGCCTTGCTCGTCCTCGGGTCGCGTGCCGCGATCGCCGCGACTCTCTTCTACTCCGGGGCGCTCCTCATGTATTACGGCCGTCCCCGGCTTCTGCCCTTCGCAAACGAGCCCTACTACTACGCGTCCACGATCGTGTCGTTGCCGTTCCTGTTCGCTTCGTTGGCGCCGCGTACCAGTGTGCTGCCGGCGCGAGGCCTGCGTGACGTCGCCGCGCCGACCCTGGTGGTGCTGGTGCTCTGTCTGGGAGTGAGCCTCGGAATGAGGCGATCCGGCTTCCTCGAGCGGATAGACGAGAACTTCGGGTATCCGTCGCTGAGACACAAGTTCTTCCAGGACCTGTCCCGCGTAGCGCGGGACCTCGGGGCGCGAAGAGCGGCCGGAGTCGCTCTGGACCCGCTCCCGGACCTCGGCCTGGACCGGAGCATCCTGCGTGGCGTCTCGGTCCACGGGTTCGCTGGCTGCAACGCGTACCCGCTGTCGGCATACAGCCGGTCGCTGGCTCCGTGGGTGAGGCAGGCGGGGTTCTTCGTTCAGGTGCGGTCGGAGGTGGACTGGTGTAGATACGCCAGCCATCCCGCGAGGTGGTTCCTGGAGCGCTACTTTCCTGAGGCGAAGGTCGGACTCCAGGGCCGTTGAGGAGGCGGCGACGCAGATCTCGAGCGGATTGTCGTCGGCCCTCGGCGCGGGTCTCTTCGCGGCAGTTCTGCTGAATGGGGCGGAGCCGTTCCTGCTTCGCGTGGGCGCGCTTCAGCACGAGAAGTACGAGGCGGCCTGGGTCCGGCTGTGCGGGTCAGCCCCGGTCTCTCGCGATCCCTCTGGCCTCGGGGCGCGGTGCGCTCCTGCATCCGGCCGCGAGCTCCTGCCTCTCCTCTGGCCGGATGTACGGGCCGCAGCAACCGCGCACACGCTCGTCTCGAGCCCGACGGGAAGGCGCTTGAAGCTCGCGAAGGACGCGTGCCTACTTGTCGGGGTTCTTCTCGCGGCATGCACCTGGCGCGATAGGAGTCACGGCCTCCTTCTTGAGGCCCGCTGGCCGCTCCTGGCGCTTGGGGCACTCGTCCTCGTGCATTCCGTGCTGGGGATCGCTCGCGGGGATGCGCTCCCGGTCCTGGCCGGGCTCCGGTCGTACGAGGCCCTTCCCATGGCGGTCCTTCTGGCCCCGCTGGTAGCAGCTCCGCTCTGCGTGGCCCTGACGCGCTGGGTCGCAGCGGCGCTCCTCGTGCAGCTCCCATTCCTCGTGGTCGAGGCGATCCGGAGCCTGCCGGTCCAGAAGGTGGCTCCGGTGCTCTATCTTCCCTGGCGGCTCTCGGGCAGCCTCGTCATGCCGAACTCGCTTGGCGTGTTCGCGGCGGCAGGGCTCGTATTCGTCCTCGCCTTCGAGCCGTCGCGGCGCTGGCGCGCGGCCTCGGTGGTCGCGGCGTTGGCCTGCATCGCGGCCGCCGGTTCGGGCGCCGGCTGGGTTCTCCTGTCCGCAGCGGGCGCCTGGTGGCTCTGGCGGCGCGGCGGTGCCTTCGCGCGGGTCGGAGCGCTCTGTATGCCGCTCGCAGTGGTGGGGCTGCTCCCTTGGTTAGTCCTCCGGCTGGACGTACACGACTCGATACGTGCCAGGATGGACTCGATGAAGGCGGCAGCTGCGATGCGTCCGTCGGAGCTGATCCTGGGCGGGGCCGCTGGCGCCGGAGCCACGACGCTCGGCACGGTCGACCCTTCCAGCCCGTCGGGCATGGCCGGCCGGTGGTGGTGGGCGGGTGACTCGGGTGTGGCGGCCCTGCTGGCCCAGACAGGTATCGTCGGCCTGCTTCTCGCGGGGCTGGCGGTCTCGCTCGCTTGGCGGGCCGAGGCGGCCCTGAGGCCGTTCCTTCTCGTCACGTCCTTGGCCGCATTCGTGCTCCCGATCCTCGACCTCTTCCCGGTGAACCTTCTCCTGGCGCTCGTCCTCGCCCGGGTCCCCGCCGGGGACGCGGCGCCGAACGCGGGGGTGACTTGAGCATCTCGATCCTCGGTATCAACGCCTTCCACGCCGACTCCGCGGCCTGTCTCGTCGTAGACGGGAGGCTGGTAGCCGCCGCGGAGGAAGAGCGCTTTCGTCGCCTGAAGCACTGGGCGGGGTTCCCGTCGCGCGCGGTCGAGTTCTGTCTGCAGCGGGGCGGGCTGTCGCTCGCGGAGGTCGACCACGTCGCGGTGAACCGTGATCCGTCGGCGAACCTCCTCCAGAAGGTCCTCTTCTCACTGTCGAAGCGGCCCAGCCTGGCTGCAATCCGCGATCGGCTGGCCAACGCGGGGAAGGTGCGGGACGTGGGCTCGCTCCTCTCGGAGGGGCTGGGCGACGGGGGGAAGCCGCGGTTCCGGGTCCACTCCGTGGAGCATCACCGTGCGCACCTGGCGTCGTCGTACTTCGTCTCTCCGTTCGACGAGGCCGCGGTCGTCTCCGTCGACGGATTCGGCGACTTCGTCAGCGGGATGTGGGGGACGGGGCGCGGGAGGGAGATCGAGGTCGTCGACGAGGTCGCCTTCCCGCACTCGCTGGGCCTCTTCTATCTCGCGATCACGCAGTACCTCGGATTCCCGCACTACGGCGACGAGTACAAGGTGATGGGGCTGGCTCCGTACGGAGAGCCGGAGATGCTCGAGGAGATGCGGAAAATCGTACGCCTCGCGCCCCACGGGAGGTACGAGTTGGACCTCGACTGCTTCCTCCACACCTCCGAGGGAATCTCGATGGTGTGGGACGACGGGGAGCCGAGGATCGCGCCGGTCTACTCCGAGGAGCTGACGCGGCGCCTGGGTCCGCCGCGGGGGAGCGACGAGCCGATCGCGGACCGGCACAAGGCGCTGGCGGCCTCGATGCAGGCAATGTACGAGGAGGCGTTCTTCCACGTCCTGGCGGAGGCGGGGAAGCGGGCGGGGACGAGGAACCTGGCGCTGGCCGGCGGCTGCGCGATGAACTCGGTGGCGAACGGGAAGGTGTTCGAGCGGTCGGGTTTCCGGGAGATGTACGTCCAGTCCGCGGCCGGGGACGCGGGCGGTGCGATCGGGGCGGCGTACTACGTCTGGAACCAGGTCCTGGGAATGCGCCGGGGCTTCGTGATGGAGCACGCGTACCTCGGTCCAGAGTTCACGCCCCTCGAGGTGGCGGCGTGCCTGGCGGCGCGAGCAGGCGAGCTGGAACAGGCGGGCTGCGTGGTGGAGAGGATCGGGGACGAGGCCGAGCTCTGCCGGCGCACCGCCGAGCGGGTCGCGGACGGCGCTGTCGTCGGCTGGTTCCAGGGGAGGATGGAGTGGGGGCCGCGAGCCCTCGGGAACCGCTCGATCGTCTGCGACCCGCGCCGGGCCGACATGAAGGAGATCCTGAACCGGAAGATCAAGCGGCGGGAGTCGTTCCGGCCGTTCGCCCCGTCGATCGTCCGCGAAGCGGTCGCGGACTGGTTCGAGACGGACTACGAGGTCCCGTTCATGTTGCAGGTCTACCAGATCCGGCCGGAGCGAAGGGCCGCGATTCCGGCGGTCACTCACGTGAACGGGTCGGGACGCCTGCAGACCGTGACCGAGGAGCAGAACCCCAGGTACTACCGGCTGATCCGCGCCTTCGATGGGCTGACGGGGGTTCCGGTCGTCCTCAACACCTCGTTCAACGAGAACGAGCCCGTGGTCTGCCGGCCGGAGGAGGCGCTCGACTGCTTCCTTCGGACGAAGATGGACGTGCTCGTACTCGGAGAGACCCTCGTTGAACGACGGTAGGCTGACGACGCCCGAAGCGCCGATCGGGGGCGTGCCCGGCCCGGGAGCGACGGGGCCGTGGGGCGCGCGCTACGCGATGCTGGACTCGTGGCGCGGCCTCTCGGCGCTGGCGGTCGTCGTGCAGCACGTCACGGGGCTCAGGATCGGCGACTACGGCGTGCTGCTCTTCTTCGTGATCTCGGGATACTGCATCGCAGCCGCCGCGGATTCCGCCCGGCGGAGGTCGCTGGGATTCGGCGCATTCATGTGGCGCAGGGTCCGGAGGATCTTCCCGCCGTACCTCCTCTCGATCGTGTTCTTCGCGTTGACCCGGCTGGCGAAAGATCTGCTCGAGTTCGGGCCAGCCGGACTGCACCGTCCGCTCCTGACGTGGCTCCAGAACCTCACTCTGACGCAGTGGCTGAGCCTCGTCTGGCACCCGCTGGGGAACGCCTACGACAACCCCGTCCTCCTGGTGACCGCTTACTGGTCCCTCTGCTACGAGGAGCAGTTCTACCTCGTCATGGGGCTCTTCGTGCTCGTCGCGGCCCGGCGCCGCTTGTCGATAACGAAGATGGCGATGGCGGTCGGGGCGGTGGCGCTGGCCTGGAACCTGAGGCTCCCGGCGCTCGCCACGGGGATCTTCGCCGAGTACTGGGTCCACTTCCTGGTCGGGCTCCTGGCGTACGAGCGGCTGGCGCGGGTCCCAACGGCGTCGTCGCGAAGGGCTCTGGACGGTATCGTCGGCCTCGTGGTCCTGGGAGGAGCCGCCGCGTGGGGAGCCGGCCTCGGCTGGACGCCGGGGCGGCGGTACGTGTTCCGGGAGTGGGTCGTGGTCGGAGCGTTCTACTTCGCGCTGGTTCTCCTCCGCCGATTCGACGCCGCGTACTCCGCGAGCCTACCGGGACTGCTGCTCGGGCGCCTGGGAACGGTGACGTACAGCCTCTACCTGGTCCACACGTTCAACCTCACGTTCTGTCGGGTCGTGACGTCGGCGGTCCTGCCG
>RHKY01000030.1 GCA_008363385.1 Acidobacteriota bacterium | reverse complement strand
GGGGCGGCCCGCCCGGCTGGGGCCGGGCCGCCCCGCGAGGTCTCGCGCCGGGACCTGTTCGGGATCTTCCGGCGCCCCTTCGGCCCCGGCGGCCCGCACCGGACGCAGTAAACTGCGCGCGCCGGCCCCGTCCGGGGAACCGGGACCAGGAGGACCCAGAACGATGAACATCTGCATGGTCGGCACGGGCTACGTCGGCCTCGTGACCGGAGCGTGCCTGGCCGACTTCGGAATGGACGTCACCTGCATCGACAACGACGCGGCGAAGGTCGAGATGCTGAGAAGGGGTGTCTCGCCGATCTACGAGCCGGGCCTCGAGGAGCTGATCCACAAGAACGAGAAGGCCGGGCGCCTCCACTTCTCCATGGACATCAAGGAGGCGATCGAGCGGGCGCTCGTGATCTTCATCGCGGTCGGCACCCCGCCGAAGGAGGACGGCTCGCCCGACCTCTCGTACATCTTCGGCGTGGCCACCTCGATCGCCGAGCACATGAACGGCTACAAGGTCGTGGTCACGAAGTCGACCGTGCCGACCGGGACCGGCAAGCAGATCGAGGAGATCCTCCGGACGAAGAACGGCCGCTTCAAGTTCTCCGTCGTCTCCAACCCGGAGTTCCTCCGGGAGGGCTCGGCGATCGAGGACTTCATGCGCCCCGACCGGGTCGTGATCGGCTCGCGGGACGAGGAGGCGATCGCCATCGTCAAGGACGTCTACTCGCCGCTCCAGACGGCGGGCGTCCCGTTCGTCGTGACCGACGTCGAGTCCGCCGAGCTGATCAAGTACGCGTCGAACGGCTTCCTCTCCGTGAAGATCTCCTTCGTCAACGAGATCGCGATCCTCTGCGAGCGGATGGGGGCCGACGTCAAGGACGTGGCGCGCGGGATGGGGCTCGACAAGCGGATCGGGCCGCAGTTCCTGGCGCCCGGCCCCGGCTTCGGCGGCTCCTGCTTCCCGAAGGACTCCTCGGGCGTCGTCGACCTGGCGCGCCGGAACGGCTACGCCTTCGAGATCATGGAGGCCGTCCTCGACGTCAACCAGAAGGTGAAGGCGAGGATGGTCGAGAAGGTGGACGCCGTCTGCGGGGGCCTCGCGGGCAAGCGCGTCGCCGTCCTCGGCCTCGCCTTCAAGCCCGAGACCGACGACATCCGCGAGAGCGCGAGCCTGAAGCTGATCGAAGACCTGCAGGCCCGCGGCGCTTCCGTGGCGGCCTACGACCCGGCGGCGATGGAGAACTCCAGGGCCGTCCTCTCGGGCGTCACGTTCGCCGACGACGTCTACTCGGCCGTGGAAGGGGCCGACGCCCTCGTCCTGGCCACCGACTGGAACCAGTTCCGCAAGCTCGACCTCGACCGGCTGGAGCGGACGATGAAGTCGAAGACCTTCGTCGACCTGAGGAACCTGTACGAGCCGAAGGAGATGCGCCGGCTCGGCTGGAACTACGTCGGCCTCGGGAGGGGCTGACGCGAAGCAGGGGCACCGACACCGAGTCGCTCCCCCCTGCGCCCGCGGCGCGGTCTACCCCCGTACCCGCGAAGCGAACGCCCCGCCAGCGGCCCGCCACGGAAAAGGGGAGGCGCCGAGGCGCCTCCCCTTCCTTTTCCGCGCGTGCGCTGCGACCTACTTGCCGTACCGGTAGGTCGTGAACATCGAGTCCATCCGCGCGTCCTGCCCCGCCGAGAACTGGAACATGCAGTCGTCGTCGGAGTAGTCCATGAAGTTCGTGACCGGGTCCAGGCCCGCGAGCCTCGTGCAGGAGTCGCGCCCCGTCGGGCAGCCGTAGGCCGGCGACTTCTCGGCCGGGGTGTCCGTCACGTAGTCGCCGCTCTTGGAGGTGTTCTTGCAGCCCCCCTGGAACGTGTGGTACAGGCCCATCCAGTGCCCGACCTCGTGTGTGGCCGTGTCGCCCTCGTTGTACGGGGCCGCCGAGCCGCCCGGGAGCGACGAGTAGAGGAGGACGACGCCGTCCATCGCCGGGCTCGACCTGTAGCTCGACGGGAACGTCGCCCAGCCGAGGAGGCCGCCGCCCAGGTTGGCGCTGTAGAGGTTCAGGTCGTCCGCCGTCCCCCTGCGGAGCGCGGTCTTCATGTCACGCTCGGCCGTCGTCCCGTAGCCGACCGTGTACCAGCTGTTGTTCGCCGTCCGGTCGACGCCCGCCAGGACGAAGTTCCAGCCCCACTTGCTGTAAGCCCCGTTCAGGACGCTGATCTGGCCGTTGATCTGCTGGTCCGAGACGTTGCCGGCCCCGGAGGTGCTCGTGATGACGTGGAAGTAGACGTTGACCGTCCCGCCCGTCACCATCGCCGAGGAGCCCTCGCGCGCCCAGATCGCCGTCGTGGCGAGCTCGTCCTCGACGCGCGCCATCTGCTCCTCGTCGAGGTCGTGCGTGGCGCAGCGGCGGCCGCTCCGGACGAACTCCTCCTGGTTGACGTACTCGACGCCCTCGAAGAGGAAGGGGACGTCGAGGCGGGGGTCGGGCCTCTGGCCAAGGGGGTCCTTCTCCTCGGCAAAGGCCGGGAAGACCGCGAGGAGGGGCAGGGCGACGGCGCCGACCGCGATCCAGTTCCGAAGCTTCATCTCTGTTTCCTCCGTGTATTGCCTCGAGGGCACTCCAGCCGTGCACGTTCGGTGCCATGAGTTTGAGCTGAAAAAAAGGGTCAGAGGGAGAGCCGAAGAAGGTTCCCGAGCGGCGCAGCCAGGGTCAGGCTCCGACGGAGCGGCATCGGCCGGGCCCGTTTGGAACCCAATCTTTGCTGTCGCACGGTGTCCGCGATGCGCCCGGGGTGTGCGGCGGTTCGTCGGGTCTCCAAACGACCCACGCGCTGCCCACGGGAGCCGGGACGCACCCTCCGCGGGAGGCCCGTGCGTCGGCCGCCGGCCGGTCGGGCTGCGACGGGCCTCCAACCCCGGGGGCGCTTCGGGGCGGGTCTCGCTCCACGCTTCCTTCGGACCCTGGCTCGGGACTCCGCCCTTGCGCCTCGCTCGGGTCCCCGTCCCCCCCTCGAGCAGTCCTGGCCCCGCTGGTCGAGACTCGTGCCGGGCAAACAGCAAGAAGGGGAGGCGCCGAGGCGCCTCCCCTTCCCTTTCCGCGCGTTGGCGGGGGCTTACTTGCCGTACCGGTAGGTCGTGAACTGCGCGTCCATCCGGGCGTCCTGGCCCGAGGTGAACTGGTACATGCAGTCGTCGTCGGTGTAGTCCATGAAGTTGTAGATCGGGTCCTGGCCGGGGTACTTGCTGCCGGTGCAGGTGTCGCGGCCCGCCGGGCACCCGTAGGCGGCCGAGCGCTCGGCCGGGGTGTCGGCCACGTAGTCGCCGGCGTTCGATCCCGTCTTGCAGCCGCCCTGGAACGTGTGGTAGAGGCCCATCCAGTGCCCGACCTCGTGGGTTCCCGTGTCGCCGAGGTTGTACGGGTCGGCCGAGCCGCCGGGGAGGGACTCGTTGAGGAGGACGACGCCGTCCATCTTGGGCTTCGAGGAGTAGCTGGAGGGGAAGGTCGCCCAGCCGAGGAGTCCGCCGCCGATGTTGGCGACGTAGAGGTTCAGGTCGTCCGCCGTGCCCTTGCGGAGGGCGTTCTTCATCTGGGACTCGGCCGTCGTGCCGTAGCCGACCGTGTACCAGGTGTTGTTCGCGGTCCGGTCGACACCCGCCAGGACGAAGTGCCAGCCCCAGCCGTTGTAGGCGCCGTTCAGGACCGAGATCTGCTGGTTGATCCGCGAGTCGGAGACGTTTCCGGCCCCGGACGTGTTCGTGATGACGTGGACGTAGACGCTGATCGTCCCGCCCGTGACGGCAGCCGAGGAGCCCTCGCGCGCCCAGAGGGCCGCCGTGGCGACCTCTTCCTCGATGCGAGCCATCTCCTGCTCGTCGAGGTCGTGCGTTCCGCAGCGGCGGCCGGAGCGAACGAACTCCTCCTGGCTGATGTACTCGACGCCCTCGAACACGAACGGCACGTCGATGCGCGTGTCGGGCCTACCACCCAACTGGTCGTTTTCTTCGGCAATCGCCGGCAGCATGGCGATGACGGGCAGGACCAGGGCGACCACCACGATCCACTTCCGAAGCTTCATCTCTCTCTCCTCAGCTCGGCCTCTCGGGGCCACCCTCGTAGAGCACCTTCGGTGCCAGCGAGAATCGGTCGAAACCAGGCCAGCCGTGGGTCAGCTCTGATGCCGCGGACAGAACGAGGTGGTCAAAACCCGATCCAGAGGTGTCTGGGGGGTCCAGCCAAGACCCACCCGTCAGGACTGCGCACCGGCCGTGCCCACGAATCAAACGAAAGACGTCCCCCCAGGCCCCGGAAGCGCTGCGGGGAGCCGCGCAGCGGCGAGGGAGAACCCGGGCGGTCCCGGGTTCTCCCTGTCCACTTCAGCTCGGCTTGCGCCGGTAGACCAGCACCCGCTCCTCGGACCGACCGAAGTGATGGGTGGTCTGGACGCGCGTGAGCGTCTGACCGTCCGGCGAGACGGTGTTCACCGTCCTCTGGACCGGGGGAAGTCCAGGGCCGGTCGAAGTCAGCATCCGGACGTTCTGCTCGATCACCCAGTGCTCCTTGGCCCAGCGCCCGTCCACCATGGCGCGCTTGCCGCCGCCCAGCTCCATCTCGCGCGTCTTGCCGTCCAGCATCAGGGCGAAGGCGTCGCCCACGGGCTTGCCCATGACGAGGCGCTGCATGATGAACTGGTTTCCCTTGATCGCGATCTTCAGGTCGACGCCTTTCGCGGACTCCGGGACGTCGCGGCTCGCCTTCTCGTTGAGGCCCCAGAGGCCGTCGAACGGCGCCTCGGGCGGGGCCTCCGCCTCCTGAGCGGCGACAGGAAGGGGAAGGACGAGAAGGCCGAGGAGCGCCGCGAGCACGAGACCGCGAGACCGACCGCGTCCGGCCATGACCACCTCCCGGGTCCCCTGCCGGGACCCCTCCGCGCCGGTATTCTGCCCTGCGCCGGGCCCGCATCGGGCGAAAAAGAGATGACCTAATATCCCTTCCGATGCGCATCGTCGTCACCGGCGCCGCCGGTTTCCTCGGCAGCCACCTGACCGACCGCCTCCTCGCGGAGGGGCACACCGTCGTCGGCCTAGACAACCTGATCACGGGCGACGTGAAGAACATCGCCCACCTGGCCGGGAACCCCCGGTTCCGGTTCCTCCTCCACGACGTCACCGAGTACATCTACCTCGACGGCCCCGTCGACGCGATCCTCCACTTCGCTTCCCCCGCCTCGCCGATCGACTACCTCCAGATCCCGATCCAGACGCTGAAGGTCGGGGCGCTCGGGACCCACAAGGCGCTGGGGCTCGCGCGCGCGAAGAAGGCCCGGTTCCTCCTGGCCTCGACCTCCGAGGTCTACGGGGACCCCCTCGTCCACCCGCAGCCGGAGAGCTACTGGGGGAACGTCAACCCCGTCGGGCCGAGGGGCTGCTACGACGAGGCGAAGCGGTTCGCCGAGGCGATGACGGTGGCCTACCGGAACTTCCACGGCGTGGACACCCGGATCGTGAGGATCTTCAACACCTACGGCCCGCGGATGCGCCCGAACGACGGCCGCGTCGTGCCGTCGCTGATCAACCAGGCGCTCCGGGGCGAGCCGCTGACCGTCTTCGGCGACGGCTCGCAGACCCGCTCGTTCTGCTTCGTCTCCGACCTGATCGACGGCATCTACCGCCTGCTCCTCTCCGACGTCGCCGAGCCCGTGAACGTCGGCAACCCGGCGGAGATGTCGATCCTGGAGTTCGCCCGCGCGATCCAGGAGCTGACGGGCGGCGCCTCCACGATCGTCCACAAGCCCCTGCCGACGGACGACCCGAAGCAGCGCCGGCCCGACATCACCCTCGCCCGCTCGCGCCTCGGATGGGAGCCGAAGGTCCCCCTGCGCGAGGGCCTGAAGGAGACCCTCGACTTCTTCCGCTCTCGCGCCTGATTCCCGGCCCCGAGCGGAGAGGGGCCGCGGAGTGGGAGCCGCGCAGCGGCGAGGGAGAACCCGGGCGGTCCCGGGTTCTCCCGGACACGTCGCCGGCCCGCGTCAGCGGGCCCGCCTCTCCGCCGCCGCGGAGTGGGAGCCGCGCAGCGGCGAGGGAGAACCCGGGCGGTCCCGGGTTCTCCCTGTCCACTTCAGAACCGGTAGAAGAGCGACCCCGCCACCACCCTCCCCGACCGTCCCACGTCGAAGGCCAGGTCGAAGGAGAGGTTCCGGAACACGGTCGCGCCGATCCCCCCGCTGAAGCGGTCGTCGGCCCTCCCTCCGTCGTAGACGGTGCGCACCGCCTGCGAATAGGGCGGGTCGTCGACGTCGTACCGCGCCCCGTTCGCGTCGGTGACGTAGAGGTCCGCAGTGACCCCGTGGGCGGGCTCGCGGTGGTATCCGAGCCGGAAGGCCAGGAGCGTGCTTCCCGCCGTGGCGACGTACTCGAGGCCGACCCTCGGGACGAAGGCGTCCTCGGCCCTCGACAGGTCCGGCAGGACGCTCTCCACCGGGACTCCCGGCGGCGGGCCCGCCAGGCCGTCGAAGCTGCTGACGGGGAGCTCCTCGCCGAAGACGCCGCCGTAGTCCACCCACTGCCCTTCCGCCGAGACGGTCAGCCCCGGGACCGGCCGGACGGCCAGGCCCAGGGCGGCGTCGCGGGGGACGGAGAACGTGAAGCGCCGCCGCTCCTGGCCCTGGAGCGACGAGGGGACGTCTCCGCCGAGGACGAGGGTCCCCTCGGCGCGCGAGGCGCTCCGGAAGACGGCGCCGACCGAGACGGCGCCCCCCTCGACGAGGTCGGCGTGGACGCCGAGGACGCCGCCCCACGACTGCCCCGCGAAGTCCTCCACGGAGAGCGTCAGCGTCCGGACGTCGACGATCGTCGGGGTGAGGTACGCGAGGCTGACGATCCGGTGCGGCCCCGCCGCGTCCCCGCCGAGTTCGAAGCGGGTCTGGTTCCAGGTGACGCCGGCCCCGACGCGGACGCGGTCCGTCACCCGCCAGGCCGCCGAGAGGGCCAGGACCCGGTTCGTGAGCGACACGGGGCCGTACTCGCGGTACTCGAAGAGGAAGTCGCGCCGCGTCCCGACGGAGCCCGAACGGTTGTCCCTCAGCTCGACGTACTGGTAGCCCTCGTCGCCGGGATCGCCCTCGAACCGGAGGTTCTCGGCGTAGGTCAGCCCCAGGACGAACCGACGCGAGACCGGGACCACGACGCCGGCGAACTCGAGCCCGGACGCGGCCGACTCGATGTCCGAGTTGACCCCGCGGACCGGCGGGTACGGCGTCAGGAAGCCCGAGCCGGTCGCGGTCGAGCGCGCCGTGACGAGCCCCACGACGTCGTCGGACCTCTTGGCCGAGATCCCGGCCTCGACGGTCGACAGCAGCCCGAGGCCCGCGGGGTTCGCCAGGCCGGCCGTGGCGTCGTCGGCGATCGCCGTGAAGGCGCCGCCCATCGCCAGCGACTTGCCGCCCGGGCTCTCCAGGTTGAAGACCACCTTGGAGAGGAGCGCGGAGTCGATCTGAGCCCGCGCCGCCCCGGGCGCGGCCAGGAGGAGGAGGACGGCGAGCGAGCGGGGTGTCGTCCGTCGAGTCATCTGAGCATCTCGGCCAGCCTGTCCGGCGGGAGGAAGGCCTCGGCGAGCGCCCCGCCTTCGCGGGCCGCGACGGTCACCTGGCGCTCCACCTCCCGGCCGCCGAGCGCCGGGCAGGAGAGGACGACGCGGTAGCTCCCGGCGGGGACGGGGTCGATGAGGAGGGGCGTCGAGGCGCCGTCCGGGAGCGGGAGGCGCCCCCCGTCGGCCTCCGAGGTGATGGAGCGGACCGTCGCCCACGGCGTCGAGAGGATCCGGAGCGGCCCGCCGGCCGCGGAAGGAGCCGCCGCGGCGGGCGGCGGCGCGGGCGAGGCCGCGGGGACTGCGGGTCCTGCCGGGCCGCGCCCCAGCCAGGCGAGGACGAGCACGAGGGCCGCCAGCGCCCCCACCGCCGCGACGCTCCTGAGGACGCCGGGACGGCCGGCCAACAGGATCGCCCGGCGGCCGCGCTTTCTCGAGGACGAGGAGGCGGCCACGAGGGCCGTCGGGCCGGTCGGCGCCTCGACCCCGCCCGTCGGCGCCTCCCTCCCCGGACCGGCCGGCGCCGCCGGCTCCGTCCCGGCGGCCCGGAGGACCCCGACGAGCCGGTCGACGATCTCGCGGTAGCTCTGCGGGCGGTCCTCCCGCCGCTTCTCGAGCATCTGGGAGACGAGGCGGACGAGGTCCATCGGGAGCGCCGGCATGCCCGGCGGGGCCGCCGCCGGCGGCGCGGGGACGTTCAGGTGGGCCGCGATGTACTCGACCGGCACCTTCCCCTCGAACGGGCGGCGGCCGGAGAGGACCTGGTAGAAGACGAGCCCGAGGCTGTAGACGTCGCTCCGCCAGTCGAGGGCCGCGCCGTGGCCGAGGAGGCCCAGCTGCTCGGGCGAGCCGTACGCCACCTTCCCGAGGAAGAAGCCCGTGGCCGTCAGCGACTCCAGCCCGGTCGGGGCCTCGAAGAGCTTGGCGACGCCGAAGTCCAGGAGCTTGACGAGGCGCTCGCCGCCGCTCTCGACCACGAACACGTTGTCGGGCGACAGGTCCCGGTGGACGATCCCGCGCGAGGCGAGGTACTCCATCCCGTGCGCGGCCTGGATCAGGAGCGGCAAGGTCTCCGTGTACGGGCGCCCCGAAAGCTGCGTGATCGGGACGCCGTCCAGGTACTCCATCGCAAGGTAGGGCGTCCCGTCCTCCTCGCCGATCTCGAAGAACGAGACGACGTTGACGTGGAGGAGGCTCCTCAGGATCTCGGCCTCCCGGTCGAACCGGCGGCGCGCCTCGACGACGTGCGGCGCCCCCTCCGGGCCTCCGGTCTCCACCTCGCGGATGACCTTCAGCGCGACGGAACGCCCGTCGCGCTCGTCCTCGGCCAGGTAGACGATCCCCATGCCCCCCCGCCCGACCCGGCGGAGGATCCTGTAGTGCGCGATCCGCTCGACCGAGCCGGCGGTCAAGCCGCTACCGCCCCGTCCCCGCGGAGGCGGGCCGGAGGAAGATGTTGGCCGGGTCGCCGGTGGCGAGGTTGATCTTCGAGGCGAAGGCGACGAAGACGCCGTCCCCGTCGAGCTGGCGGACGACCACGCGGACGTCCGTCACCCCGGAGAGGTCCACCCCGAGGAGGCCCCGGAAGAGCTCCTCGGAGACGTAGGCGAACGGGGGGAGCGTGCGCGAGACCGTCGCGATCGGCGTGAACGAGCCGGGGAGGTACGCCGAGATCGCCAGCTGGCAGGAGGCGCCGCCGACCTCCTGGAGGATCAGGTTCGTCCGGTAGGCCGAGGAGCTCTCCGCGCCGTCGATCTGGGCGGTCCCGAGGTTCGACTGGAACGACGTGTACCCGTGCCGGTAGGAGTACCCCTCCATCCCGGTCTTGAAGTCGCCCGTGCCGGGCTGCACGGGGTCCGGCGTGTACGTCTCGGTCTGGACGTCCACGTCCTGCCAGGTCTCGAGCCAGGTGGTCCCGTCCGGATTGCGCTGGTTCTCGATCGTGACCGGCCCGAAGAGCCCCGACGACGGGCCGATCTCGTCCGGGAAGAGCTCCTCGAGGACGTCCTCGAACGTCGCGCTCTGCCCGGGTCCGATGAAGACCGGGTTGCTCGTCCACTTGCGGCCGGTCTGGTCCAGGAAACGGACCCTCACCCGCCGTTGCTCGGTCTCGTTCACGTTCGTGAACGTGACCCGCGAGCGCCAGATCGGCCGGGCGCCTCCCGAGAGCGGGGCGCCGGTGACGTGCACCGCGGGGAACAGGAGCGGCGCCGGGCCGCCGCCGAACGGAAGGCTCGTCAGGAGCCGGTCCTTCGCGGCCGGGGCGGCCACGGAGGCGGGAGGCACCGGGTCGAGGCTGCCGGTCGAGATCCCCACCCTCAGGGACGCGTCCTGCGTCCCGCCGTCGATGACGGTCGCGAACGGCACGACGGAGCCGAGCTCGCGCCCGTTGAACGGGTCGAGGATCCCCCGGACGAACTCGACGGTGGCGTAGGGCGACCCCGAGAGCGGATCGCCGAACAGCGCGTCGTCGTTGACCTGGACGGTCGAGAGCGCCGGGACCTCCTCGTCCAGGACGACCTGCTGGCCCCCTCGCTCCACGGCGTTCCCCAGCTCGTCGAAGAGCTTCAGCCGGACGACCGTCGGGTAGCCGGACGTCTCCGTCAGGAGGACGTTCGTCCGGCGCCGCGCGTCGTGCCTGAGCCCCGACAGGACGTAGGGCGGGTCTCCGGCCTTCACCCCTTCCCCGGGCGCCGTCGGCCGCATCTCGAACCCGTACTGCGGCACCCCGCCGGAGAAGCCGGCCCCGGGGGTGCTCGTGAGCCCGCGCTTGGCGGCGGCCACGGGCGTCAGCGGGGTGTTCCCGACCACGGCGGTGGCGGCGAGCGTCGTCGCGGGGCTCGAGACCTCCAGCGCGCAGGCGCCCTCGAAGCCCGGGATCTTCCCGACCACGTTCCGGAACCGGCGGGTCTCCCCGGGGGAGAGGCGGATGTCCGCCCGGCGCGGCCCTCCCTCGGCGCCCGACCGGGCGATCGGCGTGAAGAAGAGGGAGACGTCGACGGGCGCGGTCGCGTCGAGGTTGGCCAGCCAGAGGTCGGACGTGAACTGGCCCTCGCCCGTGACGTCGCGCGCGTTCGGCATGGAGGCGTAGAGGATGCGCGACCGGGCGGACGCCGCCGAAGGGCGCACCGGGTCCGAGAGCGGCAGGTCGGGCCCGTCGTCGATGACGGCCAGGACCTGGGGCTGCCCCGCCCAGCCGGCCGTCTCGACGGAGACGAAGCCGGTCTCGGTGCCCGTGGACTGCCTCCGCCGGGCCCGGTCCACGACGACGCGCACGGGCCTCTCCTCGCGAGGGGCCAGCGGCCGGTCCCAGGCCTTCCCGTCCAGCGACTCCACGGTGACCCAGGACGGACGGACCGTGCTCACGACCGCTGCGGCCGTGTCCGAGGCGTTGACGAGGGTCCGCGTCTGGGCGCGGCCGTCCGAGTCGGGCTCCACCGGATCCCCCCTCCAGGTGACCGGAGCGCCGGCAGGAGCCGCCGCGACCATGCCGTCGACCGGGACGGCGATCCCGCCGACCCCGGTCCGCAGCTCCACCGTCTGGTGGGCCGGCGCGTCCATGGGAGCCAGCGTCGCGAGCAGGACCTCGACGGACCGGGCCTCGTTCGGGGCCAGGACGAACGGGGCCGAGTCGACCCGGATCGGTCCGGCGCCCGTCGTCGGGTAGACGGCGACGGGGGCGGTCCCCGCGTTCCTCACCACGAGGGTGGTCGTCGGGAAGGTGCCCGGCGCGATCGCGAGCAGGCTCTTCGGCTCGGCGACGAGCGACAGCGCGGACGTCACGTCGCCGACCGTGACCCGGACGGGGAGGCTCCAGGGTCCGGCGGCCCCGCAGGGGTCCTCGGCGCGGACCTGGTAGACGTACTCGCCGGGGGCGTCGGAGAAGCTCGCGGACCCCTTGTCGGTCACCATCTCCTGGGAGGACCAGGGCGTGACGCGCCGCAGGCGGTACGAGAGCTGGACGTCGCAGCCTCCCGGCCCGGGACCCGCGCACCCGCCTGCGTCCCAGGAGACGACGTAAGTCGAGTAGGCGGGCGGGTACTCCGAGCTGACGGAGAGGGGGCCGACGCCGGCCGGCGCGACGCACTCGGTGGAGACCCGCACGACCTTCACGTCGGAGGAGACGGTCCCCGGGCCGGAGCCGGCGCAGCCCGTGTGGACGACGACCCGGTGGTAGACGAGGGCGGGCGTCGGGCCGAGGGCCGGAAGCGTGAGCGCCGAGCGCGTCGTCTTGACCCGCTCGACGGACCCGAACCCCGGGTCGCCGGAACGCTCGAGGGCGTAGTAGTCGGCGGCCGTCGTCGGCGCCACGAAGACGTCGTTCCACGAGACGGAGTAGGACTGCCCTGCCCGGACGGTCGGGGGCACCGTCAGCGTGGGTCGCTCCGGGGGGCACGGCCCTGCCGCCGCCGGGACGGCCAGGGCGAGAGCGGCCAGGGGGACCAGGAGCGCGGCCCACCGCTTCTCCGGCCTTTCCGACCGGGATCGCCCGCGAGGGGTAGGTGTCATCGGAGTGGTCTCCTCCCGCCTAGAATGGGCCCGTGGCCCCGTGGAAGTGTCGCCGTGGGGGTCTCACCTCACGGGCTCGGGCGGGCTCGGGCGTCCGGGGCCGGGTCCTCGCCGCTCTGGCGCTGGCCTCGGCGTGGATGGCGCCCGTCCTGGCGCCGCTGCCCGCCGTGGCCCAATCTTCAATTTTACCCCCCGACGCGGCCGCCCGCGAGTACCTGGCGGGGCGGGACGCGGTGCGCGCCCGCGACTTCCCCGAGGCGATCCGGCGCCTGTCGGCGGCCCTGGCGACCGGCCACGACGAGCCGGCCGAGCGGCTCGGGACGGCTCGCTACTCCGTCGAGCGCTACGACCCGGACTACTGGCTCGGCGTGGCCTACATGGAGAGCGGCGACGACCCGCGCGCCCGCCTCCACCTGACCCGCTCGCGAGGCTCCCCGCTCGTCCAGGGCTGGCCGGAGTACGCCGACCTGGTCCGGCGGCTCTCGGAGCTGGACCGGCGCGCCTCCGCGGCGCGGACACCGCCCCCGGAGCCGCCGGTTCCGACCCGGACGGCCACGCCGACCGCTCCACCCGCCCCGGAGCCGACGCCCACGGCGGGGGCTCCCGCGCCCGGACCGCCGCCCACGCCCTCTCCGACGGCAGGCCTCCCGGCGGCGGCGCGCCGAACGGCGCCTCCGGCCCCGCCTCCGGCCGAGGAGACGGCGGCCGTCATCGCGGCGATCTCCAAGGGCCGCTGGGAGGACGCCCGCGCCGCGCTCGGCGTCCTCAGGGCGCGGTCTCCCGGCCATCCCGGGGCGGACCTCCTGGAGGCGGTCCTCGAGGGCTCGGCTTTCCTCCTGTCTGGGCGGGAGGACCAGGAGGCGCGCGGCCGTGCGCGGGCCGCGCTCTCGGCCTACCGGCGGAAAGGGGGGTCCGCCGAGGCCGAGGACGCCTGGGTCTCCCCCGCCCTGCGCGCCGCGCTCGGGCCCTGAGGCCCCCCCGGGGCGCCGCCGGCGTCGCGCTTCACCGCGAGCGGACGACCTGGGTGCCGACGAGGAGGTCGTGCCAGGCCCGGCGATCCCGCCGGAAGAGCGCCGTCACGAGGCCGAGGCCACAAGGCAGCAGGCTGAGCAGGAGGCAGAGGGCCCTGCGGACCGCCACCCCGAACCCCAGGCCGGTCCCCGGCTGCTCGCCGACGTTGACGACGCAGATCCCGACGAGGGCCTTGCCGGGGGTCCGGCCCGATCGGGCCCACGCCCCGACCGTGTACCAGAGGTTCGCGCCGAGGATGAGGGTCCCGCAGAGGGAGCCGATGACGTTCAGGGCCCAGTCGGGCCCCCCTTCGGACGGCTGGAGCTCCCCGCGGAAGAAGAGGATCAGGAAGACCGGCGACAGGAGCAGGAGGTCCAGCGCGAGGAGGATCACCGAGTCGACGAGGACGGCCGCCAGGCGCGAGACCGCGCTCGCCGGCTCCGGACCGCGGACCTCGGCACCGACCTCGATCCGCTCCGAGGGGTCGAGCAGGACGTGCGAGAGGGTCGCGTCCGCCAGCGGACGGGGCTCCCGCCGTGGAGGGAGGGCGGCGGCCCCCACGGGGGCGACGGGCGGGGGGAGCTCGACCTCGAACGGCGGCGCGGCGTCCGGCGGGGCGGGGAAGGCGTCGCGACGCGGCGGAGCCGGCGCCGGGGGCACGGCCGGCCCGAAGCCGCTCGCCTCCTCCTCGGCGCGGCGGTCCACGGCAGCGAAGACCTCGTCGACCGTGAGCGAGAGGGGCGGGACCGGGGCCGGTTCCGCCCGCTCCTCGGCGGAGAGCGGGTCGACCGGCGGGAGGGGCGCGGGCCGGAACGGGACGGGCTCGGCCTCCTCGCCTGCTGGGAGCGGGGCCGGCGGAGGAGGCGCCGCGGGCGCGACCGGCTCCGGCACGGAGGGGGCCTCGGGGAGCGGCGGCCTCGCGGCCGAGGAGACCTTGGAGGTCCGGTCCGGCGACTCGACGGGCGGGACGACCCGGTAGCCGATGTTCGCCGCGCCGAGCTGGATCCGGTCGCCGTCGGACAGGCGCGTCTCGTTCAGGATGCGCCTGCCGCCGACGTAGGTCCCGTTGGACGAGTTCAGGTCCTTGAGGATGCCGTTGCCCCGCTCGAAGGTGAGCAGCGCGTGGGA
Source organism: Acidobacteriota bacterium (assembly GCA_008363385.1). Classification (GTDB taxonomy): domain Bacteria; phylum Acidobacteriota; class Thermoanaerobaculia; order UBA5066; family UBA5066; genus RHKY01. The sequence continues at coordinate 47,187 of RHKY01000030.1, read as the reverse complement.
CCGCGAGACCGACTCGTGCTCGATCCGGATCGTGGACGTCCGGCTCCGACCGAGCGTGACCTCGCCGTCACCGAACTCGACCTCCCGTCCGTCGACGGTCAGGACGTAGCGCCACCCCTCTGCGGCCACGATCGCACGGATTCTAGCCCGCGCTCGGCCCCCGCAGAGCCGCCGCCGTCGCCGTTTGCCCGCGGGCCAGCATCTCGGCGGGGCTCCCCTCGAACACGACCCGGCCGCCCCCGGCGCCCCCCCCGGGGCCGAGCTCGACGAGGTGGTCCGCGCGCCTCAGGAACGGGACGTTGTGCTCGACGGCGAGGACGGAGTGCCCGGCGGCGACCAGGCGCCGCAGGACGACGAGGAGCGTCTCCACGTCCTCGGGGTGGAGGCCGGTCGTCGGCTCGTCCAGGACGAAGAGGACCCGCTGCCCTCGCCCCGCGCGGCCCAGGAAGGAGGCGACCTTCAGGCGCTGCGCCTCGCCCCCGGAGAGCGTCACCGTCGACTGCCCCAGCCCGAGGTAGCCGAGCCCGGCGTCCGCGAGCGGCGCGAGCTTCCGCCAGACCGCGGGGACGTCGGCGAAGAGCTCGATCGCCTCCTCGACGGTCGTCTCCAGCCACTCGTCCACGTTCCGCCCGCGCCAGCGGACCTCGAGGACCGCCGGCGCGAACCGCCTCCCGTCGCAGGCGTCGCAGACGACCGTGACGTCGGCGAGGAACTGCATGTCGACCGAGACGGTCCCCGAGCCCTCGCACCGCTCGCACCGGCCTCCGGGCGCGTTGAAGCTGAAGCTCCCTTTCGTCAGGCCGCGAGCGCGGGCCGCCGGGGTGCGAGCCAGGACCGTCCGGACGTCGTCCCAGGCCTTCGTCACCGTCGCCGGGTTCGAGCGGCCGGATCGCCCGAGCGGAGACTGGTCGACGAGGACGACGTCGTCGAGGGCGGAGAGGCCCTCGATCCGGTCGTGGGCCCCCACGTCGTCCGGCGCGGCCCGGCCCGCCCCTCCGAGGAGGCGCGCCGCCCCGCGCGCCAGCACGTCCACGGCGAGGGACGACTTCCCCGATCCCGAGACCCCGCAGACGGCCACCAGGCCTCCGAGCGGGAACCGGACCGTGATCCCCGCGAGGTTGTTGGCCCGGGCCCCGACGACGCGCAGCTCGCCGCCCGCGCCGGGCCGTGGCGGGCCCTCGGCCGCGAGGAGGAGCGCCCCGTCTCGGTCGGCGCGCAGGGCGCGGCCCGTCGCCGTGTCGAGCGACGCGAGCGCCGAGGGCGGACCCTCGAAGACGAGGCGGCCCCCGCGCCGGCCCGCTCGCGGCCCGAGGTCGACGACGTGGGAGGCGGCCCGGACGACGTCCAGGTCGTGCTCCACGACGGCCAGGGCGTTCCCCCGGGCGGCCAGCTCGAGGAGGGCGTCGAGGAGCCTCCGGGTGTCGGACGGGTGGAGGCCGACGGTCGGCTCGTCGAGGACGTAGAGCGTCCCGGTCAGCGAGGCCCCGATCGCCGCGCCGAGCTGGACGCGCTGGGCCTCGCCGCCCGAGAGCGTCCGCATCGGGCGGGAGAGCGAGAGGTAGCCGAGCCCCACCCCGACGAGGGTGGCGACGCGGCAGCGGGCGTCCTCGAGCAGGGAGCCGGCTCGGGCCGCCTCCGTCCGGGTCGGCTCGGCCCGCTCGAGGAAGGCGAGGAGCTCGGTCAGCGGCACGTCGCAGAGCTCCGGGAGCGTGCGGCCGAGGGCGCGCACCGCGAGGGCTCCGGGGGCGAGCCGGGCGCCGCGGCAGGCGGCGCAGGTCTCGTAGCCCCGATACCGGGCGATGAGGACGCGGACGTGGACCTTGTACCGCTTCCCCTCGAGCCACTCGAACAGGCCCTTCACGCCGTACCAGCTCCCGCGTCCGTCCCAGACGACCGAGCGCTCCTCGTCCGTCAGGGTCGACCACGGCACGTCCCGTCGGACCCCGTGACGGCGGCAGGCGCGGAAGAGGTCGTCGTAGGCGCTCGCGTAGGCCGGGGTGTTGAACGGCGCGATCGGTCGCTCCGAGAGGCACTTCGACGGGTCCGGGACCACGCGGCCCTCGTCGATTCCGGGGATCCGGCCGAAGCCCTGGCAGGCCGGACACGCTCCTCGGGGCGAGTTGAAGGAGAAGTGGGCGGGCGTCCGCTCCTCCCCGGCGAGGGAGCACGCCTCGCAGACGAGCCCGCGGGCGATCCGCCGCGCCCGGGCCGCCTCCCCTGGCGGGAACGCCAGGAGCTCCCCCTCGCCGAGGGAGAGCGCCGTCTCGACGCTGGCCGAGAGCTCGCGATCGCCCCCGTCCGCGCCGACGACGTGCCGCCCCACGACGACCCAGGTCCTTCCGTCCGGTCCGCGGGGCGGCTCCGCGTCCGGGGGGACCTCCCCCGTCGCGCCCGAGGCGTCGACGAGGCGGAAGAGGCCCGCCCGGCGGAGCGCCGACAGGCGCGAGAGGAGCGCCTGGCGGTCCTCCGGGGGCAGCGCGGCCGCGATGACGACGCGGCCGTCGGGCCCGGCGGCGTCGACGGCCGCCGCGGCGACGTCGGCGGCGGTCCGCCGGCTCACCCGGCCGCCGCAAGCGCCGCAGCTCGTGACGCCGATGGAGGAGAATACGAGCCGCAGGACGTCGTGGACCTCCGTCGCGGTTCCGACGGTGGATCGGGCCGAGCGGGAGGGGGCCTTCTGCTCGATGGCCACGGCGGGGAGGACGTGGTCGATCCGGTCGACGTCGGGGCGCGGGAGGCGCTCGAGGAACTGGCGGGCGTACGTCGACATCGACTCCACGAACCGCCTCTGCCCCTCGGCGTAGAGCGTGTCGAAGGCCAGCGAGGACTTCCCGGAGCCGGAGGGCCCCGTGACGACCGTCAGCGCGCCGATCGGGAAACGGCAGGAGACGCCCTTCAGGTTGTGGGTCCTGGCCCCGGCGACCTGGATCGCGGGCGCGGGGGCGGGCCGGCGCTGCGTGCGGGCCGGCCCGCCCGCGGCGCCATAGAATGCCGGGGGCGCCGCCCTCCGCTCCCTCACGCGGCCGGAGGTTACCCGAACGGCGCGCCGGGGAGCCGAGGGCCGATGCACAACGCCACAGCGATCTCGATCCGCTCTGCACGGCCGGAGGACGTCCCCCTCGTCGCCCGGCTGATCCGCGCCCTCGCCGATTACGAGCGGCTCGCTCACGAGTGCGAAGCCGACGAGGCCCTCCTCGGCGAGCACCTCTTCGGGGAGCGCCGCTACGCCGAGGTCGTGATCGCCTCGTGCGACGGCGTGCCCGCGGGCTTCGCGCTCTTCTTCCACAGCTACTCCACGTTCCTCACCCGCCCCGGGATCTACCTGGAGGACCTCTTCGTCGTCCCCCAGATGCGCGGGCTGGGCATCGGCAGGGCGCTCCTCTCCCACCTGGCTGCCCTGGCCGTGGAGCGAGGGTGCGGCCGCCTGGAGTGGGCCGTCCTGACCTGGAACGACCCCGCCATCCGGTTCTACGAGCGGCTCGGCGCCGTCCGGATGGAGGACTGGCGCGTCTACCGTCTCACGGGGGAGCGGCTGGCGGACCTGGCCAGGGGGCTCGCGGCGCCGGGGTGAGCGGCCGATAATCGGCCTGCTTCCAGATGAACCGCCGACGATTCCCGCACAGAGGCCGCCGCTCCCGCTCCGGGGAGGTCGTGTCGAGGGCCGTCCTCCTCGAGGAGTCGCTGGCGCTGGCCCTGCTGGACGAGTCCCCCGACCCGGCGGCGCTCGTGGACACCACCGGCCGGGTCCTGTCGGTGAACCGGGCCGCCCGCGCGGCGGGCGCCTCCGCGGACCCCGACGCCGCCGCCGCGCCGGAGCGCGTCCCGCCGTTCTGGGCCGGCGTGGCGGAGCGCGAGCGGCTCCTGGCGCTCGCGCTCGGTCCGGACGGATCGCGGAACGAGGCGGCCACGTTCCCGGAAGGCGAGGAGGCCGCGGGGAGCTGGCTCGTCTCGGGACGAGCTCTCCGCGAGCCGCCGGAGTCCGCGCGCGTCCTCCTGGTGGCCCGGGCGGCTCCGCCGCCCCAGGCGCCCGCTCCCTGCGAGAGAGACGCCGTGACCGGCTTCCTCCTGCGCGAGCCCTTCCGCAGGGCCCTCGACGCGCTCGTGGAGTCCGCGTCCGGGGGCCCGATCGCGCTGATCGCCCTCGACCTCGACGACTTCAAGGCGCTGAACGACACGCACGGGCTGGCCGCCGGCGACGAGTACCTGCGACGGTTCGCGGATCTGCTCCGCGAGCGCGCCGGCCCGGAGGCGTTGATCGCCCGGCTCGGGGGCGACGAGTTCGCGGTGCTGCTCCCGGGGGAGCCGGTCGCCGAGGCGGGCCGCCACGCCGAGAGGATCGTCGAGGCCACGTCGCGCCTGGTCCCCGTCTACGACGGGAGGACCCTCTCCGTGAGCGCCACGGCCGGGGTGGCCGTCTTCCCGGACCACGCCCCGAGGTCCACGGACCTCCTCCTCGTGGCCGACCTCGCGATGCACCAGGCCAAGCAGCGCGGGCGCGGCCGCGTCCAGATCCACGACCCGGCCGTGCGGGAGCGGGACAGGATCGGCATCCTGAGGGGCCAGGCCGACCGGGTCCGCGTGGCGATCGCGGAGGGCCGGATCCTCCCGTTCTTCCAGCCGATCGCCGAGGTCGCCTCGGGCCGCGTCGTCGCCGTGGAGACCCTCGCCCGGATCCAGGAGGAGGACGGGTACGTCACCTCGCCCGAGGGCTTCCTCGTCGCGGCCGAGCGGTTCGGCCTCGTCACGGCGATCGACAAGGTGGTCATCGAGAAGGCCTTCGAGGCCCTCTCCCAGCACCGGCGAAGGGCGGGCGTCGACCTGGAGATGTCGCTCAACCTGTCGGGGCTCGACTTCGAGGACGACGGCCTCGTGGGAGAGATCTCGCGCCTGGCCCGGGCCCGGGGGATCCGGCCCGACCGGGTGACGTTCGAGATCACCGAGACGGCGGCCCTGCGCGACCTGGCGCGCGTGAAGAACTTCACGGCCGCCCTGAGGGCCGAGGGCTTCCGGTTCGCGCTGGACGACTTCGGGGTGGGCTTCTCCTCCTTCCGCTACCTCCGCGAGCTGCCGATGTCGACGCTCAAGCTCGACATGAGCTACGTCCGGACCCTCCCGAGCGTCATGGAGAACCGCGTCTTCGTCCGCGGAATCGCCGAGATCTGCCGGGGCTACGGGGTGAAGACGGTCGCGGAGGGAGTCGAGTCGAAGGAGATCCTCGCCCTCCTCCGCGAGCTCGGGGTCGACCGGGCGCAAGGCTTCCAGATCGGCCGCCCCAGCCCGGACCTGCCGACGCCGCCGAGGGACCGTCCGGCTTCCGGCGCGTTCCCGCCCGTGCCGGTCTAGCTCGGCGGGCGGCGGACCCGGGACCCCTGCACCGCCGGGCCGGCCTTCACACGGGCGAGGGAGAATGACGGCGATGAGCCGGAGAGAGGACGGGAACGGCCCGCCCGCTGCCGGGAACGGCGAGGTCGAGAGCGACCTCACGGCGTCCGTCGCCGGCCGGCTGGCTCGATGGCTCGAGGAGCAGAGGACCCGTCTCGAGGCGCTCTGCTCGGGGGCGAGCGGCCTCTCCGGGGACGCCCTCCACGACGTCCGGGTGGCGCTGCGGCGTGCCGGGGCGATCGCGCGCCTCCTGCGGGGGTTCCCGGGAAAGGGGGACGGGCGGGACCTGGGGCCGGCCGCGCGGGACCTGCGCAAGGCCCTCTCGCCTTCCCGCAGCCACGAGGTCTGCCGCTCGCGCCTCCTCCGGCGGTTCCCCCGGGACGAGGCTCGTCGGGCCGCCGCGCGGTCGGTCGTCGCGAGGATGGTCCCCCCGGGACAGGCGGCGGCGCCGACGCCCGGAGCCATCCTCGACGCGCTCGGTCCCCTCCTCGGGGCGCGGATCGCCGAGCTGCGGCAGGCTGCAGAAGAGGCCCGGCCGGAGGTGGAGCGGCGGCTCCTCGGCCGGCTCGGGCGCCGCCTGCGGCGGCGCAGGCGGCGGCTCCTCGACCTCGGGGTCCCCGAGCGGTCGGGCATCCATCGCTTCCGGATCGAGACGAAGCACCTCCGCTACGCGCTGGAGCCGTTCGAGGAGGAGATCCCCGGGACGCGCGAGCTGCTGAAGACGCTCCGGCGCCTGCAGGACGCGGCGGGGGACGCCCACGACCGCGAGGAGGTGGTCGCCGTCCTCAAGGCGGACGCGCGCAGGACGCCGGGGGCGCGCGACGCGGCGCGCCTCCTCCTGCCGGTCCTCGAGCGCGACGCCGAACGAGCCGCCGAGAGGACTCAGCGGCTGGCCCGGCGGGTCCTGGCGGAGGCGTCGGCGCTGCCGATGCGCTTCCCCTGAGGCGGGGCGCGCTGGGCTATCCTCCGCCGGACCGCCCCGGAGGGACCGCTCCGGCGGCCGCGCCGGCGCCGGCCCCAGACATGAGACCGAGAGCCGCCCTCCTCGCCCTCCTCCTCGTCGCCCCGGCGCTCGTCGCCTCCCCGGAGGAGCCGCCCCGGCGCGTCGTCCTCGTCTCCTTCGACGGCGCGGGCGGGCTCGAGCGCCTGAGGCAGTCCGCCGCCGGGACGTTCGGCCCCGACGGCTTCGAGAAGGCCGGGAGGATCGGCCTGGCGGCGGACCGGCTCGTCGTCGTCACGCCGTCCCTCACCGCGGTCTCGCACGCCTCGATCTCCACGGGCGCCTCGCCCGACCGGACGGGGATCGTCTCGAACTGGTATCTCCCGGCGGGCCGCCCGGTCGGCCAGCGGGTCTCCGGCTTCGAGGAGACGCCGGCCGTGGAGACGCTCTGGGAGGCGGCCGCGCGACAGGGCAAGCGCGTGGCGGCCCTCTCCTGGCCGGGGGTTTCCGCGGCCGGGCCGCGCCAGCGGACGGCGCTCGGATTCCTCTGGGTCGAGCCTCGGGAGAGGTCCTTCGTGATCCGGGTTCCCGGAGCCGCGCTGACCGAGGCGGCGTTCGCGCTGCCGCTCGGCGTCCGGTCCTTCTCGCCGCCGCGGGCCCTCCCCGTCCGCTCCCCGCACGAGGGGGAGGCGGGGGGGGCCCTCGCGGGCCTGGCGTTCGCCATCGTCGACGGGACCGACGACGGGCAGCGGAACTACGACTCCCTCGTCGTCCTGTCGCGGGACGGCCAGCTCGTCGCGCGCGCACGTGCCGCGGAGTGGTTCGCGCTCTCTGAGAGGCGGGCCGAGGACCGGGGCGACGAGGACGTCCTCGTGGGCCGCTGGTGCCGCCTGGTCGCCCTCTCGCCCGACCTCTCCACGGTCTCGCTCTACGTCGGGGGCCTCGGGAGCACGGAGGCCTGGCCCGCGGACTTCCGCCGGACGCTCGACCGGGAGGCCGGGTTCTGGCCGGGCGCGCCGGACCCCTTGCTCCTCCACGAGAGCCCGCCGGACCGCCGGGGGTTCGTCGAGCAGGCCGCTCGCTTCTCGCGCTTCTTCGTGGCCGCGTTCGACGTGGCCGACCGGAGGGGGGACTGGGACCTCCTGCTCGCCTACCAGCCGGTGCTGGACGAGGCCCAGCACGTCCTCGGCCCGCCCGGGGCCGGCGGCGAAGGCGCCGGCGAGCGGGCCCGACTCGACGCCGCGGCCCTCCGGGAGGTCTGGCGGGTGGCCGACGAAGCGGCCGCCGGGTACCTCCGGTTCGCGCCGCGGGGGGACGTCCTCGTCGTCTCGGACCACGGCATGCGCCCGATCCGGCGCGTCCTGAACGTGGCCGAGCTCTTCCGCCGCAACGGCTGGCTGCGCGCCGGGGCTCCTGCGGCCGGCCGGCCGCAGGTGGCCGCCGACTCCCCGGTCGACGTGACGGCCAGCGGCGGTGCGGCGTTCGTCGCGGTCAACCGGGCCGGTCAGCGGCCCGGCGGGGTCGTCACGGACGAGCGCGCGGACGCGCTGCTGGCCGAGATGAAGGGCGTCCTGCGGGCGATGACGGACCCGGAAGGGGAGCCCCTGTTCGAGGCCGTCCTCGGGCGCGAGGAGGCGAGGCCGCTCGGCCTCGACCACCCGAACTCGGGCGACCTCGTCCTGCTGGCCCGCGACGGGACCGGGCTTCGCGCCAGCCTGCCGGCGTCGCCCGACGCGCCGCTCCTCTCGACCTCCGAGCTCACGGCGCAGCACGGCTTCGGGCCGGACCCCGAGCTGGACGGCCTCTTCTTCCACGTCGGGGCCGGGATCGCGCCGGAGAGGGTGGAGACCTTCCCGTCCGTCGGCATCGCCGGCCGCGTCGCCGGGCGGCTCGGGATCCAGCCGCCCGGGGAGCTCCCCTGACGCCCCGGCCGCCGGTCCTCCGCGTCCCGATCGTCGACGCTTCCCGTTCCGTCCTCGACGAGCTCCTCGACCGGGCGCCCGGGCACGAGCTCGCCGACGCCACGGGCCGGGGCGGCCCCGTGCCCGCGACCCGCGTGAGCCTCGTGGCCACCCGCGAGGCCCTCGTCGCGCTCTTCGTCGCTTCGTCGGAGCCTCCGCTGGCGGTGGCTCACCGGGGGAGGGGCGGGCGAGTGTTCGAGGACGAGTGCGTCGAGCTCTTCCTCGAACGCCCCTCCGAGCCGGGCCGGTACCTCGAGGTGGTCGTCAACCCCGCGGCCGCCCTCTACGCCGCCGAGGTCGACAACCCGGACGGCTCGCGAGCGTCCTGGAGAGTGTCGCCCGTCCTCCCCCGGGGCCTGGAGGTCCGCGTCTCGGGGGCGCCCGCCGGCGAGCCGTCCGCCTACTCTTCGTGGCGCTGCCGGCTGGAGGTCCCCTGGTCCGAGGCCGGAGGGGCGCCGTCCGCTGGCGAGGTGCGCCGAGCCAACGCGTTCCGCATCGCGCGGGGGCTCGCGACGCACCACCTCGCCCTGTCCCCGACCCTGCGTCGGGACCCTCCCGATTTCCACGTGCCCTCCCTCTTCGCGAGACTCCGTTTCACCGAAGTCCTGTAACCTTGACCCGATGAGGGAGGCTCCCGCGGTCGTGCCCGCCCACGCGGGCCCGCCGGACGAGGCGACGGCCGTCGACCTGGCCCTGATAGGGAGGATCCGGTCCGGGGACTCGGCCGCCCTCGACGAGCTCTACAGGCGGTACTCGGCTCCGGTCTTCTCGCTGGTCTGGAAGATCCTCCAGAACGCCGAGGAGGCCGAGGACGTCGCGCTGGACGTCTTCTGGCAGGTCTGGAGGCAGGCGGACCGGTACGACCCCGCTCGCGGCGCCCCGCCGGCCTGGATCTTCACGCTGGCCCGGTCCCGGGCGATCGACCGGCTCCGCTCGCGACACCGGCGGGAGGACCGGACGGTCTCCTTCGACGACCCGGCCGTCCACGTCGACCCGCTCGACGAGGGCGCCACCCCCGACCAGCTCGCTTCGTACCGGCAGGCCAGGGACGCCGTCCGCGCCGCGATGGAGACGCTCTCGCCCGCGCAGCGGGAGGCCGTCGAGCTGGCCTTCTTCCAGGGCCTGACGCACGTCGAGATCGCCGCCAGGCTCCGGCAGCCCCTCGGGACCGTCAAGACCCGGATCCGTCAGGGGCTGATCCGGCTGCGCAAGCACCTCGACTGACATGCCGCAGGGGGAACCCCGCCGCGGCCGCCGGGCCGGGACGGCTGGTTTCGGAAGGGGTGCAGGGGGAACCGCCTCGAAGGGGGAACCCCGCGTCGACGAGACGGCGCGGCTCCGCGCGGCGCTGCTCCGGTGGTACCGGCGGAGCCGCCGCGACCTGCCCTGGCGGCGGACGCGGGACCCGTACGCGATCTGGGTCTCCGAGGTCCTGCTCCAGCAGACCACGGTCGGTGCCGCGCTCCCTCGCTACTCGGCCTTCCTGGCCCGGTTCCCCGACGTTGAGGCCCTTGCCGCAGCGGAGGAGGCGGAGGTCCTGGCCGAGTGGAGCGGCCTGGGATACTACTCGCGCGCGCGCAACCTCTCCCGGGCCGCGCGCGCGATCGTGGCGCGGGGCGGGTTCCCGCGGACCGCCGAGGAGCTCCGAACGCTTCCGGGGGTCGGGCCGTACACCGCCGCCGCGGTCGCCTCGATCGCCTTCGACGAGCCCGTTCCCTGCCTGGACGGCAACGTCGTGCGGGTCCTCTCGCGGGTCCTGGCGCGGCGCGTCGAGGCCCGCTCCGGCACGGCGGACGGGCGGATCGGGCGGCTCGCGGCATCTCTCGTCGTGGCGCCGCACGCCGGCGAGCGCAACCAGGCGCTGATGGAGCTGGGCGCGACGGTCTGCCGGCCGCGGGGGCCCGACTGCCCCCGCTGCCCGCTCCGGTCCGTCTGCCGGGCCCGGGCGCTGGGCCGGCCGGAGCGTTTCCCGGTCTCCACCCGTCCGGAGGCCGAGCCCCCCGTCCGCCTGGCTGTGGGAGTCGCCGTCCGGAAGGGCCTTCTCGTCCTGGTCCCGGACACCGAGCTCGTCCGCGGCCACCTCGCCCTCCCGTCCGTCCGCGTCGGCCCCGGCGAGTCGGAGGCCGCGGCGCTCCGGCGGCGCTGGCCTGCGCTCACCGGGGCTCGGGCGGGCGCACCCGCCCTCCTCGGTGGATTCCACCACTCGGTCCTGACGCGCCGGTACCGGATCCGGGTCTTCCTCGTCCTGGATGCGCCCGGGAGCTCCCGGCCGGCCGCGGTGACCCTCGTGCGGCCGGGGGACCTCGGGCGGGTCCCCCACGGCGGGGCGCTCCGGAAGGCGCTCGACCTCTGGCGCCGCCGCACCGCCGGGGCGGCGGCGCCTACGCCACGCGGCGGCGGAAGGGGTGTACCGAGAGCGCGGCCGCGACGTCGCGGTCAGGGGCCGTGACGAGCTGCTCGCGGCTCGCTTCCACCGAGACCGCGCGCTGCAGGAAACGGACCGTCACGACGAGCTTCTCGCGCCCCTTCTCGGCGACGACCCGGCCCAGGAACCCGCGGAAGAAGCCCTCGGTGATCCGGACCGGGTCGCCGAGGGTGATCCCCGGGTTCGGCACCAGGGGCAGCCCCAGGAGCTGGAGCCTCCGGATCTGCCCGAGGTCCTCGTCGATCGCCGGCTGGTCCTGGACCTCGAGCACCCGGACGCAGAGGTTCGTCCTCAGGAGCTCCATGCGGCGCTCCGGGTCTCCCCGGAAGAAGAGGTACCCCGGGAACAGCGGCAGGTAGGAGACGACCGTCCGGCCGCGACGCCTCACCTTCTGCTCGCGGAGCGGCAGGAAGTAAGGAACGCCCCGGGCGCGCGCCTCCCTGGCGGCGAGCTTCTCCTGCCTCGACCGCAGGTGGGCCACCCACCAGGGCTCCGCCTCCAGCGAGAGCTCGAAGAGCTCGGGCGGGAAGAGGTCGGGCTCGGCCTTCAGGATCGGCACCGGCTCGAGGTTAGCACCGCCCCCGCGGGGTGCCCTGCGCCCCGAACCGCTAACATCGGGCCGATGTACGTCGTCGCCGTCCACGGACATCCCCTCGACCACCGGCTCTTCGAACCGCTCTCGCGGCGTGCCGAAGGGGGCGCGCTCGGGCCGGGTACGGTCCTCCTCGCGCGGGACCTCCGGGGCCGGGGGGCCTCGCGCCGACCGGCGGCGCCCGTCCACTCGATGCCTCTCCTGGCCGACGACCTCCTCGAGGAGATCGAGGCGGAGGTCCCGGCGTCCGAGCGCCTCCTCCTTCTCGGCGTCTCCATGGGGGGCTACGTCCTCCTCGAGCTGCTCCGCCGGCACGGGAAGCGGCTGGGGCCCAGGGTCGCCGCTCTGGCGCTCGTCGGCAGCCGCGCGAACGCCGACGACGAGGCGGGCCGCTCGGCCCGGCAGGAGGCCGTCCGGGCGCTCCGGGAGGAGGGCATCGAGGCGGCGCTTCGGTCGATGCTCCCCCGGCTCCTCTCCCCGCGCTCCCGCGGCTCCGACGCGGAGCGGCTGACGCGGGAGATGGTCCTGGCGACGCCTCCGGCCACCGCGATCGCCGACCAGCTGGGGATGGCGGAGCGGGCGGACGGCCTGGACGTCCTCGCCGACCTCGGGCGCCCCTTCCTCGCCGTCGTCGGCGAGGACGACGTCCTCACGCCCTCCCCGTTCGCCGAGGCGATGGTGGAAGCGGCCGCCACGTGCCCGTTCGTCCGCCTCCTCACCCTGCCGGCCGCCGGGCACCTGGCGGTGCTCGAGGCGCCGGACGAGATCGCCGCCGCGCTCGCCGACCTCGCGTCCCGTGCGCGCTGACGGACGCAGGCGCGCTCCGGCGCCCAGGGCCGCCCAGGGCGTGCCGGGAGAGAAGCTCCTGCAGTGGGGCGTCCTCGGCGCGCTCCTCCTCCCCTACGCCGCGCTCTCCTTCGTCTCCGGGGAGGCGGTCCGGGAGTCCAAGCTCCTCGTGCAGGGCCTCGGCGCGGCGGTCGCCCTCGCCGGGCTCGCCTGGCTGGAACGGCGCCGGTCGGTCGCCGTCGGCCCGACCGCCCGGGGGGCGCGGACCCTGGCCTGGGTCGCTCTGGCCCTGGTCGCCTGGTGCCTCGCCTCCGCGGCAGCCTCCGCCCCGCGGGTGCTCGACGCTCTCTCCACGGCCCCCGTCCTCGCGGCGGTCGCGCTCTTCCTGGCCGGGGCGGCGCCCGAGGGTCCCGCGCTCGCCCGGACGGCGTTCCCGCTCCTGATGGTCGCCGGTGCCGCCAGCAGCCTCCTGGCGACGCTCCAGCGGTTCGCCGGGTTCCTGACGCTCCCCCTCGCCGTACCCGAGCCCCGCTTCCTCGCGGCCGGGCTCGTGGGGAACCCCGGCGACCTCGGCGCGGCGCTCGTCTTCCCCGGGATCCTGCTGGCCGAGGCGCTCGCCTCCCCGACCCACCCGCGCCGGGCCCGCCTGTTCGCGGCCGTCGCGCTGGCGCTCGTCCTCGGCGGTCTCGGCGCCAGCGCGGCCCTCGGCCCGTTCCTGGCGCTCGTCGGCGGCGCTCTGGCGCCCCTGCTGCTCGCGGGGCGAAGGCGCCTCGTCGGCTCCCTCCTCGCGCTCCTCCTCCTCGGGGCCGGGCTGGCGATGACCGAGGCGGGAGGGCGCCTCGTCGAGAAGGTCCGTCAGCTGGCCAGCGGACGGGCGGACCTCGCGTTCACGCAGCGCGACATCGGCGCCCTGGCGGCGGTCGAGATGGTCCGGGCGCGCCCGCTGCTCGGGACGGGGCCGGGCGCGTTCTCGACCGCGTTCGTTCCCGCCCGGATCGCCGCGGAGGAGCGCGCCGGCCGGAGGCTCGTCCACCTGAGCCCGTCGGGCCACTTCGAGAACGCCCACAGCGAGCCCCTCACCCTCGCCGCCGAATGCGGGGTTCCCTCGGCCGTCCTGGCGGCCGCCGCGCTCGCCGGGCTGATCCTCCTCCTGATCTTCCGCGACCGGGCCGCCTCCCCGCACCCGGCCGTGCCCCTCGAGGTCCTCGTGGCGCTCCTCGCCGGCTTCTCGCTCCTCTGCGTCTCGGGGTTCCCGACGCGGCTGGCGGTCACCTCGGGTCCGTTCGCCTTCGTCCTCGGCCTGGCGTGGCGGACCGTCCGGCCGGGCCGTCCCGTGGCTGGCGCCCCGACGCGATCCTGGCTCCTGGCGGCCGGAGCGCTGGTCCTCGGCACGACGGCCGCGGCGCGAGGCGTCGCGGTCTGGCTCCAGGCCGACGGCGAGTCTCGCCTTCGCGAGGCGGCAGCGGTCAGCGGGGCGGTCCGGGAGTCCCTCCTCGTCTCCGCGGAGGACCGTCTCGAAGCCGCCCTGGCGCTCCGGCCGCGGCAGGCGACCGCGCTCCTGGCGCTCTGCTCCGCCCGCCGCCTCGCGCACGACCCCGAGGGGGCCCGGCGCGCCTGCGTGGCCTCGCTCCGTCTCGAGGAGCGCGGAGAGACCGACCTGAACCTCGGACGCCTGGCCCTGGAGAGCGGGGACGAACGGACCGCCACGGCCCTGTTCGTGCGGGCGGTCTGGATCCTCCCGTCCCTCCTGGCCGACGTGCCCGAGGACGCGGGTCGGGCGGCGATCGAGCTCGAGGTCCGCGAGCGCGAGGCCGCGCTGACGCGGGGGACGCCGGCGCCCCGCCTGCCGGCCGGCTACCCGCACCCCTGACCCAGGGAGGCCCGGCGTCCGGCAGGCGCGCCAGCGCCTGCGGGGGCCTCCCCGGGACTCGGCTCCCGTTCGCCGGGGGAGGGGTCTGGGGAGGCCCGGCGTCCGGCAGGCGCGGCAGCGCCTGCGGGGGCCTCCCCGGGACGCTCCCTTCCGTCCGCCGGGGGAGGGGTCTGGGGAGGCCCGGCGTCCGGCAGGCGCGCCAGCGCCTGCGGGGGCCTCCCCAGGACATCACGTCCCGCGGACGCGCAGGACCGTCGACACGGTCCGGATGAGGATGAAGGCGTCCAGGAGCGGGTTCCAGTGGAGGAGGTACCCGAGGTCGTACCGGAGCTTGACCTCCGGCTGCGTCGCGTAGACGCCCATGACCTGGGCCATTCCCGTCAGGCCCGGCTTGAGGAGGTGCCGCAGCCGGTAGGCGGGGATCCCGGCTTCGTAGCGCTCGACGAACTCTGGCCGTTCGGGCCTCGGCCCGATGAGGCTCATCGAGCCGTCCAGGACGTGGAGGAGCTGCGGGAGCTCGTCGACCCGGGTCCGCCGCAAGAGACGGCCCAGGCGCGTCACGCGCGGGTCGGCGGGCGCGGCCAGGACCGGCCCGGTCTCCTCCTCGGCGCCCTCGACCATCGTCCGGATCTTGAAGAGACGGAACTCTTTCCCTCCCCGCCCCACCCGGCGTTGCCGGATCCAGGGCGGTCCGGGGCTCTCCAGCCAGACCGCCGCCGTCGCCAGGACGAGGAGGGGCGAGGCGGCGAGGAAGGCCGGTATCCCCACGAGCAGGTCCAGGGCGCGCCGGTAGGCGCAGGCGGCGAGGCCCGCCGCACGAGGCACCACCGGGACCAGCGGCAGGTCGCCGAGGCTGCGGGTGACGACGCGGGACGCCACGATGTCGGCGAGGTCCGGCAGGATCCAGAGCGAGAACTGGCGCTCGGCCGACAGCTCGAGGAGCGCGAACAGGAGGTTCCGGTCGGCGGCCAGCTGCGAGGCGAAGACGACGTCCCGGGCCTCCGCCGGCAGCCCCGAGGCGAGGGCCCCGGGCGTCCCGAGGCGGGCCAGGTCGGTCCTCTGCTCGAGGAGCGTGTGCCCGGCGATGGCGCCCGAGGCGAGCGTGCGGGCCGCCCGCCCGGCGTCCTCGCCTGCCCCCAGGACGAGGACGGGGCGGTTCCCGATCGGCGCGACCTTCTCGGCCAGAAGCCGCCAGAGCTCCACGAGTCCGTAGGCCAGAGGGACGTGGACCAGGAAGACCGTCCGCGGGAGGGACCGCCCGGCGACGAAGAAGAGGGCCACGATCCCCGCCGCCATCACGAGGACGCCGACCAGGAAACCGCCCCGCTCCCTCACGGCCGCGATCGGCTCGTCGTACGTGCCCGCCAGGTGGAGACCCGCGACGGCGGCCGCCGCCACTCCCAGGAGCCACGGGAACGGGTCGAGCGGGGCGTTGTAGACCGGCAGGAGGCCGACGGTCCAGGGAAGAGGGACGACCCGGCGGATCCAGACGATGGCCGAGTAGCTTCCGAGCGCCACGAGCGCGTCCCCCGCCATCAGCAGGAGGACCCGTCCCCGGAACCGGCCCCTGGCCCTCACGCTTCCCTCGCGATTTCTCCGAAGAGGGCGGCGAGCCGCTCCACCACCGCGCCGCGGTCGGCCCTCTCCTCCACGAAGCGCCTCCCGGCCGCCCCCAGCGCCTCCGCCTCGTCGGGGCGCGAGAGGAGCCGGAGGATCGCCGCGGCGGTCGCTTCGGCTCCGTCCGCGACCGACGCGGGAGGCGCCTGGCCGAAGAGCGTGGCCCGCGAGACGGCCTCGGGCGAGGCCACGACGGGGGTGCCCGCCTCGAGGGCCTCGAACAGCTTGTTCGGCGTCCCGGTCCCGAGGGAGACCGGGACGACGGCGACCCGCGCCCTGCGCAGGAACGCGCGCATGTCCGCGACGGGGGTCTCGACGTGCACCCCCCTCCCGGCCGGGAGGCGGCGGAGCCACCCGGGCGCGTCCGCGCCGCCGAGGTGGAGCTCGGCATCGGGCGCACCCGCCCGGACCAGCGGCCACACCTCGCGCACGAGCCGCTCCGCCGCCAGCGCGTTCGGCCGGTACTTCAAGCGCCCCGAGAATGCCACGACCGGACCGCGCCCGGCCGGAGGGGCCGGCCCGATCTCGACGCCGTTCGGGACGACCTCGACCCGTCCCGGCAGGGCCGCGGCGTCGGCCTCGGTCGTGGCGATCCCGGCCCGGGCGCGGCTCGCCGCCACGGCCTCGAGGCGCTGGAGGCGCGGGGCCTCGTGCCGCCAGTACCGGCGCCGCCACGCCGACGGGTCGGTGACGGCCGCCTGACGCGCGGCGAGCGAGAGGGCGTCGACGAAGTCGATGACCAGAGGAGCCCGGGGTAGGTGGGCCTCCACGTGGGGCCAGAGCCGGGCCAGGACCACGACGACCAGGTCGAACTCGCGGCCCGCCCCGGCCAGCGCCCGGTCCCACCGGCCCTCGGTCAGCGCCGTCTGGAGCGCGTCGCCGCGGCAGGCGGCGCGGAGGAGGCCGGGGCCTGCCGTGCGCCACGTGACCGCCACCGGGAGGACGCGATCGGCGAGCCCTGGGCGGGAGGCCGCTGCGGCGGACGGCGCGCCGCCGACGAGGGTCACCTCGAAGCCCGCCGCGGCGAGGGCCCGGAGGTGGAGCTCGGCCCGGACGCGGTCCCCGGTGAACCCGGTCCCGGGAAGGCGGGGGACGACCAGGAGCGCTCTCACCGACTCACCCGCTCCCGGCGTCCCGTCCCCGGTGCCAGGCGCCAGGCGACAGAAGCCCGCGCGCGGCGGCTCGGGTCCAGACCGCCGCCATCCGCGCGAGGTCGGAGGCGGTGACGGGCGGCACCTCGGGGGTGACGCCGAGGACCCGCCGGGCCCGTCGCGCGTGGAGCGCCTCCGCGCCGAGCGCCGTCGCTCCGAGCGCGGCCGCGCCCGGGAGGAGCCCCGGGCCGCGCCCCTGGACGGCGGACGCGGCCCAGAGGACACCGGACGCCGCCAGGACCCCCGAGACGAGGGCGAGCGTCAGGGCGCGCGGGCGGAGGTAGACGTCCAGGAGGAGGGAGAGAGCGGCGCGCGGGCGCCGCGCGAGGAGGCCCGCGATCAGGCGCGGGCGGCGCAGCAGGAGCGCGAGGTGACCGCCGAGCCAGCGGGCACGCGCTCCGGCGAGGCGGCCCGGCGCCGCCCTCTCCTCCAGCGCCTCCGGCCCCGGGAGGGAGCGGACCCGGATCCCCGCCTCCAGGAGGAGGAGCGTCGCCTCCGTGTCCTCGGCCGTCGTGCGCGTGGCTCGCGCCGGCCCGAGGCGGAAGGCGCGCGGGGAGAAGCCCATCGCCTTGCCGCGGAGCCTCACCGGGAGCCCGGCCGCGTCGCGTCCGGGGTCGTCCACGCGGAGCGCCGCGGCGAGCGAGAACGCCTCGGCGCGGGCGGCGCCGGGGGGCGGAGGCCCGTCCCCGCGGACGGGGCACTGGAACGCCTCGGCCCCCGGGGGGACCTTCAGCTCCGCGAGCCAGCCCGCCGGGAGCCTCAGGTCCGCGTCCAGGACGACGACCGCGTCGAACGAGTCGAGGAATCCGGGGCGGTCCCGGTCCACCGTGGCCACGGCCCACTCCAGGACGGCGCCCTTGTGAGGCCCTGGGGGCTCCTTGACGAGGACCTCCGCCCCCGACCGGGCGACCGCTGCCGCCGCGGAGGCGTCCCCCCCGTCAAGGACGACGAGGCGGACCGCCTCCTGCCCGGCCCCGGCTCCCGCCGCGGCCTCCCGGGCCAGGTCGGCGCACAGCCGGGCGCTCCGCTCGCCCTCCGCCCGGGACGGCACCAGGAACAGGAAGCGGCGAGGGGCCTGCGCGGCCTCCTCCCGCGGGCGGCGGCCCGCCCGCAGGAGACGCCCGAGGGCGTCCAAGAGAGGCGGCAGGACGACGGCCGCGAGAAGGGCGTCGATCAGGAGCCCCCCTCCCGACCGACGCCCCCGGACGCGGCCGGCCTCGTCAGCCCCCGATCCCCCGCGCCTGCGCGTCGACGACGCCGAAGGCGGCCATGTTCACGATGTCGGCCACCTCGACGCCGCGCTGCAGGACGTGGACCGGCTTGCCGAGGCCCATCAGGATCGGCCCGATGGCGTCCGCCTTGGCGAGCCTCCAGACGAGCTTGTACGCCGCGTTGGCGGTGTCGAGCTCGGGGAAGACGAGGACGTTGGCGGGCCCCGTCAGGCCGGCCCACGGGTAGTTCTCCTTGAGGAACTCGGGGAGGACGGCCGTGTCGGCCTGCATCTCGCCGTCGCACTCCAGGTCCGGCCGGGTCCTCTTCAGGATCTTCACCGCCTCCCGGACCTTGTCGGCCTTCGGGTGGCGCGTGGCGCCGAAGCTGGAGAACGAGATCATCGCCACGCGCGGCGTCAGCTCGAACAGCTTCGCCGTGTCGGCCGCCATGGCCGCGATCTCGGCGAGGTCCTCGGACGTCGGGTCGATGTTGACCGTCGTGTCGGCGAAGAAGAAGACGCGGTCCTGCAGGATGAGGATGTAGAGCCCGGCCACCTTGTGGACGCCCGGCGCCACGCCGATCGTCTGCAGGGCGGGGCGGATCGTGTCGGCGTAGTAGCTCGTCAGGCCCGAGAGGCAGACGTCGGCCTCGCCGCGGTCGACCATCATCGCCGCGAAGTAGTTCGGCTCGCCGAGGAGCTTGGCGGCGTCGTCCTTCGTCACGCCGAGCCGGCGCCGCCTCTGGTAGAAGGCGTTGACGTACTCCGGGAGAGACGGGTGCCCCTCGGGGTCGACGACCGTCACCTCGGCCTTCAGGTCGAGGGCCTTCAGCGCTTCCTCGGCCTGCCGGCCGCGGGAGAGGAGGATCGGGCGGGCGATCCCCTCCTCGGCGAGGAGCTTGGCTGCCCGCTGGATCTTCGGGTGGTCTCCCTCGGCGAGGACGACGCGCCGCGGGCTCCTCTTGGCCTTCTCGTGGATGACGTGCATGAACGAGCGCGACCGCGAGAGCATCCCCTCCAGCCGCGCGCGGTAGGCGTCGTAGTCGGTGATCGGGCGCCTGGCGACGCCGCTCTCGGCGGCGGCCCGCGCCACGGCCGGCGCCACCCACATCAGGACGCGCCAGTCGAACGGCTTGGGGATCAGGTACTCGCGCCCGAACTTGAAGCCCTCCACGCCGTAGGCGCGGGCCACGGAGTCCGGCACGTCCTCCTTGGCGAGCTCGGCGAGCGCCTTGGAGGCCGCGAGCTTCATCGCCTCGTTGATCTGCGTCGCCCGGCAGTCGAGGGCGCCGCGGAAGATGAACGGGAACCCGAGGACGTTGTTGACCTGGTTCGGGTAGTCAGACCTGCCCGTGGCCATGATGACGTCCGGGCGGGCGGCGTGCGCCTCCTCCGGCATGATCTCGGGGACGGGGTTGGCCATGGCGAAGATGATCGGGTCCTTCGCCATCTTCTTGATCATCTCGCCCGTGACCATCTTCGCGGCCGCCACGCCGATGAAGGCGTCCGCGCCGTCGAGCGCCTCGGCCATCGTCCGCTTGTCGGTCTCGCGGGCGAAGCGCTGCTTGTACTCGTTCATGTTCTCGGTGCGGCCCTTGTAGATGACCCCCTTGCGGTCGACCATCAGGATGTTCTCGAGCCGCACGCCGTAGGTGACGTAGAGGTTCGCGCAGGCGATCGCCGCGGCGCCCGCCCCGGCGAAGACCACCTTGACCTCCTCGATCTTCCGGTTCGTCAGCTCGAGCGCGTTGAGGAACGCGGCGGCCGAGATGATGGCCGTCCCGTGCTGGTCGTCGTGGAAGATCGGGATCCCCATCCGCTGCTTGAGCTTCTCCTCGATGTAGAAGCACTCCGGGGCCTTGATGTCCTCGAGGTTGATCCCGCCGAAGGTCGGCTCCAGGCGGGCGACCACCTCGATCAGCATGTCGGGGTCGTGCTCGTCGACCTCGATGTCGAACACGTCGACGTCGGCGAACCGCTTGAAGAGGACTCCCTTCCCCTCCATCACGGGCTTGCCGGCCTGGGCGCCGATGTCGCCGAGGCCGAGGACGGCGGTGCCGTTCGAGATGACGGCGACGAGGTTCCCCTTGGAGGTGTACTCGTAGGCGAGCTCGCGGTCCCGGGCGATCTCGAGGCACGGCTCGGCGACTCCGGGCGTGTAGGCGAGCGAGAGGTCGCGCGAGGTCGCGCAGGGCTTCGGGGAGACGACCTCCACCTTTCCCTTCCGCCCGCTGGAGTGGTAGTCGAGGGCTTCCTGCTTGGTCACGCTCATCCGCAAATACCTCGGCCGGCGATATTAGCGCGCGAAACGCGCTAGACTGACGCCCCCGGAAGGGCGTGCCGTCGTGGCCCCGACGAGAGCCGACGAATCCTCCGAGCCCTCCGCGGGCAAACCGCTCGGTCCGTTCGGGTCCCTCGATCGCGGCGTCCGGCGGACGCTCGAGGCGGCCCTCCTCGCGGTCCTCGTGACCGTGTCGGTCTTTTCGGTGCGCGGCCACCAGCGGGACGACTCGCCCATCATGGACGAGACGTACCACCTCTTCGCGGGCGCCGAGTACCTGGAGAACGGGACGTTCTGGACGAACCTGGAGCACCCGCCGCTCGTCAAGCTCCTCGCGGCGGCCGCGCTCCACCCGCTCGGGGCGATCCCCCCCGGCGCGGGGCGGACGCGCGACGTCTCCCCCCACAACTCGTTCCTCGACTGGCTGTACCACAACCGCGCGAGGGCCGACGCCCTCGTGGCCGCAGGCCGGCGCCCGTTCCCGTTCCTCCTCGCCGCCCTCGTCGTGGTCGTCTGGGCCGCCGCCCGGCGGCTCCACGGGCCCGGGGCGGGGCTCCTCGCGGCCTCGCTCGTCGCCCTCGACCCGAGCTTCGTCGGGCACGCCGGGGTGATCCACACCGACGTGGCCGCCTCCCTGACGATGACGGCGACCGTCGTCCTCGTCCTCCTCGCGGTCGAGCGGCCTTCGCTCGCGCGCTGGCTCGCTGCGGGCGCCGGGCTCGGCCTCGCCCTCGCCTCGAAGTTCACGGCCGTCCTCCTCGTCCCGCTCTTCCTCCTCTCGCCGCTCCTCGGCGCCCCCGGGCCGCGCGCGCGGGGCCAGACGCGGGACGCGTTCCTCCGCGCCGCGACCGGCTTGCTCCTCTCGATCGCCGTCCTGGCGGGCTTCTACGCGTACTGCCTCCGGGCGATGCCTGTCGAGCGGGCCGCCGGGCGGGCCGCGGCCTTCCTCGCCGAGCGCGGGGCGGACGGGGCCACAGCCGCGCGGCTCTCCTCCCTCTCCCGGATCTCCCCCGCCCTCGGGCACTACGCGGCGGGGCTCGCCGGGGTCGTCCTCTTCAGCGAGCACGGCCGGGGGGCGAACTACCTGATGGGCCGGGTCTCCGAGGAGGGCTCCCCGCTCTACTTCCCCGTCGCCTTCCTCGTGAAGTCCACCCCGGCGTTCCTCGCCCTCGTCCTCGCGCTGCTCGTCCTCGGACGGAGGGAGCTCCTGACCCCCCGGTCCCTCGCCTTCCTCGTGCCGGCGGCGGTCGTCTTCCTCGCTGCCGTTCGCTCCTCGTTCAACATCGGCCACCGGCACATCCTCCCCGTCTACCCGCTCCTGGCCGTGGTCGGCGCCGGGGTGCTGGCCCGCCGGCTCTCCCCCCGGGCCTTCGCCGCCGCCGCCGGGCTGCTGGCGGCTTCGGCCGCCTTCTCGCTCCAGGCTTCCCACCCGCTCGAGATCGCCTACTTCAACCGGCTCTCCGGAGGACCGGAGCGGGGCGCCCGGTGGCTCTCCGACTCGAACCTCGACTGGGGACAGGACCTGAAGCGCCTCGCGTCCGAGCTGAAGCGCCGGGGCTGGGAGTCGACGACGACGGTCGTGGCGTACTCGGGTCTCGCCACGGACTACTTCCTCCCCTCCAGCCGGGTCCTCGAGCCCGGGGAGCCGATCCGGCCCGGCCGGTACGCCGTCTCGTCCCTGATCGAGACGGTCGGGCCGTCGTTCGTGGAGACGCTGTCCGGCGAGGAGGGGGCGCGGCAGGTCGCGGACCTCCTCCGGCAGCTGCGCGAGCGGGGGCGACGCGTCGGCCGGGCCGGCTGGTCGATCACGATCTGGGAGCTCCCTCCGGCACCGGGGGACGCCCGGCCGTGAGGTTCCGCCCGAGGACGCTCTCGGCGGCCGTGGCCCTCCTCTCCGCGGCCCTCGCGATCGCCGCCTCCTGGGGCGGCTCGGCCACCACCGACGAGCCGTACCACCTCCTGGCCGCCCACGCCCACTTCACGGAAGGGCTCTACGACCTGAACCCGGAGCATCCGCCCCTCGCCAAGCTCCTCGCCGGGGCCGCGCTCGCTCCGCTCCGCCTGCGGGGGACGCAGGCGCCGCCGGTCGCGAGGCTGGGTGTCCTGCCGGAGGAGACGCGCCGCTTCCTCTACGGCAATCGCGTCCCCGCCCCGACCCTCCTGCGCGTGGCGCGGCTCCCGCTCGTGGTCTTCCTCCTCGCCCTCCTCTGGGGGGTCCACGCCTGGGCCCGCGAGCTGTGGGGCGAGGGGACCGCGCCCCTCGCGGTGGCCGCGGTCGGCCTCCAGCCCCTCGTCCTCGGCCACGCGCTCCTGGTCCACACGGACGTGGCCGCGGCCGCCTGCTGGACATGGACGCTCCTCTGGCTCCACCGCTGGCTCCGGGGCCGGACGCTCGGTTGGCTCGGGCTCGGCGCCTGGCTCGGCCTCGCCGCCCTCGCCAAGCACTCGGCCCCCTACCTCGCCCTCTTCGTCCTCCTCCTCGTCCTCCTCGACGCCAGAAGGAGCCGGAGCGCCCGCAAGGCCGGCCTCGTCCTGGCTTCGTTCGCGGTCGCACTCGCCGTGACCGTGGCCGGGTACGCGCCGGCCCTCCGGCGGACGACACCCGCCCTCGCGGAGGCGACGATCCGCGCCCACGCGGCGCGCTGGCCCGGCACGGAGCGGGCGACCGACGCGCTCGTCGCGCTCTCGCGCGTCTCGCCCGCCGTGGCTCACGTCGGGATCGGCCTGCTGCACGTCCACGAGACGAACCGGTCCGGGCAGGGCGTGAACGTCTTCTTCGGAAAGACGAGCCAGGAGGGGTTCGCGCTCTACTTCCCGGCGGCCTTCCTCCTGAAGGTCTCGTTCCCGTTCCTGCTCCTCCTCGGGGCGGGAGCCGTCTCGCTCCGGCGGCAGCGGGCCGGACCCGACGACGCGGTCCTCCTCGTCCCGGTCGCCCTCTTCTTCCTCTCCTCCGTCGGCACGACGTACAACATCGGCGCCCGCCACCTCCTCCCGGTCCTGCCTCCCCTCGCCGTCTTCGGAGTCCGTGGCGCGGCGTCGATGGCGAAGCGCGTCCGCCTCGGCCTCGGCGCGGCGTTCGCTGCCTCGGCCGCCCTCGCGTTCCCCCACTACATCTCGCACTTCAGCCTGCTGGCCCCGGGGGCGGCGAGCGGGACCCTTCTGAACGACTCGAACCTCGACTGGGGGCAGGACTGGGCCCGGTTGGGGCGGGAAGCGCCCGGCCAGGGGTGGTCCCCCCTGACGACCGTGCAGGTCGGGACGGCCTTCCCGGCCTACTGGCTCCCCGGCTCGCGCGACTACCTCGTCGACGGCCTCGTCCCCGCCCCCGGCTACTACGCGGTCTCGAGCTTCGCCTTCGTCGCCGGGCCGCCGTACCTCGAGCGGCTCGGCGAGGCCCGCGGCGCCGACCGCCTCCGCGCGCTCCTGGCGCGCCTCGAGCGCGAAGGGACGCTCGTCGGCGGCGCCGGGACGAGCCTCGCCGTCTACCGCCTCCCCGGGAACGGCCCGCTATGATCCCCGGGACCCCGCGGATGAACGACACCGCCTCGCCGCCCACCCGACCGTCCTTCCTCGTCCGCCACCGGACGGAGGCGCTCCTCGCGCTCGTGGCCGTCGCCAGCTCGCTCCTCGTCTACGCCCCCTACCTGAACGACATCTCGGTCGTCTACCGCGTCTGGGACGGTCCGAACTACCTCACGATCGCGAAGGCCGGCTACGAGGGGATCCGAGACGACAACCCGATCCTGGCGTACGTCCACACGAAGGACTACTTCCTCCGGCACTTCCCGCTCTACCCGTTCCTCGTCCGCGTCTTCTCTCCCGTCGGGTGGCAACGGTCGATGCTCCTGGTCTCCGTGCTCTCCTCGGCGCTCGCCGCGGTGCTCTTCTTCCGGCTCGCGCGTGACGTCTGGAAGCTCCCGTCCCCGGCGTGGTTGACGGTCGTCTTCCTCCTCTTTCCTCCGCGGTTTCTCCTGTTCCGGTCCACCGGCTCCACCGAGGCGGTGTTCATCCTGCTCGCCCTGGCGTCCGTGTCCGCCTTCGAGCGGGGGCGCGTCGGCTGGGCATCCGTTTGGGCCGCGCTCGCGAGCGTGACGAGGATCTCGGGGCTCATGATCCTGCCCGCGTTCGGGCTCGTCTTGCTCGTGCGGCGGCGGTTCCGGCAGATCCCCTGGCTCCTGGTCGTGCCCCTTCCGCTCGCGGCGTACTTCGGCTACTGCTGGCTCCGGACGGGAAACGTGCTCGACTACCTGTCTCAGCACGCCGACAAGCTCTCCCCGCCGCAGCCCTTCGGCTTCTTCCCCGTCCTCTTCAAGGCCGGCTGGTACCACGTCGTCGAGTTCTACGTCCTCCTCTTCCTCGTCTACGCCGTGGGCACCGCGCGCCTCTACCGCCGGTTCGAGGTCCTCTTCTCCTACTGCTTCTTCCAGCTCCTCCTCCACCTCTTCGTCTCGACGGAGGACTGGAGCCGGTACTGGCTCGCGATGGCCCCGTTCGCCCTGGTCGTCGGTTTCCACGAGCTGCTCGTCGAGAAGGGCTTCCGGATCGTCTTCCCGGTCTACGTCCTGGCGGCCTACGTCTACGTCTGGGGGACGATGCCGCTGAACGGCGCGCCCCAGGAGATGTACGCACGGACCCTGCTCAGCCTCGGGCTCTGGGCCGAGTTCGTCCCGCCGGGCACCTTCGGGTTCTGAGGGCCGGCCGGCACCGGCCGCGCCCTCAGGGCGGAGCGCCGAGCTCCGACACCTCGAAGAGCGGTGAGACCCCCAGCGTCCTCCTCCCCCTCTCGTCGGCGGCGGCGCGGAGAGCGGCCGAGGCCCGCAGGCCGTGCGGGAGGACGAGGAACCGCGCCCGGGGCTCGCGGGCGAGGGCCCGGGCGGCCTCCCGCACGAGGCGCGCGTCCGCGAGCCCGTCCTCGTGGTACCAGCCGGGATGGGCCTCCACGTCCGGGGGGAAGAGGAGGACCGCGCCGGGGCGGCCCGCCCTCAGGAGCCGGTAGCGCAGCTCCGGCCCGGCCAGGCCGGCCGCCACGACCCGGTCCCCCTCGCGGAGGACCGGCGCCAGGCGCGAGGCGACGTCGGCCAGCGGCGGAGTCGCCCACCAGCCGGGCGCCTGGAGCGCGAGGAGGACCGCGCCGAGCGCCGTCAGGCCCAGGGCCGGAGCGCGGCCCGCCCCCGCGACGACGAGCGCGGCGATCGGGAGGAGCAGGACGGCGCTCCGCTCCGGGAGGAGGAGCCGCGGGAGGATCGTCCCCGCGGCGAGCTGCGCGCCCAGCGCGGCCGCCAGGAGCGGGACCGCCAGGTCCCGCGGGCGGGACGCCCGCACGACGAGGACGAGGAGGAGGAGAGCGCCCAGTCCGACGAGCATCACCTTCCGTCCCGGGAGGTCGAAGCCGAGGACCGCGTTGACCAGGAGGCGCGCGACCCGGTCGGGCACCGGCTCCGGGACGACCCAGGCCATCGACGCCCGCGGCTGAGAGAGGAGGACCGGGAGCCACGGCGTCACGACGGCCAGGGCCACGACCGCCGCCAGGAAGAGCGACCGCCTCGACCTCGACGGCGCCCCCCGGAGGAGCGTCGCCAGGGCGAGCAGCGGGAACGCCGACAGGTAGTGGGTCAGGAACGCGGCCCCCGCCAGGAGTCCGGTGCCGACCGCGCGCCCTCGACCGGGCCGCTCCCGCAGGGCGAGGACGCCGTCGAGAGCCGCGAGGAGGAGCAGGGAAGCGACGAGGTAGCCGCGCCCCTCGGCTCCGAAGTAGACGGGGATGGGCAGGAGCGAGAGGAGGACGGCGGCGAGCGCGCCGCGCTCCTCGCCTCCGAGCCTCCGGCCCACCCGGATCAGGAGGGGGACGTGTCCGGCCCAGGCCAGGACGGAGAGGAGCCGGGGAACGACGTCGGTCACTCCGGGCGAGGGGAACGGCAGCAGGCAGAGCCTCGCGAGCAGGTAGTGGAGCGGGGGACCCGAGTCGACCCGGAGCGCGGCCAGGATCTCGGCGACCGGGCGCCGCGCCAGCTCGATCGTGAAGATCTCGTCGGCCCAGAGCGGCCGCCAGACGGCGAGCGCCAGGCGGAGGGCCACGCCGGCGAGGACGAGGACGGCGGCCGCCGCCGCGGCGTGGCGGCGTCTTCGGGCGACCCGCGTCGCCTGGGAGAGGGTCCGCCGCCGCGTCACGCGTCCGAGCGAGTCGTCGACGACGGTCACCGGGGCATCGTATACGCTCCTCCGAAGGCATGGCCCCGTTCGTCGCCCTCCTCGCGCGAGCCCGGCCCCGGCACCCGGGCGAGCGGGCCGGGGCGGCTGTAGCGCTGGCCGGCGGCTTCGCCTGGGGATGGGATCGCCTGGCGAGCTACCCCGCCGGCTACCTCTTCCCTCTCCAACGGGACGTCTGGGTCGTGCAGGTCGCCACCGTCGCCGCCGCCGCGGCCGGCGCCTTCGCCGTGGCGGGTGCGCTGTTCGGCCCGGTCCTCCTCGCCCGGGCCCTGTCGGGTCCGGAGCCGCCGGCGGCGCGCGCCCGGGGTTCGGCGGTCTTCGCTGCCGCCCTCCTCGCGCTCTCGGCCGCCACGCGGCTCTCCTTCTGGCCGGAGCTCCCCGGGGCGGTCTGGACCGACGTGACCTACGCGGTCCACGCCGCCGCCCGGGCCGGGAGCTTCCTCTGGCCCTGGGAGGCGATGCCGCTCGTCCCGCCGGAGGTCGGGTCGTCGAAGGTCCTCCTCTTCGGCCTGTACGTCGACGGCGTGCGCTCCCTCCTCTGGCTCTGCCCGGACCGCGTCGTGGCGGCGCTCCTCCTCGGGGCCCTCCCGGCCGTCCTGCTCCCGCTCGCGCTCTGGTCCCTCGTCCGCCGTGCCGCCGGCGAGGCCGCCGCCCGCCCCGCGGCGGTCCTCCTGGCCCTCTCCTTCCCCGCGCTGGTGCAGGCGAGGTGGGGATGGGTCCAGCAGGCGATGCTCCTGCTGCAGCTCCTCGCCCTCGAGCGCGCCGCCCGCGGGGTCGAGGCGGGGAGGGAGCGCGCCCTCGTCGTCTCGGGCCTCCTCGCCGGGCTCTCGCTCCACACCTACGTCGCCTCCTTACCGGCCACGGCGGGGCTCCTCTCGTTCCTCCTCCTCGTCTCGTGGCGAAGGCGGTCGTCCCGGCCGGCCCTCGCCTTCACCGCGGGGCTCGCCGTTCCGGCGTTCCTCCTCGCCCTCGTCTACGCCGTCCGGCCCGAGTCCCTCGGCGGCCGCCCGAGCGAGCTCTTCCTCGTGGGCCGGCCCACCGCCCTCCTGGCGCGCGACCTCCTCGCCAACGCCGTCGAGCACGTCGGGGCGCTCTTCCTCACCGTCGACCCGAACACGAGGCACGGGCTCCCCGGCGCTCCCGCGCTCGGCCTGGCGTTCTCGGCCCTCCTCCCGCTGGGCTTCTCGCGGGCCCGGGGCGAGAGGTGGGGTGTCGTCGCGGCCGGGCTCGCGGGCTCTCTGGCGGGCGCCCTGCCCACCGTCCGGCACCTGACACCCAACACGTTCCGGATCGGCCTCGCCCTGGCGCTCGCCGCCGCGTTTGCCGGCGCGGCGCTGGCGGCCCTCGAGGCCCTCCCGGTCGGCTCCCGCGCCTTTCGCGCGGCGCTCCCCCTCCTCCTGGCGATCGCCGTCGGGTCTGCGGGCTACGCGCGGTTCCTCCGCTGGGGGCTGCTGTCGCCACGCCCGCCACAGGTCTCGCAGGTCCAGAGGGCGGCCGGCGAGCTCGCGGCGCAGGTGGGCCCCGGGCGCGTCCTCCTCGACCGCTCGCTCTTCTCGCGGGAGGACTCGCCGCTCGTGGCGGGGTTCTGGGTCGGCACCCGCGCGACGCTCGAGCCCCTCCGGCCCGTCAAGACCGGGACGCTCGAGGAGGCCTCGGCGCGGCCGTCGCCCGTCGCCTGGTTCGTCACGAACCGCCCGCCCAGAGGCGCGCCCGGTCTCCGGCTGGGAGCCAAGGGGACTCCCGAAGGTGGCCTCTTCGCCGTCGACGTCGCCCGCTGGCGGGCCCGGTCGCCCGTCGCGTCCGGAGCCCCGGCGGCCGGACCGGTCAGGTCTCCGGGATGAGGAGCGCGGCTGCCGAAGGCAGCACGACCCGGAGCCGGTGAGCCGGAAAGCGCGCGGCCAGGGAGGCCGCGCAACGTTCCCGCGCCGCGGGTCCTCCCCCTGCCCTGCGCGCGATCTCGAGGGCAGCGTCGAACCAGGCGATTTGCGCCTCGACGATCTCCCGGCCTCCCGGGTCCCCGTGCCCGGGGACGAAGGTGGCGGCCTCCGAGCGGAGCAGCGCCAGGAGCGCCGACCGCCAGCCGGAGAGGTCGGCGTCCTCGAGGTTCGGGTGGTAGCCGTTCGAGACGAGGTCGCCGGTCAGGACGACCCCGAGGTCGGGCAGGTCGACGCGCAGGTCTCCGGGCGTGTGCGCGGGCCCGCAGGGGGAGACGACCGCGCGGAGCCTCCCGGTGCCGAGCTCCAGCGCGGAGTCGACCGCGCGCGACGGGACGACCGGCGCGGCGTCGGCGAAGAGGCCCCCGACGGCGGGGCTGGCGCGCCGCTCGGACAGGAGCGCGGGGTGCTCGACCGCCATCCGGCGGGCGGCGTCCGGGTGGACGAGGACCTCGGCCCCGTCGTCCGAGAAGACCGAGGCGCCGAGCACGTGGTCGGTGTGGTGGTGCGTCGCGACGACCCAGCGGACCGGCGCTGCGCCCCGGAGGGCGAGGAGCCTCCGGATCTCCCGGCCGTACGCCGGTGCGACGAGCGGGTCGACGAGGAGGGTCCCCGTCTCGCCGAGGACGGCGACGGCGTTGGCGCCGTAGCTCGCCTCGAGCGACTCGCCTCCGGTCGTGAAGACGAGGAGGCGTTCGTGGACCCGGACCTCGTCGAGCGCGGCCGGGAGCTCCGCGGGCATCGGTCACCTCTCGTCCATTGTCTCCTCCCGGGTCCGCGCGCGGGCCGCGGGGTATCCTCGAGAGGGCGCCGCGCGGCACCCCGCCGGGAAGGAGTCTCGGGATGAGCATGGTGCGGCGCGTCCTCGGTCCCGCCTCCAAGTACGACCATCGGCTCCCCTACACGTACGAGGCCCGGACCCCCGTCGCGGGCGTCCCGGGGATGACCCACAGCTACGTCTCGGACACCCTCTGCGGCCTCCTGGAGCGCCTCGCCGACGAGAAGGTGGAGCCATCGGAGGCGACGATCCTGGAGGTCCGCCCCGAGGGGGAGTTCCCGGTCCTCGTCGAGCACTGCACCGGGACGGACGGACGGTGGCTGCGCCGCCCGGAGGCGTGCCGCTCGTTCGAGGCCCACTACACCGGCCACGAGAAGACCGGCCATTGCTGCTACAGGGATCGGAGCCGGGAGGCCGAGGGCCCGTTCGTCGAGTACGAGCCGCCGGAGAGGCCGGCCTGACCGCGCACCGGCGACGCGCGCGCCTGCGGCCGGGCGGGTCCCGGCTCGGCGTCTGGATCACCGCGTGACAGGATGATTCAAACGCACTACGCGCCCGCCTCCGGTCCCGGGCGCCTCCGCCGCCAACTCGACCGAGTCGTCCTCTTCGTCGTCCTCGCACGGGGCTCCCGGCCGCTCGCTCGTGATGCATTTGCATCAGCCCGGCTCCCCTCCAGGGCCGTCCTGCGACGGCGCCGCAGGATCGCCGCAACCCACGACGCTGCGTGACCTTCCGCGGGCGGGCCCGAGCCCGATCCCGGGCTGCGCCGCCGCGGACCCTTCCCGGCCGATCTCCGCCGTGACGCATTTGTTGGATAGCGCGGCGCGCAACGCCGTCCGAAGATCGCAGGCGGCAACGAGATCGGGCGGGACGCCTCGAGGGGGCCGCTTGCCGGACGGGTGGCACGGGGAGGGGACGTGAGACGGGCCGACGTCGGCTCGTCCCGGCGGGCTCCGGTCCGACCGGCGAGCTCCGGGCTCCCGGGGTCCCCTCGCCCCCCGATCGCGCTCGCCGGACCGGCCGCCCGGGCCGGGGTCGCTCCACCGCTCGACTACCGGGGAACGCACGGGAACAGGATGGGAGATCGATGAGCAACACCGTCCGCTACGACGATCGGACCCCGCGCCTCTTCTTCATCGCCGCCATGGTCTGGGCCGTGGTCGGCATGCTCGTCGGGGTGCTGATCGCGGCCATGCTCTTCATGCCCGCGCTCAACCTGGCGCCGTACCTCACTTTCGGGCGGCTCCGCCCCCTGCACACGAACGCGGTCATCTTCGCGTTCATCGGGAACATCATCTTCGGGGGCGTCTACCACTCGATGCAGAGGCTGCTGAAGACGCGCCTCTTCAGCGACGTGCTCTCGAAGGTCCACTTCTGGGGGTGGCAGCTCCTGATCGTCGCGGCGGCGCTCGCGCTCGTGACGGGGACGACGCAGGGCAAGGAGTACGCCGAGCTCCCGTGGGTCCTCGACGTCGTGATCGCCCTCCTCTGGGTCACCTTCGCGGTCAACTTCTTCGGGACCGTCGCGATCCGGCGCGAGAAGCACCTCTACGTCGCGATCTGGTTCTACATCGCGACGATCGTCGCGGTGGCGATCCTCCACATCGGCAACAGCATGGCGATGCCGTACTCCTGGCTCGGGAGCTACTCGGCCTACTCCGGGGTCAAGGACGCGCTCATGCAGTGGTGGTACGGGCACAACGCCGTCGCCTTCTTCCTGACGACGCCGTTCCTCGGCCTCATGTACTACTACCTCCCGAAGGCGGCGGACCGGCCGGTCTTCAGCTACAGGCTGTCGATCATGCACTTCTGGTCGCTCGTCTTCGTCTACATCTGGGCCGGTCCGCACCACCTCCACTACTCGGCCGTCCCGGAGTGGGCCTCCACGCTCGGGATGCTCTTCTCGCTCATCCTCTGGATGCCCTCCTGGGGCGGCATGGTCAACGGCTTCTTCACCCTCCGCGGCGCGTGGCACAAGCTCCGCGAGGACCCGATCCTGAAGTTCATGGTCGTGGCGGTCACCTACTACGGCATGTCGACCTTCGAGGGGCCGATGATGTCGATCAAGTCGGTGAACGCGGTCTCGCACTTCACCGACTGGACGATCGGCCACGTCCACGCGGGCGCCCTCGGCTGGAACGCCTTCCTCTCCTTCGGCATCCTCTACTGGGCCGTCCCGCGGCTCTGGAAGACCGAGCTCTTCTCGAGGAAGGCGGCGACGACCCACTTCTGGGTCGCCACGGTCGGCCTCATCCTGTACCAGGTCTCGATGTGGGTCGCCGGCATCACCCAGTGGGCGATGTGGCGGGCCTTCGAGCCCGACGGCCGGCTCGTCTACCCGGACTTCATCGAGACCGTCATCCGGATCGTCCCGATGTACTGGGTCCGCCTCGTGGCGGCGGTCCTCTTCTTCGCCGGCCTCCTCGTGGGCGTCTGGAACCTCGTGAAGACGATCCGGAGCGCGCCGGCCGGCTTCGACCAGGAGCCGGAGGTCGTCGCGCCGCCGCTCGTGAAGGACCTCTCCGCCCCGGGCGCCGTGACCCCGGCGAACACGTACGACCACGCCCTCTACCGGCTCCAGCACGAGCTGAGGCACGGGTTCCACCGCGTCCTCGAGGGGCGCGTCGTGACGCTCACCGTCCTGACGGCCCTCGCCCTCTCCGTCGGCTCGCTCGTCGAGGCGATCCCGATGTTCTTCGACAAGTCGAACGTCAAGGAGATCGCGAGCGTGAAGCCGTACACGCCGCTCGAGGTGCTGGGGCGCGACGTCTACCTGCGGGAGGGCTGCTACAACTGCCACTCGCAGCTCGTCCGCCCCTTCCGCTACGAGACCGAGCGGTACGGCGAGTACTCCAAGGCGGGCGAGTACGTCTACGACCACCCGTTCCAGTGGGGGTCGAAGCGGACCGGGCCGGACCTGCACCGCGTCGGCGGGAAGTACCCGTCGCTCTGGCACGTCCGCCACATGAAGGTGCCGAGCTCGACGACGCCCGGCTCCGTCATGCCGCGCTACCCGCACCTCCTGACGGACACGTACGACGTCGCGAGCGTCGGGGCGAAGATGCGCGCCCTCCGCGCGGTGGGCGTCCCGTACGCCGACGGCGAGATCGAGAACGCCCCGGCGGCGATCGAGGCCCAGGCGAAGGCGATCGCCGCGGAGGTCGAGGCGCAGCAGGGGCCGAAGGGGCTCGCCGACAAGGAGATCACGGCGCTCACGGCCTACCTCCAGCGGCTCGGGACCGACATCCGGTGGAAGCGTGTGGCGCCGCAGGCCCCGCTCTCCGCCCCCGCCCCCGCGCCGGCGGCTCCCGCAGCCGCCGCGCCCGCCGCCGTGGCCGAGAAGTAGCCGTGCTCCAGGAGCTCGCAGCCCGCACCGGGGCGTCGGCCTGGGTGATCGCCTCGATGCTCTTCTTCATCGGCGCCTGGGTCCTCGTCACCGTGCGCGTCCTCCGCGCGCGGAGCGAGGAGATGGACGCCCGCGCCCGCCTCCCGCTCGAGGAGAGCGGCGCCCCCGCCGACGTCCCGGGGAGCCCGGGCCCGAAGGCCTGACGAGAGGGGACCATGGCACAGTACGAGGACAAGGTTCTCCACGAGCTGGACGGCATCAAGGAGTACGACAACCCGATGCCCGGCTGGCTCATGGCCATCTGGTGGGGGTCGATCGTCTTCGCGGCGGCCTACCTCGTCTTCTACGCCCTGAGCTTCGGCGAGGGGTCGATGGAGTCGGAGTACCGGGCGGAGACCCAGCAGTCGCTCGCCGCCGTCCAGGCGCACTTCGACGCGAACCCGCTCGTCCCCCCGACGGCGGCCGAGCTCCTCGCGGGCGCGAAGAACGCGGCCGTCCTCGATCTCGGGGCCGCGCGCTTCGCGAAGTCGTGCGCCCCCTGCCACGGCGCCCAGGCCCAGGGTCTCATCGGCCCGAACCTCACCGACGACCGCTGGATCCACGGCGGCTCCGTCGAGCAGGTCTTCCAGTCGATCGCCAAGGGGTGGCCCGCGAAGGGGATGCCGCCCTGGGGCCGCGCCGTCAAGCCCGAGGAGCTCTCGGCGCTCGTCTCCTACGTGAGGAGCCTGCAGGGCTCGAACCCGGCCGGCGCCAAGCCCGCCGAGGGCGACCCGTTCGCGCCCGAGCCGATCCCCGGGAACTGACGTGCCGGGAGTCGCCGAGAAGCCGCGGGGAGGGGCGCCCGAGACGCCGGGGCCGACGCTCCCGGCGGCGCCGGCGCAGCGGGAGCGCGTGTTCGACGTCGCGCCGGAGGAGGACCTCCTCTACAGCCTGACGGCCGACGGCAAGCGGAAGTTCTTCCACCCGCTCGTCCGAAAGGGGCGTTACTGGCGGATCCGCCGGGCGATCGCCTACGGCCTCTTCGGGCTCTTCTTCGCCCTCCCGGTCGTCCCGGTCGGCGGCCACCCGGCCGTCTTCCTCGACCTCGCGTCCCGGCAGTTCCACGTCCTCGGCGCGACGTTCCACCCGACGGACAACGTCCTCCTCGCCGCGTTCGGGCTCGGCGTCATCGTCACGGTCTTCTTCGTGGGCTCCACGTTCGGGCGGATGTGGTGCGGCTACGCCTGCCCGCAGACGGTCTACCTCGAGTTCTTCTTCCGGCCCGTCGAGGCGTGGCTGGAGGGCGGGCCGCTGAAGCAGCGGAAGTTCAACGCCGCCCCCTGGAGCGGCCGGAAGCTCGCGGTCAAGTCGGCGAAGTGGGTCCTCTGGACGCTCCTCGCCCTGGCGATGGCCTCCACCTTCGTCGCCTACTTCGTCGGCTGGAAAGGGCTCCTCGCGGGGCTGGCGGCGGACCTCCTCTCGGTGAAGGGGGCGCTCTTCACGATCGCCCTCGTCACGGGCGCGATCCTCTTCGACTTCGGCTGGTTCCGCGACCAGATGTGCACGATCGCCTGCCCGTACGGGCGGCTGCAGAACGTCCTGGCGGACCAGGACACGATCCTCGTCGCCTACGACGAGAAGCGCGGCGACCCGAAGGTGAAGGTGAAGGACCGCGTCGCGGGGGTCCCCGCGGGGGACTGCATCGCCTGCCGCAGCTGCGTGAACGCCTGCCCGACCGGGACCGACATCCGGAGGGGCCTGCAGCCCGAGTGCATCGGCACGGCCCAGTGCGTCGACGCCTGCGACGAGGTGATGCTGAGCCAGGACAAGCCGATCGGGCTCATCCGGTACACCTCCGAGCGCGAGCAGAAGGGGGGCGTGAGGCGGCTCTTCCGGCCGCGGAACCTCGCCTACCTCGGGATCCTCCTCCTGGCCTGGGGGACGCTCGCCGCGCTCGTGGCCACGCGAGGCGACGCGCTCGTCGAGGTCGTGCGCGGCGGACGGGAGCCGTACCGGATCCTCCCGACCGGGGGGGTCGCCAACCAGCAGCGGATCCGGTTCACGAACCAGCGCGCCGACGAGCAGAGGTTCACGGTCGAGGTCGTGAGCCCCGCGGGCGCCGGCCTCGTCCTCTCCGAGTCTCCCGTGGTCGTCGCGCCGGCGAAGCTCGTGACGGTGAACGCGGTGACGACGGTGCCGAAGGGGGTCTTCGTGGACGGTCAGGCCCCCGTCCGCTACCTCGTCACCTCGGACAAGGGCTTCCGCGAGGAGGTCGAGTTCCTCCTCCTCGGGCCCTTCACCGACGACGCCGCGGGGGCGCCGTGAAGCTCCTCCGCCTCGTCTCCGAGTACCGCTGGCCGATCTACATCGGCGGCCTCCTCACGATGTCGGTCGTCGCCTGCGGGGTCCTCGTCTGGGTCGCGACCCGCCCCGACGTCCCCCGGCCGATCCGCGGCTACTACGAGGCCGCCCGCTCGTGGGACGCCGACGAGGCGGTCGAGGAGGCGAGCCGCCAGCTCGGCTGGGCGGTCCGCTACGAGCTCCCCGAGGGGGTCCCCCACTTCCCCGGCATGCCGCGCCCCGTGGACGTCCGCGTCGCCGAGCAGGACGGGAGCCCGGTCGCCGGCCTCGCCGGCCGCCTCTTCGCGATCCGCCCCTCCGACACCCGGCTCAACCAGACCGGCGAGCTCGTCGGGCTCCCGCAGGAGCCGGGCCGCTACCGCGCCCTCGTCCTCCTCGACCAGCCCGGGACGTGGGAGCTCCGGATCGACGCCAAGCGCGAGGCGCTCCGCTTCGTCCACGCCGCCCGCGTCGACGTCCCGCCGGACGCCCCACCCGCGGAGGGCTCGGCGAAGTGACGCCCCCCCGCGACGGCCGCCGCCTGAGCGCCGCCCCCGTGGCGTGCGCGCACTGCGGCCTCGCGGTCCCGCCCGGCCTCCTCCGCGAGGGGGAGACGGACCAGTTCTGCTGCGCTGGCTGCCGGCAGGTCTACCGGCTGGTGAAGGAGTGGGGCCTCGACCAGTACTACCGGCTCGTCGACCAGCAGCAGGGCGTCCTCGAGCCGGCGAAGGTGACGGGCCGGAGCTTCGAGGACTTCGACGACCTGGCGCTCCAGGCCGAGGCGACCGAGGCGGCCGGCGCCGGCCGGTGCCGGACCCGCCTCTACCTCGAGGGGGTCCACTGCGCCGCGTGCGTCTGGCTCGTCGAGAAGCTCCCCGCCGTGCTCCCGGGCGTCGAGGAGGTGCGGCTGAACCTCGGGAGCGCCGTCGCCGAGGTGACGTGGCGCCCCGGCGCGACGCGCCTCTCCGCCGTCGCGCGGGCCCTCGACCGGCTCGGCTACACGCCCCACGTCCACCGCGCGGGGCGCGTGCAGGAGGCGCGCCGGGCCGAGGACCGGACGGCGCTGGCGCGCCTCGGCGTCGCAGCGGCCTGCGCCATGAACCTCATGTTCCTCCACGGGGCGCTCTACGCCGGGGAGTACCAGGGGATGGCCTCGCCCTACGAGGCCTTCTTCCGCTGGCTCTCCCTGGCGGTCTCCCTCCCCGTCCTCGGGTTCTCGGCGCGACCCTTCTACCAGACGGCGCTGGCCGGGCTGAAGGCGCGGATGGTCCACATCGACCTCCCCGTCGCCCTCGCCCTCACCGCCGCGTTCGCCGCGAGCGCCGGCAACGTCCTCCGCGGGAGCGGCCCGCTCTGGTTCGACTCGCTCGCGATGCTCGTCGCGGCGCTCCTCGGCGCCCGGCAGCTGCAGCGGGGCGCGCAGCGCGCGGCGCTCGAACGGGCCGACTCGCTCCGCGGGGTCGCGTTCCTCGAGTTCGCGCGGCGCCTCGAGGGGGAGGGCCCCGGCGCCCCGGCCGTCGAGGTCCCGATCGCCGCGCTCTCCCCCGGCGAGCGCGTCGAGGTCCGCTCCGGAGAGCTCGTGCCGGTCGACGGTGTCGTCCTCGCCGGGCGCTCCTCCCTCGACAACGCCGTCCTGACCGGCGAGGCGGCTCCCCAGCCCGTGAAGGAGGGGGACGCCGTGAACGCCGGCGCCACGAACCTCGGCGCGCGCCTCGTCGTCCGCGTCGACGCCGCCGGCGAGGGGACGCGCGTCGGCGCCCTCCTCGCGATCGTGAACGACGCTCTCTCGCGGAAGCCGGCGCTCCTGGCGACGACGGACCGTCTCGCGCGGCGGTTCGTGGAGGTCCTCCTCGGCCTCTCCGCGGCGACGGGCCTCGCCTGGCTCGGGCGCGGCCCGGAGGTCGCCCTCGAGCGGGTCGTCGCGCTCCTCGTCGTCGCCTGCCCCTGCGCCCTCGGGCTCTCCGTCCCGCTCGCCGTCTCGGTCACGCTCCTGCGCGCCGCCCGCGCCGGGGTCTTCGTGAAGAACCCCGACGCCCTCGAGCGCCTCCGGCACGCCGGCACCGTCCTCCTCGACAAGACGGGGACGCTCACCGAGGGGCGGGCCACGGTCGCGCGCTGGGTCGGCGACGACGCGGCGCGGGAGCTGGCCCGCTCGCTCGAGGCCGAGTCGTCCCACGCCGTCGCGCGCGCCTTCCGCGAGTCGTCCGGCCGGCCCGTCCGCGTCGTGAGGACCGTCGAGGAGGTCCGCGAGGTCCCCGGGCAGGGGATCTCGGGCCGGCTCGACGGCCGCCGGGTCCGCGTCGGGAACCGCGCGCACGTCGAGGCCGAAGGCGCCCCGGTCCCGTCCGGCCTCGTGGAGGCCGCCGACGCCCTCGTCGCCGAGGGGCTGAGCCCCGTCTACGTCGCCGTCGACGGGGCCGTCGCCGGTGTCGCCGGAATCGGCGACCCTCTCCGAGCCGACGCGCGGCGGACGATCGCCGCGCTCCGAGCCCGCGGCGCCCGCGTGAGGGTCCTCTCCGGCGACCACCCGGCGGTCGTCTCGCGCGTCGCCGCCTCGCTCGGCCTCCCGGCCGAGGACGCGCTCGGCGGCCTGACGCCCGAGGCCAAGCGCGACCTCGTCGCCGGCCTCGTCGGCGCGAGGGACCGCGAAGGCGCCGTCGTCATGGTCGGCGACGGCGTGAACGACGCTGCGGCCCTCGCGCTCGCCGACGTCGGGATCGCCGTCCACGGCGGCACGGGGGCGACGATCGTCGCCGCCGACGTCGTGCTGACGCGCGAGGGAGTGGCGCCGGTCCTCGACGTCCTCGACGGGGCGCGTCGCCTCCGCGGGGTCGTCCGGCGGAACCTCGGCTTCTCCCTCGTCTACAACGTCGCCGCGGCGACGGCCGCCGTCCTCGGCTTCGTGGGGCCGCTGCTCGCGGCCGTCCTGATGCCGGTCTCGTCCCTCACCGTCGTCCTCTCCTCGGCGCTCGCGCGCCCCTTCGACGGCGCCCGCCGCGCGCGCGCCGCCCGGCCGGCGGCCTAGGCCTGACGTGGAGACGATCTTCGTCCTGCTCCCGCTCGCGCTCCTGATCGCCGCCATCGCGGTCGGCTTCTTCGTCTGGGCCGCGAAGACCGGTCAGTTCGACGACCTCGAGACCCCGGCCGTGAGGATCCTCTTCGACGACGAGGAGCCCCGCCGGCCGTCCCCGGCCAACGGAGCCCCGGCCCCGCCGGGCGCGCCTCCCCCCGCCGACACGCCTTCGACAAACGCCGATTCCACAAGGAGGGCCCCCGAATGAACGGAAGGAGAAAGCCCGTCCGCATCCTCGCGCTGCTCCTCGCAGCGGCCGTGGCGGGCTCCCTGGCCTACGGGCTGAGCAACGCCCGCCAGGGCTACGAGCCGCGCCAGCCCATCCTCTTCCGGCACACGCGCATGGCCGGCCCTCCCGTCTGGCAGACGAACGCGAAGGGCGAGAAGGTGAACGTCGGGGGCTACGACATCCCCTGCGTCTACTGCCACACGATGCCCTACAAGGGCCGGCACTCGACCGTCCCCTCGACCGCCGTCTGCATGAACTGCCACTCGAGCGTCGGCCTCGGGAAGGAGTGGGTCCTGAAGATGAAGGACTACTTCGACCGCGGAGAGCCGATCCCGTGGGTGAAGGTCCACGACCTGCCGGACTTCGTCTACTACGACCACTCCGCCCACCTCCTCGCCAGGAACGAGAAGGGCGAGTGGAAGATCCCGCGGGCCGACGCGCAGGGCAAGCCGATCCAGCCCTGTCAGGAGTGCCACGGGAAGGTCCAGGAGACGGAGATCGTCTCCGTCCAGAACCCCTTCAACATGCAGTGGTGCCTCGACTGCCACCGGAAGCCGGAGATGAAGGCTTCCACCGACTGCGTCGCGTGCCACCGGTGAGGGAGCGAACGATGAGACCCAACGAGACCCGCACGGGGCCGGAGCTCTCCGCCGTCGACCGGCGCGAGTTCCTCCGGCTGAGCGGCACGCTCGCGGCGGCCGGAGCGCTGGCGAGCGCCGGCTGCCAGCCCCCGCAGGAGGCGACGATCCCGTTCCACGACATGCCGGAGAGCCTCGTCGACGGCATGGGGCGGGCGCGCTTCTTCCACACCGTGATCGACGGCTCCCCCGTCCTCGTGAGGACGCGCGAGGGTCGGCCGATCCTCGTCGCGCCGAGCCCGACCGACCCGACCGGCCGCGGCCTCTCCGTCCGCCACCACGCCTCGCTCATGGACCTCTACGATCCCGACCGCGCCCGCGGCCCGCTCTCCGTGAGGCGCGGGAAGGGCGCGCCGGTCGCCTCGAGCTGGAGCGCCATCGGCGCCGAGGTCGTCGCGAGGCTGAAGTCCGCGGGGCCGAAGGCCGTCCTCCTCTCCGGGCCCGTCGCGAGCCCCGCCGTCGCCGCCGCCGTCGCGGCGATCTCGGCGCGGACGGGCCTGAAGCACGTCGCCTGGGGCCCCCTCGAGGCCGACGCGGCGGCGATCGCCTTCACGAAGGCGTTCGGCGACCCGCGCGTCCCGCGCCCGAGCCTGGAGAAGGCCGACCTCCTCGTCGGCCTCGGCGCCGAGTTCCTCGACCGCCCCGACGACGGCCTCGAGCGCGACTTCGCCGTGCGCCGCGCCCCCGACCCGGGCGAAGGGAAGAAGATGTCCCGCTTCGTCCAGCTCGAGGGGCGCCTCACGCTGACCGGAGCGAACGCCGACCGGCGGATCCGGGTCCGCGACGCGCACCTGCCGCGCGTCGCCGCCGCGCTCGCCCACGAGCTCGTCGTCGCGCGGAAGCTCGGCCCGCTCGCCTCCGACGCCGCCGTCGCCGCCGCGCTGGCGCCGTACGCCATCGACGCCGTCGCGAAGGAGACGGGCGTCCCCGCGGACGCTCTGAAGGCCCTCGCGGGCGAGATGGCCGCCGCCGCGGGGAGGGCCGTCGTCGTCGCGGGCGGCTCCGCGAGCGCCTCGGCCGCGGGAGAGGCGCTCGAGCTCTCCGCGATCCTCCTGAACCTGACGCTCGGCGCCTTCGGCAACGGCCTCCTGGACGAGGCCGCCGCCGTCGCCGCCCCGGCCGGGAGCGCCGCCGCCCTCGCCGCCCTCGTCGAGGAGATGAGGGCCGGGAGGGTCGAGGCGCTCCTCCTCGCAGGCGCGAACCCCGTCTACGACGCGCCCGCCTCCCTCCCGATCGCCGAGGCGATCGCGAAGGTCCCCTTCATCGTCTCGCTGAACGACCGCCTCGACGAGACGAGCCTCCTCGCCGACTTCCTGGCGCCCGTCTCGCACCCGTTCGAGTGCTGGGCCGACGCCGCCCTCCCGAAGGGGCTCCTCGCCGTCCAGCAGCCGGTGATCCAGCCGCTCTTCGACACGCGCGGCCTCCTCGACGTCCTCGTCGACTGGGGCGCCGCGGCAGGAGTCGGCGGACCGATGGCCGCGGCCCTCGCCGCGAGCGTCGCCGCGGCGAAGGCCGCTCCCGTGGTCGCCTCGGCCGCGCCCGCGCCGAGCCCGAGCCTCGCCTACCACTTCCTCCGCGGGACCTGGGCCGCGAGGCTCGGCCTCGACCCCGCCTCCCCGGGTTTCCAGGCCGCCTGGACCGAGGTCCTCCGGGCGGGCTCCTGGCAGGGCCCGGCCCCCGCACCGGCCCCGCGGACGCTCGCCCCGGCCGCGCTCGAGCTCCTCGCGAGCCTACCGGCCGCCCCGGCCGGCCTCGAGCTCCAGCTCCACCCGCACCTCGCGCTCGCCGACGGGCGGCCGGGGAACAACGGCTGGCTCCAGGAGTTCCCGGACCCGATCACCAGGATCAGCTGGGGGAACGCTCTCTCGATCGCCCCCCGCCGGTTCGACGAGATGAAGCTCGCCAACGGCGACCTCGTGGAGGTCGACGCGGGCCACGGCAAGCTCGTCGTCCCGGCCTACCGCCACGCCGGCATGCACGACGACCAGGTCGCCCTCCCGCTCGGCCTCGGCCGGACGGCCTGCGGGGTGATCGGCGCCGGCGTCGGCCGCAACGCCTTCCCGCTCCGCCTCCTCTCGGACGGGCGCCTCCTCGCCTCCGGCCTCGCGGTGACGATCCGGAAGGCGGGCAGAAACGAGCCGATCGCCTTCGCGCAAGGCTCGGACGTGATCGACCGCGACCGCCGGCCCCTCGTCCCGACGACGACCCTCTCGGCCTACGAGGCGAACCCGAAGGCCGGAACGGAGCAGCAGGCCGGCGGCCCCTCGGCCTGGCCGGGCCACGAGTACCCGAACGCGCGCTGGGCGATGGCGATCGACCTCTCCAAGTGCAACGGCTGCGGCAAGTGCGTCCTCGGCTGCCAGGCCGAGAACAACGTCCCGGTCGTCGGCCGGCACGGGATCCTCGACGGCCGCGAGATGTCGTGGATGCGGATCGACCGCTACTACGACGCCCCGAAGAAGGACGGGCGCTGGGACGCCGAGGTCTGGGACGGGCCGCTCCCGGTCGTCGAGGAGCCCCAGGTCCTCTTCGAGCCGATGCTCTGCCAGCACTGCGAGAACGCGCCGTGCGAGACCGTGTGCCCGTTCGTGGCGACGATGCACAGCGCCGACGGGCTGAACCAGCAGGTCTACAACCGCTGCGTCGGGACCCGTTACTGCGCGAACAACTGCCCCTTCAAGGTGCGCCGCTTCAACTTCTGGGAGTACGGCAAGGCCCAGGAGAGCGCCCTCTTCCGGGCGCTCGA
The DNA here is from genome assembly GCA_008363385.1 of Acidobacteriota bacterium. GTDB lineage: Bacteria > Acidobacteriota > Thermoanaerobaculia > UBA5066 > UBA5066 > RHKY01. The sequence goes on along the minus strand of RHKY01000030.1, from coordinate 5,702 downwards.
GCCGCGCATCGAGCGGAACGCGGAGCTGAACGCCCGCGTCCCGATGCAGATGAAGAACAACCCCGAGGTCACGGTGAGGAGCCGCGGCGTGATGGAGAAGTGCTCCTTCTGCATCCAGCGGATCCGCGAGGCCTCGGCGGCGGCGACCCGCGACGGGAAAGACCGGAAGCACTACCCCGACGGCGCGGTCGTCCCGGCCTGCATGGAGGCCTGCCCGACCGGGGCCATCACCTTCGGCGACGTGAACGCCCCCGGCTCGAGGGTCGCGGCGCTCGCCGCGCACCCGCGGGCCATGAGGCTCCTCGACGCCCTCGGCGTCAAGCCGTCCATCTCCTACCTGACGAAGGTGCGCAATGACAAGGCATGAGGCGAGTCCCTACGCCACGGTGATGGACGACGGCCAGCTCACGGGGCGGCCGATCGTCCTCGCGGGGGCCGGCCCCTACGGGGGCGACCTCGAGGTCCCCGAGCCTCTCGTGACCGGCGCCAAGAAGTGGAGCGACGTCGACCAGGACATCTGCATGCACGCCGAGCGGTTCCCCACGAAGCGGTGGTGGCTCGCCTTCGGCGTGGCGCTCCTCTTCCTCGGCATGCTCGTCTTCGCCCTGACGACCCTCGTCTACGCGGGGATGGGGATCGCCGGCGTGAACCAGCCGGTCGGCTGGGGCTCGTTCATCATCAACTTCGTCTTCTGGATCGGCATCGGGCACGCCGGGACGCTCATCTCCGCGGTCCTCTTCCTCTTCCGGCAGCAGTGGCGGACGGGGATCAACCGCGCCGCCGAGGCGATGACGCTCTTCGCCGTCGCCTGCGCCGGCATCTTCCCGATCATCCACCTCGGCCGCGCCTGGTTCGCCTACTGGCTGATCCCGTACCCGAACGCGAGGGGCCCCCTCTGGGTCAACTTCAACTCCCCGCTCGCCTGGGACATCTTCGCGATCTCGACGTACGGCCTCGTCTCCCTCGCCTTCTGGTACGTCGGGCTCCTCCCCGACCTCGCGACCGTCCGCGACCGGGCGACCCACCCGTGGCGGAAGAAGCTCTACAACCTCCTGAGCTTCGGCTGGACGGGCTCGCACCGGATGTGGCGGCACTACGAGTCGGCCTACATGATCCTCGCGGCCCTCGCGACGCCGCTCGTCTTCTCGGTCCACACGATCGTCTCGTTCGACTTCGCGACGTCGGTCATGCCGGGCTGGCACACGACGATCTTCCCGCCCTACTTCGTCATCGGCGCCATCTTCTCGGGGTTCGCGATGGTCATCACCCTGATGACCTTCATGCGCGGCTACTTCGGGATGAAGAACTACATCACCCTGAACCACATGGAGGCGATGGCGAAGATCCTCATGCTGACGGGCATGCTCGTCGGCTTCGCCTACTCGACCGAGTTCTTCATGGCGTGGTACTCGGCAAGCGAGTGGGAGGGGTTCGTCTTCAAGAACCGCGCGTTCGGGCCCTACGGGTGGGCCTACGCGATCATGTTCATCTGCAATGCCGTCGTCCCGCAGGTCTTCTGGTGGAAGAGGATGCGGCGGCACACCTGGGTCCTCTTCGTCGTCTCGATCCTCGTGAACGTCGGGATGTGGTTCGAGCGGTACGTCATCGTCGTGACCTCTCTCCACCGCGACTTCCTCCCGTCGTCCTGGGGGATGTACGCCCTGACCCGCTGGGACTACATGATCCTCTTCGGCTCCTTCGGCCTCTTCTTCACGCTCTTCCTCCTCTTCGTGAGGTTCCTCCCGGTCGTCGCGATCTCGGAGGTCAAGGGCGTGATGGACCCGAAGGTCGCCCGGAGCGCGCCGACCGGCCCCGGGCCGGCCGCGGCGCGCGCGCAGGAGGTGTGACCATGATGCCGACCTCGACGAAAGGCGTCCTCGGCCACTTCTGCGAGCCCGCAGAGGCGCTGGCCGCCGCCGCGAAGGTGCGGGACGCCGGCTGGAAGCACTTCGACTTCCTGACCCCCTTCCCGATCCACGGCATGGAGGAGGCGATGGGGCAGAAGCGGTCGTGGATCCCCTGGGCCACGGCCGTCCTCGCCCTCTGCGGCATCCTCTTCGCGCAGGGCCTCCAGAACTACGTCATGGTCTTCGACTGGCCGATGAACTTCGGCGGCAAGCCGCACGCCGCCTGGCCCGCCTTCATCCCGATCACGTTCGAGGCGATGGTCTTCTGGGCCGCCCTCGGCACCGCCCTCGTGGCCATCATCGCGGGGAAGAAGGACACCGTCCCGCAGCCGCCGCCCATGGTCATCGAGACGGGGGCGACGGTCGACCGCTTCGTCCTCTGGATCTCCGCCACCGACCCGAAGTGGGACCCGAAGAAGGCCGAGGACTTCGTGAGGTCGCTCGGCGCCCACGGAGTCCGGCTCGTCGACGGAGGGGCCGATGCGTAACGCCACCCGTCTCCTCGCGCTCGCGGCGCTCGCCGCCCTCCTCCCCGCCTGCGACCTGGGCCTGCCCGCCGGGCGGACGCCCCACCGGGAGGGGAACCGCCTCGACATGGGCGACCAGCCGAAGCTCAAGCCGCAGCGGAAGGACCTCTTCCTCGGCCGGCCGACGGGCCTCCTGGAGCCGCAGCCCGGAGTCGTCGCCGCCGCCGACACGCCCTACCCGTACGCCCAGAACGAGTCCGACCGGGCCGGCGCCGAGCTCGTGAACCCGCTCCAGCCCTCCTCCCAGGTCCTCGCTCACGGCAGGTTCGTCTACGAGAACGTCTGCGTCACCTGCCACGGCGAGAAGGGGGCGGGCGACGGGAAGGTCACCGCCCTCTTCCCGAAGCCGCCGAGCCTGATGACGCAGAAGGTGCGCGACTGGCCCGACGGCCAGCTCTTCCACCGCCCCATGCGCGGCCAGAACTCGATGCCGAGCCACGCCCGGCAGGTCGACCAGAACGACGCCTGGGCCGTCGTCCTCTGGATCCGCGAGATGCAGAAGGTCGAGCCCGTCGCCCCGCCGCCGGCCGCGCCCGCCGCGACGACGGCCCCGGCCGCCCCGGCGCCCGCCACCGCCCCACAGGCCGCGCCCGCGGCCGGAGGGAAGTCATGAGCCACCACGACGCGCACGCCCTCCCCGAGCCTCCCGGCCGCCTCGCCCTTCCCGGCGCCGTCCAGGGGCTCGCGGTCGCCCTCGTCCTCCTCGGCGGCGCCGCGCTCGGCTGGGCCTTCACGAAGGACGCCCAGCTCGCCTGGAGCTCGTACCTCATCGGGGCCTTCTTCGCCCTCGGCCTCGGCGTCTTCGGCGCGGCCTGGCTCGCGATCCTCTACCTGGCCCGCGGCGCCTGGTCGGTCACGATGCGCCGGATCCCCGAGGCGATGACCTCCTGGCTCCTCCCGGGCGGCGTCCTCGCCCTCGCCGTCGGGCTCGGCGCCCACTCCCTCTACCACTGGTCGCACGCCGAGGCGGTGAAGGCCGACCCGATCCTCCTCCACAAGTCCCCCTTCCTGAACACGACGATGTTCTGGGCGCTGACGGGTGGGAGCCTCCTCCTCTGGGTCCTCTTCGCCGCGGCGTTCGTCCGGGTGTCGCGCCGCCAGGACGCGGGGGGAGGGATCGGGCCGTCGCGGACCGCGCGGACGCTCTCGGCCGTCTTCCTGGTCGTCTTCGCGCTGACGCTCTCGGTCGTCAGCTTCCACATGCTCCTCTCCCTCGACGCCCACTGGTTCTCGACGATGTTCGCCGTCCTCGTCTTCACGGACGTCGTCCAGACGGGGACGGCCTTCGTCGCGATCGTCGCCGGGTGGCTCGTCCTGACGAAGCGCCTCCCGGGCTTCCTGAACGAGAACCACCTCCACTCGCTCGGGAAGATGGTCTTCGCCTCGACCGGCTTCTGGGCCTACATCTACTTCTGCCAGCACATGCTGATCTGGTACGCGAACATCCCCGAGGAGACGGTCTACTTCCTCCGGCGCTCCTCGAACGGCTGGCTCCCCTACCTCCTGCTGCTGCCGGTCCTGAAGTTCGTCGTGCCGTTCCTCCTGATGCTCCCCCGCGACGCCAAGCGCAACCCGAGGAAGCTCGTCCCGGTCGCCGTCCTGATCCTCTTCGCCCAGTTCTGGGAGCTCTACGTCATGGTCGGCCCGGCGATGGGACACGGCGAGCACGCCGCCCACGCGCACCTGCCGCTCGTGGAGCTCGGCGCCACGCTCGGCTTCCTCGGACTCTTCCTCCTCGTCTTCGGCTGGGCCCTCGCGCGGCGCGACGCCGTGCCGCTGAAGGACCCCGCCCTGGCGGAGTGCCTCGACTACCACTCGTGAATCGCCGCCCGCCGCTCCCCCGGGACGCCTGACCCGCCCGTGAGGCTCCGCGAGACGCTCCTCGGCCTCCTCGTCCTCGCCGCCCTCGGGCTCGGGGTCTGGTGGGCCCGCGGGCCGAGCGGCGCCTCGCCCGTCCCGGCCTCCGGAGCGTCGAGCGCCCCGGCGGCCGCGGACGAGGCCTCCTTGCCGGACGTCACCCTCGCCGACGCCTCCGTCGACGCGGGCGACGTCCGGCTCGTCCTCTCCGCCGACCGACCCGTGGTCGCGCTCACCAGGGTCCGCTTTCGCGCCCGCGCCGAGTCGAAGGGCACGGCCGTCCCGCTCGAGGAGGGACGCCTCTCCTTCGAGATGAGGATGCCGATGGGCGACCACCGCTACCGGCTCCTCCCCGGCGACGGCGGCTGGCAGGAGGCCGAGGTCGTCCTCCCCGCGTGCGGGAGCGGCGAGAGGACCTGGTTCGCGACGCTCGAGGGGAAGGCCGCGGGAAAGCACGTCTCGGCCCGCTACCGGCTCGACCTGACTCCCGCGGCGGAGGCGCCCGCCCCGGCGGCCGCGGCGCGTTGATCGAGCAGCTCGACCTCCTCGGCTTCCTCGCGCTCGGCCTCCTCGGCGGATTCGGCCACTGCGTCGGGATGTGCTCCCCCTTCGTCCTCTTCGTCTCGCGCCGCTACGCCGCCCCGGACGCCGCGCGGGGCGCAGTCCCCGCCGGGCCGAGTCGCGCGGCCTTCCGCGCGCAGCTCTGGTACACCCTCGGGCGCGTCCTCACCTACGTCGCCCTCGGCACCCTCGCCGGGGCGCTCGGCGGCGCCGTCCAGCTCGCGGGGGCGCTCCTCGGCCTGCAGCGAGCGGCTTCCGTCCTCGCCGGCGGGCTCCTCGTCCTCTGGGCGCTCGCGGCCCTCTCCGACCTCGTGCCCGGCTTCTCGGCCGGCGGGAAGCTCTTCGGGAGGCTCGCCAGGGCCTTTCACGGGAACGCCCCCGGCCACCCCCTCGCGACCGGCCTCTTCCTCGGCCTCCTCCCCTGCGGCCTCCTCTACTCGGCCGTCCTCGCCGCGGTCGCCCGCGGCGGGGCTCTCCAGGGGGCCCTCGCCCTCGCCCTGTTCGGCCTCGGAACCGCCCCGGCCCTCCTCGGCCTCTCCCTCGCGGACGAGCTCCTCGCCCGCCGCCGCGCCCTCCTGAACCGCCTCTCGCAGGTCTTCCTGCTCGCGATGGGGGCGTGGTTCGTCTGGACGGGGCTCCGGGGAGGCTGACGGACGCGCGGACCCGTCGCGAGGTCGGGACCGGGACCAGGGACTCCGGGCCTTCGGGGCCCCGATCTTCGACCTGAGCCGAGAAACCACAGTAGGGGTGGGCTGAAAAGCGAAGCATCGTTCTGAACTCTCTGCGTACCATCGAGTTGCGAGCAAGAAGGTGACGCAGAAGGAGGAACAGAACGATGCGGGTCGAGGAT
>RHKY01000006.1 GCA_008363385.1 Acidobacteriota bacterium | reverse complement strand
CGCGGGCACGGGCGCGGCGGCGGGCGGCGGCGCCTCGGCCCGGGGCTGGGCGGTCGGCTCGGCCTTCGCCTCCGGGGCCGTCGGCGTCCCCGGCAGGGCCGGCATCGCCACCGGAGGCGTGGCGGGCGTGGCGACGACGGCGGGGCGCCTCAGGTCGCCGGACATCTTCGCCCGGATCGACTTGAGCGTCAGCTTGGAGATCCCCTTCAGGGTCTCGAAGACGCCCATCCCGTTGGCCGCGGACGACTCGTGCCACTCGAGCGTTCGGTCCGGGTTGAGGGCGTCGTTCAGCTCGTCGACGGAGAGGATGTTGGAGAGGTCCCGCTTGTTGTACTGGAGGACGAGCGGGATGTCCGAGAGCGTCAGGCCGATCTCGGCGAGGTTCTCCTTCAGGTTCCGGAAGCTCTCGCGGTTCGGCTCGAGCATGGGGCGCTGCGAGTCCGCCACGAAGACGACGCCGTCGACCCCCTTCAGGACGAGCTTGCGCGTCGTGTTGTAGAAGACCTGTCCGGGCACGGTGTAGAGCTGCAGCCGGGTCTTGAAACCGCCGATGACACCGACGTCGAGCGGGAGGAGGTCGAAGAAGAGGGTCCGGTCGGTCTCCGTCTCCAGCGAGACCATCTCGCCCCGCGAGTTCGGCGCCGTGCGGTTGTAGATGACGTGGAGGTTCGTCGTCTTCCCGCAGAGGCCGGGACCGTAGTAGACGATCTTCGCGGCCATCTGCATCGTGGCGTAGTTGAAGAAAACCATCGACTCCTTCGTCCCGTCGGGCGCCGTGCCCGGAGCCTGGGAATGTTAGCACCCGGTTTCGGGGCGGACGGGCGCCGCCCGGCCCTCCGGAGTCAGGCCCGCCGCGCGCGAGCCAGCCTCTCCTGCTCGACCACGAGCGCCTCGTAGAGCGCGGCGCGAGACGGGTCCCGCTCCGCGAGCGTCCGGCGGTGGGCCGCGAGGGTCGCCTCGTCCCCCCGGGCGACGGGGCCGGTCAGGGCCGCCTCCGGGCCTCTCTCCAGCGCCCCCTCCAGCGCCGCGCGTGCCAGCGGACCGAGCGCCGCGAGCGCCTCCGCGGTCGTGAGCCCGCAGAGGACCAGGAGGTCCCGGGCTGCCGAGAGCAGGCCGACGACGCCGCCGGACGCCAGGACCGCCGCCAGGTGCCAGAGCGGCTTGTCGGCCGCCCCGAGGTCGTGAGGCCTGCCGCCCAGCGCGACGGCGAGCGCCCGGGCCGCCTCGACCCCGCGCGGCGATCCCTGGATCCCGTACACGACGCCCGCCAGCGGCGCCGAGCCGGAGCCGTCGAGGGCCTGGACCGGGTGGCAGGAGGCCGTCGGGCAGCCGACGCCCGCCAGGGCGTGGAGCTCGGAGTCGTCCCGCGCCCCGGAGAGGTGGAGGGCGGCGGGGCGGGGCGCGGCGGAGCCCAGCAGCGCCGCGGCGAGCCGCTCGGCCACGGGGGCGAGGAACCGGTCCGGGACGGCCACCACCAGGAGCGTGGCGGCGCGGATCGCGCTCCGGCCCTCCTCGTCCCAGGTCGCCGACCCCGGCAGGAGGACGGCGGCCTCGCCGGCCTCCGCGAGCCCCCGGGAGATCGCGCGTCCCGCGCGCGAGCGGCCGACGACCACGACGCGCTGGAGGGGGTTCGGCTTTGCTAACATGAACAGGTTCCGTCCTGCTTCCTCGATCCTATGCGGTGAGGAGGCCGGCGGCCAGGCCGGGCCGGTTCCGGCGGCCCCGCGGGGGGATCGAGAGCCGGGGGCTCGGACCCTCGACGAGGAGGGAGGGGAATGGGGAGCGAGGTCAGGGGGCTCGACGCCAGGTGCCGGGACGTGCTCGCGTCCGTGGTGGCCGCGCACATCCGGAGCGCGGCGCCGGTCTCGTCGCGGCAGCTGGAGAAGGAGGGGGGCTTCGGCCTCTCGTCGGCGTCGATCCGCAACGCGATGGCCGACCTCGAGGACCTCGGGTTCCTCACCCACCCCCACGTCTCGGCCGGCCGCGTGCCGACCGACCTCGGCTACCGGACGTTCGTCAGCGACCTCATGACCGCGCGGACGCCGACGCCGGAGGAGCGCCGGGCGATCGAGCGCGAGCTGGGGTCGACGGCGATCGAGCTCGACAGGTTCGTCGCCGCCGCCTCGCGCCTCCTCTCCCGCCTGACGGGGGAGGCCGCCGTCGTCGTGGCGCCCGACGCGGGCCGGTTCGTCCTCAGGTCGGTCCACTTCGCGCGCGTCAGCGAGAGCCGGCTCCTCGTCGTGCAGGTCTCCGACACGGGCCTGGTCGAGACGCGGGTCATCGACTCCGCCGAGGAGTTCACGCCGGCCGAGCTGGAGGCCGTCTCGCGGAGGCTGACCGCCGACTACGCCGGGCGGTCGCTCGCCGAGGCCCGGCGCCTCCTGCTCGAGGCGCTCCTCGAGGAGAAGGTCCGGTTCGACGCCGCGCTGCGGCGGACGCTGGAGCTGGGGCGCCGCGCCTTCTCGGGCGGCCCGGCCGACGACCCGGGCCTCGTGGTCGAGGGGGCCGAGCACCTCCTGGAGAAGCCGGAGTACCAGCGGAACGTCGACGGGCTTCGGAAGATGCTTCACGCCTTCGACGAGAGGGCCCGGCTCGTCAGGCTCCTGACGGACTGCCTGACCGCGCCCGGGACCTCCGTCGTGATCGGCGGCGAGAGCCCGCTCACCGACGAGACCCAGAGCGCGGTCGTGGTCCACACCTGGACGGCCGACGGGCGGATCGCGGGGGCCGTGGGCGTCATCGGTCCGCGGCGCCTGGAGTATTCCAGGATCGTCCCGCTCGTGGAGGAGGTGGGCCGGAGCGTGACGCGCCGGCTCTCGGAGGCGCGCCCGTGAGCGAGAACCACCGGCCCATGCCTCCGGACGAAGAGGACGTCGTCTTCCTCGACGAGGGGAGCGCCGACGACGTCGCCCGCGCCCTCGCCGAGGCCGAGGCGGCCGTCTCGGCGGTCCGGGAGAAGCACCGGCACGCGGCGGCGCCCCCTCCCGGGGCGGAGGCCGCGGCCGAGCCGGCTCCCCCGTCCGAAGGCCCGAGCGACGAGGCCCTGCGACGCGCGGAGGCGGTCGCGGTCCTCCTGCGGGCCGAGGCGGACGCGCTGCGCGGGGAGGTCGACGCGGCCCGCGAGCGCGCCGCCGCCTCCGACGAGGAGGCCGCGAAGCTCCGCGAGACGCTGGTCCGGAAGGTCGCGGACTTCGAGAACCTGAAGCGGCGGACCGAGCGCGAGAAGGCGGACTACTTCAAGTTCGCGCTGACGGAGGTCTTCCGGGACCTCCTGGCCGTCCTCGACAACCTGGAGCGCGCCATCGCGCACGCCCCGGCCGAGGGGAGCCAGGAGTTCCGCGCCGGCGTCGAGATGATCGCGCGGCAGCTCGCGGAGACGCTCCGGCGGTACGGCCTCGCGGAGGTCCCCGCGCTGGGCCGGCCCTTCGACCCGACGTACCACGAGGCGGTCCAGCTCGAGGCGTCCGCGGACGTCCCGCCGGGTTCCGTCCTCGAGGTCTTCCAGAAGGGGTACCTTCTCAACGAGCGGCTGCTGCGCCCGGCCCTCGTGAAGGTGTCGGCGGCGCCCCCGCCGGCCCCGCCGGCGTCGTCGCCGGCCGACTGAGGCGGCGACAGGAGGGAACGTGGCGAAGGTTCTCGGCATCGACCTGGGGACGACGAACTCGTGCGCGGCCGTGATCGAGGTGGGCTCGCCGCAGGTCGTGCCGAACCGGGAGGGAGCCCGGACGACCCCGTCCATCGTCGGCTTCACCGAGGACGGCGAGCGCCTGGTGGGGCAGATCGCCAAGCGGCAGGCGATCACGAACCCCTCCCAGACGATCTACGCGGTCAAGCGCCTCGTGGGCCGCAAGTGGGACGACGCGGAGGTGAGGCAGGCCCGCGAGCACCTCTCCTACCCGCTCGTGCCGGCCCCGAACGGCGACGTGAAGATCCGGATCCGCGACCGCGACTTCGCCCCCGAGGAGATCGCGGCGTTCGTCCTGCGCGAGATCAAGGAGTTCTGCGAGGAGTCGCTCGGCGAGGAGATCCGGGAGGCGATCATCACGGTCCCGGCGTACTTCGACGACTCCCAGCGGCAGGCCACGCGCGACGCGGGGCGGATCGCGGGCCTGGAGGTGCTGCGGATCATCAACGAGCCGACGGCCGCGTCGCTGGCCTACGGTTTCGAGAAGAGCAAGCAGAACGAGACGATCGCCGTCTACGACCTCGGCGGCGGGACGTTCGACATCTCGATCCTGAGGATCGACAACGGCATGTACGAGGTCCTCTCGACGTCCGGCGACACCTTCCTCGGCGGGGAGGACTTCGACCGGACGATCATGGACTGGCTCCTGTCGGACTTCCTCGCCCAGACGGGGATCGACCTCCGGCAGGACCGCCTCGCGCTCCAGCGCCTGAAGGAGGCCGCCGAGAAGGCCAAGTGCGAGCTCTCGACGGCGACGGAGACGACGATCGCCCTGCCGTTCATCGCCTCGGACGCCTCCGGCCCGAAGCACATCAACAAGGTCCTCCCCCGCGACACCTTCGAGATGCTCGTCGACCACCTCGTGGAGCGGACGAAGGGGCCGTGCGAGAACGCCCTGGCGGCCGCGGGGCTGTCGCCGGACCGGATCGACAACGTCATCCTCGTGGGCGGCCAGACCCGGACGCCGAAGGTCCAGCGGAAGGTCGAGGAGATCTTCGCCCGCGCCGCCAACCGCTCCATCAACCCGGACGAGGTCGTCGCCATCGGCGCCGCGATCCAGGCCGGGGTCCTCCGGGGCGAGATCAAGGACGTCGTCCTCCTGGACGTGACGCCCCTGTCGATCGGCATCGAGACGCACGGCGGGATCTTCGTCAAGCTGATCGAGCGCAACTCGACCATCCCGACGAAGAACACCCAGATCTTCACGACGGTCAGCGACAACCAGTCCACCGTCGAGATCCACGTCCTGCAGGGCGAGCGCGAGATCGCCAAGGAGAACAAGTCGCTCGGCAAGTTCCAGCTCGTCGGCATCCCGCCGGCGCCCCGCGGCGTCCCGCAGATCGAGGTGACCTTCGCGGTGGACTCCTCGGGGATCGTCAACGTCTCGGCCCGGGACATGGCGACGGGCCGCGCGCAGGGGATCCAGATCAACCCGGCCGGCGGGCTGTCGCAGGAGGAGATCGACCGGATCATCGAGGAGGCCGAGGCCTCCAAGGCGGCGGACGCCAAGCGCAAGGAGATCCGCCAGCTGAAGAACAAGCTGGAGGGGCTCATCACCGCCAACGACCGGATCTTCCGCGAGTTCGGGAACCTGCTCGGCGGCGACGAGAGGGACCGCGTGGGCCGGACGCTCCAGCACGCCCGGGAGGTCCTGACGATGGAGGAGCGGGGAGAGGTGGAGAACGCGCTCCTCGACATGCAGGGGGTCTCCCGGATCCTGACGAACGCGATGCTCTACAAGGGGCCCGAGAAGGGCTGACGGCGGCGCGGCGTTGTCGAAGGACTACTACGAGACCCTCGGGGTCCCGCGGGACGCCGACGCGGACGCCATCAAGTCCGCCTACCGGAAGTTCGCGCTCAAGTGGCACCCGGACCGCAACCCCGGCAACAAGGAGGCCGAGGAGCGGTTCAAGGAGGGGGCCGAGGCGTACGCCGCCCTCTCCGACCCGGAGAAGCGCGCCCGGTACGACCGCTTCGGCGCCGAGGGGGTCCGGGGCGGTCCGTCCGGCTTCGACCCGACGGCCTTCGCGGACTTCGCCGACATCCTGGGCGACTTCTTCGGCTTCGGGTTCGGGGACGTGGGGCGGAGGGGCCGGCAGCGCCCCGGCGAGGACCTGAAGACCGACCTGACCCTCTCGTTCGAGGAGGCAGCCTTCGGCGTCGAGTCCTCCGTCCCGATCCGGAGGTACGAGCGCTGCGAGGAGTGCCGGGGGTCGGGGGGCAAGGGCGGGAGCGGGACGACGACCTGCTCGGCGTGCCGCGGCCGCGGGCGGCTCCAGTACCGGCAGGGCTTCTTCGCGCTCGAGCGCACGTGCCCGGCGTGCCAAGGGGCGGGCGAGCAGGTGAAGGAGGAGTGCCCCGCCTGCAAGGGGGAGGGCCGTGTCGTCGAGGACCGGACCCTCAAGGTGGCCGTTCCCGCCGGCGTCGACGACGGCTCCCGGATCCGCTTGACGGGCGAGGGGAACCACGGGCGCGCCGGGGGCCCGCCGGGAGACCTCTACGTCGTCCTCTCCGTCGAGCCCCACGAGCACTTCCGGCGAGACGGGACCGACGTCATCCTGACGTGGGCCGTCCCCTTCGCCACCGCCGTCCTCGGGGGGAGCGTCACCGTCCCGACCCTCCACGGCGACTCCACGGTGGACGTCCCGGCGGGGACGCCGGCCGGGCGCGTCGTCACGCTCCGGGGGAAGGGGGTCCCGCGGCTGGACGGGCGTGGCAAGGGGGACCAGCACGTGGTCCTGACGATCCGCGTCCCGAGGAAGCTCAGCGCGGCGCAGCGCGAGGCCGTCCAGAGGCTCTCGGAGGCGCTCGGGGACTCCTCCGGCACCCCGACGAAGGACGAGAAGGGTTTCCTCGAGCGCCTCAAGGACCTCCTGGCGAGCTGAAGCGCGTGCCGGGCGGTCGGGCGGTTCGCCTGTCGGTGACCTTTCACGGCGGGGTCCCGTCCGACGAAGACCTCCTCTCGGCGCTCGAGGAGGTCGCCTGCTCGTGGGAGACGCTGGACGACCGGGCCCGCGTCTGGGTGGCCGAGCAGGACGTCGAGCGCTCCGTCATCGCGTTCGCCGCGCGCGGTCTCACCGCGACCCGCGAGGCAGCCGAGCCCGAGACCGACTGGGTCGAGGCCTCGGCGGCGCTCCGCCGGGCGGTCGCCGTGGGGCCCTGGCTCCTCGACCCTCACGAGGGGGACCGCGCCTCGTCTGGGGGCGGGAGGCGACGGCTCTTCGTGCCGGCCGTCCGCGCGTTCGGGACGGGCTCCCACGAGTCGACGCGGCTGGCGCTGCGTCTGGCGTCGTCGCTCGACGCGAGGGGAAGGACGGTGCTGGACGTCGGGTGCGGCGCCGGGCCGCTCGCCCTCGTCGCCGCCCTCTCGGGCGCCGCCTCCGTGGTGGCCTTCGACGTCGACCCCGAGGCGGCCTTCGCCACCCGGGACCACGCGCGGGAGAACCGCGCCGCGGGGGTCTCGCCGTTCGCCGGGCCGCTCGAGGCGCTCTCGGACGTGCCCCGGTTCGACCTGGTCCTGGCGAACCTCCTGGAGGAGGAGCTGTCGCCCCTCCTCCCCGGCCTCCGCCGGCGGACCCGCCGCGCCGGGACGCTCGTCACGGCGGGCCAGCTCCTCTCCCGCGAGGGGGAGTGGCTCCGCGCGCTGCGCGCGTCGGGCTTCGAGCCCGTCCGGCTGGCGGCGGAAGGGGAGTGGCTCGCCGTGGAGGCGCGGGCGGAGTGACGTCCTCGCCGCCCCGCCTCCTCGTCCCCGGCGCGGCGCTCCGGCCGGGTGCCCTCGTCCCCCTCCCGGCCGAGGAGTCCCGGCACGTGCGGGCCCGCCGTCTCTCGGAGGGAGACCGCGTCGTCCTGCTGGACGGCTCGGGAGCGCGCGCCGAGGCGGTCCTCCTGCCGGGGCGCTCCGCCGCCCGCGTCCTGGTCCCCCTGCCGGCCGCCGGGGAGCCGGCGGCCGCCGTCACCGTGGCGCTCGCGGTGTCCGACCCGTCGCGCGTGGAGTGGGCGGTCGAGAAGGGGACGGAGTGCGGCGCGGCGGCCTTCCTCCTCTTCGCCGCCGCCCGCTCGCAGGAGGCGCACCTGAGGGCGCTGTCCGCGCGCCTCCCGAGGCTTCGCCGGGTCGCCGCGGAGGCGACGAAGCAGTGCGACCGGACGGTCGTGCCCCGCGTCGACGGGCCGGTCCCCTTCCGCGACGTCGTCTCGGGCGCGGTCCGGCCGGTCGTGGCCCTCGTGCCGGGAGCGGCGCCGCTGATGCCCGGGAAGCGGCCGGGCGGCACGCTCGTCGTCGGCCCCGAGGGAGGCCTCGACGCGGAGGAGGCCGCGGCGCTGGCCGCCTCGGGCGCGGCGCTCGCCGGGCTCGGGCCGAGGGTCCTCCGGCTCGAGACCGCGGTCGTGGCGGGGCTCGTCCGGCTCCTCTGGGCCGAGGGTGGGGACCCGGTTTTCCCTTCGCCGCCATCGGATAACATCGCCGCCGAGGGAGGCGCCGAATGAGCTTTCAGAACGTCAGGAAGATCTGGATGAACGGCAAGCTGGTCGACTTCGCCGACGCGAAGGTCCACGTCTTCACCCACGCCCTCCACTACGGCTCCGGCGTCTTCGAGGGGATCCGCTGCTACGACACGGCCCGGGGGCCCGAGGTCTTCCGCCTCGACGAGCACCTGGACCGGCTCTTCTGGTCGGCCAAGATCTACCGGATGCAGATCCCGCACCCGGTCGAGGAGCTGAAGGAGGCCGTCCTCGAGACGATCCGCGCCAACGGGTTCCGGGCCTGCTACATCCGCCCGCTCGCCTACCGCGGGTTCGGGGCCCTCGGCGTCAACCCGCTCAACAACCCCGTGGACGTCGTCGTCGGCTGCTACGAGTGGGGGAAGTACCTCGGCGCCGAGGCGATCGAGGAGGGCGTCGACGTCTGCGTCTCGTCCTGGACCCGCATCGCGGCGAACACGCTCCCGGCGATGGCCAAGACCACGGCGAACTACGCCAACAGCCAGCTCATCAAGATGGAGGCGATCGTCAACGGCTACCACGAGGGGATCGCGCTCGACGACAACGGGCGGGTCTCGGAGGGCTCGGGCGAGAACCTCTTCGTCGTCTGGAAGGGGAAGCTCCTCACCCCGCCGCTCTCCGACTCGACGCTTCCCGGCATCACGCGCCTGACCGTCCTCCAGCTCGCGCGCGAGCTGGAGGTCCCGATCGAGGAGAAGACCCTGCCGCGCGAGATCCTCTACGCGGCCGACGAGGCCTTCTTCACCGGTACGGCCGCAGAGATCACCCCGATCCGCTCGGTCGACCGGATCCCGGTCGGCGCCGGGCGAAGGGGGCCGGTCACGGCGCAGCTGCAGAGGGCCTTCTTCGACGTCGTCGAGGGCCGCTCCCCGGACCGCTTCGGCTGGCTGACCCCGGTCCTGGCCCCCGTCAAGGCCCAGGCGTAGCGCGCCCCCCGGACCCCCCGCGCCGGACCGAGACGATCTCGGCCAGGATCGAGACGGCGATCTCTTCGGGCGAGTCGGCGCCGATCGGCAGGCCGATGGGGCACCGGATCCGCGCCAGCTCCTCCTCGGCGAAGCCCTCGCCGCGGAGCTCGTCGAAGAGCGCCTTCTTCTTGGCCCGCGAGCCGATCATCCCGAGATAGGCGGCCGGGACGCCCCGCAGCCTCCGGAGCGCGACGCCGTCCAGGACGTGCCCGCGCGAGAGGACGGCCACGGCGTCCGAGGGCCCGGGGAGCGGCAGGTCGGAGAGGTCGGGCTTCACCGGCGCCAGCCGGGCGCCCGCGGGGAACGAGGAGGGCAGGAGGAGGTCCGCCCGGTCGTCGGCGACCGTCACCTCGAAGCCGGCGGCACAGGCCAGGCGCGAGAGCGCGCGCCCGCAGTGCCCGGCGCCGACGACGAGGAGCCGCGGAGGCCTTTCCACGACCTCGATCATCACACGCGCGGTCCCGCCGCAGACCGCGCCGAACGCCCCTTCGCCCTCCGGCAGGAAGCGGTACTCCTTCAGGAGCGGTGCCGCGCCTCCCGCGAGGAGCCGCAGGGCGTCCTCGACGACGAGCGACTCGAACTTCCCTCCGCCGACGGTGCCGCGGATCGAGCCGCCGGGCAGGACGACCATCCGTGCGGCCGCGGCGCGGGGGGTCGAGCCGACCGCCTCCACGACGGTGGCCAGGGCGACGCGGGGGTGCTCCTCCAGGAGCCCCAGGAGGGCGCGGAAGACCTCGACGCTCACGCTCCGAGCTTAGCCGACGCGGCGAGGTCCCCGGGCGTGTCGACGTCCCGCAGGACGCCCGGCCCGCAGCCCCCGACCTCCGAGACGGAGACGTCGGGCTCGCGGAGGAGCCGGTCGAGCCGCGCGTCGTCCGGCCAGCCCAGGACCCGGGCGGCGAGGGGGCGGGGGAGGAGGAGCGGGTGCCCCCGGCGCCCCTCGTGGACCGGGAGGGTGACGGCCGAGCCGCCCTCCTCCAGCGAGGCCCGCGCCACCCGGGCGACGACCTCGGGCGTGAGGAACGGGAGGTCGGCTGGGGAGACGGCCACCCGCGTGGCGGCGGGGGAGACCTCCGCCAGCCCGGCCCGGACCGAGGAGAACATCCCGGCCTCCCAGCGGGGGTTCCGCACCGGCCGGACCGGCAGGTCCGCCAGGAGCGGGAGGAGGAGGTCGGCGTGGGCCCCGAGGACGACGAGCACCTCCCCGAGACCCGCGCCGGTGAAGGCGAGGACCGAGCGGAGGAGGAGGGGGACGCCGCCGAGCGGGGCGACGAGCTTGGGCGCGCCGAATCGCGCGGAGGCCCCGGCGGCCACGACCAGGCCGGAGACGAAACGGAGGGCGGGCTCGGGCGGGGCCGGTACCGAGGGCGGGGGCGGAGCCGTCAGGCTCGTCATCGTGGTCCTCCCCGGGGGCGGCCGGGGCCCCCGGCCGCGCGACGTCGTTGACCCGGCGGCGCGAGAATCCTATTCTGGCTCAGCGGTATCAGTTCGGCGGCCCCCGGACGGAGGTAACGATCGATGCACATCAACGACTTGCTCAAGATCGCGGTCGAGCGGAAGGCCTCGGACCTCCACCTGAAGGTCGGCGCGCACCCCATCATCCGCGTGGACGGCGACCTGATCCCGCTGGCGGACATGAAGCGGCTCATGCAGGAGGACACGATCGCGATGGCGTTCTCGATCATGTCCTCGCGCCAGAAGGAGAAGTTCAAGAACAACTTCGACATCGACATCGCGTACTCCGTGCCGGGGCTGGGCCGGTTCCGCTGCAACATCTTCCAGCAGCGGGGAACCGTCGGGATGGTCTGCCGGGTCATCCCGGCCCGCATCATGACGGTCCGCGAGCTCCTCCTGCCGCCGGTCCTCGAGAAGATCTGCGAGGAGACGCGCGGGCTGATCCTGGTGACGGGGACGACCGGCTCGGGGAAGTCGACGTCGCTCGCCGCGATGATCGACTACATCAACGCGACCCGGGCCGAGCACGTCATGACGATCGAGGACCCGGTCGAGTTCCTCCACCGGGACAAGAAGTCGATGGTCAACCAGCGGGAGCTGGAGGTCGACACGAAGTCGTTCTCCTCGGCGCTGAGGGCAGCCCTCCGGCAGGACCCGGACGTCATCCTCGTCGGCGAGATGCGCGACTACGAGACCGTCGAGACGGCGCTGGTGGCGGCCGAGACCGGCCACCTCGTCATGTCGACCCTCCACACGATGGACGCCACCGAGACGATCAACCGCATCATCGCGGTCTTCCCCCCGCACCAGCAGAAGCAGATCCGCCTCCAGCTGGCGGCCGTCCTGAAGGCGATCATCTCGATGCGGCTCCTGCCGCGGGCCGACGGGCTGGGCCGAGTCCCCGCCGTCGAGGTGCTCGTGGCGACGAACTACATCCGCGACTGCATCGAGAACGAAGTACATCGTCGACGCCATCAAGGCCGGCACGTCGCAGTACGGGATGCAGACGTTCGACCAGTCGCTCTACCAGCTCTACAAGACGGGCCTGATCACGCTCGACGAGGCGATCCGCCGGTCGACGAACCCGAACGAGTTCAAGCTCAGGATCCAGGGGATCCAGTCGACCTCCGACCTGTCGCAGGACGAGATGGAGGCGGCCCTCAAGGCGCCGGACCAGCTCAACCCGCTGCAGGAGGAGAGCCCGTTCGACTTCAGCAATCAGTCATGATCCCGGGGAACCCGGGCCGCGCCGGGTTCCCCGGACCCCTCCGCGCGCGGGCGGAACTCGCTTCGCTCGGGCGAGGTCTTGCCCCCTCCGCGCCCGAGAGAAAGAGCCGCGGCCGCGCCGGGCTCGGCGGGTGATCGCGTGACGACTCGCCCTGCCACGTGCCGGGAGGCGGCGATCGCGATGCTGGCGCGGAAGGCGCTCGCCCAGAGCGAGCTCGTGGCTCGGCTCGTCGGGAAGGGGTTCGACCCGGACGAGGCCGTTGCGGTCGCCGGGGAGCTGTCGGACCGTGGCTGGGCCGAGCACGACGCCGGGCGGCTGGCCGCGCTCCTCGAGCGGCGGGTGCGGGCGCTCCCGGCCGGATTGACGCCGGGGGAGCGGGCGGGGAAACTCTTCGACCATCTCGTCCGGCGCGGCTTCCCCGAGGAGGCCGTGCTCGACGCCCTCCGGAAGAAAGGCTTCACCGATGACGACCTCCGCTGAGTGGACCTCGGGCCGGGTCCGCGAGACCTTCCTCTCCTTCTTCGAGGAGCGCGGGCACCGCCGCGTCGCCTCCTCGTCGCTCGTCCCGGCCGAGGACCCGACGCTCCTCTTCACGAACGCCGGGATGAACCAGTTCAAGGACGTCTTCCTCGGGCGCGAGAGCCGCGACTACGCCCGGGCGACGACCGCGCAGAAGTGCGTCCGGGCGGGGGGCAAGCACAACGACCTCGACAACGTGGGGTACACGGCCCGCCACCACACGTTCTTCGAGATGCTCGGCAACTTCTCGTTCGGCGACTACTTCAAGGCTGAGGCGATCGACTACGCCTGGGAGCTCGTGACCGGGCAGGCGTACTACGGCCTGGACCCCGCCCGGCTCTGGGCGACGGTCTACACCGACGACGACGAGGCTGCGGCGCTCTGGGCGAAGTACCTCCCGAAGGAGCGGATCGTCCGCTTCGGGGAGAAGGACAACTTCTGGTCGATGGGGGAGACCGGTCCCTGCGGGCCGTGCAGCGAGCTCCACTACGACCAGGGCCCGTCCGTGCCCGGCGACGACCGGCCGAACGGCGAGGGGGACCGGGTCGTCGAGATCTGGAACCTCGTCTTCATGCAGTTCGACCGCGACGCCTCCGGCCGGGTCACGCCGCTGCCCAAGCCGTCGGTCGACACCGGCGCGGGCCTGGAGCGGATCACGGCGATCCTCTCGGGGAAGACGAACAACTTCGACACGGACCTCTTCGCGGGGACGCTCGCGCGCCTCGAGCGGCTCTCTGGGCACCGGTACCGGGGCGGGATGGCGGTGGAGGACGCGCCCTTCCGCGTCATCGCCGACCACGTCCGGGCCGCCACGATGCTGATGGCGGACGGGACGCTCCCGGGGAACGAGGGACGCGGGTACGTCCTCCGCCGGATCCTGCGCCGCGCGATCCGCTACGGGCGGCGGCTGGGCCTCGCGGACCCCTTCCTCGACGCCTTCGTCGAGGACGTCCTCGCCGGCTTCGCCGGTGTCTACTTCGCCAGCGCGGCCGAGGCCTCGGACGCGGCCCGGCGGATCCGGCCGACGGTCCACGACGAGGAGGTCCGGTTCGGGCGGACGATGTCCACCGGCGCCGACCGCGTGGGCGAGGCCATCTCGGACCTGAGGCGGCGGGGGGAGTCGGTCCTCGAGGGGGAGACCGTCTTCCGCTTCTACGACACGTACGGGATCCCGCTCGACCTGATCGAGGAGCTCGCTCTCGACGAGGGCGTGCGCGTCGACCGGGAGGGGTTCGAGGTGGAGCTGGAGGCCGCGCGCGAGCGGTCCAAGGCCGGCTCGAAGTTCCAGGCCGAGGAGGAGGCGCTCCCGGAGGACGAGGTCGACCCGTCGTGGACGACGGAGTTCCGCGGGTACCCCGAGGACGACTTCGTCTCGCTCGACGAGGCGAGGGTCCTGGGCCTCTTCCGGCTCCACGTGGAGGGAGGACGCGCGGGCCGCGTCCACACCCTTCCCGCCGGCACCGAGGGGGTCGTCGTGACCGACCGGTCGGTCTTCTACCCCGAGGGGGGCGGCCAGGTGACGGACCAGGGGGACCTCCGCTGGCCGGGCGGCCACGCGCGCGTGACCGACGTGCGGAAGGGGCCGGGCGGCCGGTTCCTCCAGCACCGCGTCCGCGTCGAGGCCGGGTCGCTCGCCCCCGGAACGGTCGTCTCGATGGAGATCGACGAGTGGACGCGGCGGCGGACGCAGGCCAACCACACCGGGACGCACCTCCTGCACGCGGCTCTCCGCCGGGTCCTCGGCGACTCGGTCCGGCAGATGGGCTCCCTCGTCGCGCCGGACCGGCTCCGGTTCGACTACACCGCCTCGCGCCCGACGACCGGCGCCGAGCTCGTCGAGATCGAGCGGCTCGTCAACGAGGAGGTCCTCAGGGACAGGCCGGTGACGAAGGCGGTCGTCTCGATGGACGAGGCGAAGGCGCGTGGCGCCCTGATGTTCTTCGGGGAGAAGTACGGGGAGCGGGTCCGGGTCGTGGACGTCCCGGGCTTCTCGACCGAGCTGTGCGGGGGGTGCCACGTCGGCCGGACCGGAGAGGTCGGCGCGTTCAAGGTCCTCTCCGACCGGGGGCTGGCGGCGGGCGTGAGGCGCGTGGAGGCGGTCACGTCGATCGGGGCGCTGGAGCGCTTCTCGCGCGCCGAGGAGCTCCTCTCCCGCGCTTCCGAGGCCGTCCAGGCCACGCCGGAGGAGCTCCCGGCGAAGGTGCGCGAGCTGGCGCAGCGGATGAAGGAGCACGAGAAGGAGGTCGCGCGCCTCAAGGTGGCCCTCGCCACGGCCTCCGGTCCCTCGTCGTCCGGCGCGGCCGAGGAGGGGATCGAGGAGGTCGAAGGCGTCAAGGTCCTCGCGCGGCGGGTCCCGTCGCTGCCGCTGAACGAGCTCCGGAACCTGGCGGACACCTTCCGGGGAAAGCTCGGCTCGGGCGTGGTGCTGCTGGGGACCGACCTCGAGGGGAAGGTGACCCTCCTGGCGGCGGTCACGCCGGACCTGACCGGCCGGGTCCCGGCGGGAGACCTCGCCCAGGTGATGGCTCCCGTCGTGGGAGGGCGCGGCGGGGGCCGGCCCGACCTGGCGCAGGCCGGAGGCAAGGACGCCGACAAGCTGCCGGAGGCGCTCCGGGCCGGTGTCGAGAGGGCCCGGGCCCTGCTGACGGCCGGGTGAGCCGAGGCGCTCCCCGGCCGGCGCGGCCGGGGGGCGTGGGGACTCCCGGGAGGGGGGCGGCTATACTTTCACCGATGCTCGGCGGAAGGGCGCTCGCCCTTGGCTTGGCCCTGACCTGCGCCGCCCCGGCGGCCCGGGCCAACGTCCACCTCGTCCGGCGCGCGGACGGCTCCGCCATGATCTTCAACGACGTCGGGAGCGGCTGGCGCGTCAACGGTCGCGCCCCGTCCGACGAGTACCTCGTCGCCCGCAGGGACGCGACGACGCCGTACGACGACCTGATCCGGCACCACGCCGGGCGCGAGGGCGTCGACCACCGCCTCGTCCGCAGCGTCGTCCTCGTGGAGTCGAACTTCAACCCGCGCGCCGTCTCGCGGAAAGGGGCGCGGGGGCTGATGCAGCTCATGCCCGCCACCGCGGCGCAGTACGGCGTCCGCAACGCGTTCGACGCTGCCGAGAACATCCGGGCCGGCGTGAAGTACCTCGCCGAGCTCCTCTCGACCTTCGCCGGGGACGTCACGCTCGCGCTCGCCGCCTACAACGCCGGCCCCGGCGCCGTGACGCGCCACGGGGGCGTGCCCCCGTATCCCGAGACGCAGGAGTACATCCGGAGGACGATGGTGGCCTGGGGCGGGGTGCTCCCGCGGGCCCTCGGGGGCGGCTTCCGCGGGGTCGGCACCACGGCTCCGCCTCCCGCTGCCGTGGCCGCGAGAAGGGGCCCGCCCGTGAAGATGGGCCGTTCGGGGGACGGCGTCCTGATCTCGAACCAGCCGGGCGCGCCGTCGCGAGGCCCGGTCCCGGTCCTCGGCCGGGCCGTCCCGCCCGGCGTGAGCTCCGCCGGTCGATGAGCGGCCGGCCGCCGGAGCCGGGCTCGGCCCGCGCCGTCCCGTTCTTCGACCAGGGCCTCTTCCTCCTCCACCTGAACCGGGGCAAGGAGGAGCTGCGGCGGGGGAGGTACGACGAGGCCCGCCGCGAGCTCGAGGAGGCGCGCCGGTACCGGCCCCACGACCCGGAGGTCCTGGCGAGCCTGTCGTTCGCGCTGTTCCACGCGGGCCTGTTCGAGGAGGCGGAAGAGGTCACCCGCGAGGTCCTCGGGAGCCACCCCGGCTCCGTGCCCCTCCTCTTCAACCTCGGCCTGATCCTCTACAAGTCGGGCCGAGCCGCCGAGGCCCGCGAGCCCCTCGAGCGCGTCCTCGCGGCGCAGCCCGGGCACCGGAAGGCCAGCCTGACGCTCGGGCTCGTCCTGCAGCGGCTCGGCGAGACCGACCGGGCGCGGGACCTGCTCCGCAGGGCGGGAGCGGACCGGGCCGCGGGCGCGGACGACGACGACACGGTCGCCCGGGCCGCGCGGGCCGCCGTCACCGCCCCCGAGCCCGAGACCCCGGCGACGCCTTCCGCCGACGCCGAGGAGGACCGGCGCGTCCAGACCTCGCCGATCGTCAAGCCCGAGCCGCTGGAGGCCGCCGGAGGTCCCGAATCTGCGGGGTCGACCGCGCCCCTGCGCCCGATCCAGCGGTCCCTTCCGCCGCCGGCCTCGGCGGCGGCTCCCCTCCGGGACGACGGGGTCGTGGCGCCGCCTCGAGGGCCCTTCAGGCCGATGGCCGGGGGCTTCCTGGTGGCCGACGCGCGGAGCGGGCTCTTCGTCCGCCGGACGGCGCTCGCGGGGCGGCGGGGCACGCCCGCCCTAGAGGCCGAGCGCGGGGTCCGCGGCGTCTTCGAGAAGTACCTCGTCCGCGCCACGGGGCCCGGCTCGCTCCTCCTGCTCTCGCGAGGACGGCGGGCGTTCCTCACCGAGGTCGACGGCGACTTCCTCTCGGTGGACCCGTCGCGCCTCCTGGCGTTCGAGGCGGGGCTGGCCTTCCGGGAAGACCCGGCGTTCGAGTTCCGGAGGAAGCTCTCGATGCCGTTCCTGAAGCTGTTCGGCACGGGAGTCGTCGCGCTGGCGGTCGCTTCGGAGCCGGCCCTGTTCGAGGTGGACCCGGCCGGTCCCCTCACGCTCGACGCGGGCTCGGTCCTCGGCTACCGCGGGGACCTGCAGGCGGAGCTCGTCGAGGGGCCGGACCCGCTCGCGGAGGGCGGAGCGGCGATCACGCTCGGCTTCACCGGCACGGGCTGGGTCCTGGCGGCCGGGGCCTGACGGGCTGTCCCGGGCGCCCTCAGGCTGCCGACCCGACGCTCCTCTCGGTCTCGTCCAGCAGCGACCCGACCGTGCGCGGGTCGACGTGCTCGGCGTAGATCCTGAGGATCGGCTCGGTCCCCGAGAGGCGGTGGAGGAGCCAGCCCTTCTCCCCGAAGTGGAGCTTGACGCCGTCGAGGTCCGAGACCGCGGTCACGCGCTCGCCGGCGCAGCTTTCGGGGGGCGAGGCCTCGAGCCGCTCGACGAACGCCCGCAGGAGCGGCATCGGGCGGGTGAGGTCCCTCCGCCCGTAGGCGAAGGTGCCGTACTCGCGGTCCTGCCGGGCCAGGAGGGCCGCAAACGACCCGCCCGAGACGGCGACGGCCTCGAGGACGAGGAGGGCCGAGAGGACGCCGTCCCGCTCGGGGAGGAAGAAGGAGACGCCGAGCCCACCGGACTCCTCGCCGCCGATGCCGACGCTGCCGTCGAGCATCTTCTCGGCGATGTACTTGAAGCCGATCGGCGTGACGTGGAGCGGGACGCCGAGGCGCGCGGCGACGCGGTCGAGGAGGAGGGACGTCGAGAACGTCTTGGCGATCCCGCCCGAGACCCGGCCGCGCGCCGACAGGCTCTCGGCCAGGAGCGCCAGGACGCGGTGCGGCGTGACGAAGCCGCCGTCCGGGGCGAGGACGCCGAGGCGGTCGCCGTCCCCGTCGCTGGCGAGCGCCACGTCGAAGCGCTCCCGCGCCAGGGCCTCGCGCGAGGCCCCGAGGTGTGCGGGGATGGGCTCGGGGTGGACGCCCCCGAAGAGCGGGTCCCTGGCGGCGCGGATCGTGGAGACGCTGGTGGGGTGTCCCTCGCCGACGATCTCCGACAGGAGCGTCCCGGACGCCCCGTGCATGGCGTCGAAGAGGACGCGCAGGCCCGCGCGCCGGACGGCGTCGAGGTCGACGGCCCTGGCGATCGCCTCCCGGTAGGCCCCGACGAGGTCGGCTCGCTCCACGACCCCGCCGGGCCCCACGGCGGGAGGGCGGTCCGCGTGGGCGGCGATCGCCGCGTAGGTGGCCGGGGTCGCGCTCCCGCCGAAGCCCGACTTCACCTTCACGCCGTTCCACTCGGGCGGGTTGTGGGAGGCGGTCACGGCGAGCCCGGCGCGGAGCCCCCGCTCGTGGACGTGCCACGACGCGCACGGCGTCGGCACGGGCCGGTCCGTCAGGAGGACGCGCAGGCCGAAGGACGCCAGGCGCTCGGCGGCAGCGGCGGCCAGCTCGGGCGAGAGGAAGCGGGTGTCGTTCACGACGACGAGGGTCCCGGGGTCCCCCGGCTCGGCCGTCGCGGGGTCGAGCGTCCAGGCCGCGGCGGCGTCGACGACGCGCAGCGCGCTCTCGAAGGTCCACTCGCGCGCGATCCGGCCCCGCCAGCCGTCCGTTCCGAAGACGATCGGCGTCGCAGGCATCGGGCGCGGATTGTGGGGGACGCCGAGGCGGCGGGCAAGCGTCCCCCGGCGGTGGGGCCGCGTAGAATCCTCCCGCGGTGCGCCTCAACGTCCCCAACGCGCTCACCCTCCTCCGCATCTTCCTGGTCCCGCTCATCGTGGTCCTCCTCCTGACGCGGATGCCGGCGCGCGAGTACGTCGCCCTCGGGGTGTTCCTCCTCGCCGCGCTCACCGACTGGCTGGACGGCTTCTGGGCCCGGAAGTACAAGCGGGTGACCACGCTCGGGGCGCTCCTGGACCCGATCGCCGACAAGCTCCTCGTCTCGGCGACGCTGATCTCGCTCGTCGACCTGCAGGAGGCCGACGCCTGGGCCGTCTGCATCATCGTCGGGCGGGAGTTCGCGGTCTCGGGCCTGAGGTCGATCGCCTCGGTCCACGGGATCGTCATCTCGGCCTCGAACCTGGGGAAGTGGAAGATGGCGGCGCAGGTGACGGGGATCTCGTTGATGATCCTCGGGGCGCGGCTGGACGACATCGGGCTCTGGAGGAAGACGGGGCGCGCGGCGCTCTACGTCATGACCGCCATGGCCCTCGTCTCGGGGGTCGACTACTTCCGGAAGTACCTCAAGCCCGTCGTCGAGCGCGAGCGGGCCGCGGTCCCGGGCGCGGCGTCCGAGTAGCCCGGGCGGGACCGGGCCAGCCCCCGGGCCGGAGCGCCTGGCGCCCCACCGGCCCGGTCGCCCTCAGGCTCGAGGGCCGCGCCGCCAGATCCCTCTCTGGATGGGGCGTCCCTGCCTCAGGAACTTGGCTTCGTAGCTCGTCCCGGCCTCCCAGGCGCCCGCCTCGTCCTCGCCGACGGGGGCGAGGCCGGGCTCCGCGTCGAGGACCTCCCGGATCACCTCCCAGTACTCCGCGTGGTCGGACGCGGCCCTGAGGAGAGCCCCGCCGGCCAGGGCGCGGGCCGCGTCGGCCGCGAACGCGGCGTCGAAGAGGCGCCTCTTGTGGTGCCTCTTCTTGGGCCACGGGTCGGGGAAGTAGACGTGGAGGGCCGAGAGCGACCCGGGCGTCAGGCGCCGGACGAAGGCCTTGCCGTCGAGACGGAGGAAGCGGACGTTCGTCAGGCCGAGGCGCTCGGCGCGGGCTTGCGCGATCAGGGCGTACTCCTCCTCCATCTCGGCCCCGAGGAAGTCCCGCTCGGGGTGCTCCCGCGCCCGCGCCAGGAGGAACCTCGCCCGTCCCGGGCCGATCTCCAGCTCGACCGGGGCGCTCCGCCCGAAGAGGGCCGCCAGGTCCGCCGGCGGGGGCTCGGGGACGGGGGCCTCGCCCGGGAGGAAGACGAGCGGCGGCGGCGCCACGCCGCGGTTCTTCCGCCCCGCGGGCGGGGCGTCCGGAGACGGGCGGACGATGCCCGCCCGGAGGAGGGCGCGCTTGAGCGAGGGGCGGCCCATCAGGGGATCGCCTTCGGGAGCTTGACCACGCGCAGCCCCACGTCGCCCAGGATCCGGGCCTGGCAGCCGAGCCTCACGTTCGGCCCCATGTCGTAAGCGAGCTCGTTGGGCTCGACGGGGGAGAGGTTCTGGGGGTTCACCGCGCACTCCACGCGGCAGGTGGAGCAGGTCCCGCCCCCGCCGCAGACGTGGGAGAGCGCCACGGAGAGCTCCATCGCCACGTCCAGGACGGTCCGGCCCGCCGCGACCTCCGCCCTCTTGCCCTCGTTCAGGAAGACGACCCTGGGCACTCCCCCCTCCTCAGCCCGGCCCGGCCGCCCCGTGCGTGCGCCGCGGGGCGTCGCCGTGCCGCGTGATCCGGATCCGCTCGATCGCCCGCGGCGAGGCGCGCTCGACGAGGTACTCGAGCTCGCCGACCCGCGTCCGCGCGCCCGTCCGCGGGATCCGTCCGAAGCGCCTCAGCAGGAGCCCCGCGACCGTCTCGACGTCCGGCTCGTCGAGCGAGATCCCGAGGTCCGCCTCGAGCGAGGCGAGAGGATACGCCCCCTCGACGATCAGGGAGGTCCCGACGAGCAGAGGGCGCTTGCGGGGCTCGTCGTGCTCGTCCGAGATGTCGCCGAGGACCTGCTCGACGAGGTCCTCCAGCGTCACGAGGCCGGAGAGGCCGCCGTGCTCGTCGACGACGAAGGCCATGTGCGAGCGCCGCCGCCGCATGTCGCGGAAGAGCGCCCCCGCCTTCTTCAGCTCGGGGACGAAGACGGCCGGCCGGAGGTACCGCGAGAGCCGGAAGCTCCGCTCCTCCTCGTCCGTGACGTCGAAGAGGTCCTTGACGTGGAGGATGCCGACCACGTCGTCGGGCTCGTCGCGCCAGACGGGGTACCGGCTGAACCGGTGCTCGCGGCAGACGGCCTCGACGCGGGCGAAGTCGGCGTCGATCGGCAACCCGACCATCTGCGCCCGGGGGACCATCATCTCCCGCACGGGGGTGTCGTCGAAGTCGAGGACCGCGTGGAGGATCTCGCTCTCGTCGGCGCGGATCGTCCCCTTCTGGCGCGAGAGAGAGATCAGGCTCCGCACGTCGGCCTCCGTGACCTCTCGCTCGCGCTCCTGCCCGGCGCCCAGAGGGCGGAGGAGCCGCCCGGCGGTGCCCGAGAGGAGGCCGGCCAGGGGAGAGACCCAGCGCGAGAACATCTCCAGCGGGGCCGCTGCCAGGAGCGCGACCTCCTCCGGGCGACGCGAGGCGAGCGTCTTCGGCGTCACCTCCCCGACGACCAGGAGGATGGCCGTCGTCCCGACCGTCGCCACGAGGACGCCCCACCGCTCGCCGACGAGGTGGATCGCCAGCGCCGTGCCGATGGAGCCGGCCGCGATGTTGACGAGCGTGTTCCCGACGAGGATCGCCGAGAGCGTCCGGGAGAGCCCCTGCCGGAGGCGGGCGAGCCGCTCGGCGCCCGAGCGCCCCTCGGCCTTCAGGCGGAGGACCGTGGCGTCCGTGAGAGAGGTGAGGGCGGTCTCGGAGCCGGAGAAGAACCCCGACGCCAGGAGGCAGAGGACGAAGGCGCCGAGCGCGACGCCCTCGCTCACCGGCGCTCCAGCGCCCAGCCGGCGCCCGACGGCGCGATCGGGAGCGGCGTCAGGGACTCGCCCTCGCAGGGCCCCGAGACGCAGAGGCCGGTCGTGGCCAGGAAGAGGGCGCCGTGCCGGGCGCAGACGAGGTGCCGGCCGTCGGAGGAGAGGAGCTCCTCGTCGGGCCGGTCGAGCGGGACCGGCACGTGCGGGCAGAGGTTGACGAACGCCCGAGGACCCTCTGCGGTCGCCACGAGGACCCCGTCGAGGAGCTCGGCGCGGCCGGGAAGGCGCTTGCGGAACCGCAGGGCGTGGGCGGGGCCGAGCGCCTCGGACCCGGCGATGCGGGGGTCGAGCTCCTCGGAGCGGGCGCGCCGCTCGTCCTCGGGCGCACGCTCGGTCTCGGCGAAGCGCCCGCCGCCGTCGCGGAGGAGGCGGCGGAGGACCGGAGCGTCCGCGGGCGGCGTGGCCAGCAGGAGCGCCTCGCCGGCGTCGCTCCACCGCAGCGCCTCGCCGTGCAGGGGACGCGGCTCGCCGGCCAGGCCGAGGACCCGGAAGAAGAGGAGCGTCATCGGCCCGTCGGCCCTCTCCTCGACCACGAAGGTCTCCGGCTCGGCCTCCAGCACCTCGACCCCGAGCTCCTCGCGCCACTCCCTCCCGAGCGCGGCGCGGGGCGACTCGCCGGGCTCCACCTTCCCGCCCGGGAGCTCCCAGAGGCCCGCGTGAGGCCTCCCCTCCGGACGGCGGGCCAGGAGGAGCCGCCCGTCGCGCACGTAGATGCCGCCGACGACGAGGAGGCCGGTCACGGGCGGGTCACCGTCGCGCCGTGGCGCAGCGCGGCCCGCGCGTTGCGCGCGAGCCCTTCCCGGGTGGCCCGGCGTACGGCGCTCCTCCCGAAGCGCTCCTCGAAACCGGCCCCGGTCAGCTCGACCAGCTCGGCCGGGTCGAGGTCGGCCGGCTCCGTGCCGGACGAGGCCGCTCGCCGCGCGTTGAAGGGGCAGACGTCCTGGCAGACGTCGCACCCGAAGAGCCGACCGTCGAGCCACTCCTCCTCGGCCGCGTCGAGGGGCGAGCGCTTCTCGATCGTCAGGTACGAGAGGCAGCGGCGGGCGTCCAGGACGGCCGGTGCGACGAAGGCTCCGGTCGGGCAGGCGTCCAGGCACGCCGTGCAGGTGCCGCACCGCTCCGGGTCGGCCGGGAGGCCGGCGAGCGGCGGGGTGGGCTCCATCTCCACGTCGGTCAGCAGCTCCCCGAGGACCACGTGCGAGCCGACGCCCGGGACGATCAGCATCCCGCTCTTGCCGACGAAGCCGACCCCCGAGCGCGCGGCCAGCTCGCGCTCGAGGAGCGGGGCGGTGTCGACAGAGACGCGGAAGTGCGTCCCCGGCGGGCAGGAGGGGCGCAGGTCCCTGGCGACGCGGTGGAGGGCGCGGCGGACGGCGTCGTGGTAGTCCTCGCCCCTCGCGTACCGGGCCACGTTTCCGGGAGGCCCGGGCGGGACCGGCCGCGCCACGGAGAGGATCGAGCGGCACCAGGGGAGGATCGAGCCCGGGTCCCTCCGGGCCTCGGCGTCGCGGGCGAGCCACGACATCTCCCCGTGCCGCCCGGACGCGAGCCACGCGGCGAAGCGCTCCCAGGTCGGGGCCGGCGCCACGGCACGGGCCACCCCGGCGGCGACGAACCCGTTCCGGCGAGCCGCCTCGACAGCCGCCCGGGTGACCGCCCCGGGGTCCGAGGGGGCCGGTGGCGGCGGGAAGCGGGGCTCCCGGCGCGGTCCGCAGCGCTGCATCGGCGTGGAAGTCTACCAACCGGGCTCCGTGCCTCCCGTATCATCGCCTCGCGCGTGGACGCCTCCGTGCACCGGGTCGGCCCCGGGACGCTCCTCGGCCGCTACCGCCTCGTGGAGAAGGTGGGCTCGGGAGGGATGGGCGACGTCTTCCGGGCCGTGGACGCGGCCCTCGGCCGGGAGGTCGCGGTGAAGGTCCTCCCCGCCGAGGCGGTCGCCGGCCCCGAGCGCCGGCGCCGGTTCGAGACGGAGGCGCGGTCCGCGGCCGGGGTCTCGCACCCCAACCTCGTCCCGGTCCACGACGTCGGCGAGTGCGACGGCGTCCCGTTCATCGTCCAGGAGCTCGTCGACGGGCACACGGTGGAGGAGCTCCTCTCCCTCCAGGGCGCGCTGCCGCTCTCGAAGGTGACGGAGTGGGGCGCCCAGGCGGCGGAGGGGCTGGCCCACGCCCACGACGCGGGGATCCTCCACCGGGACGTCAAGCCGTCCAACCTCATCGTCGGCCGCGACGGGCGGCTGAGGGTGCTCGACTTCGGCCTGGCCAAGATGCTCGGCTCCGCCGGACGCCCGGCCGCGGGGACCGGCCTGACGGCCGAGGGGACGGTCGTCGGGACCGCCCCGTACATGAGCCCCGAGCAGGCCCTCGGCCTGGAGCTCGACTCGCGCTCCGACGCGTTCTCCCTCGGCATCGTCCTCTACGAGATGGCCGTCGGACGGCGCCCCTTCGACGGGGCGAGCCCCGTCGACGTCATGCACGCCATCGCCTACGCGCCGCCGAGGCCTCTCTCGGCGGGCGACCCGCCCCTCCCGCCGGATCTCCAGGCGGTCCTCGAGAAGGCCCTCGAGAAGCGTCCGGAGGACCGCTACCAGACGCTGCGCGACCTGGCGGTCGACCTGCGGCGGGTGGCGCGGCACTCGGGCGCCCCGCGGACCCTCGTGGCCGGCCCGCCCGCGGCGTCCGCCGCGACGCTCGCCACCGAACGGGCGCCCGGAGATCCCGGGCTCCGGCGCGTCCGAGCCGTGAAGGCGGCTCTGGCCGCCGCCGTTCCGCTCGTCGTCGCGGCAGCGGCGGTTCTCCTCCTCAGGGGCCGCCTCCCGGCGGTCGCCCCTCCCTCCGCGACCCGCATCCTCACGCAGACCGACGCCCGCGAGGAGAGCCCGTCCTTCTCTCCGGACGGCGGCTCGTTCGTCTACTCGGCCAACTCGCGGGGGAGCTACGACCTCTACCTGCGGCTCCTCTCGGGGTCGACCCCGGTGCGGCTGACCGACTCGCCCGAGGACGACCGGGACCCGGTCTTCACTCCTGGAGGCGCCTCGATCCTCTTCTCGCGCGAGAGCCGGGAGACGGGGGCGCCGGGTGTCTGGGAGGTCCCGACGCTGGGAGGCGCCCCGCGCCGCGTCCTGCCGGACGGGGACCAGCCCGCGCCGGTCCCGGACGGCAGGCGCCTCGTCTTCCGGCGGAGGGACGGGGAGCGGACCTCCCTCTGGGTGGCCTGGCGGGACGGGCGGGCCCCCCGGCTCCTCGTCGAGAGCGGACCGGGCGAGGTGACGGGGGCGCGGGTCTCGCCCGACGGGAAGTGGGCCTACTTCCTCCGGCGCGAGACGTTCCCCGGCGCCCTCGGCGACCTCTTCCGGGTCCTCCTCGACGGGGGACCGCCGGAGAGGCTGACGCGGGACCGGAGGGACGTGTGGGGGCGCGTCGCTTTCGCAGCCTCCGGGCGCGCGGTCCTCTTCTCCTCGGTGAGGTCCGGGGCGGCCGGGATCTGGATGGTCGCCCCCGGCGGCGGCGAGCCGCGGCCGGTCCTGACGGGCTCGGGGTGGACGATCTCGCCCGACGTCTCGCCCGACGGCCGCTCCCTGCTCGCCCAGTCTCGCCGCTTCCTCTCCGACGCCTGGGAGTACGCGCTGGCGGACGGCTCGGCCCGGCCGCTCACGGAGGCGGGGACGGTCTGGGCGCCGACGCGACTGCGGGACGGGAGGCTCCTCTACGCGGACTGGGCGCGCCAGGAAGAGGAGCTGGACCTGGAGGTCGAGGACGCCGAGGGCGTCCGGACGTACCTGGCCGAGGGCTCCAACCCGCGCGTCTCCCCGGACGGGCGGACGGTCTACTTCTCGACCGCCGCGGGGCAGGGGAAGAGGCGGATCGCCAGCGTCGACGTCGACGGAGGCCCGGTGCGCGCGCTGACCTCTGGCGAGGCGGTGGACGACTACCCGGACCCGCTCGCCGACGGCTCGGGCGTCGTCTTCTGCCGGACGGGGGGCGGGGCGCCGGGGCTCTACGCCCTGACGTCGGACGGCAGGGAACGGCTCCTCTTCGCAGGGGACGCGATGAGCTCGCGCGCGGCGCGGGACGCCGTCGTCTTCCGGAGCTGCCCCCCGGGCGGGTCCTGCGGGGTCCACGCCGTCGGGCGGTCCGGCGGGCCGCCGCGCCTCCTCGTCCCGGACGGGCGCTGGCCGGCGGCGCTGCCGGAAGGGGACCGCGTCGTCGCGTGGGCCGGGCCCAAGGGGCGGCCGGTCCTGTACGAGGCGCCGGTCGACGGCTCCGCCCCGGCGCGGCGCCTCTTCGACCTCCGCCCGCCCGGCGACGAGCAGTTCTGGGCGGT
The DNA here is from genome assembly GCA_008363385.1 of Acidobacteriota bacterium. Classification (GTDB taxonomy): domain Bacteria; phylum Acidobacteriota; class Thermoanaerobaculia; order UBA5066; family UBA5066; genus RHKY01. The sequence continues at coordinate 165,126 of RHKY01000006.1, read as the reverse complement.
CTTCACGCTGGACGTCTCGCCCGGCGGCGCCTCGGTCGTGGCGACCCGCCAGCGGGTCAACGACGACGTGGTCCTGTTCGAGGGGGTGTTCCGTTGAACGAGAGCCCGGCCGCCCGCGTCTACCCGCTGCTCGCCTTCTCGGTCGTCCTGCTCGGCGTCGTGGCGCTCGTCCTGAAGGTCCTCGGCCCGTTCCTCGGCGCCATCGCCTGGTCCGTCGTCCTCGGCGTGGCCTTCCGGGGGCCGTACGCGTGGCTGGAGCGCAAGCTCGCCCCGCGCCAGAACCTGGCGGCGGGGCTGGCCACCGCCGCCATCGCGGTCCTGGTCCTCCTCCCCGCGCTCCTCCTGATCGGGGCCCTCGTCGCTCAGGTCGCGGAGGCGGCCCAGACGCTCGCGGCCCGGGCCCGGAGCGGCGACCTCGGGGTCTTCTCGGCGGTCTTCTCGGAGCCGGGGCTGGGGCGGCTCCTCGCCTCGGCCGAGGCCCGGACGGGCGTGGACGCCGCCGAGCTGAAGCAGCGGGCCACCGACCTCCTGGGCCAGGGCTCGACCTTCCTGGCGCACCGGGCCGGCGGCCTCTTCATCGGCGTCTTCGAGGCGGTCCTGACCTTCGTGACCACGATGTTCCTCCTCTTCTTCACCCTGCGGGACGGCGGGACGCTCGCGCGCGCCGTCTCCGAGATGCTGCCGGTCGCCCCGGACGTCAGGGCGCGCCACCTCTCGGAGCTCGGAGGGATGCTCCGCGCCATCTTCCGCGGCTCGTTCCTGGCCGCTCTGGCCCAGGGGGTCACCGGCGGGATCGGCTGGGCCGTCGCCGGCCTCCCGTCGCCGGTCCTGGCGGGAGCGGCCACCTCCGTCCTCTCGCTCCTGCCGGTGGGCGGGTCGGCCCTCGTCTGGCTTCCCGGCGCGATCGCCTGCTGGCTCACGGGACGCCCGGGGATGGCCGTCTTCCTCGTCGTCTGGGGCGTCGTCGTCGTCTCTTTCCTGGCGGACAACGTGCTGAAGCCCCTCCTGATCGGGCGGGAAGGCAAGCTCGACACGCTGACGGTCTTCCTCGGGGTGTTCGGGGGGCTCGCGGCCTTCGGGCTCCTCGGGGTCTTCATCGGCCCCATGGCGCTGGCGGTCTTCGTGACGCTCGTCAACGCCCTGCGCGACCTGGGGCGCAAGGCCCTCGAGCCGGAGGCGTGACCCGGCGTCCCGGCCGGGAGAGGGCTACGGGACCCAGTCCGCGACGAAGACGTTCGTCTCGTTCGGCCGCGCGTTGTGGCGGTTGGAGCAGAAGGCGAGGCGCTTGCCGTCGGGCGAGAACATCGGGAAGCCGTCGAACGTCGGGTTGTAGGTCAGCCGCTCGAGGCCGGTCCCGTCCGCGTTGACGGACCAGAGGTCGAAGTTCCTCCCCTTCGGGTCGGCCAGGTTCGAGCAGAAGACGATCCGGTCGTGGCCGCCGCGGAAGAAGAACGGGGCGAAGCTGGCGACGCCGTTCGCCGTGACGGCCCGGTCGTCCGAGCCGTCCGCGCGCATGACCCGCACCTCCAGCCGTCCCGGCCGGACGAGCTGCCGGGCCAGGAGGGTCCGGAAGTCCGCGAGCGCCTCCTCCTTCTCGAAGCGCGAGGCGCGGTAGACGATCCACTCCCCGTCGTCGCTGTAGAAGGCTCCGCCGTCGTAGCCCGGCGTCCGTGTGAGGCGGCGGACGTCCGAGCCGTCCGGGCCCATCGAGTAGAGCTCGAGGTCCCCGTCGCGCGTCGAGGTGAAGACGACCTTCTCGCCGTCGGTGGAGACGGTCGCCTCGGCGTCGTAGCCGGGAGACCGCGTGAGGTTCACGGGGGAGCTCCCGTCGGCGCCCGCCAGGAAGACGTCGTAGTCGAACAGGCCCCAGACGTAGCCCTGCGACATGTCGGGAGGCTTCGGGCAGTCGGGGGAGACGTGGTGCGTGGAGGCGTAGACGATCCGCTCGCCGTCCGGGAGGAAGTACGCGCAGGTCGTCCGGCCCTTCCCGGTGGAGACGAGGCGGGGCGGGGCCTCGGGCCGCGCCAGGTCGAGGACGAAGATCTGGTCGCAGGGGACCTCGCCGGGGCGCGTGGACTGGAAGACCAGCTTCGTGCCGTCCGCGGACCAGTAGGCCTCGGCGTTCTCGCCGCCGGACGTCAGCTGGCGGACGTTGGCCAGGTGCCGCTCGCCCGGGTACTCGAGGGGCGAGAGGGTCCCCTCCCACCCGCCGGCCCCGGCAGGGGCCGCGGCCGGGGGGGGGGCCTCCGCCTTCGGGGGCGGGGCGGGGGACGGCGCCGGGGCGCACCCGGGGAGGAGGAGCGCCAGGGCCGCGGCCAGGGCAGGCGGGACGTCGGGTCTCGTCACCCTCGTAATATACCGGCCGATGACGAACGCGCGGCCGCGTGCCGACCGCCGCGGCGACGCGGAGTCGATCGCGCGCGAGATCCTCCAGGACCTGGAAGCCTTGACGACGCCGCTCCCCGGCGGCCCCTCCTCGCCCGGCCCCGCCGCGCCCTTCGCCGTGGGCGGCGGGAGCGGACCGGGCTTCTCGCTCGACGGCCCGCGCCGGATGCTGGAGAACGGCTCGCGCTTCGTGGGCCCCTACCTGCCGGGCGACGCGCGGTTCCGCGCGGCCAAGGCGCTCGTCCTCAGGGCGCTCCGGATCGTGACGCGCGACCAGACGGTCTTCAACTCGGCGCTCGTCGAGTCGCTCCGGATCGCCTACCGCGAGCTGGAGGAGGAGGTCCGGCGCTCCCGGCAGCAGGCGCGGGAGGTGGCCGTCGAGGTGCGGGAGGCCGAGGGCCGCGGCGAGCGGCGCGTGGCCGACGCCGAGGCCCGGCTCGTGGCGCGGGTGGACGCGCGGACCCTGGCCCTCGAGAACGCGATCGAGCGGGAGGGGACGGCGAGGACCACCCTCGGCGCCGAGCTCCTGGAGACGGAAAGGCGGGTCGACCGGCTCGAGAAGGCCGACGACGTCCGCGGCGAGGCGCTCCGGTCCTCCGAGGCGGCCCGCCTGGACGCCGAACGCCGGCTCGGCGAGAGGCTCGAGGCCCTCTCGGAGGAGCTCCGGCGGGTCCGGATGGAGTGGACGGTCCTCCGGGCCGGGATCGCTCCCGCCCGGGCGGGCGAGGGAGCCGCGGCCCCGGCCGCGGGGCCGGCCGTCGCCCGGGCGGACGACCCGCTGCGGGCCGGGCTCTACACGGACTTCGAGGAGACCTTCCGGGGCTCCGAGGAGGAGATCCGGCGGCGCCAGCGCGAGGACGTGACGCTGTTCCTCGGCGCCCCGGGGCCCGTCGCGGACCTCGGGTGCGGGCGGGGCGAGTTCCTCGAGGAGCTCTCGGCCGGAGGCGCCGTGGCCGTCGGCTGCGACGCGAACCCGCTGATGGCCGCGCGGGCCCGCGAGAAGGGGCTCGCGGTGGACGCCGCCGACCTCTTCGGGTGGCTGGCGGCCCGGGAGGACGGCTCGCTGGGGGGGGTGACGGCCTACCAGGTCGTCGAGCACCTCCCGCCGGCCTCGCTCTTCGACCTCGTGGAGCTGGCCGCGGCCAAGCTCGCCCCGGGGGGGCGGATCCTCCTCGAGACCGTCAACCCCGAGTCGGTCTACGCGATGCGGTGGTTCTGGATGGACCTCTCGCACGTCCGCCCGGTCCCGGGCCCCTCGCTCGCCCAGCTGCTGACCGCGTGCGGCTTCCGGGACGTGGCCGTCTCCTACCGTTCTCCCGTCCCCCCCGGCGAAGCGCCGCCGGAGGAGGTCTTCTCCGACCCGCGCCTCGGGCCGCTGGCGCGCCTCCTGTACGGGCCGCAGGACGTCGTCGTCACCGGGGTGAGGTAGCCCGGACGTGGCCCGCGTCCTCGTCTGCAACGCGCAGGTCCCCTTCGTCTCCGGGGGGGCCGAGCGCCACGCCCAGGGCCTCGTCCGCGAGCTGCGCGCGGCCGGGCACGAGGCCGAGCTCGTGCAGCTCCCGTTCAAGTGGTACCCGCGCCCGCAGATCCTCCTCTCGGCCCTGGCCTGGCGCCTCCTGGACCTGACCGAGTCCGACGGCAAGCGGGTCGACCTCGTCGTCCCGATGAAGTTCCCCTCCTACCTGGTCCGCCACCCGAACAAGGTCGTCTGGCTGATCCACCAGTTCCGGCAGGCCTACGACCGCTTCGGGACGGAGGGCAGCGACTTCGACGCCGGGCCCGAGGACACCCGCTGGCGGGAGCTGATCGCCGAGGCCGACGCGACGGGCCTCGGCGAGGCGCGCCGGGTCTACACGAACGCACGCAACACCGCGGATCGGCTCCGGCGGTTCAACGGCCTGTGGGGCGAGGCGCTCTACCACCCGCCGCCTCTCGCGGGCCGCTACCGGAGCGGCGAGTCGGCCGGGTTCGCCCTGGCCGTCGGGCGCCTCGACCGGTGGAAGCGGATGGACCTGGCGATCGAGGGGGCCGCGCGGGGCCGGTTCCGCCTCGTCCTGGCCGGCTCCGGACCGGACGAGGCACGCCTGCGGGAGGCCGCCGCCCGACTCGGAGCCGACGTGGACTTCCGCGGCGCCGTGTCGGACGAGGAGCTCCTGGAGCTGTACGCCACCTGCGGGGCCGTCGTCTTCACCCCCGCCGACGAGGACTACGGGTACATCGCGCTCGAGGCGTTCCTCTGCCGGAAGCCGGTCGTCACCTGCTCCGACTCGGGAGGCCCGCTGGAGTTCGTCTCGGACGCCGAGACGGGCCGCGTGGTCCCGCCCTCGGGCGAGGCCGTCGGCGAGGCGACGCGGGCGCTCCTGTCGGACGGGGCCGCCGCGCGTTCTCTCGGCGACGCGGGCTTCGAGCGGGTCCGCGGCATCACCTGGAAGTCCGTCGTGGAGACGCTCCTCTCGGCCGGAGGCCTCTCCTGAGCGAGGCGCGCCTGCGCGTGGCCGTCGTCAGCCCCTGGCCGCCGGAGCGGTCGGGGATCGCCGACTACTCGGCCGAGCTCCTGCCCGCGCTCTCGGAGCTCGTGGACGCCTCGCCGTTCGCGCCGTCGGAGGCCTCGCGCGCCCTGGTTTCCCGGCCCGACGTCCTGCTCTTCCAGCTCGGGAACGACCCGCTCCACGCCCCGTCGGTGGAGCTCCTGAGGGACCGGCCGCGAAGCCTCCCGGCCGTCGTCGTCCTCCACGACTTCTGCCTCCACCACCTGTTCGCGGCCGCGTACCTCGACCGGGGGCGGGAGGAGGAGTACGCCTCCGAGCTCGCGCGCGCCCACGGCGAGCGGGGCCGGGAGCTGGCCCGGCGCGCGCTGGCGGGGCCCCGGGTCCCGGTCTGGGACCTCGACCCCTGGTCCTACCCGATGTCGGCGGCGGTCATCCGCGACGCGACGAGCCTGATCGTCCACTCGCGGCTCGTCCGTGGCGCCGTCCTGCGCGAGCACCCGCTGGCCCGGGTCGTGGAGGTGCCGCACCACGTCGTCCCGGCGCCCCGGACCGCCAAGGCCGAGGCGCGCGCGCGCCTCGGCCTTCCGGCCGACAGGCCGCTCGTCGTGACCCTGGGCGTCGTGACGCCCGCCAAGCGCGTCGACCGGGTCCTCCACGCCCTCGCCCGCGTCCCGGCGGGGAGGAGGCCGTTCCTGTTCGTGGGCGGGGCGGTCGGAGCGGACGACCCGCTGCTGGAGACGGTCCGGTCGCTCGGTCTGGCCGGGGACGTCCGTTTCGGCGGCTACCTCGAGGAGGCGGACTTCTGGCGCGCCGCCTCGGCGGCCGACCTGGCCGTCAACCTGCGCTTCCCGACGATGGGGGAGACCTCGGGCGCGGTCTGCCGCCTCGCGGGTTTCGGCCTGCCGCTCGTCGTCAACGACGTCGGCTGGTTCCGGGAGCTCCCCGACGCCTTCGCGCGGAAGGTCCCTCTCGGCGAGGGGGAGGTGGAGGCCATCGCCCGCGCGATCGAGGAGCTCGCCGGGGACGACGACGGCCGTCAGGCCGCGTCCGCGGCGGCGGCGCGGTGGGGAGAGGAGCGGCGGCCCGGTGCCGTGGCCGCCCGATACGCCGAGGTCCTGCTGGAGGCCGTCTCGGGCCGTTCGGCGCCCCGGGCGCTCGTGTCGCGCCTCGCCGCCGAGCTCCGCGCGGTGGGCGTCGCCGGCGCGGGGCGGTTCGGGTCCAGCTCCCGGCAGCCCGACGCCGCCGTCGCCGCCCGCCTCGCAGAGGCCGCCGAGGGACTGGTCCCTGGCGGGCCGGCCACCCGGTAGGACGGTCGCGTCACGGCGGGAGGAGCGCGGCGAGGTCGGGAGCCCGGCAGGGCGTGCCCTCGCGTGTCCCCGCAGCCAGCGCGCTCCTGAGCCCGCGGACGTCGACGCCCCAGAACGATTCCGGAACGGGCTCGAGCCGTGCATGGGCCGACGCCAGGAGACGGCGCGCCGGTCCCTCCCGGCCGGCGCGCAGGTGAAGGCCGGCCGCGGCCACCTGGATCAGCGCCTGGAGGAGGGCTCGCTCGTCCCCGGAGGCGGCGCGCCAGAGGACCTCCCACTCCTCGTGGGCGGCGAAGAGGTCCCCTTCGCGGGCGGCCTGGGCCCCGGCCCTGAAGAGCGGGTGGTCGGGCCCGGCGGCGGGGGACGGGGCGTTCAGGCCGACTTCCGGGGGAGCGCGCGGAGGACTTCGAGGAACTCGTCGGCGGGGAGGTAGCCCTCCACCCTGTGGACCAGGTTCCCGTCGCCGTCCACGAAGAGGAGGGTCGGGTAGCCGCCGACGCGGAAGCGCGAGGCGACCTCCTCGCCCCCCTTCTCGGCGTTGACGCGGATCGCCACCAGCCCCCGCGTGGCCTCCCCGACGCGGGCGTCGGCGAAGACCTCCTTGTCCAGCTTCTTGCACCACCCGCACCAGTCCGTGTAGACGTCCACGAGGACGAGCGTCCGCTCCTCTCGGGCTCGCGAGACGGCGTCCTCGAAGGAGAGCGACGCGAACCGGACCCCGGGCCCGCCGGCGTGGCCCGCGGAGCCCCCCCCGCCAGAGCGGGAGCAGCCGGAACGGACCGCGAGCGCCACGGCGACGGCGACGAGGATCGTGAGGAGGGTCTTGGCGCGCATGGTCTCTCCGGTCAGCCGGCAGGTCCTGCCCCTGGGTCCTGGACGCGGAGCTTGCCCGTGGCCTCCCGCGGGCGCAAGAGCCCCCGCAGCTCGAGCCCCTCCCGCAGCCCCTCGGGGGAGGAGACCACGAAGGCGTCGACGCCCGGGTCGCGGCGGGCCGCCTCCACGAGCTCCGCCCGGTCGTCGGCGTAGACGGCTTCCGAGGGGCCGACGCCGAGCGAGCGCAGCGCGTGCCGGAGGAGCGCCGGGTCGGGCTTGCACGCGCCGACCTCGAAGGAGAGCGAGAGGACGTCGACCCGCCGGTGGACGTCGCAGACGCGCTTCACCCCTTCCCAGTGGAGGACGTTCGTGTTCGAGACGAGCGCCGTCCTCACCCCGTGGGCCAGCCGGCCGAGGAGGGCCAGGGCCGCGGGCTCGGGCGTGAAGATGTCGCGCCAGGACGCGACCCAAACCTCGTCGGGGAGGCGCGGGATCCCCGCCCTCCGCTCGGCCTGGCGGAAGAAGGCCTCGGGGGACAGCTCGCCCCGGTCGAAGGAAGCCTCCAGCTCGCCGAAGAGGGCGCCCCCGAGGACCTCCTCGGGGGCGCCCGTCGCGGCGTGGAGGCGCTCCAGGGTCCGGCCGTGGTCGAACCGGACCAGGACGTTCCCCAGGTCGAGGAGGAGCCCGCGCGTCACCGGGGGCCGGGGAGGGGGCTCACGGCTCGACGGGCTCCGCGGTGACCAGGTACGGGTCGCCCGTCCGGGTGTCGGTGATCGTCGCGTAGCCGAGGACCCGCGCGCCGTTGGCGAGGTTCACGAAGAACGTCAGGCGGTAGGGCCCGTACTGCTCGGGGAAGGGGCCGAACGCGGCGAACTCCTTGCCGAAGACGTCGTTCATCTGGACCATCGAGTAGGGGGGGACGTCCTTGATCCGGGTGCCGTACCGGTAGCCCGCCCCGTCGACGAGCTGGACGCCCGCCTCGAGCCACCGGTCCGTCGGGTTCATCACGACGGCGTTGACCCGGTACACCGGGTCCGCCGGGAGGCCGATCGTGTAGAGGTCCCCGCGGACCGAGTCGTCGAAGCCGAGGGCCTTTCGGTACGGCTGCCCGGGGATGAACTGACCGTAGGTCCCCGCCTGCGCGCCCGCGACGTTGTAGGTGTTGCTCGTGACGATCAGGTTCGTCGGGTGGCCGGTCCGGTCCTCCCCGATCACCTCGAGGAGGCCGTAGCCGCCGGAGCAGTAGTTCCAGAGGCTCGGGTCGCAGAGGAGGTCGACGAGCGTCTGCGACTCCCGCGGCGCGAGCTCGAACTGGAAGCCGTCCGCGGTGGAGCCGTCCTTCTCGGCCTCGGCGAAGTAGAGCTTCACCACGGCGTGGCGGCTGGTGTCCGGGTTGAAGATGGTCACGTCGGTCCGGAAGACGCCCGTGGCGCCGTTGACGTGGACCGCGGGCAGGAACGCCCGGTCGGTCGCGATCGAGTCGGCCGCGGCCTCGGAGGCGAGGACCGCCGCGGCGGCGATCAGCGTCGCCATCAGCGCCCGGAGGGGCGCGGTACGGAAAGGACGGGGGCTCTTCATCTCTCGACCTCCGGCCGGGAACGGCCGACGGGGATCGCGCAAGGAGCCTGCCAGCTCTCGCTGTCTTCCCCGGAAGACGCCGCTCCGTGGCGGAGGGGTCCGGGGAAACCGCACGGTCCCGGGTTCCCCGGGAACGTCCGGTGCGAGCGGAGCGAGCGGCCGCTCCGTGGCGGAGGGGTCCGGGGAAACCGCACGGTCCCGGGTTCCCCGGGAACACCAATAGAAAAAGGCGCCCCGGCATCGCCGGGGCGCCTCGCCAGAACTGGTTCGTGCTGGCTTACTTGGCCGGGGCAGCCGGGGCCTCGGCGCCGGTGGCCGGGGCGGCCGCCGGGGTGGCCGGAGCCTCGGTCGACGGGGTGGCCGGAGCCTCGGTCGACGGCGTGGCCGGAGCCTCGGTCGACGGAGCGGCCGGAGCGGCCGGGGTCTCCTCGACGACCTTGGGGGGCTCGCTCGGGGGGGCGGCCGGCTTCTCGCCGCCGCAGGCGACGGTGCCGAGAGCGAAAGCGCCGATGGCGATCAGGGACAGGGACTTCTTCATGCCGATCTCCTTCCTTTCGGGGCTACTAGGTCGCTGGACGTCAGCGATCCGGAATCTGGTCGACAGGGTCTGGGGGGAAGCCGGAAGCCGCTCGATGCCGTGGCCCGCCTTGCCATCCTCCTCGCCGGGGGCCCTCCGCCCCTGGACTGCCGAGCGGGCGATTCCGATCTGGTGCGGCCACACATACATCGCGGGCCGGATCGGACCCCGAGCTTCGCCGGAGAGGATAAGCCATCCGGCCCGGCTGTCAAGTCCCATCTGTCGGGGCGGCGGCCCGCCGGCCGCGCGCCTTCCCGGATCGGCCGTCGCCTGCTATCCTCCTGCGCTTTCGGACGATGTTCGACTCCCTCTCCGATCGTCTGCAGCGGGTCTTCAAGGAGCTCCGGGGGGAGGGACACCTCACCGAGTTCCACGTCGACCAGGCCCTGAAGGAGATCCGTACGGCTCTCCTGGAGGCCGACGTCCACCTGGGCGTGGTCAAGGACTTCGTCGCCGCCGTCCGGCAGCGGGCGGTCGGGCAGGAGGTCCTCACGGCGCTCTCCCCGGCGCAGCAGGTCCTGAAGATCGTCCAGGCCGAGCTGACACGGGTCCTCGGGGGGGCGCTCGAGCCGCTCAACCTCAAGAAGCGTCCGGCCGTCCTCCTCCTCGTCGGCCTCCAGGGCTCGGGGAAGACGACCACCGCCGCCAAGCTGGCCCTCCACCTGAAGCGCTCCCTGGGCAAGCAGGTCCTCCTCGTCCCGGCCGACACCCAGCGCCCCGCAGCCACCGAGCAGCTCCGGACGCTGGCCAAGGAGAACGGCCTGATGTGCTTCGACCCGAAGGGCGAGCCGAGCGCCGTCAAGCGGGTCGCCGCGGCGGTGAAGGACGCCCGGACGTTCGGGTACGACGTGGCCATCGTCGACTCCGCGGGCCGGCTCCACGTCGACGAGGCCCTCATGGACGAGATCGCCGAGGTGCAGGCCGCGGCGCAGCCCGACGAGGTCCTCTTCGTCGCCGACGCCATGACGGGCCAGGACGTGGTCCGCTCCGCGCAGGCGTTCGCCGCGCGGCTCTCGCTCTCCGGCGTCATCCTCACGAAGACCGACGGCGACGCCCGGGGCGGGGCGGCCCTCTCGCTCTCCTCGGTCGTCGGCAAGCCGGTGAAGCTGATCGGCGTGGGGGAGAAGATCCGGGACATCGAGCCGTTCCACCCGGACCGGGCGGCCTCGCGCATCCTGGGCCTGGGCGACGTGATGGGCCTGATCGAGAAGGTCTCCGAGGAGGCCGACCAGAAGGCCGCCCTGAGGGCCGCCGAGAGGCTCCGGAAGGCCGAGTTCGACCTGAACGACCTCCGGGACCAGATGCAGTCGCTCAAGAAGATCGGGCCGCTCGGCTCCCTCCTCGGGCACCTGCCGAAGGTGGGCCCGTTCAAGCAGCTCTCCCAGCTCGACGTCCCCGACGACGCCACCAAGCACCTGGAGGCGATCATCGACTCGATGACCCCGGCGGAGCGGGCCGACCCCCGTATCATCGACGGGAGCCGGCGGCGCCGCATCGCGGCCGGCTCGGGGACGACCGTGCCGGAGGTCAACCAGCTGCTCAAGCAGTTCGTCTCGATGAAGAAGGTGATGAAGAGCGCGCCGCGGATGCGGTTCTGACGGCGCGCCCGGCGCTCCCGCGACACGGGCCCGGCGGCGGATCCGCCGGGCGGCACGAAAGGAAAGAGGACACGATGCTCAAGATCCGCCTCCGCCGCGTCGGCGGCACGAACGCCCCGGCCTACAGAGTGGTCGTCTCCGACGGGCGCCGGACCCCGACGGCGAAGATCGTCGACGAGCTGGGCTACTACGACCCGACGAAGAACCCGCCGCTCCTGAAGCTGGACCGGGAGAAGGCCGCGAACTGGATCGGCAAGGGGGCGCAGGCCTCGCCGACCGTCAAGCGGCTCCTGACCCGCGGGGCCTGAGGGCCTTCCGGTGACCCCCGGCGGGCCGGAGGACTGGGTCGTCGTCGGCCGCGTCGTCCGCCCGCACGGGCTCGGCGGCGAGGTCTCCGTGGAGGTCCTCACGGACTTCCCGTCCCGCTTCGACGCGGGCCACGACCTGTTCCGCGTCGCCCCGGGAGGCGACCTCGGGAAGCTGACGGTCGAGTCGTCGCGCCCGCACGGGGAGCGGCTGCTCGTCCGGTTCGCCGGTGTCGCGAGCAGCTCTGAGGCCGAGGGCCTCCGGGGGGCCGAGCTCCTCGTCGCCCCGGGCGACGAGCCCGAGCGGCCCCCGGGCTACTTCTTCCACTGGGAGCTCCGCGGCTTCGCGGTCGTCGACACCGCCGGGCTCCCGCTCGGCACCGCCGGCGACATCGTCGAGGCCGGGGGGCTGCCGCTCCTCGTCGTCGAGACGCCCGCGGGGGAGCGAGACGTCCCCTTCCGCGCCCCGATCTTCGTCTCGGCCGACGCCGAAGAGAGGCGCGTCGTCCTCGACCCGCCCGAGGGGCTCCTGGACTGAATGCGCTTCGACCTCGTCACGATCTTCCCCGGCTACTTCGCCTCGCCGCTCTCCGAGTCGCTCCTCGGGCGGGCGGTCGACGCGGGGCTCCTGGACGTGAGGCTCGTCGACCTCCGCGCCTTCTCCGAGGACCCGCACCGGAAGGTGGACGACGAGCCTTACGGCGGGGGGCCGGGGATGGTCCTGGCGGCGCCGCCCGTCTTCGCGGCGGTGGAGGCGCTCCGGGCCGAGCCGGACGCCGATCCCCCCTGGGTCGTCCTCCTCTCGCCGCGGGGCCGCCGGCTGGACGCCGGCGTCGCGAGGGAGTACGCGGGGCGGCGGCGCGTGGCGCTCGTCTGCGGGCGCTACGAGGGGATCGACGAGCGGACCCGCGAGGCGGGGCTCTTCGACGAGGAGCTCTCCTTGGGCGACTTCGTCCTCTCGGGCGGCGAGGTGGCGGCGCTGGCGGTGGTGGAGGCCGTCTCGCGGTTCGTCCCGGGAGTCGTCGGCGACGCCGAGAGCGTCCGGCTGGACAGCTTCGAGGACGGCCTCCTGGACCACCCCCACTACACGCGGCCCCGCGAGTTCCGCGGCCTCGGCGTGCCGGAGGTCCTCTTCTCCGGCCACCACGATCGGATCCGGCGCTGGCGGCGGGAGCGGCAGATGGAGGAGACGGCGCGACACCGGCCCGACCTCTGGGCGGCGTTCCGCGCGGACCCGTCGGAGGAGGAGATGCGCCGCCGCGTTGCGGAACGGGCCTCTCCGCGTGTAGAATAGAAAGGTTTTCCGGTTCGGATCCCGGCGGCCGTCGGACGCGCCCCGGCTCCCGACACCCGGCAGAGCGATTTCGGAGGTTGCCGCGTCATGGACAAGCTGCTTGAGGCCGAGCGTCACGGGCTCCGCGCCGACGTCCCCCCCTTCGTCCCGGGTGACACCGTCAAGGTCCACGTGAAGGTCCGCGAGGGCGAGAAGGAGCGGATCCAGGTCTTCCAGGGCCTCGTCATCGCCCGGAGGGGCGGGGGCATCCGCGAGACGTTCACGGTCCGAAAGGTCTCGCAGGGGATCGGCGTCGAGAGGACCTTCCCGGTCCACTCGCCCGTCCTGGACCGGATCGAGGTCGAGCGTCACGGGATCGTGCGCCGCGCCAAGCTGTACTACCTCCGCGAGCGGCGGGGGAAGGCCGCACGGGTCGCCGAGCGCCGCGACGCCTGACGCGCGCCGGGCGCGCGCCCATCGGTCGCGGCGCCGGTCGCCGGACGCCGCAAGGGAGGGCAGCCGGGGGTGGAGCGACGGGACCCCGAGGGGAATCGGGCGGTGGGCGAGGCGCACGGCGGCGCCGCAGCCCCCTCGCGCCCTCCGAGAGCGAGCGACCTCCCGGCCGAGCGCGCCCGCCTCGAGCGTCTCCTGACCGAGGAGCGCCGCGCGCGGGCGGAGGGCTTCCGGCTCGTGGCCGGCGTCGACGAGGTCGGGAGGGGGTGCCTGGCGGGTCCCGTCTGCGCGGGCGCTGTGCTTCTCGACCCGGAATCCCCTATCCTTGGGCTGAATGACTCCAAGCGGCTCGCCCCGGAGGTCCGGGCGGACCTGGCCGCCGTCGTCCGGAGGAAGGCGATCGCGGCAGGTCTGGGCTGGTCCTCGCCTGCCGAGATCGACTGCTGCGGCATCGCCGAGGCGACCCGCCTGGCGATGCTCCGGGCGCTCGCGGAGCTGGCCGGCAGAGGGCTGCGCGCCGACCTCGTCCTCGTCGACGGGCACCCGGTGCCCGGCGGGCTCGGCCCGCCCCAGCGCGCCTTCGTCGGCGGCGACGGGCGCGTGGCGGCCATCGCCGCCGCCTCGGTCCTGGCGAAGGTGGCGCGTGACGCCCGCATGGAGTCGGAGGACCGCCTCCGGCCCTGGTACGGCTTCGCCGCCCACAAGGGCTACGGCACGCCCGAGCACCTCCGGGCGCTGCGGCGCCACGGCCCTTCCGTCGTCCACCGCCTCAGCTTCGCGGGCGTCCTCCCCGCGGGTCCGGCGCGTCCGCGCCGCGCGGCCTGACGGGAGGGGGGAGGGCGTGCGTGGCCAGTAAGCGCGAAGCCCTGATCGCGTCCGCCGAGAAGGCGCTCCAGAAGGGGAGGGTCGACCTCGCCCTGAAGGAGTACCAGAAGGTGCTGGAGGAGACCCCGAACGACGTCAACGTCCTGCAGAAGGTCGGAGACCTCTACCAGCGGATGGACCGCGTCCCCGAGGCGGTGGCCCACTGGTGGAAGGTCGCCGAGCACTACGGCAAGGACGGCTTCTACCTGAAGGCGATCGCGGTCTACAAGAAGATCAACCGCGTCGACGCGGCTCGGCTGGACGTCTACGAGCGGCTGGCGGAGCTGTACGGCAAGCAGGGGCTCGGGATGGAGTCCAAGAGCAACTACCAGGTGCTCGCGGACCACCACATCAAGAGCGGCAACCTCGCCGGCGCCATCGGCGTCTACCAGAGGATGCTCCAGGCGGACCCGGCCGAGATCCCGCTCCGGGGCAAGATCGCCGACCTCCTCCTGCAGGCCAAGCGGACCCCGGAGGCCGTGAAGGAGTACGCCCTCATCGCGGGGATGTTCCGCGAGAAGGGGGCGTACGCCGAGGCGGTCCAGGTCTACGAGAGGGCCCTCAAGCACGCCCCCGAGAACGTGGACGTCCTGCGAGCGCTCGTCCCCCTGCAGCTCGAGATGGGGCACGTCGACGCGGCGCGCGCCGCGCTCCGGAAGGCGCTCGAGACGACGCCCCGCTCCGTCCCGCTCTTCCTCCTGGCGGCGGACGCCGCGCTCCTGGCCAACGACATGGCCGAGGCCCGCACCTACGCGTCCAAGGCGCAGGCGGTCGAGCCCGAGAACGAGGACGTCCTCGCGCTCGTGGTCAAGGTGCAGCTGAAGGGTCGGCGCCCGGACCTCGCGTTCGCCGCCGCGGCGCCGCTGGCCGACCTGGCGGTGAAGCGCGGGGAGTCGAAGAAGGCCCTGGCGCTGCTGCAGCCGATCGCCAAGGCGGCCCCGGACAACGAGGAGCTCCTCCGGAAGATCGTCGACATCGGCGTCAAGGCGGGCGACGAAGCGATCACCGTGCCGTACCGCTCCGCCCTCGCCGAGATCTGGAGGAAGCAGGGGCGCGTCGTCGAGGCCGCCGAGGCCCTCAAGGCCTGCGCGACGCTGGCCCCGGGGAACGCGGAGTTCCGCGCCCGGCTCACGCAGCTCGAGGCGCTGCTGCCGCGCGCCGCCGCCGAGCCGGCCCCACCGCCGGCCGCGCCGCCGGAGATCACCCTCGGAGGCCTCCCGCCGCCCGCGGCCCCGCCGCCCGTCCCCGCGTCGGAGATCATCGCGGCGCCCTCGGCGGGAGGGGAGGAGTTCGAGTTCGAGCTCGGCGACGAGGAGCTGGTCGAGGTCCCGCCAGAGGCCCCCCCGAGCCTGGCGGGATTCCCGGTGGCGCCGGTTCCGACGCGGGAGCCGACCAAGCCGAGCGTCCCGCTCGCGCACGTCCCGGCGGCGCCTCCCGCCTGGGCCGCGCCGCCGCCTGCGGCCCGGGCTCCCGAGCCGGAGCCGATGCCACCGGCGGACACCCTCTCGGCGGCGTTCGAGCGCCTGGAGCTGGCTCCGGGCGCCGGCGCCGTCGCGGGCGCGCCGCCGTCGCGCTTCGACGTCGGATGGGGCTCCGCGCGCGCTGCCGAGCCGGCCCCGCCTGCTGCGGCGATCCCCTCCGACCTGATCATCGACCAGGTGGGCGCGCTCGAGGAACTGCCGTCCATCGACGACCTCGGGGAGCTGGGCCCGACGCCCTCGATGGTCATCCGGCGGCTCGACGACATCCAGCTCACGCCCGCGCCGCCCCCGCCCCCGCCGCGCCCCGCTCCGGCCGACACGGCCGCGGACGAGGCGCTCGTCGAGGCGGACATCTACCGGAAATACGGCCTCATCGACAAGGCCGTCGACCTGCTGAAGCCGCTGACGGCCCGGCTGCCGGGGCACGTCAAGGTCCGCGAGAAGCTCTTCGAGCTCTACCTCGACCGGGGGAACCGGGCGGACGCGCGGGCCGAGGCGGCCACGCTGACGGTCATCTACCGCGAGCAGGGGAAGGCCGACCGGATCAAGGGCCTCTACTCGCTGATGGGCGAGCCGGCCCCGGAGGAGCCCGGCGCGCTGGTCGAGGAGCTCCCGCGCGCCGCGGAGCTGACGGAGACGGCCGAGGCCGTGGAGATCTCGGAGGCCGTGGAGGTCGTCGAGGCCCCGGAGCTCGTCGAGGCAGCGGAGTTCGTCGAGGCGGCGCCGCTCGCGCCCGCGGCCCCCGCCGTCGAAGCGATCCCCGCCGGGGAGTCCCTGGCGGTCGAGCTCCCGCCTCCCCCGACGGCCCCGCCTCCGGTCTCCCTCGAAGCGATCGGGGACTTCGAGGAGGTGGAGTTCGCCGAGCCCGCAGCACCGGCCGCCCCGTCCCCCGTGCCCGCTCCGGCCCCGTTCCTGCCGTCTCCGCCGCAGGTCGCGGCGGAGACGCCAGAGCTGCCTCCCGCGGAGCTCGCCGCCGAGCCGCCCGCTCCGGCCCCTCTCCCGGAGCCGGTCGTCCCGCCGTCCCCCCCGCCGGCTCCGCCGAAGCCCGCGCGGGCCACGGCCAAGCTCTCGGTCGAGGACCTGCTCGCCGGGCCGAAGAAGAAGCCGGAGACCAAGCCGCCCGCCCCCGTCCCCGAGGTCGCCCTTCCGGAGGTCGCGGCGCTCCGGCCGTCCGCCGGTGCGCCGACCGCCAAGGTCCGCGCCGTCCGACCCGAGGACATCCAGCTGCCGATCCCGGCCCCGAAGCCTCCGAAGGCGAGGCAGGCGCCGCCCACGCCCCAGCCCGCGAAGCTGCCGCCGGAGCTCGCCTCGATCGCCGAGGCGCACCGGACGCCGCCCCCCGTTCCCCGCCTCGTCGAGCCCGCGGCCGCTCTCCCGGCCGGGCCCGCTCCCGCGGCCCCGCCGCCGGAGGCCCCGCCCCCCGTCGCTCCGTCCGTCCCGGACCTCTCCCTCGAGGAGTTCGACGTCGACGTCGTCGCCCCGAGCGCGGCCCCGGCACCGCCCGCGGCGGCGCCGGCCGCCCCGCCGGCCGCCGAGGGGCCCTCCGCGCAGGAGATGAGCGAGGTCGACTTCTGCCTGGACCAGGGGATGGTCGTCGACGCCGCCGAGCGGCTCCAGGGGCTGGAGGAGCGCTACCCGGCCCACCCCGAGGTGCTCGCGCGCCGGCAGCGGCTGGAGGGGAGCCGTCCAGCGGGCGAGGAGGCCCGGCCCCCCCTCGAGGAGATCCTCCCGGAGGACTTCGAGTCGGTGCTGGACGCCGAGCTGGGACGGGCCCTCACCGACGAGATGGTCCGCGGGGGAGGCGCCGCCGCGGAGGCTCCGCCCAGGTCCGCAGGGCCCCCCGGGCCCGCCGTTCCGCTCGACGAGTCGGGGCTCTTCTCCGACGAGCAGGAGTTCTTCAACTTCGCCGAGGAGCTCCAGAGCGAGATCAAGCAGGACGTCGTGGCCGCGGCGGCCGGCCCGGGCGCCGAGGTTTCGCTGGAGGAGATCTTCCGCGAGTTCAAGAAGGGCGTCGAGCAGCAGCTCTCCCCGGAGGACTTCGAGACCCACTACAACCTGGGGATCGCCTACAAGGAGATGGGGCTGACGGACGAGGCGATCGGCGAGTTCCAGATCTCGGCGAAGGACCCGCTCCACGCCGTCGACTCCTGCTCGATGCTGGGCCTCTGCTTCCTCGAGAAGGGGCTCCCGCAGCTGGCCATCAAGTGGTACCGCAAGGGGCTGGAGACGCTCGGTATCCGCGAGGAGGACCGGCTGGGGCTCCAGTACGACCTGGCGACGGTCTACGCGGACGTCGGCGACAACGAGAACGCGTACAAGACCTTCCTCGACATCTACGGGACGAACGCCTCGTACCGCGACGTCGGCGACCGGCTCAAGCAGTTCCCCACGTCCTGATCGGGGGGAAGACCGCCGCCCCGGGTCCAGCGGCACCGTGATCGGCGCGCTGCGCGCTCGAACCGGCGAGCGTGGGGTCAGCGAGCGTGGGGTCAGAGCTCCGTTATACGTTCTGTGCCCGGAGGATCTGCGGTCTTCTCCCCCTCCCGGCTGCTCCGCCCCTCCGGGAGGCGGGCCCTCGGACGCGGGCCGGGGGGCGTCAGCTCTTCTTGCCGAAGGTGGAGTGGGTCCGGAAGCCGCTGTGCGGCTTCTCGTCCTTGCGGCTCGTGAGCGTCCCCGCGTACTCGCGCGGGGCTCGCTTCGAGAGCCCCTTCCCGTGCCGCGCGTCGTCGAAGGCCGCCCGCAGGCTCCCCATCACCTCCGCCCGGCGCCGGTAGAGCCTCTTCAGGGGACGCTTCGGGTGGCGCGCCAGGGCGTAGGCGGTGAAGAGCGGGAGGGCCACCGTGGCGTCGAGGTAGCAGACGACGGTGTCGGGGAGGGCGCCGGGGTCGATCTTCCCCCACGAGACGGCCTCCGACGGCGTGGCGCCCGAGAGGCCGCCGGTGTCGGGGCGGGCGTCCGTGAACTGGAGGAAGTAGTCGTGCCCGGCCTCGTCGATCCCGAGCACCTCCTGGATCTGCGGCTCCGTCTGCAGGAGGAAGTTCTTCGGGCTCCCCCCGCCGAAGATGAGGACCGCGCTCTTCCCCCCGCGGCGCTTGGCGTCGTAGACGATCGCGGCCGTCTCGTTGACGTCGGCCGAGACGTCGAACGAGAAGCTCCCTCCCTCCAGCGCCGCCCGCGCGACGTTCATCCCGATCGACGAGTCGCCCGGCGAGCTCGTGTAGACGGGGACGTCGAGCCGCCAGGCGCTGGCCAGCATCGACTGGTCGAGGCCGAGGCCCAGCTGGCGGGCCCTCCCCGCGACGTACCGGCCGACGCGCCAGTGGAACTCCGCCGTGGACATGGGGCGGTCGAACTCCGGGGCGCGCAGCACCTCGCGGAAGAAGGCGTCCGTGTCGAGGAGGACCTCGTAGGGGAAGACGATGTCGTAGATCCGGATGATCCCCTCGTCGCGCAGCGCCACGTCGTCGAACCCGGGGCGCCCCTCGTGGATCGGCATCCCAAGGCCGTGGTGGACGTCGTGGTAGAGGTTCGCCCCGGTCGAGATCATCCAGTCGACGAAGCCGGCGCGCATCAGCGGGATCAGGCACGACAGCCCGAGTCCCGCGGGGGTGAGGGCGCCCGTGAGCGAGACGCCGACGGTGACGTCGGGCCGGAGCACCTTCTCGACGAAGAGGGCGCACGCCTCGCGCAGCCGGGCGGCGTTGTAGGCGGAGAAGGTCCGCTCGACGAGGTCGGCGGCGCGGACGGACCCCGTGACCGGCTTCGGGGCGATCCGCCGGCCGGCGAGGAACCGGCTCTTCCGGGCGGGGCGAGTCGTCTTCATCGGCCGCGAACGGTAGCACCTCGCTATGATTCCCGCACCATGCCGAGAGCCGCCGCGCACGAGGCGCGCACACCGTCGTGAGCGCGGGGCTCCTGTCGGTCCGCGGGCTCACGGTGACCTTCCCGGGCCCGAACGGCGAGCGGCTTCCCGTCGTCGACGGGGTCTCGTTCGACATCGGACGCGGCGAGATCGCCGCCCTGGTGGGCGAGTCCGGGTCGGGGAAGAGCGTGACCGCGCTCGCCCTCCTCGACCTCGTCCCCGAGCCCGGGGCGGTCGAGGCGGGGGAGGTCCTGTTCGACGGTCGGGACGTGCGCTCGCTCCCGGAGGCCGAGAAGCGCCGCGTGAGGGGCGGCGGGATCGGGCTGGTCTTCCAGGAGCCGGGGGCCGCGCTCGACCCCGTCCGGACGATCGGCTCCGAGCTGGTGGACGTGATCCGCCGTCACCGCGGGACCTCGCGCCGGCAGGCCCGCGCCGAGGCGCTCGCGTGGCTCTCCCGCGTGGCGCTCCCCGAGCCGGAACGTCGGATGGAGGACGTCCCTCACCGGATGTCGGGGGGGATGCGCCAGCGGGCGATGCTCGCGCTCGCCCTGGCGGGGGGGCCGCGCCTCCTGGTGGCCGACGAGCCGACGACGGCCCTCGACGTGACGATCCAGGCCCAGCTCCTGGCGCTCCTCCGGAGGCTGCGCGAGGAGCTGTCGCTCACGGTGCTCGTGATCACGCACGACCTCGGCGTCGTCGCCGAGCTGGCCGACCGGGCCCTCGTGATGTACGCGGGGGAGATCGTCGAGGAGGCCCCGGTGGCCGACCTCTTCGCCAGGCCGGCCCACCCGTACACCCGGGCGCTCCTGGCGGCGCGTCCGGGGCTTTCGGAGGGCCGCGGCCGTCGCCTCCCCGCCATCGAGGGAACGGTCCCGGAGCCCGGGAAACGGCCCGCCGGCTGCGCCTTCGCGCCTCGCTGCGGAGAGGCCTTCGGCCGATGCGCGGCGGCGCGGCCCTCGCTCTCGCCGCTCGCCGGGCGGCCCGGCCTCGCCGCCTGCTTCCTCTGGCAGGGCGAGGGGAGGGAGCCGTGACCCGGGGGGGCGCCCCGGAGGCCGCCCGCCCTCTGCTGGTGGCCGAGGGGCTCGAGAAGTCGTTCGTCGCGCGGGGAGGGCTCCTGGGCTCGGGAGCGCGGGTCCCCGCGGTGAGGGGGGTCTCTCTCTCGATCGGCCGGGGGCAGACCGTGGCGCTCGTCGGGGAGTCGGGGAGCGGGAAGACGACGACCGCGCGGCTCCTCCTGCGTCTGGTCCGGCCGGACGGCGGGCGGATCGAGTTCGACGGCGTCGACTGGCTCGCCTTGCCTCCCCGGGAGCTCAACCGGATGCGGCGTCAGCTGGGCGTCGTCTTCCAGGACCCGGCCACCTCGCTGAACCCCCGCATGAGCGTCGAGGCCATCGTCGGGGAGCCGCTCGCCATCCACCGGCTGGGGAGCCGGGCCGAGAGGCGCCGGAGGGTCCGGGAGCTCCTGGAGGCCGTCGGGCTGCCGGAGTCCTGCCTCGGGAAGCGCCCGTCGGAGTTCTCCGGCGGGCAGCGGCAGAGGATCGGGATCGCCCGGGCGCTCGCGACGGCGCCGAAGCTGGTGGTCCTCGACGAGCCGGTCTCCGCGCTCGACGTCTCGGTGCGGGCCCAGGTCTTGAACCTCCTCCTCGACCTCCAGCGCGCCGCCGCCGAAGCACCGGCCTACCTCTTCATCGGTCACGACCTGGCCGTCGTCCGGCAGATCGCGGACCGTACTGCCGTCATGTACCTCGGACGCGTCGTCGAGGAGGGGCCGACCCTCCCCCTCTTCGCCTCGCCCCTCCACCCCTACACGGCGCTCCTGCGTGCCTCCGAGCCCCGTGACGCTCCCGGCGCCGGTCGCCCCGGCCCGGCGGTCCCGGCGGGCGAGCCGCCGTCCCCGTCAGCTCCGCCCCCCGGGTGCGCCTTCCACCCTCGTTGCCCGGCCGCGACGGCAGAGTGCCGGGCCTCGACCCCGCCGCTCCTCCCGCGGGAGGAGGACCCGGAGAGGCTCGTCGCCTGCTTCCATCCCCTTCTGCCGGAAGGGGGTAGCCCCCGACCCAAGAACTTTTCGGCCGTCCCGCCGTAATCTCAGCGTGCCACGAGGACGGCGGGGACGGCGGGGCCGCACCCCGAGCCCGGCCGCCCTGACGGCAGACCCGAGCAGAGGAGACGCACCTTGAGACAGCCGTCCCGAGTGTCCCAGGCCCCCGCCCGGTCGTCCCGGCGCCACCTCCCGGCCCTCGCGCTCGCCTCGGCGGCGCTCCTGGCCGGGGTGCCGTCCCCGGTCCTGGCCCAGAAGGTCGAGGTCCCGATCGCCAGCGCGGACCGGAAGCCGTCGCCGCTCCCCGAGGGAGAGAGGATCGAGCTGACGCTCCAGCAGGCCATCGCGCTGGCCCTGAGGAACGCGCTGGACCTCGACGTCGCCTCGTACGGGTACGAGAAGGCGGCGTTCTCCCTCGGCTCGGCGCAGGGGATCTTCGACGCGGCCCTCTCGGCCGAGCTCACGGCGCAGCGGAACGAGACGCCGCCCGTCCGGAGCCTCCAGGCCACCGACAGCCGGTCGCAGACGGGGAACATCTTCGTCGGGGGCCTCCTGCCGTGGGGCACCACCTACGAGGCCGGCTGGACGAACCGGCGGAACGACTCGCCGTCGGTCGGCACGGAGCTGATCCCGGGCTACATCGAGATCAACCCGACCTACTCCAGCAGCCTGTCGGCGAGCATCGTCCAGCCCCTCCTCCGGGACTTCGGGAAGCTGGTGAGCACGCGCCTCATCGTCCAGTCGCGCATCGCGCGCGACCAGGCCGCGTGGAGCTTCGTCTCCGCCGTCCAGACGACGATCCAGACCGTCGAGAACGCCTACTGGGACCTCCTCTACGCCAACGAGAACCTCAAGGCGAAGACCGAGGCGCTGGAGCGGGCCAAGGACCTCAACCGGATCACGAAGATCAAGATCGACGTCGGGGCGCTGGCGCCGATCGAGATCGTCCAGACCGAGGTGACGATCGCCCAGCGCGAGCAGGAGATCATCGTCGCCGAGGGGCTGATCGGCGACGCCCAGGACCGGCTCAAGAGGATCCTGAACGTCAAGGGCGAGGTCGAGTGGGACCGTCCCATCGTCCCGGCCGACAAGCCCGTCATGGAGACGCGGGAGTTCGACGTCGAGGCGGGGATCCAGCGGGCGCTGGAGCTGAGGCCCGAGGTCAAGCAGGCGGTCGTGGACATCGAGTCGAAGAAGGTCTCGCTCGCCTACAACAGGAACCAGCTCAAGCCCCGGCTCGACCTCTCCGCCGGCTACGGCCTGTCGGGCGTCGGCTACAACAAGACGCTCGAGGGCCCCGAGGGCGGCTACGTGAGCCGGGACTACATGGACGCCCTCTACCAGATCCGCGACGCCGACTACCCGGGCTGGAACGTCGGCCTGAGCTTCAGCGTGCCGATCCTGAACCGGACCGCGAAGGGGAACGTGGCCGTCGCCGCGACGGACCTGGAGCTCTCGCGGACCAACCTGACCATCCTGAAGCAGAACCTCCAGCTCGAGGTCCGCGCCGCGGCGCGGGCGGTCGACACCGCCAAGCGCTCCGTCGTCGCCGCGAAGAAGTCGAGGGAGCTCGCCGAGCGGAACCTCGACGCCGAGAAGAAGAAGTACGAGAACGGGATGACGACGTCGTTCCAGGTCTCCCAGATCCAGAACGACCTGACCGCCGCCCGCACGGGCGAGCTGCAGGCCATCCTCGGCTACACGCGCTCGGTCGTCGCGTGGCACAGGGCCGTCGGGGACCTGCTCGAGGTCAAGGGCGTCGACCTCCAGGGCCTCCCGGTGCCGACCGGGGCGACGCCGCCGGAGGAAGGGGCCCTGAGGTAGGGCCGGAAAGGAGCCGCAGGTGACGCAGGAGGTCCCGTCCCCGGAGGCGCCGGCCGCCCCGCCGGCGCCCGCCCTCTCGCCGTTCGCCGCCGTCGCCGGGACGTTCACGCGTCCCGGCGTCACGTTCGAGGCCCTCGTGAGGCGGCCCACCTGGTGGCTGCCGTTCGGGCTGGCGATCGTGGTCGTGGCGGCCTCGATCTGGATCGCCACGCCGAAGATCGACACCGAGCGCTCGATCCGCGAGATGTTCGAGCGCCGCGCGGCCCGCACGGGGCAGTCGCTCTCCGACCAGCAGATCCGCGAGATCGCGGCGCGCTCGGACCGGGGGCCGGGACGGGCGACGGCCATCGGGGCGCCCACGGCGGGCGTCATCCTCCTCCTCGTGGCGCTGGTCCTCTGGGGCGGCGTGCGGGCCTTCGGCGCCGAGGCGCGCTTCTCCCAGGTGCTGTCGATCTGGACCCACGCCAACCTCGTGAACATCGCGGGCGGGATCCTCTCGCTCCCGGTCGTGGCGTCGCTCGAGGACGCCTCCGAGACGCAGTTCGGGATCCAGCGCGTCTTCAAGTCGAACGTGGGCGCGTTCCTCCCGGAGGACGTCCCGGCCTTCCTGGGGTCGCTGGCGTCCTCGATCGACGTCTTCTCGCTGGCGACGCTGGCGCTCCTCGTCGTCGGGCTGCGCCGCCTCCCGGGGATCTCCAAGGGCTCGGCGGCCGCCGTGCCGATCGTCCTCTGGGCCCTCTACGTCCTGGCCAAGGGCGGCCTGGCCGCGGTGTTCCTCGGCTGACGGAGCAGACGATGCTGATCGAGATGCAGGAGATCGAGAAGACGTACGACGTCGGCGAGGAGAAGGTCCGCGCGCTCCGCGGCGTCACCTTCACGATCGACCGGGGGGAGTACGTCGCGATCATGGGACCGTCGGGCTCCGGGAAGTCGACGCTGATGAACCTCATCGGCTGCCTCGACACGCCCACGGCGGGCAGCTACCGCCTGAACGGGCAGCTCGTCCAGGACCTGACGGACGACGAGCTGGCGCGGATCCGGAACAAGGAGATCGGCTTCGTCTTCCAGACGTTCAACCTCCTCCCGCGGACCAACGCCCTCCAGCAGGTGGAGCTGCCGCTCGTCTACGCCGGGCTCGGGAGGAAGGAGCGGAAGGAGGCGGCCGAGAAGGCGATCGCCCAGGTGGGGCTGACGGACCGGATGCACCACAACCCGAACGAGCTCTCCGGCGGCCAGCGCCAGCGCGTCGCCATCGCCCGCGCCCTCGTGACGAACCCGTCGATCCTCCTCGCCGACGAGCCGACCGGAAACCTCGACTCGGCCACGGGCGAGGACATCATGCGCCTCTTCCGCGAGCTGAACACCGCCGGGAACGCGATCGTCCTCGTCACGCACGAGGAGGACATCGCCGCCCACGCGCGGAGGATCATCCGGATCCGCGACGGGAAGATCTTCGACGACCGCCCGAACGACTCGCGCCGGGCCGAGGCCGTCGCCCGGGCCAAGCGCGAGGCGCTGGAGCAGCCGGCCGCGGCACACCCCGCCTGAGGCGTTCCCCCGCCGCGGAGGGGTCGCGCCGCGCGCGCTCGCCGCGCGTGCGGCGCTCGTGGCCCGTCTCGGTTATCCTCCGCCCTTCCATGCGCCCACTCGGTCACTATCGTGCCGCCCCGCAGGTCCCCGGTGTCCTCGCGCCCCTCGAGCGGATCGCCTACGACCTCCGCTGGGCCTGGCGCCCGAGCGTGAGGCGGCTCTTCGAGGAGCTCGACGGGGCCGCCTGGGAGGCCGCCTTCGGGAACCCCGTCCGCTTCTTCCAGCTCGTCGACCCCGCCCGGCTCGCCGGGAAGGCCGCCGACGCGGGCTACGTCTCGTGGCTCCAGCAGGAGGCCGAACGGCTGGCCGCCGAGGACCGGGACGGCCCGAGGACGCCTCACGCGGAGAGCCTCGTCTCGGCGGGCCACCGCGTGGCGTACTTCTGCGCCGAGTTCGGCGTCTCCGAGGTCCTGCCGGTCTACGCCGGGGGGCTCGGGATCCTGGCGGGCGACCACCTGAAGTCCGCCAGCGACCTCGGCGTGCCGCTCGTCGGCGTGGGCCTCTTCTACCGTGGCGGCTACTTCCGGCAGGCCCTCACGGCCGACGGGCGGCAGAGCGAGTCGTACCCGATCCTGGAGGCGGACGACCTGCCGCTCGAGGTGCTGAGGCCCCCGTCGGGAGCGCCTCCCGTGGTGACCGTCCGGCTCCTCGAGCACGACGTCGCCGTCCTCGTCCGCGTCGCCCGGGTGGGCCGCGTCACGCTCCTCCTCCTGGACACCCACGTCCCGGAGAACCGCGTGGCGGACCGCGACATCACCAGCCGCCTCTACGGCGGGGACCAGGAGAAGCGGATCCGCCAGGAGATCGTCCTGGGCATCGGCGGCTACCGGGCGCTCGAGCTGGCGGGCCTGCCGCCGACGATCTGCCACGCCAACGAGGGGCACGCCGCTTTCTTCGGCCTGGAGCGGATCCGGCTCCTGGCCGAGCGCCGGGGGATGAGCTTCGACGAGGCGCTCGAGGCCGCGGCGGCGGGGAACGTCTTCACGACCCACACGCCGGTCCCCGCCGGGATCGACCTCTTCCCGCCGGACCTCGTCCGCCGGTACTTCGACCGGAAGGTCGCCGGGTTCGGGATCACCATGGAGCGGCTCCTGGGGCTCGGCCGCCAGGTCCCCGAGGACGCCGGCGAGTACTTCTCGATGGCCGTCCTGGGCCTCAAGATCTCCGGCCACGTCAACGCCGTCTCGAAGCTCCACGCGCAGGTCTCGCGGCGGCTCTGGCGCGGCGTCTTCCCCGAGGCGCCCCTCTCCGAGATCCCGATCGTCCCGATCACGAACGGCGTCCACGCCCCGACGTGGACCGCGCCGGCGATCGCGGAGATGAAGGTGGGGGAGTCGCTCGCCAACGTCGACCGCGAGGAGCTCTGGCGGCGCCACGAGGCGCTCCGCGCCGGCCTCGTCCACACGGTCCGGCAGAGGACGGCCGAGGCTCGCAAGCGCCGCGGCGCCCCGGACTCGGAGATCGCGGCGGCCTGGAGCCTCCTCGACCCGCGGGCGCTGACGATCGGGTTCGCCCGCCGCTTCGCCACCTACAAGCGGGCGACCCTCGTCTTCCACGACCCCGAGCGCCTCGCGCGCCTCGTGAACGACCCGGCGCGACCCGTCCAGCTGGTCTTCGCGGGGAAGGCCCACCCCAAGGACGAGCCGGGCAAGGAGTTCCTCCGTCGGGTCGGCGAGCTCTCCCTCTCCGAGGCTTTCCGGGGGAAGGTCGTCCTGCTCGAGGGGTACGACATGCGGCTCGGCCGCGCGCTCGTCTCGGGCTGCGACGTCTGGCTGAACACGCCGCGGCGGCCCTACGAGGCCTCCGGGACCTCCGGGATGAAGGCCGCGATGAACGGCGTCTTGAACCTCTCGGTCCTCGACGGCTGGTGGGACGAAGCCCCCCGGGACAGCACGGGCTTCTCCATCGGCGACGACACGGACGGCCGGGGGGACGACGAGGTCGCCACGGCCCTCTACGAGAAGCTCGAGCGCGAGGTCGTCCCGCTCTTCTACGACCGGCCGTACGGGGACCGCAACCGCGCCCCGGGGGCCTGGGTCGAGAGGATGGTGGCCTCCGCCGACGCGCTCGGGCACCTCTTCTCCTCGGACCGGATGCTCCAGGACTACCTTCGCCTCTGCTACGTGCCGGCCGCCGAGCGCGCGACGCGGCTCCTTTCGGACGGCGAGAGGGGGGCGCGCGAGCTGGCGGCGTGGAAGCGGCGGATCTCCGGCGCCTGGGGCGGCGTCGGCTTCGTCTCCGTCCAGCTCTCGGTCGAGGAGCCCGCCCGCCTGGCGCCGGGGAGCCGCTTCGAGGTGGACGTCGAGGTCCGCCTCGGCGCCGCCGACGCCGCCGACGTGGCCGTGGAGTGGTTCGAGGGGACGACGGACGCCGACGGCGTCGTGGACGCCGGGTACTCCTTCCCGCTGGCGCTGGTGAGCCAGGCCGACGGCCGCGCCCAGTACCACGGGACGATCACGAGGCCGGTCGACGACTCCCGCGGCTACTCGATCCGGATCCGCCCCTCCCACCCGGAGCTGGTCCACCCGAACGAGCTCGGCCTCGTCCTCTGGGCCGGCTGAGCGGGCCCAGAGCCGCGCCTACCCGGCGCCCGCCGGCAGCCGCGTCAGGTGGTAGCTCAGCCCCTCGAGGAAGAGGGTCAGGTCGACGTTCTTCACGACGACGCCGGGGAACGGGCCGACCGCGGCAGGGGCGAAGTTGAGGAGCGCGGGGACTCCGGCGTCCACGAGCGCCCGGGCGGCTCCCGCCGCCGAGTCGGCGGGGACCGCCAGGATCCCGATCTGCGCCCCGACCCGGCGCACGCCCTCCGCGACCTCCGAGGCGGGGAGGACCGGGACGCCGGACCGGGAGCGGAGCCCGGCGCGCGCCGGGTCGACGTCGAACAGGGCCTCCACCCGGAACGGGGGCTGGTTGAAGTTCCGCGAGTCGGCCAGCGCCATCCCGAGGTTCCCCGCCCCGGCGATGACGATCGGGCGCGGGCGGTCGAGGCCCAGGACGGCGCGGAGCTTCCCGGCCAGGAGCGCGACGCGGTAGCCCACGCCCCGCACGCCGAACTCGCCGAACTGCGTCAGGTCCTTGCGGATCTGCGCCGAGTTCAGGCCGAACCGCTCGGACAGGAGCCGGGACGACGTGGAGACGGCCCCCTCCGCCTCCAGGACACAGAGGCCCCGCAGGAGGACCGAGAGCCGCTGGGTGGTCGCCTCGGAGACGGGGGAGGTGCGGTCCCGGCGTGTCACGTCAGCGCAGCAGCCCCAGCGGGAGCGCGGAGGCGGCCGAGCGCGCCACGTCCAGGAGCGGCCGCGGGAAGACGCCGAGGACGAGCATGCCCGCCGCCACGAGGAGGTGGGCCGCGCCGCTCATGGCGTCCTCCGGAGGCATCGCCACCTCGCGGCTCGGCTCCTTCATCCAGAGGAAGTAGACGACGCGGAAGTAGTACCCGACCGAGATCAGGCTCCCGGCGATGCCGAAGATCGCCAGCCAGACGAGGTCGGCCTCGACCGCGGCGCGGAAGACGAAGAGCTTGCCGACGAAGCCGACGGTCGGCGGGAGGCCGGCCAGCGACAGCATCGAGAGCGTCAGGATCGACGCGGCGCCGGGCCGCACGCGCCCGAGGCCCGCCAGGTCGGCCAGCGGGTGCGCGTCGCGCTCGCCGTTGGACAGGACGGCGGCGGAGAGGAAGGCGGCGACGTTCGTCACGAGGTAGCCCGCCACGAAGACGAGGAGCCCCTCGAGGGCCTCGTCGGTGAAGGTGGCCAGCGCGATGGCGGCGTACCCCATCTGCGCGATGCCGGAGTAGGCCAGCATCCGCTTCACGTCGCGCTGCGCGAGCGCCACGACGTTGCCGAAGAGGATCGAGGCGACCGCCAGGAGGCCGAGCAGCGGCTTCCACGGCTCCCCGAGCCCCTCCGGGGCCAGCGCGTGGAGGACCCGGACGAGGACGAGGAGGGCCGCGGCCTTCGGCGCCGTGGAGAGGAACGCCACGCCGGGGGTCGTCATCCCCTGGTAGACGTCCGGCGCCCAGGAGTGGAACGGGACGAGGGAGAGCTTGAACGAGAGCGCCGCCACGAGCGCCACGAGGCCGAGCGCCACCATCGGGTCGAGGAGGAGGCCGTGCGACGAGGCGAGGCCCACCAGGTCCGTCAGGCTCGTCGTCCCGGTCCGGCCGTAGATCGTCGCGGTCCCGAAGAGGAAGACGGTCGACGCCAGCGCCCCCATCAGGAAGTACTTCATCCCCGCCTCGGCCGACTCGGGGAGGTCGCGGTACCAGGCCGCCAGGACGTAGAGGCCGAGCGACATCAGCTCCAGGCCGACGAAGACGACGAGGAGGTCGGTCCCCTTGACCATCAGCGTCAGCCCGGCCGCCGAGAAGAGGAGCATCGAGTAGAACTCGCCCTGGTTCTTCCGGTCGCGGGCCAGGAGCGGCCCGCCGCCGAGGACGGCGAGCACGCAGGCCGAGACGGCGAGGAGGTCGACGAACCGCGTCAGCTCCGACGTCTCGATCGCCCCGGAGAACCAGGTCCCCGGCGCGTAGCGGCTCCCGACGTTGGCGACGAAGAGGCCCGCGAGCGCCACGAAGGGGAGGGCGGGGCGCGACGCGCGCAGGAACGCGTCGAGGAGGAGGATCAGGATGCCGAAGGCGCAGAGCGCGATCTCGGGGCCGACGGCGGCGACGTCGGCGGTGGAGATCGGGATCGTGAAGGGAGTCACTTCGACGGCCTCCTCGACGCGACGGACGTCCTCACGGGGCCCCCCGGAGGCTCGCGGCCTGGACGACGACCTCGACGGAGGTCCGGATCAGGTTCAGGAGCGGCGCCGGGAAGACGCCGAGGACGACGACGAGGGCGATCATCGGGAGCGCGCCGGCCAGCTCCCAGCCGTTGATGTCGGTCAGACCGCGGTTGGCGGCCGGGCCCTCGGGCCCCCAGAAGACCTTCTGGACGAGCGTCAGGAGGTAGATGGCGCCCAGGATCAGCCCCGTCGCGCCCACGGCGCACCAGACCAGGTTCACCTGGAAGACGCCTCCCAGGATGAGGAACTCGCCGATGAACCCGTTCAGGCCCGGCAGGCCGACGGAGCCGAGCGCCGAGATCACGAAGAGCGTCGTCGTCACCGGGACGTACGTGGCCACGCCGCCGTAGTCGGCCATCTCGCGCGTGTGGCGCCTCTCGTACAGGACGCCGACGAGGAGGAAGAGGAGGCCCGTCGTCAGGCCGTGCCCCACCATCTGGAAGACGGCGCCCGCCATCGCGGCGGAGTTGAACGAGAAGATCCCGAGGACGACGAGCGCCAGGTGGCTCACCGAGGAGTAAGCCACCAGCTTCTTCATGTCCTTCTGGGCGGCCGCCACCCACGCGCCGTAGACGACGCCGATCAGGGCGAGGACGCCGATCAGCGGGGCGAAGCGCGCCGAGGCCTCCGGGAAGAGGGGCAGGTTGAAGCGCATCAGGCCGTACGTCCCGAGCTTCAGGAGGACGCCCGCCAGGATCACGGAGCCGCCCGTCGGCGCCTCGACGTGCGCGTCGGGGAGCCACGTGTGGAGCGGCCAGAGGGGGACCTTCACGAGGAAGGCGAGGGCGAAGGCCCAGAAGAGGAGCCCCTCGACGTCCGCCGGGAGCGCCCAGCGGCCGGCCTGAGAGGCGGCCGTCCAGTCGAGGATCGAGAAGCTCTGGATCCCCGTCGCCTTGGCGTGCATCCCCGCGGTGACGAGGATCCCGACCAGCATCAGGAGGGACCCGACGAGGGTGAAGAGGACGAACTTCATCGCGGCGTAGATCCGCCGCTTGCCGCCCCAGATCCCGATGATGAAGTACATCGGGATCAGCATCGCCTCCCAGAAGACGTAGAAGAGGATCGCGTCGAGGGCGACGAGGCTGCCGATCATCCCCGTCTCCAGGACGAGGAAGGCGGCCACGTACCCCTTCCAGCGGTCGATCTTCTGCCCCGAGGAGGCGAGGAGGACGCAGAACGACAGGAGCGTCGTCAGGAGGACCAGGGCCAGCGACAGGCCGTCGACGCCGACGCGGTACCAGATCCCGAAGCGGGGGATCCAGGGCGCGTCCACCCGGAACCCGGAGATCCCGGGCACGGCGGCGTCGAAGAGGAGGGCGACCTTCACGGAGAGGAGGAGCGCCGCGCCCGTCGTCAGGAGGCCGACCCACCGGATCGCCCTCTTCGCCTCGGCGGGGAGGAAGGCGAGCAGGAGGGCGCCGAGCGTCGGCAGGAAGACGAGCGTCGTCAGCGCGTCGGCGCCGAGGAGGTCGAGGGAGGACGGGGAGTCAAGCATCTCGTCTCACCGGATCCAGACGTAGACGGCGAGCGCCAGCAGGCCGAGGGTGAACGTCAGCGCGTAGTTCCTCACGTTCCCCGTGGTGAAGAAGCGGATCAGGTCCCCCGCCAGCTCGACGAGGAACGCCGACGCGTTGGCGATCCCGTCGATGAACAGGGCGTCGAAGCCACGCCAGAGGAACCGCCCGATCGCGCGGAACGGGCCGAGGACGAGGGCCTCGATCCCCTCGTCGACGTTCCACTTGTTCGCGACCAGCCTCCCGAGGAGGCCGGTCCTCTCGGAGAAGGCCCTCGCCGGGGCGCTCGGCGTCTCCTCCGTGGCGCCCGCCTGCCCGTACCAGCGCCAGGCCAGGACGATGCCGGCGACGGCCGCCGCGACCGACAGGCCCATCAGGAGGTACTCGGTGGCGTGCGAGACGTGGTGCTCCGGGACGTGGGCGAGCGAGGGCGCCAGGAACCGTCCGAAGACGTTCGTCCCGCCCAGGACCGCCGGCACGCCGACGAGCCCCGCCACGGCCGACAGGGCGGCCAGGACGACGAGGGGGACGGTGATCGTCAGCGGCGACTCGTGGATCCTGGATTTCACGTCCTCGGGGCCCCGGAACTCGCCCGCGAACGTCATCCGGGCCAGGCGCGTCATGTAGAAGGCGGTCAGCCCCGCCGTCACGAGCCCGACGCCGAACAGGAGCGGGTGCCCCGCGCCGAACGCGGAGCCGAGGATCAGGTCCTTGGAGAAGAAGCCCGCGAAGGGCGGCAGGCCGGCGATGGCGATCGTGGCGAACGCCATCGTCCAGGCCGTCACGGGCGTCCGCCTCCAGAGGCCCCCCATCCGCCTCATGTCCTGCTCGTGGTGGAGGGCGTGGATGACGGAGCCGGAGCCGAGGAAGAGGCAGGCCTTGAAGAAGGCGTGGGTGAAGACGTGGAACATCCCCGCCGCGAAGGCCCCGACCCCGCAGGCCAGGAACATGTAGCCCAGCTGCGAGACGGTGGAGTAGGCGAGGACCTTCTTGATGTCGTTCTGCGCCAGGCCGATCGTGGCGGCGAAGAAGGCGGTCCCGGCGCCGACCCACGCCACGAGGGTGAGGGCGTCGGGGGCCAGGACGAAGAGAGCGCTCGTCCGCGCGACCAGGTAGACGCCCGCCGTGACCATCGTGGCGGCGTGGATGAGGGCCGAGACGGGCGTCGGGCCGGCCATGGCGTCCGGCAGCCAGACGTAGAGGGGGACCTGGGCGCTCTTGCCGCAGGCGCCCAGGAAGAGGAGCGCGCAGACGGCGTAGACCGAGAGGGGCCCGGCGCCGGAGACCGCCCCGGCCTTGGCGGCGTCGAGGAACGAGAAGCTCCCCGTCCCGAACAGGGCGTAGACGCCGAAGATCCCGAGGAGCATCCCGAAGTCGCCGACCCGGTTCGTGACGAAGGCCTTCTTGCCCGCGGCGGCGGCGAAGTCCTTGTCGTAGTAGTAGCCGATCAGGAGGTACGAGCAGAGCCCGACGCCCTCCCAGCCGATGAAGAGCATCGGCAGGTTGTCGGCCATCACAAGGATCAGCATCGAGAACATGAAGAGGTTCAGGTAGGCGAAGAACCGCCCGTACCCCTCCTCGTTCTGCATGTAGCCGACGCTGTAGAGGTGGATCAGCGTGCCGACGAACGTCACGAACGCCAACATCAGCGCCGAGAGCGCGTCCAGCCGGAACGCCACGTCGACGGTGTAGCCGGCGGAGGAGAACCACTGGTAGACGACCTCGACCGCCGGGGGGAGGCCGTGGGCGCTCGCCAGCGACTCCTTCACGAAGGGGACGACGACGCCGAACGACAGGACCGCCGCCAGGCCGACCGAGCCGACGCCGACGACGCCGTAGAAGAGCCTCTCGAGCCAGGGGAGGGCCGGGCCCTGGTGCCCGTGGCCGCCGCCGTGAGCGTGGTCGTCGCCGTGCGCGGCGCCGGGAGCGTGCGAGGCGTGCGCCTGGGCGCCGGGAGCCTCGCCGTGCCCGTGCTCCTCGTCGGGGTGCTCGGCCCGCCAGCGCGCGGTCGCGGCCGCGGCCCGACGCCAGCCGAAGAAGAGCGAGGCGGCCCCGTTGAGGAGGAAGCCGGCGAGCGGGAGGGCGGGGATCAGCCAGAGCGGGTAGTCCACGTCGCGTCCCCTACCACTTCAGGAGGTTGACCTTGTCCACGTCGACCGTCCGGCGGGCCCGGAAGAGGGCGACGAAGATCGCGAGGCCGACGGCCGCCTCGGCGGCGGCGATGGCGATGACGAAGAAGACGACCATCTGCCCGGTGGCGTCGCCGCGCATCCGGGCGTACGTCAGGAAGAGCAGGTTGACCGCGTTCATCATCAGCTCGATCGACAGGAAGATCGAGATGGCGTTGCGCTTCAGGAGCGCGCCGGCCAGCCCGAGGACGAACAGGAGGGTCCCGACGGCGAGGTAGGCCTCCGGGGCCACGGCCATCGGGGCGACACCGCTCATTCGAACCTCCGCTTGGACAGGAGCAGGGCCCCCACGGCCGCCAGGAGCAGGAGGACCGAGAGCACCTCGAAGGCCAGGAGGTAGTCGGTGAAGAGGAGCCGGCCCAGGAGGGGGACCTCGTCGCCCCCGGCCGCCGGGATCACGGGCGTGCCGGAGGGCGGGACGGGCGGGGCCGGCGCCCGGAGCGTCAGCCCGAGGAGCATCCCGCCCAGCGCCACCAGGCCGACGAGGGAGAGGAAGCGGTGGACGCTCCGGGTCTCCTTCTCCTCGGCCTCCTCCGTCAGGTTGAGCAGCATGATGACGAAGAGGAACAGGACCAGGATCGCGCCGGCGTAGACGATCACCTGGAGCACCGCGATGAAGGGCGCCGCCAGGAGGACCGACAGGATCGCCAGGCCGAAGAAGGTCAGGACGAGCGACAGGACGCTCTTCACCGGGCTCTTCTGGAAGAGCATCGCGACGGCGAAGGCGACGGCCAGGCCGGACCCGAGGGCGAAGGCGAGGAGCTCTCCGTTCATGGCGTCCCTCCGGCTCAGGCCTTCGCGCGCACGGCGACGAGCGCGGCGACGTAGAAGAGGTGGAGGAGCGAGAGCGGGACGAACACCTTCCACCCGAGGGCCATCAGCTGGTCGTACCGGAACCGCGGGAGCGTCCACCGGACCCAGAGGAAGACGAAGAGGAGGAAGGCCGTCTTCGCGGCGAAGATCGCCACCGAGAGGAGGCCGCCCACGAGGCCCGTCAGCGCCAGGCCCGGCAGCGACCAGCCGCCGAGGTAGAGCGTGACGATCAGGGCCGAGGCGGCCACCATGTTCGCGTACTCGGCCATGAAGAACATGCCGAACCGGAACGAGGAGTACTCGGTGTGGAACCCGCCGACGAGCTCCGAGTCGGCCTCGGCCAGGTCGAACGGGAGCCGGTTCGTCTCGGCGAAGGCCGCGACGACGAAGATCACGCAGCCGACGAACTGCGGCACCACGTTCCAGATCCCGGCGTGCTGCGCCTCGACGATCGTCTGCAGGCGGAGCGAGCCCGCCGAGAGGAAGACCCCGACCGCCGCGAAGCCCATCGCCAGCTCGTAGCTGATGATCTGGGCCGAGGACCGGAGGCCTCCCAGGAGCGAGTACTTGCTGTTCGAGGACCAGCCGGCCAGGACGATCCCGTAGACGCCCAGGGAGGTGAGGGCGAAGAGGACGAGCGCCCCGACGTTGACGTCCGCGATGACGAGGGGGACCTCCCGGGTCGTCCCGCCGACGGTCACCGGGATCGACCGCCCGAACGGCAGGACGGAGAACGTCGACAGGGCCGGGATGAAGACGATCAGGGGCGCCGCGAAGTGGAGGACCTTGTCCGCGTACTGCGGGACGACGTCCTCCTTCATGAAGAACTTCACGGCGTCGGCCAGAGGCTGGAAGAAGCCCATCGGCCCGACCCGGTTCGGCCCGGGCCGGTCCTGGATCAGGCCCGCGACCCGCCGCTCGGCCCAGGTCAGGACCGGGACGCCGAGGGCCAGGACCGCTCCCCAGACCACGGCGATCTTGACCCCCATCGCCACGGCGTCGAAGACCGCCGGGCTCACGGCCTGCCTCCCGCCGGGGCGGCGAGGACGTGCGTGGCGTCGGGGTCGTCGGCCTCTCGCCCGGCGGCGAGCGCGTCGTAGGCCGCCGCGGGGGAGAGCGAGCAGGGGTAGCCCGCGATCGCGGGCGCGTCCCAGCGAGCCCCGCCGTACCCGGCGACGCGGTCCCGCATCCGCTCGAAGACGTCGCGCGCCGTCCAGCGCGTGTCGAACGCCCCCCAGCGCCTGCCGAGGTGGAGGAGGACCTCGAGGTCGCTCTTCACGATCGGCGGCGGGAGGAACGCGGCCTCGAATCGCTGGATCCGTCCCTGGACGTTCACGAACGTCCCCTCCTTCGTGGCGAGGCTCCCGACCGGCAGGACCACGTCCGCGGCCTCCGAGAGGGCGTTCTTTCCCCGGGCGTTCACGACGAGCTTCTTCGCCTTGCGGAGCGCCGCGACGAACTCCGGGTCGTCGCACCGCGCCGAGAAGGCGGCGTCGGTGACGTAGAGGACCTCGGGGGCCCACGAGCCGGAGAGGAGCCGCGCGAGGGCGGAATCCGCCCCGACGCGCCGGATTCCGGCGGCCTCGGTCCCGCGCGCGTTGGGCGCCGCGAGCGTCCCGGTGAGGAAGCGCCCCTCGGCCCCGGCGGCCTTCGGGTTCGGGATCCGGCGGAGGGGCCCGGCGTCCACGTCGAACTCGACGTTCGGAAGGCCCAGCGTCCGCGAGAAGAGCTCGGCCAGGAGCCAGCTCTCCTCGGTGGAGGCGTTTGCCGAGCCGAGGACGAGGACGGAGGCGGGGTCCGCCCCGCGCGCTTCGTCGATCGCGAGCTGGACGGCGGTCGCCGCCTCGCCCCAGTTCGTCTCGCGCGCCTCGCCGCCCGCGCGGACGACGGGCCGGAGCCAGTCCTGCCGGTTCAGCCCCTCGGCGCGGAAGCGGCCGTAGTCGCACATCCAGAAGTCGTTGACGTGCGGGTTCACGCGCGGCAGGTAGCGGTGGACGACGCGGTCGCGGTGCTCGATCGAGACGTTGCAGCCGATCTCGCAGCCGTCGCAGACCGACCGGGCCTTCGCGAGCCACCAGACGCGCTTGCGGAACCGGAACTCCTTGACGGTCAGCGCCCCCACGGGGCAGACGTCGGCGGCGCAGCCGGACCACTCGTTGTCCAGCTGGTGGCCCTCGTGCGTCCAGACGATCGTGTGGCCGCCCCGCTCGATGAAGGTGAGCTCTCCGGTGCCGGCCACCTCCGCGCAGAACCGGATGCACCGGGTGCACTGGATGCACCGGGTCATGTCCGCGATGACGTGCGGGCCGATGTCGGTCCGGTCGTACCCGGGGTACTGCCGCCGCGGCTCGGAGGTGCGCGAGACCGGGAGCCCGCCCGCCACGGCGTTGTCCTGCAGCTTGCACTCGCCCGCCTGGTCGCAGATCGGGCAGTCGAGCGGGTGGTTGACGAGGAGGAACTCCATCGTGGCGTTCCGGGCCGCCCGCGCCCGCTCGGAAGAGGCCTGGATCACCATGCCGTCCCGGATCGGCACCGTGCAGGAGGCCTGGACCTTCGGCATCCCCTCGATCTCGACCATGCACATCCGGCACTGGCCGACGACCGACAGGCCCGGGTGGTAGCAGAAGTGGGGGACGTCGACCCCGGCCGCCCGGCACGCCTCCAGGGCGTTGGCGGTGTCGGGGACGACGACGGTCTTCCCGTCGACGACGACTTTCGCCATCAGGAGTGCATCCCTTCCGCCACGCGCTCGGCCACCTTCGGCGTCACGTCGGACGGCGCGGCGAGCGCGTAGCCGGGGCTCGCCGAGCGGGCGACGTACGCCTCGAACTCCTCGCGGAACCTCGGGACGGCCGAGAGGACCGGGGCGATGGCCGCGTCGGCGAAGACGCAGATGGTCATCCCGTTCCCCATCTGGTTGGACAGCTGCAGGAGGAGGTCCAGGTCCTCCTTCTTCCCGGCGCCGGCCACGATCCGGTCGAGGATCTTCTTCAGCCAGGGCGTCCCCTCGCGGCAGGGGGTGCACTGGCCGCACGACTCGTGGGCGTAGAACTTCGCGATGTTGGCGACCGCCTTCGGGATGTCGGCCGTCTCGTCCATGACGATGATCGCGGCCGAGCCGAACATCGACTTCGCCGCGGCCACGCCGTCGAAGTCCATCGGGACGTCCAGGATCTCCTCGGCCGTGAGCATCGGCGCCGAGGAGCCGCCCGGGATGACGGCCTTCAGCTTCCGCCCGCCGCGCACCCCGCCGGCCAGCTCCAGGAGCTCGCGGAAGGGGATCCCGATCGGGGCCTCGTAGACGCCCGGGCGCTCGACGTGCCCGGAGACGCAGTAGAGCTTGGGGCCGGTGTTCCGGTCGTTGCGCCCGTACGACTTGAACCATTCGGCGCCCCGGTCGACGACGTGCTTGACGCAGGCGAGCGTCTCGACGTTGTTGACGACCGTCGGGCAGCCCCAGACGCCCACCACGGCGGGGAAGGGGGGCTTGATGCGCGGGTGGCCGCGCTTGCCCTCCAGGCTCTCGATGAGGGCCGTCTCCTCGCCGCAGATGTAGGCGCCGGCCCCCCGGTGGATCGTGACCTCGAAGTCGAGCCCGGAGCCGAGGACGTTCGTCCCGAGGAGGCCCGAGGCGCGCGCCTCGCGGACGGCCTCGTTCAGGACCTCGGCGCCCTTGACCATCTCGCCCCGGATGTAGACGTAGGCGTGGCGGACGTCGAGGGCGAAGCTCGCGAGGAGGATCCCCTCCAGGAGCTGGTGGGGGTCGCGCTCGATGATCACGCGGTCCTTGAAGGTCCCGGGCTCCGACTCGTCGGCGTTGCAGAGGAGGTAGACCGGCTTTCCGCCCCGCTTCTCCTTCGGGGGGACGAAGGTCCACTTCATCCCGCACGGGAAGCCCGCGCCGCCGCGCCCGCGGAGGCCCGACGCCTTGACCATGTCGGTCAGCTTCGCGGGGGTCCACTCGCCGCTCGCGGCGCCGGAGAGGACCTTCTTCCACGACTCGTAGCCGCCGTCGGCGACGTAGCCCGCGATCGCGGTGGAGCGCGGCTTGTGGACGCGCTTCATCAGGACCGGCTCGTAGCCGGCCGGGTGGAACGGGGGGGGAGCGGTCACTCGAGCCCTCCGAGGAACTCTTCGAGCCTGTCCTTCGTGACGCAGAAGTGGTCGTCGCCGTTCACCATGACGGCGGGGGCCTTGTCGCACTGGGCGAGGCACTCCACCTCGACGACCGTGAAGCGGCCGTCGGCCGACGTCTCGCCCGGTCTCAGGCCGCCGAGCCGCCGCCGGCACTCGTGGTAGACCTCCTCGGCGCCCGCGAGGTGGCACGAGATCGAGGTGCAGAACTGGATCAGGTGCTTCCCGACCGGCGCCCGGTTGTACATCGTGTAGAAGGTCGTCACGCCCCAGACGAACGCGGGGGAGAGCCCGAGGAGCGCGGCGACGTGGTCCACGGCCTCCCGCGAGATCCAGCCCCACTCCTCCTGGGCCAGCCAGAGCGCCGGGAGGAGGGCGGCCTGCTTCGTCGGGTAGCGCGTCAGGAGCGCGTCGAACCGTTTCTTCGTGGCGGGGGAGAACTCCAGCGCCTTCCCGCAGGAGAGCGCTCCGTGCTCGCCGACCGGCGGGTGTCCGGCCTGCTCGGCCGCGGGGATCCCGGCACCTCCGCTCATTCCCAGTCGAACGCTCCCTTCTTCCAGAGATAGGCGTAGCCGAGGAACAGGACGCAGAGGAACAGGGCCATCTCGGCGAACAGGGCCCAGCCGGCGCCGCGGAAGACCACGGCCCACGGGTAGAGGAACGCCGCCTCGACGTCGAACACGATGAACATCATCGCGACGATGAAGAACTTGACCGAGATCCGTTTCCGGCTCTCGTCGAGCAGCGGCATCCCGCTCTCGTAGGGCGAGAGCTTCCGTCGCGTCCGGACCTTGCGGCCCAGAAGGTTGTTCAGGAGGAGGAGCGCGACCCCGATCCCGACGGCCGCGACGATCATGAGGAGGACGGGGAGGAAGGCGGCGGGCGTACCCATCGGCGATCGTGATACTTTTCACAATGTTGGCGCGGCCGTCAACCCAAGAATCCTTCCGGCCTGCCGTCCTGATCCCCGCGTTCCGGTGCGAGGCGTCCGTCCGCACCGTCGTGGAGGGGGTGCGCCGGTACGTGCCCGACGTCCTCGTCGTCGACGACGGGAGCGGGGACGGGACCGCCCGCGAGGCGGAGGCCGGGGGAGCCCGGGTGATCGTCCGCCCGTCGAACGGAGGGAAAGGCTCCGCCATCCGGGACGGGCTGGCGGACCTCCTCGCGTCCGAGGCGACCCACGTCGCCTTCGTCGACGCCGACGGCCAGCACCACCCGGACGACCTCCCGGCGCTCCTCCTCGCCGCGCGGCAGGGGGCCGACTTCGTCATCGGCTCGCGCCTCCGCAACCCCGAGGGGATGCCCGCGAAGAGCTACTGGGCCAACACCATCGGCGACAAGGTCCTCTCGCGGATGACCGGGCTCCCCGTCGAGGACGGCCAGTCGGGCTATCGCCTCGTCGCCGCCCGCCTCCTCCGGCGGCTCCGCCTCGTCTCGCGCCGCTACGCCATCGAGAACGAGATCCTCGTCAAGGCCTGCCGCCGCGTCGAGCGGTTCGCGGTCGTGCCCGTCCGCTCGATCTACGGCGTGAAGACCCACTACCGCCCCTTCCACGACACGTGGGTCACGTCGTGGCTGACCGTCCACTACAAGACGACCGGCTCCGACGAGACATAATCCGGCGGTGTCCCTCGCCCCCATCCTGACCGTCGACGTGGAGGAGTGGTTCCACGTCTGCGGCCACCCCGCCTACGCGGACCCTGCCACCTGGGCCACGCGGGTCAAGCGGGCCCACGTCGGCGTGGACGCCCTCCTCTCCCTCCTGGACGGGACGGGCTCGAAGGCGACGTTCTTCGTCCTCGGCTGGGTGGCACGCCAGAGCCCGGCGCTGGTCCGGCGGATCGCGGCGGCCGGGCACGAGGTGGGCTGCCACGGCGACCAGCACCGGCGGGTCGTCGAGATGTCGCTCGACGGGTTCCGCGAGGACGTGAGGCGCGCCCGGGGGACGCTCGAGGAGATCCTCGGGTCCCCGGTCACGGCCTACCGGGCCCCCGAGTGGTCGATGCGGAGCGCCGCGAACCCCGCCCTCGGCGTCCTGGTGGAAGAGGGCTTCACGCTCGACTCGTCCCTCGTGGCGGCCCCGCCGGCCGGCGACGCCGGGAACCCCGACCGGCCGACGCACCTGGCCACGCCCGCGGGGCCGATCCTGGAGGTCCCGCCGCTGTCCGGGACCTTCTTCGGCCGGCGCGCGATCCTGGGGGGCGGCGTCTGCTCGCGCCTCTCGCGGGAGGCCCGCGTCCTGCGGACGATCCGGGAGTCCCTGGAGCGCGGCGACCCTCCCGTCCTCTACTGTCACCCGTGGGAGCTGGACCCCGAGCACCCGCAGATGGACCTCTCCGGCGTCGACTGGCTGGTCCACTTCGGCGGCCGGTCGAGGACCGGCAAGAGGCTCGCGCGGCTCCTCGCCCTCTACCGCTTCCGGCCGGTCACCGCCGCTGCCGAGGTGGCCTCCGTCGGGCCCCCCCGCGCGGAGAACGCCGCGGCATGACCCCGTTCGCAGCCCTCTTCCCGGGCCAGCTCTCCGAGCAGGCGGGGATGGGCGAGGGGCTCTACCGCCGCTTCCCGTACGTCCGGGAGCTCGTCGACGAGGTCTCGGAGGCCTCCGGGGTCGACCTGCCGGCCGTCTTCTTCGGCGAGGGCTCCCCGGCGCTCCACGACGACCGGCCGGCGCAGGCCGGGGTCTTCGCGGTCTCGGTGGGCGTCCTCGGCGCCCTCGAGCGCGAGCGAGGCCTCGTGCCGTCCTGGGCGGCCGGGTACAGCCTCGGGACGTACGCCGCGATGGTGGCGGCCGGCTGCGTCGAGACCCGCGCGGCCCTCTCGGTCCTGCTCCGCGTGGACGAGCTCCTCGCCCAGCGGGGTCCGTCCGGGGCGATGGGGGTCGTCATCGGCATGACGCGCGAGGCGCTGGCCCCGTGGGTCGCCGGGGTCTCGAACGACCCCTCCGCCCTCTCGATCGGGAACGAGAACGCCGCCCAGCAGCTCGTCGTCACCGGGGAGGAAGGGCCCGTCGAGGCGCTCCTCGCGACCGTCCGGCCGCACGCCCTGCGCGCCGAGCGGCTCCCGATCCGCTGGCCGATGCACTCGCCGCTCCTCGGGCCCGTCGCCGACGAGGTGGCCCGGTTCGTCCGCGACCAGGTGGAGGTCCGCGCCCCGTCCCGCTGCCGCCTCTTCGCGCCGATGCTCGGCCGGGCGGTCGAGACGGCGGAGGAGGCGGCCGAGGTCCTCGCCCGGCAGGTCTCCCGCCCTTCCGGGTGGGCGGGCGTCCTCGCCGGGATGGCGGGGGAGGGGGCCTCGCTCTTCGCCGAGCTGGGGCCAGGCGAGGTCCTCTCGAAGATGACCCGGTGGACCGTGAGGCGCGCCCGGGTGGCGGCCGTCGCCGATCCGGGGTCGATCGAACGATTCGCGGGGCTTGCCGCCGACGTCGCGGCGCAGGAGGAACGGTGAACGAACGCAGGCGCGTCGCCCTCGTCACGGGCGCGTCCAGGGGGATCGGGAGGGCCATCGCCGAGGGGCTGGCCCGGGACGGTTTCCACACGGTCCTGACCTACCGGGCGGACGAGGCGCGGGCCGAGGAGGCCGCGGCCGGGATCCGGGCGAACGGCGGCAGCGCCGAGGCCGTCCGGGCCGACGTCACCCGGAAGGACGAGATCGAGGCCCTCCTCGGCCGCCTCGACCGCGAGCACGAGGGGGTGGACGTCCTCGTCAACAACGCGGCCGTCCTGAAGAACGGCCTGTTCGCCCTGATGCCCGACGCCAGCTGGGACCTCGTGATCGACACGGTCCTCGGGGGGACCTACCGGATGACCAAGGGGGTGATCCGGAACATGCTGAGGCGGCGCTGGGGGCGGGTCGTCAACGTCTCCTCCCTCGCCGCGCTGAACGCCAGCGAGGGCCAGACCAACTACTCCGCGGCCAAGGGGGCCCTCCTGGCCTTCACCCGGTCGCTCGCCTCGGAGGTGGGGCGGTACGGCGTCACGGTCAACTGCGTCGCCCCCGGCTTCGTCGAGACCGAGATGATCTCCTTCCTGACGCCGGAGGCCCGGGAGGGTTTCACGAAGCGGATCGCCGTCGGGCGGTTCGGCCGGCCCGAGGACCTCGCCCCGATCGTCTCGTTCCTCTGCACCGACGGGGCGTCGTACATCACCGGGCAGACGATCCGGGTGGACGGCGGCTTCGCCGGCTGAAGGTCCCGGGGGCGGCGGCAGGCGCATCGGATCGCGGGGGTCGGCCCGTATACTCCGGGGGACGTCCAAGCCCGGACGCCAGGAACGGGAGAATGGAACAGACCAGCGAACTGAAGATGCGTGTCAAGGAGCTGATCGTCCGCCA
Organism: Acidobacteriota bacterium; assembly: GCA_008363385.1. Taxonomy (GTDB): domain Bacteria; phylum Acidobacteriota; class Thermoanaerobaculia; order UBA5066; family UBA5066; genus RHKY01. The sequence goes on along the minus strand of RHKY01000006.1, from coordinate 122,922 downwards.
GCTGAAGCTCGAGGTGGACCCGGCGGCCATCAACGACGCCGCCCCCCTCTTCGGGGAGAGCAAGGAGGGCCTCGGCCTCGACTCGATCGACGCCCTCGAGCTCGTCCTGGGCGTCGAGAAGGAGTTCGGGATCAAGGTCCAGGACGAGGAGGTGGGGGTCAAGGCCTTCGCCTCCGTCGACGCCCTCTGCGACTTCATACAGGCCAAGAAGGCGGCGTGACCCACCCGTTTGAGCCCCTCCCCCACCTCTACCCGTTCCGGTTCGTGGACCGGACGGCAGAGCGGACGGGCGAGGGCTCCGGGCGGGTCCTGGCCGCGGTGACCGCCGGAGGACGGCTCCTGGGCCCGCCGGCCGCCAGCCCCGCCGTCCTGGGCGAGCTGATCGCCCAGGCGGCTCTCCTCCTGCAGGGGGGCGACCCGGAGCTGGGCCGCAGCGGGTTCCTCGCCGGCCTGTCCGGGATCGAGGTCTCCCGCCTCCCGGAGGCGGGAGACCTCCTCACCGTGGAGGTCGTCCTGGCCGGAAGGCTCGGGCCGGTCGTCCGGTTCGACGGGAGGGTCCTGGACCAGGGCGGGGGCGAGGTCGCGCGCGGCTCCGTGACCGTCCGGCAGGGGACGCGGGAGGCGGCGTGACCGTCCGCCGGGTCATCCTCGCCGGGGAGACGGGGGGCAACCTCCGCGGGATGGCGCTGCCGCTGGAGCGGCAGGGATACGACGTCGCCAGCGTCGACTCGCCGGAGATCCTGGAGAGCTTCGCCGCCGGGAAGCCGCCGGACCTCGTCGTCGTCGACGAGGCGTTCGGCCCGGAGGGGGGCGTGGCCGTCTGCCGCGCCCTCCGGACGAACCCGTTCTGGAAGGGGGTCTCGCTGATGCTGGTCGTCCCCGCGGGCGAGCAGCACCTGGAGGAGTGCCTCGTCTCCGGGATCAACGACTTCCTCCTCGCTCCCTATCCGGAGGAGGAGCTGCTGGAGAAGGTCAGCCGGCTGACCGTCGTCCCCGCGCGGCGCGAGGTGAACACGCTCGTGCGGGTCCGCGAGGGGCCGGCGGCGGGCCGCTCGCTCCTCGGCAAGACCCTGAACGTCTCGCCGAACGGCCTCCTGATCGAGATCGAGAGCCTCCTGCCGATCGGCCGGACGCTCGACCTGGAGTTCTTCCTCCCGGACGACCCCGCCCCCCTCCGGGTGCAGGGCCGGGTCATCCGCCGGGCGGCCGAGCTCGACCTGTTCCACCCGGCCTTCGGCATCCGGTTCCTCCAGATCGGCGACGGGGACCGGGAGCGGATCGAGGACTTCGTCGCCCGTCGTCAGGGGCCCGCGGAGGAGTGCCGCGCCCCGGGGGTGCCCGCGTGATCATCTACCGCGAGAAGAGGGGTGCCATCACGGTCCTGAGGATCCAGGGCGTGGTCAAGCTGGGGGAGAGCGCCCGGCAGTTCTCGGACTACCTCGAGAAGGTCCTCCTCGAGGACGAGGGGCCGGTCCTCCTCGACTTCGAGAAGATCGACACGCTCGACTCCACCGGCCTGGGCGAGCTGATCGGCTACCTGCAGCGGTTCGAGGAGAAGAACCGGCGGATGGCCATCGTCAGGCCCCGGGACCGGATCGTGGCGCTCCTGAAGCTGACGCGCCTGGACACCCTGATCCGGATCTTCCCGGACGACGACGCCGCCGTGGCCTACCTGACCGGCGGCGAAGCCGCCCGTTGACGCGGGGGCCCCGGACCTCTATCCTCTCGTCCCCCGCCGTGCGAAAGTGGCGGAACTGGCAGACGCGCAAGGCTCAGGACCTTGTGGCACTTAACATGCCGTGGGGGTTCGAGTCCCCCCTTTCGCACCACTGATTCCCCCCTGGCGGGGCCTCCCGGGAAGCCATCTCGCGCGAGGCGCCTCAGCCGCGGACGACGCCCGTCCCGGCCGGGCGCCCGCGGGAGGCACCCGGAGACGGACGCGGAGAGACCATGAAACCAGCTGACCCCCTCGACCCGGCGATCCGCGCCGCGCTGACGCCGCGCGGCTCGCGCCTCCTGCCGTTCGCCCGCCTGGCGACGCACGTCCTCGGCCCCGACTCGGGAGACGAGGCGGCCCGCGAGGCCCTGCGCGAGCGGCTCCTCCACCTCGAGTCCCGCGGCGAGCTCGTCCGCCAGCGCGGCGAGAAGTGGTCCCTGACCGAGTTCACGGCGCACCGGGCCGGATACCTCTCGGTCCGCGGCGAGGGCCGGGCCTGGCTCCTCTCGGGCGAGAGGGACGTCCCCGACACCCCGATCGTCAAGGGGGGCCTCGGCGGGGCCCTCGACGGCGACTTCGTCCTCGTCCGCGTGGAGAAGGAGAAGCCCTCGCGGACGGCCCGCCCCCCCCGGTACGCGCGGGGCCCGCGCGAGGTGGGGACCGTCGTGAAGGTCCTCGTGAGGAAGCGCGAGACGGTCGTCGGACGCGTGGCGCGCGGGCCGGAGGGGACCTTCGTCGTCCCGTACGACCCGCGGATCGACGTGCGGCTCCGCGTCCCCGAGGGACAGGACCTCGACGCCCCCACCGGGATCTGGGTCGAGGCGCGGATCCTCGTCTGGCCCGACAAGCACCGCCTCGCCACGGCCGAGGTGATCGAGACGATCGGGTTCGACGGCGAGCCGGGCGTCGACGTGGAGGTCGTGGCCCGCAAGCACGGCATCCCGCGCGTCTTCCCCGAAGCGGTCGTGGCCGAGTCGGAGGCGGCGTCCGGACAGCTGGACCCCGCCGAGCGCGCCGCCCGCGCCGACTACACCCGCCGCGTCATCGTCACGATCGACGGCGAGACGGCCCGCGACTTCGACGACGCAATCGAGGCCGAGGAGCTCCCCGGCGGCGGCTTCCGGATCGGGGTCCACATCGCCGACGTCTCCTGGTACGTCCAGCCCGGCTCGGCCCTCGACGCCGAGGCGTGGGAGCGCGGCACGTCGGTCTACTTCCCGGACCGGGCCATCCCGATGCTCCCCGAGCGGCTCTCCAACGACCTCTGCTCCCTCCGCCCCGACGAGGAGCGGCGGACCGTCTCGGCGATCCTGACGCTCGACGCCGAGGGGGAGATCGTCCGGGCCGAGTTCACCCGCAGCCTGATCCGGTCGCGCCAGCGGCTGACGTACACGGCCGTCGGCGCCTTCCTGGAGGGGAAGCCCGGCGCCGCCGACGCTCTCGCGCCGGAGGTCGCCGCGATGCTCCCGGTGGCCGCGCGGGCCGCGAAGGCCCTGGGCCGCAAGCGCGAGCGCCGCGGCTCCCTCGACTTCGACCTGCCGGACGCCGACGTCATCCTGGGCGAGACGGGCGACGTCGTCGCCATCGTCCGGGAGGTCCGCAACGAGGCCCACCGCCTCGTCGAGGAGTTCATGCTCGCCGCCAACGAGGCCGTGGCCAGGCACCTCGTCCACGTCCCCTCGCCGGCCCTCTACCGCGTCCACGACCGGCCCGACGCCAGGAAGCTCGAGGACCTGCGGGTCGTCCTCGGGCCGATGGGGTACGACGTCCCCGAGGCCGACGAGGAGGTCACCCCGGCCATCTTCCAGAAGATCCTCGCGCAAGCCGAGGGCCAGGTCGAGGAGCGCTTCGTCTCGGACCTCGTCCTCAGGTGCCAGCGGAAGGCCCTCTACCACGAGGAGTGCCGCGGGCACTACGCGCTGGCCGCCACCCACTACTGCCACTTCACCTCGCCCATCCGCCGCTACCCGGACCTCCTCGTCCACCGGGCGCTCGTCGAGTGGGTCGCCAAGCGCCACGCCCCGGCGGCCGAGGAGGCCGAGGGGCGGACGCGGTGGCTCGCCGAGGCCGGGCCCCACTGCTCCGACCGCGAGCGGCGGGCCGAGGCGGCCGAGCGAGAGGCGCTGGCCTGGAAGAAGTTCGTCTACCTCAAGGACCGCGTCGGCGAGGAGTTCGACGCCTACGTCTCGGCGGCCGTCCCCTTCGGCCTCTTCATCGTCCTCGACGAGATCTACGTCGACGGCCTGATCCCGATGGACCGGCTGGAGGACGACTTCTACCGGTACGAGGAGGTCGACCAGCGGCTCGTCGGGAGCAACCTGGGCCGCGTCTACCGGCTGGGCGACCGGCTCCGCGTCGTCCTCGTCCGGGCCGACGCCGACCGCCGGACGCTGGAGTTCGCGCCCGCGACCGCCTCGCGCGGGCCCCGGATGGCGAGCCGCGTGGCCGCCATCGAGCGACGGCGTGTCCAGCGCCGCGAAGGGGGACGGGAGGCGGGGAAGGGGAAGAAGGCCCCGCCCCGGAGGCGGAGATGACCGGGCGCGAGGAGGCCCCGAGGGGCAAGGAGAGGCCCTCGATCGAGCTTCCGGCCTCCTTCCAGGTCGCCCTCGTGGGCCGGCCCAACGTCGGGAAGTCCGCCCTCTTCAACCGGATCGCGGGAGGCCGCAAGGCCCTCGTCCACGACCGCCCCGGGATGACGCGAGACGTCCTCGAGACGAACGTGAGGACCGACGCGGGGCGCGTCTACCGGCTCGTGGACACCGGCGGCCTGGACCTCGACGCCTCGGAGGGCTTCGCGGCCTGGACGAGCGACCGGGCGCTCACGGCCGTCGCCGACGCCGACCTCCTCCTCCTCGTCCTGGACGGAGTCGCCGGGCTCCTCCCGGAGGACGAGCGCGTCGCCAGGCGCCTGCGGCTCCTGGGAAAGCCGGTCATCGTCGTCTGGAACAAGGTCGACACCCGCGAGGCCCAGGAGCGGCAGACCGAGGCGACCCGGCTCGGGTTCGAGAGGGTCGTCCCCGTCTCGGCGATCCACGGCAGCGGCGTCGACGAGCTCGTCGAGACGCTGGAGGCGGCGCTCCCCGAGGACCTCGACCCCGAGACCCGCGTCTCCCCCCTCGCGATGGCGGTGGTGGGACGCCCGAACGTCGGGAAGTCGTCCCTCGTCAACGCCCTCTGCGGCGCGGACCGCGTCATGGTCTCGGAGGTCGCCGGGACCACGCGGAACCCCGTCGACGTGGTCCTGACGCGCGGGGGGCGGCACTACCTCCTCGTCGACACCGCCGGCATCCGCCGGAAGGGGAAGACGGTCGACCCGGTCGAGAAGCTCTCGGTCGTGGCGGCCCGCAAGTCGATCGAGCGGGCGCAGGTGGCCGTCGTCCTCTTCGACGCGGGGGAGGGGATCACCGCCCAGGACGCCACGATCGCCGGGTACGCCGAGGAGTCGGGGCGGGCCGTCCTCCTCGTCGCCAACAAGTGGGACCTCGTCGCGGACGACCCGCAGCGCGTCAGGAACCTGAGGCGCGACGTCAAGGAGCGCTTCGGCTTCGTGAAGGGGGCGCCGTTCCTGGAGGTCTCGAGCGTCACGGGCAAGGGGGTGGGCCGGATCCTCTCCGAGGCCGACGCCCTGGCGAGGCGGTTCGCCACCCGGATCCCCACGGGCGAGCTGAACCGCGTCCTTCAGCGCGCGTTCGAGATGCAGCAGCCGAGGGGCCGGTCGGGCCGCGACCTGAAGATCCGCTACGCCGTCCAGGTCGCCTCCGAGCCCCCCCTCGTGCGGCTCTTCGCCGACCGGTCCGAGCCGCTCCACTTCTCCTTCGAGCGGTTCCTCCAGAACCGGATCCGGGAGAAGTGGGCCCTCGACGGCGTCCCGGTCAAGTTCACGGTCGGCCCCAGCGCCTGAAGGGATTCCGCTAAACTCCCCGGGATCGGCGTGACGAACGACCGCCCGGAGGGAATGCGCGCGTGAGCGACCCGGAAGCGACCAGCGGTGCGCGGTACCGCGTGGGGGACGTCTGTCGCATCGCGGACGTCCAGCCGTACGTCCTCCGCTACTGGGAGACGGAGTTCCCGGTGCTCGGCTCGGGAAAGCAGGGGAGCGGCCCGCGCTTCTACAGCGAGACCGACCTCCAGCTGATCCGCCGGATCAAGCAGCTCCTCTACGACGAGGGCTACACGATCGCGGGAGCCAAGAAGCGGCTCGACAGCGAGCTGAAGGGCCTCGCCGCCGCCCCGGCCCGCGCCGAGGGGACAGGCTCCGAGGCGGACGCGGGCGAGGTCGAGCCCCCGCTCCTCGTCCCGCCGCCCGTTCCCTCCCCGCCGCCGATCCCGAAGCCCCGCCGGGCGCGCCCCAGGCCGGCCAGGGAAGAGTCCGCCCAGGAGCTCGTCTTCGAGGAGACCTCGCTCGAGCCGCCGGCCGGGACGCCCGAGAAGGCCGAACCCGTGCCGGAGTCGCCGGAGGAGGAGGTCTCCGAGCCGGTGTCGGCCGGGGAGCCGGGGGCCGGGGCCGCCGCACCCGCCCTGCCCGCGGAGGAGGAGCCGGGTCCGTCCCGCCGCACGAGGGCGAAGGCCCGCCCGAAGCCCGAGCGCGAGATCACGGCGATCGAGCTCGCCTCGCTCGTCGAGCCGCCCCCGTCGTTCCCCGACCCGCGCCTCTCGATCGCGATCGCGGAGCTGAGGGCGATCCTGGCGATCCTCTCGCGGGACCCGGAGTAGCCCAGGCGAAGCCGCCCCCGTCCAGGGCTGCCCGGGCGCGCTCCGCTCATTGACCGCGTCCGGACCCGGTGGTACAACCCCCGCACCCCCGGGAGGCGCCCCCCGAAGGTCGAGGCGCCCCCGTCGCACTCTCCGGTCGGGACGTGGCGCAGCCTGGTAGCGTACTTGAATGGGGTTCAAGGGGTCGCGGGTTCGAATCCCGCCGTCCCGACCACTTAAGATACTCAACACAAAGGATTTAGCAGGTAGCGTCGAACAGGCGCCCTGCGAGTTTTTTGGGGGGTATCTAACAAAGTATCTAATTCTCGTTTCGAGGACGGTGATTTCGACGCCGTCCATGGTCGTCATGCGACGTCCGCCGATGCTTCGCGCGGAGGTGTTCGATGGCGATCAAGGCATCCGAAGTTGCTCGGCGAATCGGGGTCAAGACGGGGACGCTCGGGAAGTGGCGTCGGCAGGGCAAGGGCCCGAAGGGCTGGTACGCCCTCTCCGCCACCGTCGTCGTCTACCCGGAGACCGAAGTCCAGAAGTTCCTGCGCGAGCAGCAGGAGGCGCTCGAGCGGCGCGAGCAGGCCGCCGCGTCGCCGCTGAGTCCGGAGGAGCCGAAGCGGTAGCGCTCGCCGGGGGTGGCCGATGAAGCTCCCCGGCTTCTCCTACAACGCCGGCCGTAGGGTCGCGACCTTCTACTGCTTCGTCCCCGGGACGGACGGGCGGAAGCGCCGGAAGCGGACGCTGACGAACGTCCCGTCCCGGTCCGAGGCCATCAAGCTCTGGAACGCCTTTCGCGAGGAACTCGAAAACGAGGCGCTCAACCCGGCGGTCTTCGCGAAGCGTCCGACGCTGAAGGCGTTCGTCACCGATCACTTCGACGACATGACCGCCCGGATCCGGCCCGCGACGAAGGAGCACTACACGGCCTTTCTGCGGCGGCACCTCCTGCCGAAGTTCGGGGACGTCCCGATGGACCAGCTGACGAGCCAGAAGATCAACGCTTTCATCGGCGAGATGATCAAGGGGGGCTACTGCCCGAAGCGGGGGAAGGGGAGGAAGCCGCACGGCTGCACGCCCGAGTGCGTGAAGAAGCCGTACTCCGGGACGACGATCAACGACGCGATCCACGTCCTGCGGGTCGTCATCGGGTGGGCCGTCGAGCTCGACGTCCTCGACGGGAGCCCGGTCAAGAAGAAGGTGAAGTGGGCCGCCCAGAACCTCCCGGAGCTGGAGCTCTCCCTCGACGAGCGGCGCCGGTTCCTGAACGCCTTCGAGGACGAGGCCCTCTTTCGGGCCTACCTGGCTCGAATCCGGACCCCGCCCAAGATCGTGCCGCACCCCTCGGGCGGAATGAAGCGCGTCGGCGGGGGGCGGCTCCCGGGCGGGAAGGCCGCGAAGGAGATCTTCCGCCGGCTCCAGCACTACCGGCCGTTCTTCTGGACGCTCCTGGACACCGGGCTCCGCCTCTCCGACGGCCTGAACCTCCGATGGTCGAGCGTCTCTCTCGAGGAGAACGTCATCCGGGTCGTGACGCAGAAGAAGAACAAGCCGGTCACCCTCCCCCTCTCGGACGTGGTCCGGACCGCGCTCGAGGCGCTGAAGAAGCGCCCGGTCATCTCGGAGTTCGTCTTCCTCGACGAGGACGACAAGCCGCTCACGAAGGAGAAGGTCGCCCGGAAGTTCTCAATGGCGAAGGCGGTGGCCGGGATCAGCCGGCGGCTCCGGATCCACGACCTTCGCCACACGTTCGCGTCGACGCTTGTCTCCTCCGGCGTGAACCTCAAGGTCGTCTCCGACCTCCTCGGGCACACCGACATCGCCACCACGGCCCGCTACGCCCGGGGCGACGAGCGCGTGCTCGGGGAGGTGGCCAAGGTCCTCGACCGGGTGAACGACGCCACCCGGAGGGCCTGACGCGAACGGAAGATCCCCACGGGCGGCTCCGGCGCCCGTGGGGATCTGTCACCATCCATCCAGGTACAGCGGGGATGTAGAAGCGATCGATTCGAGATCGTTTCGGCGACCCCGATGTACGGCGGGCTCAGTGGTCGCGCCGGCCTCCGGACAAGCGGACTTCGCGGTCCCGGCGATCGGAACGCGGCCCCGGCCGGAGCATCCCGCCGCTGACCGCTCGGCGCTGGTCCCGCTCGGCGAGCGTCTCCGCCCGGGAGCGAAGCCGCGGGTGGCTGTGGAGCCACTCGAAGAAAGGGACCGTCCGGACGAAGAGATCCCGCCCGGGAAGACGCAGCCCGGCGTCCTCAAAATCGGGCGTGAGGGCGTAGGTCGACCGGATCGTCCGCCCGAGGATCGCGGAGATCTGCCGGACGCCGAGCCGAGGCGCGACGGGAAGCTCGTACGGCGCCCTTACGCCCGCGGGCCAGACGTCGATCGTGACGCTCTCGGTCGTCCCCGGGAGGTCGAGGACCCAGGGCAGCCGGGGGAGGTTCGCCCGGCACGACGGGCAGCGGAACCAGGCCTCGTCGCACGGCGAGGCCATCGGGTGGGTGAGACGTACGCCGGACAGTCCGGCCGCGGGGGTCAGCTCCATAGCACTCTCCTTCTCGCGGCTGCGGACGTCTCGGGATGTCTGCAGCTCGCTACTCCGAAGAGCGCGGAACTCGTGTCGTTTTTCTCGCGAGAGGGATGAAATTCTCTACTGGCTCGGGAGGAGGGTTCGGAGTTTCTCGAACCTCGCGCGACTCGCCGGCTTCTTCGCGAAAGTCAGCAGTGCGCCGTCGATCATCGCTCGTGCCTCAATCGTCCGTCCGGTCTTAAGGAGGACCGATGCGTACGCCTCGCCGACCTCGGCATAGGCGTCGTGGTCGGCCGCGATGCGGGTATTCGGCAGCGCGGCCATCGCTTCCTTCAGGAGCGCCTCGGCCTCGGTGAACTTCCTGAGCCCGGCTTTCGCCTGGGCGAGGGAGGTCATGTCCCGAACGAGGGACACGTTCGGGGAGAGGAACACCTTCCGGTCCCGCGCCAGCGCGTCCTCGAGGAGCGGCTCGGCCTTCGCGAACTCGCCCTTGTCGCGGTAGATCCCGCCGAGGTTCATCAGTCCGAGCGCCACGTCCGGGCTATCGTCCCCGGCCGCCGCCCGGGTGACCTCGAGCGACTCTCTGAAGCATCGCTCCGCCTCGTCAAGGTTCCCCCGCCGCTTCACGATGAGGCCGAGGTTGTTGAGGCTGATGGCGATGTCCGGGTGGCCCTTTTGAAGCACGCTTCGGCGCATCTCGAGCGACTCGCGAGTGAGCTTCTCGGCTTCTTCGAGGTGGCCTTCCTCCAATCGAAGGTACCCGTAGTTGTGCAGCGTGAGCGCCGTCTCAGGATGGGGCTCGCCGTAGATCTTCTGCTGGAGGGCGAGCGCCTCCTGGAAGTGGCGCTCCGCTTCCGCATTCCGCCCCGCGTCCGTCTCGGCCCTGGCGATGTTGTTCAGCGCCAGCGCCACGTACGGGTGGCTCTCGCCGTAGTACTGCCGAAGGTCGACGAGGTTCTGCGCGTGGAGCGCGATGGCCTTCTGGTAGTCGCTCGTCGATTCGACCAGGAGGTTCGCCAGCTCGTTCCTGGACTCGAGGATCGCGTCGCTCCCGGGTGCCACCTTCTCCAGGATGGCGAGCGACCGCTCGATGAGGGCGATCGTCTCCCTCGTGTCTCCCTGGCCCTTCCGGACGATGGCGAGCGTCGTCATGCACTCGGCGACCGATTTGTCATTCGGCCCCCGATCCTTGATGCGCAGGTCCAGTGCCTCGCGCAGGAGCGGCTCCGCCTCCTTCAGCTGGCCGCGGCGCTGGAGGGTCGCCCCGAGATCGACGAGGCTCTCCGCGCGTTCGGCGGGAGACCCTCCTTTCCGCAGCGTCACCGCCTCCCGGAGGAGCTTCTCGGCCCGGTCCAGATCTCCGAGAGACGAGTACGTCGTGCCGAGCGTCTCGAGGACCGCGCCACGGACGAGGGGTTCGTCCTTCAGCTGGGCGGCGGCCTTCGCGGCGGCTTGGTCGAGGAGGTCTCGGACCGTCACCGGGTTCTTCGAGACGGCGGCAGGATCGAACCCGCGCAGGACGTCGCGGAATGCCGCGGCGATCTTCTGGGCCCGAGCCTGCTCGCGGCCGAGCCGGATCACGTGGAACGTACCGAAGCCCGCGGACAGGACGACCGCGAGGGCGGCCGTCGCCGAGACGCCCGGGTGGCGCCGCACCCACCGCCACGTCCGCTCGATGCTCCCCGGGGCTTTCGCTGCGACGGGGCGGAGCTCGAGGTGGGCGCGGAGATCCTCCGCGAAGGCGCTCGCCGTCGCGTAGCGGCGCCCCGGCTCCTTCTCGAGGGCCTTGCCCAGGATCGCGTCGAGGTCCCCGCGGAGCGCCCGGGCGGCGTCCTGCGGCGGCACGGCAGCCGAAGCCGGGGCCTGGAGGCAGCGTTGGCTCGCTCGCTCCGCCCGGGTCTCGCAGACGGACCGGCGGCAGGCCGCGGTGTCCTTCCGGTCAAGGTTGTAAGGGAGGACGCCGGCCAGCAGCTCGTAGAGAAGGACGCCAGCCGAGTAGATGTCGGTCCGGACGGAGAGCGGCTCGCCGAGGTACTGCTCGGGACTGGCGTACTCGTACGTGAGCGGCCGCGGGCCGACCGTCACCGTCCCGGCGCGCTCCCAGGAAACCTTCGCGATTCCGAAGTCGATGACGACCGGCTCGCCATCGGCTCGCAGGACGACGTTCCCGGCCGAGACGTCGCAGTGGATCACGCCGCGCTCGTGCGCAGCGCCGAGGGCCGAGAGCACCTTCAGGAAGAGCTCGATTCTGTGCCGGATCGAGAGCCGCGCATCGGCTGCCGCGAGCGTGATGGCCCGGGCGCCGTCCACGAAGTCCATGACGAGGAGCGGCTGGTCGTCGGGCCCCGGCACGACGTCGACCAGACCCGCAATGTTCGGGTGGCGGAGCTGGCTCAGGACGGCGATCTCGAGGCGGTAGCGGGCTACCTCCTCGGCGAACGAGCCGCCGAGGGGGACCTTCACCGCGTACCTCCGCTCTTGCCCCTCGAATGAGCGGGTCGCGAGGAAGACCCGGGAGAACCCGCCCCTGCCAAGGAGCCGCTCGACTGTGTACGGGCCGAAGGTCTTGCCGACGAACCGCTCGGTCAGCCTCTCCTCGAGCGCGGCCTCGAGGTCGCCCGCGGGCGACGGTGTCGGGGCGCCGAGATAGGGGAGGAGGGCCTCCACCTCGGCGCGGAGTCCAGGGTCTTCCCCGCAGCGCTCCGCGAGCAGCCGCGAGCGGTCCTCCGTCGGCGCGACGGCGAGGGCGGCGAGGAGCTCCTGCTTCCTCTCGAGGCGGGCGTCGGTCATTCGAGCAGCGCCTTTCGCAGATACGCCTTCGCGTACACCCACTTCCGGTGGACGGTCGGGACGGTCAATCCGGTCGCCTCGGCGACCTGCTGGAGGGTGAAGTCAGCGAACAGGCGAAGGGTCGCGACCTCGGCCGTCTTCGCGTCCTCGGCGGCCAGCCGATCCAGCGCCTGACTCAGAGCGACGGCCGACACGACAGAGGCGCCGGTCTCCCCGGGCACCTCAACGTCACCCTCGGCGAGGGAGACCTCGGCCTGGACCGCCTGGGCCCGCTTGCGAGCGTGGTCGGCGAGAACCCGGCGCATCGCGAGGCACGCCGCCCTGACGAAGTGCGCCCGGTCCGCGAAGGTGTATCCCTCCCATCCCATGAGCCGGGCGATCGCCTCGTTCACGAGGGCGGTCGGCTGGAGAGTGTGGCCCCGCCGCTCCGCAGCCATGCGCCTGCGGGCGATCCGGTAGAGATCCTCGTAGACGAGACCGACGGCCTCCTCGAACGCAGCATCCTCTCCGGCGCTCCAGCGCCGGAGCAGGTCAGTTACGCGTCGCTCAGGGGCGACCGGGCCGGCATCCATGGTCGATCGGAAGTCCTCCGCCGCGGTAAGTGCGCCAATTAGACCAGATTACGGCCGACGGCCTGGCTCGCGGCCTGATGTCGGTCAGGCTGCGAGTCGGACTGGATTGCGGCCGGTGGCGATCCCCCTCCGCCGGAGCTCGAAGAAACACCTCGCGCACGCCGTGACGTCGGCGCCGGCGTTGTGAGCGCCGTCGAAGCCTTCCCCGAAGAGGAAGCGGTGGAGTTCATCCAGGCTCGGCCACTTGTACCCGCTACCGAACCGCGACGGGATGCGGCATAGGTCCGTCGAGGCCTGCATGGTGCAGAAGCCCGGCGTTCGACCGAGGATCTCCGACCCATGACGGCCGTAGAGGCGGTGGTACTCGGCCTGTAACACCGGTAGGTCGAACGAGATGTTGTGCGCGACCAGAAGGTCGGCATGCGCGACAGCAAGGGCGAACCCGTGCAGTACGACAGCGATCGGCTCGCCGTCCGTCTGGGCCTTCTCGGTCGTGATCCCGTGAACCCGCGTGGCTTCCTCGGGGATCTCGAAGCCGTCGGGTGCAATCAGCCTGGTCTCCCGGGCGACGGCGTTCCCGTCGTCGTCGGCGAGGAGCCACGCCAGCTGGACGACATGCGGCCAAGAGGCGCTCTCGCTCGGGGGCGCGCCTCGCCTGGAGGGAACACCGGTGGTCTCGGTGTCGAAGAAGAGGACGTGCACAGGGAGGTGGGGAAGATAGGTGGGTGTCGGGCCTTCAATACAAGGTAGCACTCCTCACCGACACCGTGAAGTGCGACGCCCCGCGACCAGTCGCGGTGTGGACGGCGCAGCGCCTGAAGCCCCCGCGCAATCAGCGAATCACCTTACATGCGACATTTAAGATAAGTATATTTGCCTTAGATCGCTGCGACTGGTAGGATTCCCGTGTGATAGCCCCGCGTGCCGAACTCATCACCGTCCTCCGCCAGTTCAATCCCTGGTGGGAAGGCAACCGCGTGCCCGATCTGCCGAAGTGGCGGCGGGCGGCCTTCCGCGAAGTGGAGACCTGGCTCACGGCTCCGCCCGCGCCACGTGCCCTCCTCCTGAGCGGCGCCCGCCAGGTCGGCAAGACGACGCTTCTCCTCCAGACCGTCGAGGATCTCCTCGCCAAGGGGGTCCCCGCGACGAGCATCCTGTACGCGACGTTTGACCACCCGCTCCTGAAGCTCATCGGACTCGACGGCCTTCTCCGGCTCTGGAAGGAGTACGAACCCGCCGAGAGGGACGTCGAGTACGTTCTCCTCGACGAGATCCAGTACGCAAAGGACTGGCAGACCTGGATCAAGCACCAGGTGAAGTTCGAGCCGAAGCGGCGAATCGCGGTCACCGGGTCCGCGACGCCGCTCGTGGTCGAGGGACAGGAGTCCGGGCCGGGGAGGTGGCATACCGTCCGGCTCGCGCCCTTGTCGTTCTACGAGTACCTCCAGATCAAGAAGCTACCGACGCCGAAGCTGCCCGGGGTCACCTCGCTTCGCGAGCTCTTCTCGTGGAAGCCAGATCAGTTCACACGCGTCGGAGCGCTGGCAGCCGACCTCGTCGGGCCGTTCCAGGATTACCTCGTCCGCGGCGGCTTCCCGCAGATCGCGAAGATCGAGAGCATTTCCGTCGCGCAGAAACTCCTCCGGGAGGACATCGTCGACAAGGTGCTCAAGCGCGACATGACCGCGCTATACGGCGTGCGCCGCGTCCTCGAACTCGAACAACTCTTCCTCTACCTCTGTCTCCACGACGGGGGACTTCTCGATCTCCAGGAGCTCTGCCGGAGCCTCGAGGTCAAGAAGCCCACCGCGATGAACTTCATCGACCTCCTCGAGCACACGAACCTGATCTACCGGCTCCGGCCGTTCGGCTACGGCAAGGAAGTCCTGCGGGGGAAGCAGAAGATCTACCTTGCTGATCCCGCGATCGCACCGAGCGTCCTGCTTCGAGGGAAGGCGCTCCTCGAGGATGCCGCGGCTGTCGGCCTCGCCGTCGAGACCGCTTTCTTCAAGCACGTCTACACGCGGTACTACGCGCAGAGCATCGGCTTCTCGTACTGGCGGGGCGGGCCACGGAATCAGGAGGTCGACATCATCGCGGACGTGAACGGTCGCCTCGTTCCGTTCGAGGTGAAGCACCGCCCTGAGGTGTCGCCGAAGATGCTGGCAGGGCTCACAGCGTTCTGCACGGAGAGGAAGGTGAACGAGGCGTACGTCATCACCCGGGAGCCCGACGACATCGGACTCATGCCGCTACCGACCTCCGGCGTGGAGACGACGGCTGTGAAAGTCCCGGCACCTCTCGCGTGCTACTGGCTCGGCCGTTCGGAGATTCAGGTGTCCAAGCTCGAACAGGCCTGAGCCATGCGAACCGGCCTGAGAACATATGCCTGACAACGCCGCAGACTTCGTCCTCGATATCCCCGGCTGCATCGGGACCGTGTCGGACGGACGGGCAAGTCTCGCCCTGGCTTTCCGCGTCTCGATGGACCGCTTCGCTGGGATCGCGTTCTCCCATGTCCCGCTCCCAGTCACTCCCGGGAATTTCTGGCTCCTCGGCGCTGGGAATGCCCAGGCGCGCCTGGTCCCGGCACTCTCCTTCGTCGGCGTGGCGCCGGACCAACGGCGCGTCACGAGCGACCGGCTGTATGTCACGAGCTCCGGTTCCCAGACCTCGCCAGAGACGGGCGCGACCGTTCAGATCACGGCCGCGCCCGCCCGCGTGCGAGTGGAGGCTCCGAATCAGCCCAACCTCTCGGTGGTGTCGGCGTCAGGCTTCTCCGTCGAGTACCGCATGGTGGGGATGCGAGGGTTCGGCCGCCAGATTCAAGAATCTCCCTTGGGTCGTCTCACCGTGGCTGCACCTTCGAAGCTCGACCACAGCGGGCAGGTCGCGGGTGTCGCTCGCCTCGATGCCGGGACCGTGGTGACCCCGTGCGATCAATGGCTCACCGAGTGTGACAGCCTCGTCCACCGTCTCCTCGAGATCCTGTCCCTCGTCCAGGGACGGCGGCTCCACTGGTGCATTCGCGAGCTCTGGCACGGCGAGCAATGGATCAGCGCCGATCTCCGGGAGTCGCACGGGTCCACGCAGGAATCGGAACCCCTCTGGTACCAGAACGACCTCTGGCCCTTCGTCGAGCTGGCCGTCACGAAGTACTCGGAGCGGCTTCGGGAAGAGCGCGGACTTGGCCTCGCTATCGAGTGGCTGTTCGCACATTCCTCGTACGCAGAGGTTAAGCTCGCGTCAGCCCAGGCGACGTTGGAGTACCTCGCTGCCTGCTACGAGAAGTCCGAGAGACTGTCAGGCTCAGCCCTCACGAAAGCGGTCTTCGTCGACCACGTTCGGCCCGAGATGGAGCTCGCGCTCAAGCGGGCTTCGGCCGCCCTCGAGGGCTCCGTTGACGCGGCGCAGGCATCAGCGGCGATCGAGCTCTATGGGAGGAAGCTCGGCAACCTCAATGCTCTGACGCTCCGGGAACGGCTCTTCAGGATGCTCGACGCCGACCGTGTCCCCTACGCTGGGCTAGAAACCCCGCTGAAGGATGCGATAAGTGCTCGAGGCAGCACGGTTCACGGCGGTGGGAGTTCCGGATCGCCGGACGACCTGATTCGCCACATCGCGGTGCTACGAGAGGTCGCGAAGAGAATCGTGCTCACCGTGCTCGGGTACAAGGGGAAGTACCTCAGCTATCTCAACGGGCATGACGAGGTCGACCTCTCGGCTATGACAACGACGGTCGTCGCAGAGTAACGGCGCCGTACGGGGCGTCGCTACTCTGCGGGGCGTGCCGACGAACGCTGCCGTGGTCGTGAGCGGAGTCGTTGTCCCACCGACCGGCGAGGCGGACATCTGCTGTCGCTTCCCGGTCCGATAGGAAGGCCGTCAGAATGCCCCGTACCGCAGCCTCCGCACAGCGTCCTCCTTGTCCTCATCGAAGACCTTGAGGTAGCCAGCCGTGGTTGTGATCTGCGTATGGCCGGCGAGGGCGCTCACGGTGTGAATGGGCACGCCACTCCTCAGGAGCTGCGTCAGGAAAGAGTGGCGCAGCGAGTGAAAGGCGAAGGGGATCTGCGACGCCTGTCTCACACGTCGAATCACTCGGTTGAACGTCGAAAGCGACACCCCGGCGCGGGACCGGAGGCAGGTGAAGAATTCGGGCGGGGTGAGATTGTGGCGGCGCCGCTCAGCGAGGTAGTCCTCGAGAATCTCGCGGAGGTCGGGGCCGATCGGGACGACACGGTCCTTTCCGCCGCCTCGGCCTTTGCCGCGCTCGACGCGGATGAGACCCTGCTGGAGATCCACGTCGAGAGAATGGAGGCGGAGGATCTCGCCTCGGCGCAGCCCGGCGAAGAGTGCCATCCCGAGGATCGCAACTGCGCGCACGCGTTCGAATCGAGTCGGCCACGGGTACTGTCGGGCGGACTCGAGGATGCGCATGCACTCCATCGCTGAACGCGCCTTCGGAATCCGGCTGGGGAGCGTCGGTGGTCGGAGTCCGCGGAAGGGCGACCGGACACCGTACATCCGCTCGAGGTACTCGAAGAACGACCGGAGTTTGTTCCAGTACGAGTGCAGGGTCGTCTGGCAGACGGGGTGGGCTCGATCGCGGTTCCAGCGGAGCCACGCCTCGATCGCGAGGAGGTGGGGCCCGATGGGTGTGCCGACTCCGACGGTCGAGAGGAGGAAGGCCCGGAAGTTCCGGTACGCGACGACGTATGAGCCGAGCGTGTAGGCACTGTGCCCGCGAACGAGCTTCGCGTCCTCAACGAAGCGTCGATGGAGGCGGTCCACGTCGTCGAGTGTCCAGCTGATCTCGGCTGGCACAGCAGCGTTCGGGAGACAGGGTTCGGTGACACCGTCTCCGTATAGATGAGTTCGCGACAATTCGGCCGATGGACGGTGTCGCGTGTCGAGGGGGTCCAACATGGGGAGGAGGGGGGAAGGATGGCTCCTCCCTGCGCTCTACTCCGGAGACCGACCCGGACAAGTCCAGAACATACGGACGTATTCACCGCGACTCTCACGCCCTGGGGATGGGGCGGGAGAAGAGCGCGTCAGGATGCGATGAATCGTTCGTGGAGCCCCCGATCGGAATTGAACCGATGACCTCGTCCTTACCATGGGCTCGACCCCTCGGAAATCAGAATTCTCGCTTCCTGATGCGCTCTCTCGCTGCGAGGGGACAAGTCCGTAACCGGTCTCCGTTCAGGGAGTAGAGGCGCAAGGAGCACCAACAGGAAACACCCTATCGGCTACGCGTGCAACATCGCCTCAACAACCGCAGTGCCCGGCAGTTCAGGTCACGGATTCAACTCAAGGCGCCCTGCGAATTCGCGATGCTCGCCATCGGAGACGTGTGAGTAGCGCTGAAGCATCGCGAGGCTCTTGTGACCGAGGAGGTCCATAGCAATGCGGTCGGGCACGCCCGACTGACGAAGGAGCGTCGCGTAAGTGTGGCGGAGCATGTGCGGCGTCACGCGGCAACCGAGTGAGCGTGAGAGTCGAAGGAACACTCGACGGAGAGCGGTTTCCCTGAAGGGCCGATCCCCGGCGACCGAGGTAAGGAGCTCCGGGTGCGTTCGGCCGACGCGTAGACGTTCGCGGAGATACGTATCGACGAGGCGGCAGAGTTGCGGCGTCATATAAGCGGTCCTATCTCGACCTCCGTTCCGGCCCTTTCCGAGCCGTACGAGGAGAGTCCCTTCGCCCAGTGCGACGTCACTGATGCGCAGGCGGAGCGCCTCTTGGCGTCGTAGGCCAGCCATCATGAGGAGCCCGATCAGGCAGACGTCTCTGGAGCGTTCTAGCGGGGAACGATATGGCGCGTTTTCGAGGAAGCGGAGAAGCGCCTCGGCCCGATCCCGTGACAGGAATCGCGGCATGGGCAGGTTCTCCTTCGGTGCCGAAACCAGAAGGAACGGGTTGAACATTTCGTCCGTCCGTGCCGCGCGTCCCAAGAGCGCAGCGGCGCCCCGCCAGTACGTCGCGATTGCGTTGCGACTGCACCCGTTCTCCCGGAGCCAGGCGATCCACTCCTCCAGGAGGATCTGCTGGACCCGGGTATCACCCGATAGGAAGCGATCCGGCGCATGCACGGTTTGCAGGAATCTCCGGAAGGAGCGATACGCCACGAGCCACCGACGAGGGGTCGACGCTTGTAGCCCTTCGACCTGGACCGCGGTTCGGACGACACTCTGAACCTGATCATCGAGGTGGTCGAAGGAAGGTAAGGCGAACGGGCGGACGACTTGAGGCACGAGGAAGGCGCCTGAGAGCGGACTCGAAGCTCCAGCCGACTCGCTGGTGGTGAGAGCTTTGAGAGGCGCACCGTCGGGAAGACCGTGAGAGGCGCGGGGATTCGTGAACCGCTGCCTCATGTGAGAGGCGATGAGGGGATAAGGATCTCCGTGGCCGCCGTCCGCGCCTCGGCTTCCTCGGAGAGCCCCCGCGGCGGCGTCTCGGGCCGGTCAACCTGAATCCGCCGGGCCTTGAACTTCCCGCCCCGAAGCGCCCAGTAGCAGGCGCCGACGGGCAGGTCCGAAATCTCGCGGATGCGGGCGTCGACCTCCTCCGTCGGATCCAGCAGCGGGTCGGAGAGGTCGTCGTAGGGGCGGACCTGCTGTCGTCCGACGTTCCCGAGGGGTTCGAGGATGTCAGGCCCGAGGAGGCGGGCCTCTGAGTACGGGAGCCGGAAGAAGAACTGGCGTGCGGTGTTCCCGAGCAGGAGCGGTCGCAGGTGGGCGGGAAAGAGCGAGAGGCCCTGCGACGCCATCGTCAGGGCGAAGTGGTACTTCCTTCCGGTCACGAGGAGGTCCTCGAGCCCGCCGTCGGCACCTGCGAAGCTGTGGGCTTCGTCTACGAGGAGGGCGAAGTGGCGGCGCGTCTCGGGAACGGTCCCGGTCCGCCGGAGCGCCGAGAGCAGCAGGGCGTTCATGAGGAGCCGCCCGAGGACGTTCGCGGCTGAACCGAGCACGCCTCGCGCGAGGTTGACGACGAGGGCGACGGGTCGGTCGGGGAGGGAAAGTAAGTCGATCGGCTCGCCGCCGTTGCCGAGGAACCGGCGGACCGCCGCCGACCCCATGAACGGCGAGAGCTTGTTCACGACCGCCGAAACGTACATTTCCTCCATGGCGCCGAAGCGAGTGAAGAAGTACTGCCGGGCTTCCTCACCTGCCGAGGCGAGCACCTCATTTCGGAAGCGAACATCGAGGAGGACGCGGTCCAGGTCCGCGAGGGTGACGGGGATCTGGCTCTCGATCGAGGCCCGGAGCGCCATGCGGACGATCTCCTCGACCTTCACTCCCCAGGCCCAGGACGACGCGCGCTCGGCGCTGTAGAGGCGTCGCAGGACCGAGACGAGGAGGTCGACCTGGCGACCCGCGTCAACGCCCTCCATGGGCAGCAGAGGGTTCCACGACGGGAGGCGGGCTGCCGCCGTGAAATCGAGGGACACGACCCGAAGCTGTCCCGAGAGCCGCGCCCAGCGCTCGATTCGTTCGGCCAGATCGCCGTGCGGGTCGATGACGGCGAATGCATGGGCTCGGGCCAGGAGTGCGCGCGCCATCGACTCGAGGAGCGAGGACTTGCCGGACCCGGTCGCCCCGAGGACGAGCGCGTGCTGGCGAAGGTCGGTTCCCGTGAGACGGCAGGGGACGCGGGAGCCGTCCGCGGCGAGGTACTCGCCGAAGCGCTCGCCGTCCCCCTCCCGACGCAGCATCTCGTGGAGGAAGCGGTCCCGTGCCCTGTAGAAGGACGCCATCGCCTGCCAGTACCGGGTCTGGCGGGTCCGAAAGGTGAGGGTGAGCGGGGTCGGATGGCTCATAGGAGGAGGAGGGCGGAAGCGAGGAGGGCGAGCGGGACGACGAACGCCGCGACGAGGGCGAAGCATCCCGTCGCTGTCGGTGGAAGAAGGCCGAGTTCGAGGAGGCGCAGGAACCGACGCTCCCGACCGGACGGCGGTCGGGGATCGAGCACCGCGTACCGGCTCCCGCCGATGGGGGAGACGAGACCCCTCCTGCGGAGCCGCGCGAGGACGATCCGACCCTGCCACTGCCACCGGAGGCGACACGCCCGGACCAGCGCCGTGACCAGCAGAGGGGGAGTCAGCCCGTCGCGGCGTTCGCGGCTCCGGAGGTAGAGGTAGGCGAGGAACGCGCGGCGACCTCCGAGCGGGAGCACCTGCACGAACCAGTGGGTCGGAATCGCGTGGGTAGAGAACGGCGGCACGTCCTCCGGGCCGAATAGCGGGCGTTCCCCTGGAAGCTCGCCGATGACCTCGACGGCGATGACTCCGCGGTCGGCCTCGTCGTGCCAGACGATCGCTCCCGCGTCGGAGAGCTTCCGGAGCGACCGAAGGACCGCCGCGCGGCGCATCCCGAGCACCCACCCGAGGGTGCGGAAGGAGATCGCCGAGCGGTTTCGCAGGGCGAGCGCCCGCGCGACGAGAAGGACGAGGGCCGGGTCCGGTCCGATCTCGCGGACCGCCATGAAGAACGCGCCGAGGTCGATCCCGAGGAGCGACAGACCGAGCGACGGCTCCGTCGCGGGGTGGACGACATGGAGGCGGTCGGTGCTATGCACGGACGAGTTGGGGGAGGCGGAGGTGTCGGTACGTATCGAGAGGTGACGGAGGCGTTTCGGAAGGCTTCGGTTGCCACGCGGCCAACGTGAGCCGCGCGGCCTCCGATCTTCGTATGAGGACGTCAGCGACGGGTTCTCGTAGTGACGAAGCGCCGTCGACGATCACGAGCGGCGCCGAGAGGAGAGCGCGACGGCGGTCGAGGCTGAGCCCCGCGGACGCCCGCTCGCGGTGGACGATGACGCCCCGAGCGCGGGCGGTCTCTTCGATCACGCCAAGAACGCCTGCCGAGCGCGCGGGACTCGAATCGACGAGCAGGACGCCGCCGCCCGAAACGAGCAGCGAAGGGAGGTTTCGGAGGAACGTGCTCGCGGTCTCCCGAGCCGCGTCGTCGAGCTGGACCCGGCCACTGAGCCTCCCGCGACACCCCTCGACGTCGAACGCGAGGTAGCCGAGGAGGAGTTCTCGAATCGTGGGGTCGTCGAGGAAGCGGCTGGCAACCTCGTGGACCGACGCGAGGCTGAGCCGTCCCGTCCCGCTTCGGATGTGGACGAACCGCGTCCGGTCCACGCCGAGGGAGCGGGCGATTTCGGCAACAGACATCCCTCGCGCACGGCCGCGCTTCTCGATTTCGCGAATGAGGGATGGGAGGACCACGGGAGGGGAGAGGAGGAGGTCGCCGCCATGGTCGCCAAAACGAGACGACCTTTGGAGGGCGTGCAGTCACTTAGTGCGATTCGCGCACCGCAGCTTCGCAGGGCAACGACAAAACGGCCCCCGACCGCGTGCGCGGATCGCACAGTGTCGTGGGGGCACCTCGAGGGGAGGCACCTTCGTCGCTACTCTTGTCTTGCCTAACTGTCAAGAGTATGTCCCATTCATTCGACCCAGGAAGCATCGGGGGAGAGGCGGCGGGCGCCGGAGGCGCGCCGACGCAGAGTGATCGCGCGCTGCTCGCCTCGGGCGAGCCGCAGCGGGAACACGTTCCCGACGACAGCGGTGTCCCGCCTAGAGGGGACAGCCCGGGGGACACCCGAGGGGACACCCGACGGAACACAGCCCCCCGAACCCCGGGCACCTCCATGGCGAAGGCCTCCGACCGTGAGGCCGCCCTCCTCGAGCTCGTCGCCCGGCTTAGGCTCGTGCCTTTCTCCCTCGCGCATCAGGTCGTGGCTCCCGACCGGTCGCGTCGGGTCCTCGGGCGCCTCGTCTCTCGGCTGGTCCAGCGAGGATTGCTCTCCTCCTGGGTGGAGCCGACCGCAGCCAGTGGCAGCCCACGCTGGCTCCTGGCGACGGGCCGGGGCCGAGCGGCGGGACTCGACCTCGCCATCGCGCGCGCCGAGGGGACCGTCGCCGAGGGGCTCGCTTCCACCATGCTCCCCTCCGAGCGCTCACGGCCCCTCGAGCTCGCTCCGCGGGTCGCCCCACCGTTCCTTCGGCATCAGAAGGAGACGGCCACGTTGCTCGTCCGAATCGCCGAAGCGCACGGCGCGATCTGGTACTCGGCCTGGGATCGCCCGCTGCCGCAGGGAGGAGCGCCGTTCCCGCTGCCGCAACCCGACGGCGTCCTCGTTCTGCCGGGAGCGGCCGGCCCGGAGCTCGTCTTCCTCGAGCACGACCGCGGGATGGAGTCGCCCGCTCACTTCGTGCAGGCGAAGGCCGAGCGCTACGCCCAGCTCGCGGTCCGTCCGGATCTCTGTCAGCGTCTCTTCGCCTTCCCGACATTCCGTCTCGCCGTCACTGTCGAGAACTTCCGCCTCCACCGCCTGCCCCTCGAGCGTCTGGCCCTCCTCGCACGCCTCCTTCGGCAGGCAGGGGCCTCGCAGGAGGCCAGGCTGACGCTGGCTGGCTGGGCGAACTGGTGGCCGGCCGGCACCGTCTGGTGCCGGGCCGATGACCCGTTCCAGCCGATCGGGCGAAACGCCGCTGCGCTCCAGGACCCGTCGCTTCGTCACACGCTCCTCTGCCGAGCCCTGCGGCCAGGGGACGGGTGTGCGTGCCGCGCACACCTCGAACCCCCATCGGAGCTGTAGAGCACCGGGCCGCACCTGTGCGCGCGGCGCACTTCCTCGCGCTCGGCCCTCCAGATTCCGACTCGGATATGGTCCCCTCCGGGCGTCGGATCGGCCGAAGCTCCTTCCCAACACGACCTCGCACCCGCCGGCCTCCCGGACTCTCCGGGACCTCCTCGGCCGGCGGGTGCCCTTCCTTCCTCCGCGCTCTCCGGCGGCCGGCGTCTTCGATTCCGAAATGGTCCGCTCCTCTGCTTGGGACCTTCGGTCCAGACGTCGGTCGCCCGAGGGCGCCGAGGCGCTCGCGTCCCTCGAGGAGGTCCCGATGTCGATCCTCACGCAGACCACCACCATGCCGGGAAGCTCCTTCAGCCTTCCGGCCCGGCGCACCTGCCCCGGCGTCATCCTCTCGCCCGGCTCGGTGTGCAGCTCGTGCTACGCCGACCAACGACGCCGCTACCGCTGGAGCGCCGTGAAGCTTGCGCAGGAGCGCCGCCTCGCCTGGACGCTCGAGGCGCTCTCCTCCGGCCGCTTCGTCCCGGCGCTCGTCGGCCTCATCACAGCGCGTGGCGACGCGCACTTCCGCCTCCACGACTCCGGCGACTTCTTCTCGGCGGAGTACGTCGACGCCTGGAGCGACGTCGCCCGCGCCCTGCCCGAGGTCTCATTCTGGGCGCCGACGAGGAGCTGGGCTGTCGGAGGCCGTCCCCGAGGCGACGCTGACCCTCTTCTCCTCGGGCTTCGCCGGCTCGCGCGCCTCGCGAACGTCACGGTTCGCCCGAGCGCCCTCCTCCTCGACGACGCCCCGCCTGCCGTCCCGGGCCTCCACGCGGGAAGCGCCGTGACGACGGAGCGCGGACGCGCCACGTGTCCGAAGTACCTCAGGAGCCCGCCGGCGTGCGGCGACTGCCGCCACTGCTGGGACGAACCGGATCGGCCGGTCGTCTACCTCAAGCACTGAACCCGCTTCTCTCGACGTCGCGCCCCGGACGAAACTGTCCCAGGCGCAGCCGCGTCCGGGACCCGACTGCCCACAGGAGGTCCCATGTCGCCACCCGTCACGATCCGCTGGGCGGAGCTCCTCGCCGACGCCGTCTCTCGGCCCGGCCAGATTCTCGAGGCGTACAGCCTCTTCCACGGATACAGCCTCGGAAACCAGCTCGCCGCGATGTTCCAGTGCCGCGTCCGCGGCCTAGCGCCGGGGCCGATCGCCACCCTCCAGCGCTGGAACGAGCTGAAGCGGCACGTGCGCGCCGGCGAGAAGGCGATCGTCCTCTGCATGCCGGTCAGCGTGCGCGTGAAGGAGGACGAGCGGATCCGCCATCCCGTCCCGGAGGGAGGCGCACCGCGGATGAAGACGATCTTCGTCTGGAAGCCGCGGTGGTTCGTCCTGGCCCAGACCGACGGCGAACCGCTCGCCGATTCGGCCCAGATTCCTTCGTGGGACGAGGCCCGCGCGCTCGAGACGCTCGGCGTCCAGCGCGTGCCGTTCGACCTCACCGACGGCAACGTGCAGGGCTACGCCCACGGCCGCTCCGTCGCCGTGAGCCCCATCGCGGCGCTCCCGGCCAAGACCCTCTTCCACGAACTCGGCCACGTGCTCCTCAACCACACCGCCGAGCGCGGCGCCGATCAGCCGGACCTGCCGAAGACACTCACCGAGGCGGAGGCCGAAGCGGTCGCCCTCCTCTGCCTCGAGGCCCTCCACCTGCCGGGCGCCGAGTACACCCGCGGCTACATCCAGTCCTGGTACGGCGCCGGCAACCCACTCCCCGAGCACTCAGCCCAGCGGATCTTCAAGGCGGCCGACACCATCCTCCGGGCCGGCCGGTACGACCCGAAGACCGAGGCAGCACCGGGAGGTGCGGCGTGAGCATCGACCTCGCCTCCATCGCCCTCTCGCCGGCGGGCACTCACGTGGGCGCTCGTCCCGATGCGTGGCTCCGCGCCTCGATAGACATCGCGGGCGTGCAGCACTTCGTCGACCTCGTCGCCGTGCGCGTCGGCCGTCACGGCGTCCAGCACGCCCTCTCGAAGGACCTCGACGCCATGGTGCGGCTCCACCACCTGGCGTGTGGGGCGTTCGGCCCCTTCGTCACCGTGACCTACCTCGGGCGCCGGTACGTCCTCTTCGTCACCCCGTCGTGCGAGTAGAGAGGTCGCCATGAATGACACGCTGCCCCCGTGCTGCGAAGACTGCGGCACGACGACCAACCTCCGCGCGTACACCGACCCCGAGACCGAGGAGCGGGTGCTCCTCTGCCCTCGCTGCGCCGCTGGCCTTCTCGACGAGCCGGACGAACCCGAGGGCGACGAGGAGCCCTACGACGACGAGTTCGCCGACGCCTGTTTCACCGCAGCCGACTACATGCGGGCGGACGAGGGCTGCTGATGGTGCACCCCTCGTTCTACATCCGCTGCCCGACCTGCCGGATCTTCTGGGTGGAGCAGGGCACCCTTCCTCCCGGGACCGACATCATCACCCGCTGTATCCGCTGCCGCCGGGAGGTGGCCGTCTCCTTCTGCCTCGACTGTGACCGTCGGCTCACGATCCGCGAGGTCTCCGACGTGGCCAACGGCAAACGCGGGGGCTGGGCGCCGGCGCTCGCCGCGCACATCCACTGGAGGGAGGTCAACTGAATGCTGTACTTCCCCGAGGACTTCCTCGAGCCGGACGGACGATTCCGGTCCGTGATCCCCGCCGACATGGTTCCGGTGCTGTACTTCACGGTCGACGGGCAGATGCGGTGCGCCACCTGCCTCAACGCGGTGGCCGCCTTCCTCGATCCCTTCTCGACGGAGGAGCGCGCATGGTGCGTCGTCGACTACGAGCTCCTCTACGAGGGGCCCGCCGGCGAGTGCGAGCACTGCCACGCCAAGATCGCGACGCTTTACGGCGAGACCGAGCACGGCGTCGACGAGACGTTCTGAGGTGCCGCCGTGGCGCGCCTCGGGCTCTACCAGCCGTTCATCGAGGACCGAAACGTCCGTCGCCTCTACCAGCTCAAGGTCCGGTTCCGCGAACGCGAGGGGCGTCGCGTCCCGATGACGGTCCTCGTGAACCGGATCTTGGATGACTTCTTCGCCGCCGGTTTCTCGCTCGCCCCGGATGGTGACGCTCAACCGCAGGATCCGGAGTCCTACGCTCTCCTGGCGACGCATTTCCTCTGAAACGCGTCCGCAACCCCGCACCCCATCTTGCCTGATGGGGTGCGCTTTACTGAGCGTCGCCTCCGGGAACCCAATGGAGCGAACCAAAGGGAGCAGCGGCGATGTCAGAGGAGGCGCTCGAATTCCTCGCGCCGCGGAACGGCTCGCTCAGTTGCCGTTATCCATGCGCAGATCTCATCGAGACCGGACTTCGAGAACTCCTTGCCGTGCTTCGCCTCGGCTTCCCACAGGCGTTGCATCGCCGCGCCCAGGCTCCGCGGGTACTGGACCCCGTCGTTGTCGAGTGCATCAAAGAGAACCGGCGCACCCGTCGGATCGCACGGACCCCGACGCGCGCCCGCCTCGAGTTGCCAGCCCTCTTGCGTCCAAGTGATCTGCCAGTAATTGTTGTGGCCCCAGCGGCGCGTGAAGAAGACCATTTCCATTGTGGTGAGGTTAGGGACTGAGGCGACTTTGCGCCCGGGCTCAGCCGGAATCAACCGGTAAGCCGGTAACTGGGATAGCTCAGACCTATGCCTCTCTCGGCGCCACCTGGAACCCGCAGCTCCGCACGGCACGACCAGCAGCGACCTTCTCCCAGGTCGGGACGTAGGCGCGCATGAGGCTCCGGAAAACCGGGCCGTGGTTCGGTACGAGCAGATGCAGGAGCTCGTGGACGATGACGACCTCCTGGAACGCAGCGTCCTCTCGCAGGAGGTCTCTACTTAGAGTGACCGTTCCGGCTGTCGAGCAGGAGGCCCACTTCGACCGCATCGCCTGGAGCTGGAGACGGCGGGGAGTGGCGCCGATGACCGTCGCCCACGCGAGGGCGCGCTCCTTCAGCTCGGGACCTGTCCTCGCGGCCCGAGGCGGCCGCGTCGGGAGTGGGGCGACGGCGCGCTTCATCCTCGCGCGATCCGCAGGAGGCTCTCCGCCGTCTCGACCATCGCTTTCCGCCCCACGCTCGGGAGGAGGTGCTTGTAGAGCTCGGCCTTGAGGAGCCGGAGCTGCCCGGCGTTCTCGCGGTGCTCGGGGTACTTGGCGAACACACCCTGGAGCTTCCCGGCGAGCGCGAGGGCCTTCTCGGAGTCGAGGCTGCCCCGCTTGAGGACCTGGAGGACGGCGAAGGTGTGCTCGTCGAGGGCGAGCTTCTCGCGCTCCTTCTTCGCGTCGAGGTACTCGCGCACGAGCTTCTCGAGCTCCGACACCGCCTCACCCGTCGAGAGCTGGCGATCGTCGAAGAACTCGAGGACCGCCTGGACCCGGTCGCCAATCGGAACGAGGAACGGCTGCTCCTGCCCCTCCTTCGCCACGGTGTCGACGATCGTCCGCCCGAGGTTGATGACCCTCGCCGTCGCCGAGCCGCCGTCGCGCTTCAGCGCAGAGAGCGCCTCTTCGTCGATCGTCACGAGCGGGAGCGCCCCGGTGAACCCCTCGGCAGTGGCATGCTCCCGCACTAGCGCCTCCGTCTTCCGCATGAGGTCCTTCACGAGGCTCACCTGCTTGCCGTACGCGCTCCGGAGGAGGTTGTAGAGCACGGAGAGCTTCGCGTAGGCGTCGATGTGCGGGCGGAGGAAGGCGTCTGGCGAGATGATCTCGTAGAGCGTCTCGATCTCCTTGAAGAAGCTGTAGAAGACCTCGCGGCGTTCCTTGTCGCTGAACCCCTCGATCGCCCTCTCCACGGCCTTGTCGTCGACCCAGCCGCCGCAGAACTCGAGGTACACAGGCGCCTGGGTGGCCATGAGTGACTCGAAGCGTTGCTTCAGGACGTCGATGTTCTGGATGACGGAGGCGACGACGTCCGAGTCGAACGAGAGCGCCTTCTGGAGGTTCTCGAAGATGCCGACGAAGTCGAGGACGAACCCGGCCGGCTTCTTCACCGAGCCGTTCTCCTCGTACGGACGGTTCACGCGCGCGATCGCCTGGAGGAGCGTGTGGTCCCGCATCGGCTTATCGAGGTACATGCAGTAAAGGACCGGGGCGTCGAAGCCGGTGAGGAGCTTCTCGGTGACGATGAGGATCTTCGGGAGCTTCTCGCTCTTCGTGAACGCCTTGCGGAGCTGCTTCTCCGCGTCCTCGTCGAGCTTGAACTCCGTGAGGAGCTCCGGGTCGTTGTGGGCGGACGTGTAGACGACGGTGGAGTACTCCGGCGGGAGGTGCTTATCGAGCGCGTGCTTGTAAAGCGCGCACGCCTCGCGGTCGACGCCGACGAGGAACGACTTGTAGCCGAGCGGCTCGACGTTCTCCTTGAAGTGCGCGGCGACGAACGCGGCGACCTTCTCCACCCGGTCGGCCGCCTTCATGAAGGTCTTCAGGTTCACCGCGCGGTCGAGGATCTTGTTCAGCTCCTCGATGTCGCTCACGCCCTCCGTCTCCGTGATCGAGAGGAACTCCTTCTCGAGCTGCTCCTTCGGGACGCGCATCTCGTTCGGGGCGAGCGTGTAGTGGAGCGGGAGCGTCGTGCCGTCAGCGATGGACTCGGCGATCGAGTACTTGTCTAGGTACCCCTTCGGGTCGTCGACACCGAAGACCTTGAACGTGCCCTTCCCGTATGCCGTCTTGTCGATCGGCGTTCCCGTGAAGCCGATGTACGTCGCGTTCGGGAGCGCGGCGACGAGGTAGTTCCCGAGGTCGCCGCCCGTCGTCCGGTGCGCCTCGTCGACGAGGACGAAGACGTTCTCCCGCGTCGAGAGGTCGGCGTCGGCCCCCTCGAACTTGTGGACCATCGCGACGATGAGACCCCGGTAGTCGTTCTGCAGGAGCTCGCGGAGTCGCTTCTTCGATGTCGCCTGCTCGTACGGGAGGCCGTACGCCGTGAGGTTCTGGAAGAGCTGGCCCTCGAGCTCGTTGCGGTCGACGAGCATGAGGACGGTCGGCTTCTCATTCTTCAGCGCCGGGTGCTCGAGGATCTGCTCTGCGGCCGTGATCATCGTGAACGTCTTGCCGGACCCCTGGGTGTGCCAGACGAGCCCGTGACGCTTCTCCGGGTCGAGAGCGCGGTCGACGACCTTCTCCACGGCGCGCGTCTGGTGTTGGCGGAGGACGATCTTCCGCAGCTCGTCGTCCCGCTTGTAGAAGATGATCCAGTCCCGGAGGAGCTTCAGGAAGCGTTCGCGCCCGAAGAAGCGCTTCACCTTCCGCTCGAAGTTCCCCGTCTCCTCGTCTTTCCAGTTGAAGAGGCCCTTCCGGTCGAGGTTCCAGGTGACGCCGTAGAAGAAATCGACGAGTCGCGTCACGTCGAAGACCTGCGGGGCGGCGAGGAGCTCCGGCGTCTCGCGGTGGTAGCGACGCACCTGCTCGATACCGACGTCGATCGCATCCGACTTCGTCGCACCTTTCGTCTCGACGAGCGCGGCAGGGATGCCATTCACCGTGAACATTACGTCGGCGCGGTTCGCGTGCTGGCCGTTCGTGTAGCGCCACTCGTCGGTGACGTGGAAGGCGTTGTGCGCCAGGTGCTCGTAGTCGACGAGCGTCACGTTACGGTGACGCTTCTCCGCCGCCACGTACACGGTCCGCTCGCCGCGGAGCCAAGCGAGGACCTCGGCGTTTCCCTCGATATTCGTTCGCACGTTCTCGATGCGGGAGACGACCTCAACGACGTTTTCTGGCGTCACGACGCCGGGGTTCAGCTCGAGGAGCTTCCGCTCGAGCGTCTTGTAGAGGAGCGTCCCGCTCTCACCGCCACGCTCCGTGATCGCCTCGTCGCGCGAGAGAATGGTCCACCCCACCTCGCCGGCGTAGCGGATGAGGGGGTTCTGGACGCCGAAGCGTTCATTGGCGAGGCTAGGCATTGCGGTGTGGAGGCTCGGCGACCGCAGGCGGAGGAATGCGGACATGCCCGCGGAGGATTTCGACGAGAGTGGCTCGAGAGAGTGCGCCGAGCGCCATCCGGCGCCGCTCGCTCACGCCGACGCGGCGATCGACGGCTTTCAGCACTTCGACGATCTCGCGCTGCTCCGAGAGCGGGGGCAGCAGCACAGGGAAGTCGCCGAGCTTCGTAGAGTTAATGCAGGCGAGATTCGTCGTCTTGTGGGCGACGGTCAGGAAGTACCGCTTCCCATACGGGCTCTGAGCTAGGTACGAGAAGAACTCCGGCAGCAGCTGGCCTCGATCAGTCCGGACCGCAAAGACGTGGTTCTGGTGGACGCAGCGTGGCACTTCGCCGCTCCAGACGTATCCGCGACCGAGCTTGTCAAAGTCGCCGCCTTCGGTGAGGAGGACGTCGCCTACCTGGAGGAGATATCGCTCGATCTCTGAACGGCGAAGGCGGATCGACTTCACCACCCCGAGGTCGAGGTAGCCGTCTTGAACGTTTGCGACGCGGAGGTACGGGAGCTCGACGCTTTCCTCGTCTGGAATCGACCGACCTTTCGTGATGCCCGTCTGGATCGTCGCGCACTCGCGTAGCGCTCGAACCGCCCAGGAGGACGGCCGCGAACCGTAGGCGGTCGTCGTCGTCGTGCCCCCGTGGAACCCCTCGGCGAATGCCTTCCCGATGGAGGCGATCTTCAACCTCTCGAGCACGACAAGGCGCTCCTCCTCGGAAGCGACTGCAGCGCGTAGTTGCGACATCAGCGCGACGATCGCGTGCTGCTCCGGCAGCGAAGGGAGCGGCAGAGCCAGGTCGTCAAGCGACGAGCTGCTTAGGCGCCTCGTCCCGTGGGCGGACGTTCCGATCTCGCGGGAGAGCGCCGCCTTCTGTCCCATGATCGAGTAAAGGAGGAACTCTGGAAGGATGCGTGCTCCCGCATGCAGCGCCTTCATGTCTTGGTTGAACGCCATTGCGGCGGTGCTTAGTGCGACCGGTAGATCCCTCGCCAGGATCATCCCGCGAATCACAACAAAGACGGTCCCGGCGGGCATGACCCGGGAGTAGCGGGTCGCCGCTTCCGGGCTAATGTGATCGATCGTGTCACTAAGGTGCGTAGCTTTCATGTCCTTGGGGCTGAGCCATGGAACAGCGCCGCGCCAGTTGTCGGCGTCGGACTTCGGCGGCGTCCCGCCGCTGAACGATTCGGCCACGTCCCGGACCTTCACAACCTCCCAGCCTGGAGGGCGCATTCCGGTAGCGCGTACCGAGGGCGCAAAGGCGCTCGCCCGGGGCGTACCAGAGAATGCGACCTTGGGCGCGCGGTTCATCACTGGGGGTCTAGTCCGTGTGACTTCGAGGGCTCGTCCGGACCGACTCCGGACTCCGTAGTGAACCCGAGCCGACCGAAGGACTCGCGAAGGGCGCCATCGATCTCTCGAGCCTCCCGATCGAGTCGGCCAAGCGCGTTCAGGAGAGGTTGGATTTCCTCCTGCTCCACGCTCAAGACACCCGTGTCAACGTACCTAGATGGCGCGAGGCTGTAATCGGTAGCGGCGACCTCTTCCGCGGTCACCACTTTCGCGAGCCGTGGGCGATCAACACCCGCATGGAACGCAGCAGCGATCGTGAGGATTGCGGTCTCGGGAAGGTAATTCTTAGGTCGGCCCTTCTCGAATTCGCTGCTGGCGTTGATGAGTACGACTTTGTTGCGTCGATCGATCGACTTCGCCCGGTTGAGGATCACGATGATGCCGGCCGCGTTCGTGTTGTAGAAGAGGTTCTCCGGAAGGAGGATTACCGCCTCGATCCAATCGTTCTCAATGAACGCCCTCCGGATCGCCTTCTCCTTGTTTTCTCCTTGATTGCCGCTACCGCGGCTGACTGCGCCGGTGTCGAGGACGACAGCGGCGCGCCCATTCTCTTTCAGTGACGCGACGGTGTGCTGGAGCCAGGCCCAGTCGGCACCTGACGCAGGCGCGTAACCGGCAGTGAAGCGCTCGTACGGATCCGACTCGTAGAGCGCTGGGTCGATGTTGTCCTGGTTCCACATCGGATTCGCGACGACGACATCGAAGCGCCGCAGCTTGGAGCCGTCGAGGAACTTCGGGTTCGTCATCGTGTTCCCACGGACGATCTCGCCCTCCATGTCGTGGAGAACCATATTCATGCGCGCGATGGCGAAGCTCGATCCGGTCAGCTCCTGGCCGTGGAGCTTCAGCGGTCGCTTCACACTCTTCTCACGCTGGAGGAGGTGCAACTCGCACTTGATGAGCAGCCCCGCGGAGCCGCACGCGTAGTCGTAGACCTCCTCGCCCTGCTTCGGCTCGACGAGGTGCGCGATGAGCCAGCCGACCTCCTTCGGCGTGAAGAACTCGCCCGCGCTCTGCCCTTGGCCCTCGGCGAACTTCCGGAGGAGGTACTCGTACGCGCGCCCGAGGAAGTCGGCCTCGACGTCCTTCAGGCCGAGGCGGTAGCGCGGTTCGCTGAACAGCTCGATGATCCGATTCAGTGCCTCGTCGCTTACTTCGCGCTCACCGTTCCGCGTCTCGTTGAAGTCGACGATGTCCACGACGCCCTGGAGGCTCGGGTTCGCACGGGCGACGGAGCGCACGGCGTTCGTGAGGCGCTCGCCGAGCGTCTTCGGCGCCTTCCCAGCCGGCCACTCAATCGGTTTGCGGCCCGCGAGGACCGGCCAGGTTGCGACCTCGGGGATGAAGAAGCGGACGAGCGAGTGATCCTCCTCGAGGACGGCCTGCGCGGTCTCAACGTCGCCGTACGTCTCGGCGAGGCGGGCCACTTCGTCCTCGAAGACGTCCGAGAGCCGCTTGAGGAAGAGGAGCGGGAGGATGTAGTCCTTGAACTTCGGCGCGTCCTTCTCGCCGCGAATCGAGCACGCGGCCTTCCAGAGCATCCCCTCCATCGACTTCGTGTCGAGCGTCGTGGCGTCCGTCGGCAGCGCGGTCTCCGCCGAGCGCGGTCGACGCCCCCGCTTCGGGCGCGCCACCTCGGGGGCTGACCCCTCTCCGCCGTCGATCCGGTCAGCCAGCTCGCTGAAGTCCGGACCACGACTCCGGAGGAGAGTGGCGAGGGCGTGCCGGGCGCGCTCGTCGGGCTGTGTCTTCCCGTTCTCCCAGCGGTTCACCGTCGGGAAGGAAACCTTGAGGGCGCGGCCGAGCTTCTCCTGCGTCAGGCCGAGCCTCTGCCGTGCTTCCTTGATAGCGCCGGCGCGGAATTCGGTTGTTGCCATGCACCATAAATGTTATATCATCTGATATAGTGCGTCAACTCCAGGGCAGAGGATCGGAGGCGGTATGAAACTGACGGCGGCCCAGGTTCGGAACTTCAAATCCATCGAGGACGGCGGGGCGGTTGCCGTCGACGAATCGGTAACCGTTCTCGTCGGGCAGAACGAGTCGGGGAAGACTGCGTTCCTGAAGGCACTCCACAAGGCGGACCCGGTCGAGGGGAAGACCGAGGAGAGCTTCAACGTCATCGAGGACTACCCGCGGCGACGGCTCACGGCCTACCAGCAGGAGCACGCGAAGAACCCGGCGCCGGTCGTCACGCTCACTTACATCCTCACCGACGAGGAGATTGCCGCGGTCAACGAGGACCTCGGTTTCGACCTCCTGACCGCTCTCGACGTGACGCTCACCCACAAGTACGACAACACGTACTCCGTCGGGATCTCCGTCGACGAGGCGAGCGCCGTCACGCAGCTCCTCGCGGGTGCGAACCTCACGACAGAGACCGGAGCGGCGGCGAAGGCGGCGACAACGGTCAGGGAGCTCATCGAGCGCCTCGGCACGCTCGACCTCAACACCGAGGAGCAGGCGTTCCTCAAGTCGCTCACCGATCGTTATGCCGACCCGAAATCGCACTGGGCCTCGCTCGTGGCGCTCTACGTCTGGAAGCATCACGTCGCCCCGAACGTGCCGAAGTTCCTCTACTTCGACGACTACATGCTCCTCCCGGGGAAGGTGAGCCTCACGGCGCTCCAGACGCGGACGCAGAACCCGGCGACCCTGACGAACGAGGACAAGACGGTGCTCGCGCTCCTGCGCCTCGCGCAGATCTCCCTCGCCGACGTAAGCCAACCGGACGGATACGAGAAGAGCAAGGCGCAGCTCGAGGGCATCTCGAACGCGATCACGGACAAGATCTTCGCGTTCTGGACGCAGAACCAGGAGCTCGAGGTCGAGTTCGACATCAAGGCCGACCCGAAGGACCAGCCGCCGTTCAACACCGGGAGCAACCTCTACATCCGCATCAAGAACCGCCGCCACCGGGTGACGGTGCCGTTCGACCAGCGGAGCAAGGGCTTCATCTGGTTCTTCAGCTTCCTCGTATGGTTCGACAGCGTCCGCGAGGGGCTGGGGGCGAAGTCGGACCTCGTCCTCCTTCTCGACGAGCCGGGTCTATCGCTGCATGCACTCGCGCAAGCGGACTTCCTCCGCTACATCGACGACCTCTCGGCGAAGCACCAGATCCTCTACACCTCGCACTCGCCCTTCATGGTCCACAGCGACCGCCTCCACCAGGTGCGGACGGTCGAGGACAAGCCGACCACCGGAACGGTCATCAGCGACAACGTGAGCGGCTCAGACCCGAAGACGATCTTCCCGCTGCAGGCGGCGCTCGGGTACACGATCGCGCAGAACCTCTTGATCAGTAAGCGGAACCTCCTCGTCGAAGGTCCGGCGGACCTCGTGTACCTGAAGTACGCCTCCTCCCTCCTCGAGCAGGCCGGGCGGACCGCGCTCCGCGACGACGTGACCGTCGTCCCGGTCGGAGGCCTCGACAAGCTCTCGACGTTCGTCGCCCTCCTCCACGGGAACAAGCTCGAGATCGTCATCCTCCACGACTTCAGCGGGCAGCCCGACAACCACCTCGAGAACCTTATCCGCGAGAAGCTCATCCGCGAGCGCCAAGTCCTGCACTACGGCCGGTTCCGGGGCGGGAGCGCTGCGGGGAAAGGATCGAGCGCCGATGTCGCGGCTGACGTCGAGGACCTACTTGCACCGGCCCAGTACCTCGACCTCTTTTCCGCCGCCTACAAGAAGGAGCTCTCCGGCAAGAAGGTGACGGAGGCGGAGCTGCCGGGCGGGGACCGGATGGTTGATCGCCTGAACCGCTTCCTCAGTTCAAACGCGATCACGCTCCGCGCGTCCGGGGGTTTCAACCACTACCGCGTCGCGAACCACCTCGCGAGCCATCCCGTGGCGTTCGATGCGGCGACCCTCGACCGCTTCGAGGTGCTCTTCAGGGACGTGAACGCCCGCTTCGAGTAGCGCCCGCTCGCAGCCGAAGCCGCGCGCCCCGGGAGGCGATGTGGTGCGGGGAGACCCGCCTCCCCGATGGCGAACGCGGACACCGACCTGTGAAGGGTATTCCTCTCGCAGCGTGTCGACCTCGTCGGCTGGGGCTGCCAAGGGGACGGGCGACTTAGCCAGGTCCGCCCGGTGTCCCTCAAGCGTACCGGAGCCCGAACGAAGTCTTTAGGTGTCATCCCGAGACGACCGAGACTGCGACATCTCCGAGCCTCAACTGATCTCCCTCCGCGAGGACGATCGGCGACCTATCCGGTAGCCGGACCCAGCCGTGTCCGTTCATTCGCCAAGTCCCGTTTCTGCCGAACGACTCCACGAGTAGGTCCGGGCCGATCTTTCTGAAGACAGCGTGCGAGCTGCTGACCTTCGGGCTTCCTCCGAGGAGCGCTCGGCCGACGTGGACGGCGGCCTGACGGATCGGGATGGCGCGGCCGTCGCGGAGTCGGAGGAGCCAGTCTGGGAACCCGATCCCGCAGGCGGGGCAGGCCGTCTTCGACGGGTCGACGAGGAACGGCATGGAGCAGGAGTCGCAGAGGTGAACCGTCTTGAGGGCGGCCAGGAGGGCCACCTTCCAGGTGCCGACGGAGGGCCGCTCGTCGGGGTTCGGACTCAGCGAGAGGCGGAAGAGCCGCTGGAGGTCGGCGTTGATCGCCTCCCGGGGCACGCCGCCGGCGCTCTTGGGGCGGCCGGCGCGGGCCGGGTCGTGAACCCAGCCGTTCATCATCGCCTGCTCGAACATCTCCGGCGTGGCGTCGGCCCCGCCGGCGGGGTGTAGGAGCAGCACCACCTCGTGCATGAGGACGCCGAACGCGAATCGGTCGGAGCGAAGGTCGGGGATCGCCGGCCGTCCGTCGCGGAGGGCCGCCCGGAGCTCGGGGGCGATGTAGAGGATCTGGCCGACCATCGGCGGCGCCGGCACGCCGGACGCGGCGAAGTTGTCGAAGTCGATGATCCCGGGCTGGAGGGTGTCGCCGGTGACTGCGACGAGGACGTTCGACCCGTGGAGGTCCCCGTGAGAGACGCCCCGGCTGTGAAGCGAGTCGACCGCGTGGGCCAGGGCGACGGCGAGCGTGAGGGTGTGGAAGATCGTGAGCCCCGGCCGGGCGAGGACCTCCTCGAGCGGTTCGCCGGGGAAGAGGTCGGCCACGTAGCCGACGCCGGCGGGCGACACGACGAGGTCTCTCGGTCCGACGAGAACGGGGCAGACCTTCCCGAGGCGCTGTGCGATCAGGTACTCGAGGCGGCGCTGGGTCTCGACGCGATCGAATCGATCGTGGAAGAGCTTGAGGACCGCCGGGGCACCGGTTCGGGAGCGGCGAACGGCGTAGGCGCAGCCCTGCCCGCCCGGCGTGAACGCCCTCTCGATCGTCACGGATTCCCCGGAGGCGCACGTGATGACGGTTCCGGCGCCGAGCACGGTTACCTCCTCGAGACGTGCGCCCGCGGGATCGTGACGGCCGCCGCGGCGTCTCCGGGCGAGGGCGTGCAGAGGATCGCGAAGGTCATGTTGTCGTCGCAGACGTAGATCGACCCTTCCTTGGCCGAGGCGAAGTCGGAGACCACGACCGACGCGACGGTCCGCGCGTCGCCGTCGTGGGCGGAGAGGAGACGAACGACCGAGGCGGCGAAGCCGTCTGCCACCTTGTCGAAGACGCCGTCGGTTCCGACAAAGAGGCTGTCGCCGGCCCGGCGCGGGAGCTTCCCCACGACCGGGGTCCCCTGGAGGACGGGGCCGAGGCTTCCGGCGACGACGTTCGCGATGCCGTCGGCCTTCTGCGGAACGAGGAACTCCTCGAGCGCTCCGCCGCTCCTGACGACGACGCCTCCGCCGTCACCGAGGTAGCAGTACCCGTACGTGGAAGGGGTCGCGACGACGCAGATCAGCGTCGTGCGAAACCCGTCCCGGGACTCGACCCAGCCCGAGGAGCGGGCCTGGCGGCAGAGGGCGGCGGCGCTCTCGAGGAGCGCCTGCTCGGCGACGAGCTCCGGGTGCGGGACCGCACCGGCTGACCCGCTGAGCGCCTCGGCGGCGGAGAGAGCCGCAGCGCCCACGGCGACACGCGCGGCCTCTCGTCCGTGCGGCAGGCCCCCGAGGCCGTCGGCCACGATGAGCACCGCGGTCGAGTCGACCTCGAAGATGATCGCGGCGTCCTGGTTCTCCTTTCGGACCGGGCCGGTGATGGAAGCAACGCCGGCTCCCCAGCGCCGCGTCGCTGCCCTCGGGAGAGTGGCCAACCCGCGACGCTTCGTCTCTGCGATGAGCGCTCCGAGCGCTGCCTCCGGGCTCTCGGCGTTCAGGAGGGCCGTGGGGGCAGGCAGCCGAATGGGCGCAGCGTCCTCCGCGGCAGGGAGAGGTGCGGGGGCGACCGGCGAGGCAGCCTCGCCGAGGAGCGCGGCCTCGAGGCGCCCGAGCCGTGATCCGATCCTCCGTCGATCCCAGGTGTAGTACCCGAGGCCGGAGAGGAACGCGATCCCGATCACCGTCTCTAGTCCCGTCGGGGAACCGCGTGCAGGCCGCGGGGACCTGGGCGGATGCTCCTCTTCACGGACGGGCTCGGTCCCGGCAGAGGGCGAAGAGGCGGCACCGTGGGCTGCGACCGTTGCGGGCGGCGCGGGTGTCATGGGCGGACCCGGAGCCGGAGGCGGCGTAGGAGCTGCCGGCGCCTCGACGGACGGCGATCCGGTGGCGGGTTTCTCGACCTTTGCCTCCGCGGGGGGCTCACCCTGGTCGGCGTCCCGTCGTTTCGCCGAGGGACCCTTCGCCTTCTGGGGCTTCGAGGTGGGGCGCTTCTGCACGGCGGGCTGCTCCTCGGGCGTGGGCGTGGTCGGAGTCGGCGAGACAGCAGGAGTAGGTGCCTCCTGGGCGAGCACGCCGCGGGCCATGAGGAACATCACGAGGATCACGATGGCGGCCGCGACGACGAGGATGCCGACGGCCCACTCGACGATCGACCACCACGAAGGGAGGTGCCGCGGGCGAGGCCGCTTCGCCACCGGTCGGCGGACCGACGCCGGGCTGGCGACGACGGCGGCGGGCCGAGGCGAGGCGGCCGGTCGAGCGACGGAGGCGGCGACGGCCACCGGTGCCGGGGAGGGGGCCGGCGACGCCGCGGGGACTGCCGATCGGGGAGCCGCCAGCGTCGGCGAGTGGATGTCGACGCCGATCTGCTGGAGGTAGTCCAGGTGCTCCGGCGGAGGAATGGCTCGGCTCACGGCGGCTCTCATTTCGTGAGCGACGCCAGCTGACCGGCAGCTGGAACGCCCGCGGCGATGGAGCGGGAAAGGGTGGAGCCGAACGCGACGAAGAACTTCCGGAGCTCCCGCCCGTCTCGGCACCGGTAGGCGTGAGCCGGCGACGTCGCGATCTCCCGGAGGAGTGCCTCGTCGGCGTCGGAGCCGAAGGCAACGGTCACGATGTCGGCGACCGCCTTGAGGCTGGCCGCGACCGCCCTGGCGTCGCCGCCGCAGTTGGGCCGGCCGTCGGAGAAGAGGAGGACGACGGGCCTCGTGGCAGCGAACTCGGCCGGAGCCCCGCGGACGATTCGCTCGGCCTCGG
Source organism: Acidobacteriota bacterium (assembly GCA_008363385.1). Taxonomy (GTDB): domain Bacteria; phylum Acidobacteriota; class Thermoanaerobaculia; order UBA5066; family UBA5066; genus RHKY01. The sequence continues at coordinate 84,163 of RHKY01000006.1, read as the reverse complement.
CGAGGGCGTCGGCGACGTTCGTCGAGCCGGACGCCTCGAGCGGCGCCAGGTGACCCACGAGCGTGTCGGCCGCTTCGGGCGCCTGGACCCTCGAGACGGACGAAGCGAAGTCGATCACCGCGATCGTGAAGGCACCTCGGTTGGCGGGGCCGGCGAGCTCGGCGGCCAGCGCCCGCGATGCGGCGTCGGCCTCCCGGGCCTTCTCGCCGGCCATCGACGACGAGGCGTCGCGGACCAGGATCGCGAGCTGGGACCTGCGGCTGATCGAGACGGGCCGGACGAGACCCGAGGAGAACGTGCGGACCTTCTGCATGGAGGGGATGAGGCTCTTCACCGCGTACCTCCCGGCAGCGTCATCGGGACCGTTCCGCCCGATCCGATCGTGGCGACGAGCGAGGCGCTCACCTGGGCGGCCGCGGCCTGAAGCTCGGCGCGGTCGGGGGAGTTCGAGATGGGGATCGTGAGCCCGGCGGCGGCGCTGACGAGCTCGTCGAGCGTCCGCGTCTTCTGGCAGACGGCGTAGAAGAGGAGCCCCTTCGCGCGGATGGCCTCGCCAATCTGCGTGGCGGTGGCCCCGGTCCGGTCCGGTTTCGTGTCGTCGGTCAGGAACACGACGAAGGCCCCGCGAGTCCGGTGGCTGTCCATCGGCCACGGAACCGTCTCGAGGAAGTTCCGGATGCCGTCGAGGTGCGTCTCGGGCGCGTCGCCCCCGCCGCCGAAGGTGATGGCGTGGATGTCGGCCATCGCCTGCTCGCGCGTCCCGCCGGAGGTGTGCAGGACCGGCGCCTCGCCGCACTCCTCGTCGCCGTGCGTCCCGACGAAGACCGAGAGGCCCTTGGCCTTCGCGGCGATCGTGTCGAGGAGGACCTCGCAAGAGGTGGCGATGCCGGCCTGGAAGGCGGCGGACGAGCCGGTCCGGTCGATCTCGATTCCGAGCGTCACCTCGACCGGCAGCTTCGGGCGGGGCGCCGGCCGGATCGACGGCATCTTCGGGACGAGGAGCGAGCCCTGCTTGCGGGCGGCGCCGATCGTCGCGCCGAGCGCGGCCCCGCAGGTGGGGCAGGCCGGCGGGAGCGTCCCGGTCAGAATCGACTGGCACGACGGGCAGAGGGTCATGGGCTTCTTCGAGGGGGTGGTAAGGGCCATGTGGCCTCCTTTCGGGTGTGATCTCGTGTGCTCTGCACCTTCGCCCTGAGCGGCCTCAGCGCCCTGCACTCCGTCGAACTGACCCGGTTCCGGGAACCACGAAGAAGCGACAAGCCCCCAGCCGCATCTCGCGCTCGCTCCTTCGCTCGCGCCCCTAAGCGCCGCGAAGACGACACGTGCGAGGTGCCTGCGAAGTGCCTCCGGATGGGGGGCTTACGGCCTAGCGGGGGTGCGAAGGCGACTTTGCACCCACCGTCAGCAGGGCCTGCAGGCCCGCGAACGCGGGGCGGCCGGCCGAAGGCGGCAGCGCGTCGACGACGACGGGGAGGGCGATCGCCGCGGAGCCGACAGCCTGCTGGATGGCGGTGACCCGCCGGGGGCCCTTCGTCAGGACGGAGATGAAGGCCGGCGCGGTCCCGGCGAAGGGGACGAGCGTGTCGGCCAGAGCCACGAGCCGCGGGATGAGCGTCCGCCGGATCGCCTCGGTCCCGGTGTCGATCTCGAGGGCCAGAAAGCGGCCCGGGTTCTCTCGTGTCGGCCGCCAGATGGCCAAGAGATCGGGAATGGCGGCGGGCCGGGGATTCCACCTCCGCTCGAGGACCCAGCAGGGCTGGGCCGAGGTCGGCGGGACCGGGAGCCTGTCGACGATGAGCCGGCAGTCGACGACCCAGAGGTGGTGGGCCACGGCGCTCTGGGCCAGGGGTGCGCGAAGCAGGAAGAGCTCGTCGGCGCGAGCGCCCTTCCTCGACACGACGGCGTCGAGCCCCGCTGGCCGAAGTCGGAGCCGGTTGATGCCGACCTTGTTCCACCGCTCGATCGCGAGGAAGCCACGGGCGGCGAGCTTGCGGATCCGGCGCGATACGACCGCCTCCCCGAGGCCGGGGAAGACCGCCTCGTGGAGTTGGTACTGCGCGGCTTCCTGCGCGCGGCCGATGAAGGCGAGCGCCGCGATGTCGCGATCGGTGAGGGTCTCGGGTGGGCGCCGCGGGTCGAGCGGCCCGATCGCCGCGGACCGGGGCCGCCCCGAACTTCCCGGTACTCCGGAGAGAGTGACGGCGTCCGTTCGAGCGCTGTCTCCTCGGTCCGGCGGTTCGTGCGGGGCGGTCCCCGGGTCGGCGCCCGCCCGGTCGGAAGGCACCACGGTCCTAGAACGCGACGGCTCGCGCCGGGAGAGTCTCGACGAACGCCGCCTGCTGCCTGAACTGGCGACGTACGTAGTGGTCGATAGCCGATGCCACGCGATCCGTGAGGTGCTCGGGGACGGTCACGACGTAGGAACGTGAACGGTCTCTCATGACCTGACCGTCGGGCGCCCTCCAGGCTCCCTCGACGTCGCCGCGGCGGGTGAAGCCGCCGGCAGTGTCGACGAGGGAGTCCTCGAAGGAGGCGAAGGCCGAGTCGGAGAACGGGACGCCGTCGTTGTCCACGAGCGGAACCAGGAGCTCGAGTCGGGTTGTATCGCGCACAGGGGTGTGGGGAAGGGGATACCAGGCAGCCAGCGAGAGTCGCGCCTTCGGGCCGAGGGCCTCCTTCCGGGAGAGAGGTGTTCCGGTGTTCGTGCGATGTCTCGTTCCCCGCCAGCCGTGGGCCGCCTTCCTGCCGATCCCGTCCGGGACGGACGTCTCGCGCTGGAGACGACGTGCATCGGTCGGGGGCGTTCGTGCGGGCCAGAGGGCTGGCGGGGGCGAGAGCAACCTGAGCGACTGGGACAGCTGTGCGACCACCGCGCTCACTCCTCCGTTCGAACGGGGGCCACGTGCTCGTCGACTCGGTCGTACACCTCGTCGATCGCGCGCGTGACTTCGAGGGGATTCACGCTCTCGTCAAAGCTGAGCGTGACCTGGAACGCTGGGCGCGCCGGAAGGCCGTGGAGCGAAGGCAGCTCCGTGGTCAGGACGTGCATCTCGCCGCCGAACCGGTCGACGGCGACGCTGCGAATCGCGATCAGGAGCTGCGGCACCTTGCTCTCCGACGGGTCCACCGGAGGGAGAGGAATGTCGAAGCGGATGGAGAAGGACATAGAAAAGGGAAGGAAAGAAACCTGGGGAACCGCGAGAGACGGGGAGGGACGTGTGGTCGTATGCGCCTGTCGCTCAAGAGTGGAGACGTGGGGGAGAAGCGTCCCGGGGCTCAGCGCCCGTCGGCCGTACGGCGTGCTCCTGGCAGGCCCGGACGAGGCGGCCGTGAGCGCGTCACGGACCGGCGCCGCCCGGAGCATTCGCACGACGCAGGGGGCCGACGGGGCTGAGGGGAACCTGAGCGGGACGACCGGCGACGGGAGCACGCGCGGACCCTGTGAGAAGTTTGTGTCGGTGTTCGTTCCTGCGATTACTGGAGCCAGTGTGAGTAGAGGCTCCGGAGGACCACCGCGAGGCCGAGGATCGCCCAGGCGAGCGGTTCGCGGAGCGCCGTCTCCATGAACTTCGTGAACATGAAGAGTGCAACGGACACGAGGTGCAGGAGTCGGAACGTGAGCCGCAGCCAGAACGGGCGACGGCGGCGCCGCTTCTTTGGCGGTGCCGGAAATTTTGAGGGGTGCTGCTCCATAGGGATGAAGGGGTAGGAACGGAACCGTGGGACCTACGCGCGCGGCCGACTCCGTCGTCCGCCCAAGGGTGAGATCGAGAGGGGCGGGCGATGCTCCGCGGCTCGCCGGAGGCCGGCGGCACTCCTGATGGGCTCCCGCGGTCGTGGCGCTCGATTCGGGCGACGAGGCGCGGGAGGTCGTTCGTGCGGCAGGCGACTCCGGCGAGGCCGGTGGCATCGTGCGGGGGGAGGCGGTCGGCCGGGTTGGGCCGTCAGACGGCTTCGATGTGGGTGTTGGCGATCCGGACGAACTCCGGACGAACGACGGCCGCGATGTCTTCGAGCGGGTGCGTGGACCAGACGCGAACGAGATACGTGGGGACCTCGAGGATGCCTCCAAGGAGGAGCACTCGAAGGGCACGGTGCGTTGTGATCTCGACTCTCCCGTCGAGTTTCTCTCGGACGATCGATCGCAGCGGCTCCCAGTCGCTGTCGGCAATGTCGAGGACGCCTGTCGGCGGTTGAATGACGGGGACGAGGATCCCGTAGTGGTTTTCGGACATACAGAGGTGGTGGTAGGGGCTATACGGCTCGGCGCCTCCTTCCTACGACGGGTGAATGACAGCGTGATCACGATCAGAAGACCTTGATGGTGGCGTGGCAGCGCGCGCAGTCGAACCAGCGCGTGACCTGGCGGCAGTTGGAGCAATAGAGGCGGCTCCCGAACTCGGTGACGCCGCAGCGGTGGCAGGTGGAGAGGACGTTCAGGGGATTCACGAAGCAGCAGTGGGGGCAGGCGATCGATCCACGCCGAACGATGGCGAGCCCGCGGGCAACCTTGCGCCACTGGCTGATCGCGAGGACGAGGTAGACCGGCGCGGCGAAGATGTAGAGCATCGCCAGCGCGGACAGCCGGAGCGCGGTTCGGATCGTCGGGTCCACGCCTACGCTCCCGTCCCCGGCCCGCCGCCCATCATCCGAAGGAGGTCCGCGATGCCGCGGACGGGCGCGGCTCCTTTCGGCGCGGCCTTCTTCGGCGGGGGCGGGGGAATCGTCGCGCGGTCGACGACGGTCGCTTCGAATCGGGCGATGAGGTCAGCCGCCGTCGCGGCCGAGACCATCGAGACCGAGGCGATCTCGCGGCGAAAGACCTCGAGGAGCTCGGCCTCCGAGCGCTTCGCGATGTCGGACGGATCGGGCACGGTCGGCGCGCGCATCGGCAGGGCCGGCTCGCCCTTCACGTGCAGGAAGTACTTCTGACGAGGGAGCCCGACCATGAGGCGGCGGAACTCCTTCTGCCGGTCGCCCTCGGAGAGCGCGGCGCCAGCCGAGTCGACGAGGAGGTGCGGGTAGATCCAATCGGCCTCCTCGTGGGACCGGAAGATCGCCCACCACCAGGTGTTGAGCTGGAGGGTCCGGACCATCGGGCCCGGGAGCGCGTTCGCCACGTCCTGGCCGCAGAAGACGACGCCGAAGCCGACCGAGCGGAGCGTCCGGGCCGCCGTCGTCAGGGGCTCGACCAGCTCGCTCCCACCGGCCAGGAGCGTCGGCGCCTCGTCGAGGAAGAGCAGCCCTGGACGCTTCGGGTTCCTGCGGGGTGCCCGGAGCAGCACGTCGGTCACCCGGTGCGCGGCCCGTTCCTTCCCGACGGAAGCGGGCAGCGCCATTCCGGAGCCGTAGTTCCCGAGCGTGATCCGGGGGGAACCGGCCGGGAGGATGTTCCGGAGCGATCCCGGCGGGATGCCGATCGAGAGCCGAACCTCAGGAAACGACAGGTCGTGCTGGAAGCGTCGCAGGAGCGCGTCGGCCGTGGGCCGTGCCATGTGGCGGTCCAGCTCGGCGAAGTAGTTTCGGAGGTCGGGCTCAGTGACGTCAGCGATTACCTTCGCGCGAAACGCGGGATCGGAGTAGAGCTTCGAGACGAACCGGAGGTTCGGGGGGAAGCCCTTCTCGGTCAGCAGCCACGAGAGCATGAAGAGGGCCTGCTTCAGTGATTCGGTGTAGGTCTGCGGGCTCGCCTGGACGGTGGCGTCGGTCCGGAGGTGCGCGAGGTAGGCGTTCGAGACGATCCCCTCGGCGTTGTCGAACGGCGTGACGGGGGAGACCGCATCGCGGGACCAGTCGATGACGCGAACCCGTCGCCGGATTGCCTCGCGCAGAGCCGTGTCGCCGCTGAGGTAGAGCGCCGCGAGGATCTGGCAGGTGAGGCTGTAGGTCTCGGTCTTGGGGTCGACGAGCTCGATCTCCGCCTCGTCGCGGAGCGCCCGGGCGATCAGCTCGGTCAGGAGTCCGAGGAGGAACCTCGTCTTCCCCGAGCCGGGCGCGCCGATCACGAGGGCGCTCTTGAGCGAGGTCTCGCCCTTCACCCGGACGATCTCTCCTGAGGGGAGCCGACCGAAGGTGAGGGCGCCCGGACCGGCGAGCCGGCCGCGGACCTCCTCCATCACCGTCGACGACGGCTTTGGCGGAGCGAGCTTCGGGAGCTCGGCCCCGATCGCCTGCTCGTACGCGCGCTTTCGCTCCCGGTGGAGGAGCGAGCCGACGATGTCGAGGAGGTTCACGGCGTGCCCCCAAACGGGCCGAAGGTGCCGCCGGGCAGGACGGGCTTGGCGGCCTTCGGGTCCACGACCTTCTTCCCGGCGGCCTTGCGGTCGACGTAGTCCGCCCAGGGGTCGCGGCTCTTCGGGCTGAACCGCTTCCGTAGCTGGAGGATCCCGTAAGCGAGAGGGGAGAGGACCAGGAGCCCGAGCACCGTGCCGAGGAGGTGTCCGATCCCGCCCCCGGTCGCCTGAGGAGCGGCGACGGTTCCGCCCATGGCGCCGACGAGCCCCATGAAGAGCGCCGGGGCGAGGGCCAGGAGGAAGAGCACGCCGGCCCACCTCCGGAGCGTCTGCCCCGCCCGCGTCGCCGAGATCGGCAGCGACAGGACGAAGGCGACGCAGGCCCCCGCGATGAGGAGGGAGATCACCGGCGCCTCAGCGATCGAGGTCGGCCGTCAGGTCGGCGGTCCCGTTCTTCCCGGCGTCGGCCGCGGTGCCGTCACCGGCGGCGCCGGAGTCCTTCCGGCTGGACCGCCGGGCCGCCCGGGTCCCGGCCATGACCTCCTTCAGCTTCACGTAGACGGGGAGCGCTTGGTCGTCGGGGAGCTCGACGCTCGTCGAGTCGTTCGCGGCGCCCTGGATCGAGATGGTGAGGGTGTGCATGCCGTCCTCCTTTCGGGTGTCAGGAAGGTACGGGCGCGCAACGGGCACACAAGGTACTCGGTCGAACTGACCGTGTCGGTCGGGTGCCTCGGTCGTAGGTCAGCCTTCCAGCTCTGCCTCGATCACGGCCTTGAACTGCGAGAATGGCTGCGCACCGACGAGGCGCTTCCCGTTGACAAAGAAGGTCGGCGTACCTGAGACGCCAGCGGTCGTACCGTCTGACTGGTCCTTGTCCACCTCGGCCTTCTTCTCACCGGAATCCAAGCAACGCTCGAACTGCGACGACTTGATTGACAGGCTCGCTGCCTTCTTCTTCAGGTCTGCGACCGTGATGTTCTTCTGGTCGTTGAAGATGGCGTCGATCAGCTCCCATGACTTCCCCTGGTCGCGCGCGCAAGCAACGGCCTCCGCGGCCTTGGGCGCGTTCGAGTGGAACGGGAGGAGGTAGTGCCGATACGCGAAGCGGACCTTACCCGTGTCGATGTACTCCTTCTTTAGTTGCGGGAATGTCTCGGTGTCGAACTTCTCGCAGAATGGACACTCGAGGTCGGAGAACTCGACGATCGTCACCTTCGCGTCCTTCTTCCCGAGGATTGGGTAGATCCCGGTAGAGACATCGACCCTCTGGTTCGGATCCGGCGCGTTCTGTTGGGCCGCCGGCGCCGATGGAACCGGCGGAGCGGAGGAGACGACGGCGGTGTTCGAGCCCTTCGGCTCGACGCTCAGGCGCGCGCCGATAGTGCCGCTGCCCCAGAGGACGGATCCTGCGACGATGAGGGCGCCGACGACGACTGCGACGGGGACAGTGATGTCGATCGAAGCCGAGTCACCTTTCCGTGAGGGTGCGGTGTCGACCGCCAAGCGGGCTTCAGAAGTCTGCTGGGGCATGCTGTGTGAGAGGAAGGGGAGGGATGCTGATGAGATAGCCGGACGTCCTCCGCCGTTGCGCTCGCGCGCTCAGCGCTGGCGCCCGTAGTGCAGTCGGACGTCGAGGAACGTATGCGCCCGGACGACGCGGCGCCCGGCGTCCTCTACTCGAATTACCGCGGGCTGCTAGGAGAAGGTGACGGAGGAGCGCTTCCGGCCGGGGATGATGGCAACGACTGGGGCGTCGTCGGGGGCGGCGGTACAGACGAGCCTGATGGTGCGAGCTCAGGAGTGAGTGGGCGCGCAGAGGTTGGAGCCGCGGTCGCTGGAGCGGCGGGAGCGCCAGTGTCACTCGACGGAGATGCCGACGTCGACGCATCCCGGATCGCCCACTCCACGAGCGCTTGAAACTCCGAGTAGACTCGCGGGGCCCCACGGAGACGCTTGCCGTTGATGAAGAAAGTCGGCGTCGAGTTCACGCCAAGCGCCAAGGCCCCTGCTGCGCTGGCCTTCACGACGGGACGGTACGTGTGATTCGTGAGTTCGGCCCGGAACTTGGACCCGTCGATACCGAGGGCAGTGGCGTAGCCGGTGAACGTCGGGATCGGATCAGCGAGATCCTTCCATTCCTCTTGCGTCTCGAAAAGCTTGTCGTGCATCTCCCAGTACTTCCCCTGGGTTTCCGCGGCTTCCGCAGCTTCCGCGGCCGCAAGGGCATTCGGGTGGATCTGCTCGAGCGGGAAATCACGGAAGACGAAGCGAACGCGGTCGCTGTATTCGCCGATGAGCTGCTTGACGACCGGCTGGGCGCTTGCGCAGGCCGGGCACTGGTAGTCCGCGTACTCGATCACGGTGACCTTGGCGTCGACGGGGCCCGTGCTGTGGTCGCGGGCAGTTGGGGCTACGACGGGCGAAGTGCCGCACGAAGCGAGAAGGACGAGGCTAGCGAGGATGGAGCGACGCATGAAGAAGAGAGTGAGTAGATCAATGTTCAAAGTACACGAGTGTTGTTCCGTCTGCCATGTCACCTACGGAGGACCAGCTCGTTGAGGTGCGGCGGAGGGAAGGTAGAACGGCCGCGGCAGCCTGCAGTACCTGGGCTTACCAGGCACAGTCGAGAGCGCCGGTGAGGGCGCTTAGGTCGGGGCGTGCTCCATCGCGTGATCGCGCCCTCCTCTGAGGGCGCGGAGACCATTCGCGACGGCGAGCAGCTCCGCGAGCTCGTGCGCCACGACTGTCATCGTAATGCTGATGAGTCCGCCGAGGGCGATCGGAATCAGCACCGTGAGCACGACGATCGAGAAGACGACGTTCTGCCGAACGATCGACCGCACACGCCTGCCGATGAGGAACGCCTCGTCGAGGTGCTCGAGGCTATCCGCCATCAGAGCAACGTCTGCGGCCTCGATCGACGCATCGCTTCCGAGGGCGCCCATGGCGATGCCGACGTCGGCCGTGGCAAGCGCGGGAGCATCGTTGATCCCGTCGCCCACCATGGCGAGCGGTCCAGACTCCGAGGCGAGCGACCGGACGGCCTGGACCTTGTCGGCGGGGCTCAGCCCTCCACGGGCGTCGTCGATTCCCAGGGACCGCGCGACACTCAGAGCAACCAGCGGCCGATCACCCGAGAGGACGACGAGCCGGCGGACACCTGCTGTTCGAATGCGGCGGACCGTCTCGGCGGCTTCAGACCTTGGCTCGTCACGGAACCCAAGGATGCCGATGAGCCGATCTCCAGCCAGGACGACGGCCGGCGTGACGCCGTCACCGGCAAGCTCGTCGAGACGGCGTGCGACGGAGCCAAAGGGTGAGCCACCGGCGTTCGGCTGGAGGATCTGAATGCGCTCGCCGTCGACGACCCCCTCGACGCCCGATCCGGGGAGAGCGCGAAAGCCCTTCAGGACATCGGAGGTGGCCACGCCCCTCCCCGCGGCAGCCCGTACGACGGCCGCCGCCAGCGGGTGCTCGGATCGGGCCTCGAGGGAGGCTGCCTTTGACAGGAGCTCGAGCTCGGTGACGCCGTCAGCCGGCTCGAGAATCACGAGCTCCGGCCGCCCTCGGGTTAGGGTTCCGGTCTTGTCGAAGACGACGGTGCGGATTCGCCCGAGGGTCTCGAGGTAGCGGCCGCCCTTGATCAGGATGCCGTGCCTACCGGCGGCCGAGATGCCGGCCGCGAACGCCACCGGCGTCGACATCGCCAGAGCGCAGGGTGCAGCCGCGACGAGGAGGACGACGGCCATTCGCCCCCAGGTGGAGAAGTCGCCTCCCGTCACAGCCGGGACGGCGAGGAGCAGTACCGCCGCTCCGAGGACCAGTGGGGAGTAGACGTTCGTGAAGCGCTCGACGAGCTGCTGGCTGCGCCCCTTGGACTTCTGCGCAGTCTGAACGAGCTTAACGAGGCGGCTCACGGAGTTCTCGACCGTGGTTGCGGTGGCCCGGAAGACGAGGCTCCCCGCCTGGTTCAGCGTGCCGGCGAAGACGCGCTCTCCGGGTGCCTTCGCGATTGGTATCGACTCGCCGGTGAGGCTCGATTCGTCGACCGCTGACTCGCCTTCCTCCACGACGCCGTCCGTCGCGATCGACTCTCCCGGGCGGACCCGAATGCGGTCACCCCGCTCGAGGAGCGAAGCCTGGACGACGACCTCTTCTCCGTCTCGGAGGACTGTGGCCACTTCCGGAACGAGGTCGAGGAGGCGCTCGATTGCACGCTTGGCCCGGTCGTAGGTGAGGTGCTCGACGGACTCTGCCAGACCATAGAGGAAGACGAGCGCGGCGGCCTCGTCCCAAAGGCCGAGTGCCGCGGCACCCACGGCAGCGGCGGCCATGAGCGCCTCGATGCCCACCTCGCGGCAGCGCGTCAGCTCATCCCAGCCGTGACGGGCCCAATCCGCACCGGCGAGGGCGATCGACAGGGCATACAGAGGTATCGTCCAGGCGTGACTTGCGCCGAACTGCTCGGCGAGGAGGCCGGCGCCAAGGAGCGCGCCGCCCGCGAGGACACGCCTGGCGACTGAGGATCGCCAGAAGGAGATGGGAGCGGGCGAGGAGGACTCAGGCATGGGGTTCGTCAGAGGGACGCCCTAAGAGTAGGGATTCTGATCCCGCTTCGCGAGTCCGGATTCGGATGGCTCGTGCCATGGTCATGACGAAGATCTTCCCGTCCCCTGCGTTTCCCGTGTGCGCGGCGGCGGCGAGGGTGTCGAGAATCGGCTGAAGCTCCGCACTCCGGCATCCGATCTCGATGCGCACCCGCTTTTCGAAGGGCTCGACCTCGGTCACCTCTGCATCTCTGGGGGCGTGAGCGAGGTGGCGGCCGAAGCCGCGCACCTCGCTCACGCTCATCCCCGGGAAATTCGAGACCAGGCGGAGCACATCGACGAGCCCCTCGAGGACGAAAGGCTGGACGAACGCCACGATGAAGTGGAGTTCCGAAGGGTTCATAGAGTACCTCCGCGGAGATCGTGTGGCTGGGCGTTTCAAGAGAGCTGCGGACGACGGGGAGCGTGTGTAGCGCTAGACGGCGGCCTCGCCGCGCACGCCGGTCCTGATCCGCAGGACGTCCGTCACCCCGCAGACGAAGACCTTCCCGTCACCGCAGTTGCCGGTATGTCCTGCCTGCGCGATGACCGAGAGCGCTTCCTCGACCATGTCGTCGAGGACGACGAGCTCGATCTTCGTCATCTTCGACTCCTCCGTGCGCTCGCACGGAGCCGGCGTGCAATCGCACCTGGAGAAGACGTGCACCGTCGACACGACGAGACCCGGCAGGTGAGGTAGCCGGTGAAGCCTGTCGATGACCTGGTCCGCCATGAACGGCTGCACGATGGCCTTGATCTCTTTCATGACCTTCTCCTAGAGCTCGGCTTCGGCCTCGACGGCGGCGAAGCGGTTCGCGAAAAGCGAATAGAGGGTCGGCAGGACGAGAAGCGTGAGGATCGTCGAGGTGATCAGCCCGCCCATGACGACGACGGCCAGCGGCTTCTGGATGTCGGCACCCGAGCCGGTCGCGTAGAGCATCGGGAGATGGCCGATGAAGCTCGTGAGCGCGGTCATCACGAGCGGGCGGAATCGGACCTCGCAGCCCTTGATCACCGTGTCGGCGACGGTCTCACCCTGCTCTCGGAGCTGGCGGAAGAACGCCACGAGGACGACGCCGTTCTGCACCGCGATGCCCAGCAGGACGATGAAGGCCACCGCAGCGGAAACCGAGACGGGCATCCGGAAGGCGATGACGGCGATGACTCCTCCGACGAGGGCGAACGGGAGGTTGAGCAGCACGAGCAGGGAGTTCCAGACGGAGCCGAGCGCGAGGTAGAGCAGGACCAGGATGAGCAGGAGCGCGACGGGCACGACGATGGCGAGCTGGCGCATGGCGCGCTGCTGGTTCTCGAACTGGCCGCCGTACTCGACGTAGTAGCCCGACGGGAGCTGCTTCGCGAAGGGCGCGATCCGCTTCTGCGCCTCGGCAACGAAGCCGCCCAGGTCGCGGCCCCGGATGTTGGCCTCGGCAACGACTCGTCGCATGCCGTTCTCGCGGCTCACCTGTGCGGGGGCCTCGACGACGGCGAAGCGGGCGAGCTGCCCGAGCGGCACTCGCTCCCCGCCCGGCGCCGGGACGAGGAGCCGCTCGAGCTCCGGGATGTCCGTCCGGGCGGATTCCGGGAAGCGGACGACGACGGCGAAGCGGCGCTGCTCCTCGATCAGCGTGGTCGCGTGCCGACCGGCGACCGCCGTCTCGATCGTGGCGTTGACGTCTCCGATCTTGATGCCGTACCGGGCCAGCGCCTCGCGGTCGACGACGACGTCGAGCTGCGACATGCCCGAGACTTGCTCGATCTTCACGTCGCGCGCGCCCTCGATCCCCATCAGCTCGGCGGCGGCACGGTCCGCGAACGTCTTCAGCACCTCGAGGTCGGGGCCGAAGACCTTGACCGCGAGGTCGCTCTTGACGCCGGAGATGAGCTCGTTCACGCGCAGGGCGATCGGCTGCGAGAACGAGAAGCGCAGACCCGGGATCTCGGAGAGGTCCCTCTGCATCGCCTCGACGAGCTCGGCCTTGTCCCGCCCCGTGCCCCACTTCCTGCGGGGCTTCAGCATGATGAAGACGTCGGTCTGCTCGGGCCCCATCGGGTCCTCCGAGATCTCCGCCCGTCCGGTCTTGCTGACGACGGTCTCGACCTCGGGGAACTTGAGGAGGCGCTTCTCCATGAACTGCGCGACCTTGACCGAGCCCTCGAGCGAGGCGTTTGGCAGCCGGACGACGTTCACCGCGATGGACCCCTCGTCGAGCGGCGGCATGAACTCCGTTCCCATGAGGGGAAGGAGGGCCAGCGAGACGACGAGGACGCCGCCCGAGAGGCCGAGCGTCACCGCCGGGCGGCGCACCGCGTGCCCGAGGAGCCGGACATACCCCTGGTGGAGCCGGCGGATGAAGCCGAACTCCTTCTCGGGGACCTGCTGCAGGAAGATCTCGGAGAGGACCGGAATGACGGTGAGCGCGACGACGAGGGAGACGAGGAGGGCGATGAGCATCGTCGCCGCGAGCGGAGCGAACATCTTCCCCTCGACCCCCTGGAGCGTGAAGAGGGGCACCAGGATGATCGCGATGATGATCACGGAGAAGGCGACCGGCCTCGCGACCTCGACGAGCGCCTCGGCGACGACGCGCCGCTTGTGCTCCTTCGCGGTCTGATGCGCGAGATGGCGGCGGATGTTCTCGACCACGACGATGGAGGCGTCGACGACCATCCCGACCGAGAACGCGAGGCCGCCGAGGCTCATGAGGTTCGAGGAGAGCCCGGTCGAGCCCATGACGATGAAGCTGACGAGGAAGGTGAGGGGGAGGGAGAAGACGACTATGAGCGCCGTGCGGAACTCGGCGACGAAGAGGAAGAGGACCAGGATGACGAAGATCCCGCCCTCGAGGAGCGCGTCGACGACGGTCTTGATGCAGGCCTCGATGAGCGAGGTGCGGTCGTAGAAGACGTTGAGCCGCACCCCGGGCGGGAGCGTGGTCTTCACCTTCTCGACCGTGGCCTTGACGCGGCTCACGACGTCCTGCGAGTTCGAGCCCTTGAGCATGATGATCATGCCCGCGACGACCTCGCCCTTGCCGTCGCGCGAGACGGCGCCCTGGCGGGGTTCGGCCCCGATGACGACGTCGGCGACGTCCCTCACGTAGACGGGGGAGCCGTCAACGGCCTTGAGAACGGTGCGTTCGATGTCGGGGATGTCCTTCAGGAGCCCGACGCCCCGCATGTAGACCTGCTCCCAGCTCCGGACGATGACGCCGCCGCCGGCGTTCGCGTTTCCCTTCTCGACTGCCTCCACGACGTCGCCAACGGTCAGCTTGTACTTGAGGAGTTTCTCCGGCGAGACGAGGACCTGGTACTGCTTCACCTCGCCGCCGAAGCTGTTGACCTCGTTCACGCCGGGGATGGGCTTGAGGAGCGGCGAGACGATCCAGTCCTGGACGGTCCTCAGGTCCATCGCGCTCTTGCCGTCGCCCTCCAGCGTGTACTGGTAGATCTCTCCGAGCCCGGTCGAGAGTGGCCCCAGCTCGGGCTCGACGCCCGGAGGGAGCTCTCCGCGGGCCATGCTGAGCCGCTCGAAGACGACCTGCCGGGTCCAGTAGGTGTCGACTCCGTCCTCGAAGATGATGACGACCTGAGACAGGCCTGCCTTCGACAGGGACCGGACCTGCTTCACGCTCGGCAGGCCACGCATCACCTGCTCGATGGGATAGCTGACCCGTTGCTCGACGTCGACGGCGGCGAGGCCCGGGGCTTTCGACAGGATCATGACCTGGGTGTTCGTCACGTCGGGAAAGGCGTCGATGGGCAGGCGCGTCCAGGCGACGACGCCCAGGGATATGAGGAGCGCGGTGCCGAGGAGGACCAGGAGCCGGTTCTTCAGGAGGACCTTGACGGCTTCCATGTCGTGCTGCCCCGTCAGTCCGCGCAGCCCGCGCCCATCTTCGAGCGCAGCACGTCGGACTTCATGAGGAAGGCCCCCTCGGCGACGACGGCCTGGCCCGGCTGGAGACCGTTCCTGACCTCGGCCCAACCGGCCCAGGTCCGCCCGATGGTGACGGGACGGCGGACGTAATAGTCGCCCTTGTGGTGAACGAAGACGAAGGAACGGCCCTCGTCCTCCAGGACGGCGTTGCGGGGGATCGCGAGCGCCTCGTCGGTGCCCGGGAGGTACAGCTTGACGTTCGCGAACATCCCCGAGAGCAGGTGTCCCGCCCGGTTCCGGACCTCGACGCGGACCTTCACGGTCCGGGAAGACTCCTCCATCGCCTGGGTGACGAGGTCGACGGCCCCGGCGAACTCCTCGTTTGGGTAGGCCTTGACGGAAACCGATGCCTCGAGCCGCCCGGCGGCTTGTCCTCGAGCGACGGAGAGGATGTCGCGCTCGTAGAGGTCGGCCCATACCCAGACCGTCGAGTTGTCGCCGACCGTGGCGAGAGACTGGTCGCTCTTGGCCGTTTCGCCCGGCACGGCGTGCAGGGTCAGGACCAGGCCGTCCATCGGGGAGCGCAGGACGATGCGTCCGCCGGCAGTGGCGCTGGTGAGAGCGCGCGCGTCCTCGGCGCTGGCGCCGAGGCGCGTCAGAGTTCCCAGTGCATTCGACGCGCGGATCTCGGCGGTTTCGAGCTCCTGCCGGGCCTGGAGGCTCTCCTTCTCGGAAGAGATGTTCTCCTTGCGCAGTTCGGAGAGCCGCTCGGAGTTCCGCCGGGCCAGCGCGAGCAGGCTCTGCGCCTCGAGGTAGGCCGCCTGGGCCTGTCCGACCGCGACGCTCTCGATCTCGACGAGCGGCTGGCCCTTCCTCACCCTGTCGCCCAGCGTGGCGTGGGTCGCCCTGATGATCCCCTCCACTTGAGAGCTCACGTGGCTGACCCGCCGCTCGTCGAAGCGGACTTCACCCGTTAGGGTGACGGGTACGGCGACCTTCTTGCGCTCGGTCTTCACGGTCGTGATGAGCCCGCCTTCGGTGAGGCTCGCCGGCGCTCGCACGAAGCCTGTCTCGTAGCGACACTCGTCGCACTCGAACGTCTTCTTCTTGTGCTCGCAGGTCAGGGACACCAGCTCTTCGACCGGCCGGTCGAGATCCGACGGCTCCTTCGACTCCGCCTCCTTCGCTAGGCCTTCGTCCGCGTGCGCGGCGTGGCCTTCGGCTTCGTTCCCCTCCGCCTTCGCGGCGGCGGGCGCGGGAGCGGCCTTTCGGCAGGACGCGCTCACGACGGAAACGGCGAGAGCGAGAAGGATGCAGGCGAGCGGGCGAGTGTTCATGGGAGCTCCTCTCCGGCAAGGGCGCCGAGGCGGGTGCAGGCGACCTGGGCCTCGACGAGAGCGTTCAGGAAGAGACGGCGCGAGTCGAGAAGGGTTCGACGCGCGTCGATCACCGGGAGAAGGCTCACCTCGCCCAGTTGGTAGGTTCGTTCCATGGTGAAGGCGGCGGTCTCGGAGCGGGGGACGATGGCGTCCCGGAAGCGGGTCGCCGTCGCGACCGACGCGTTGCACGCGGCCTGGGCCTCGATCACCGTCGCATCGACCTCCACGGCGGAGGCTTCGGCCTGCCTCCTGCCTGCCGTGAGCTTCGCCTCGGCCTGGGCGATGCGCGCCGAGTTCCAGTTCCAGACCGGGATTCCGACGGAGACTCCGACGCCCCATGCCTCACGGTCGAGCTCGTCCGCGACGAAGCCCCGGAGGGAGAAGGTCGGGATCGGGGCCTTGCGCTCGGACCTGACGTCCGCGGCCAGGACGCGCGAGCGGGCGTTCGCCTTGGCGAGGGAGGGGTCCGAGGCGCGCGCCCGCGTGAGCGCCTCGTCGCGGCCCATGACGGCCGGGAGCGCGCCGAGATCGGCCTTCGCGAAAGGCGGTCGGTCCGCTGGAGCCCCGAGCCATCGACCGAGCGCCGCCTGGCGGCCCCGAAGGAGCGTCCGCGCCGACTCCAGCTCGCTCCGGACCTTCTCGAGCTCGATCTCTACGAGCGGGCCCTCGACGGGTCGAACCTCACCTGTCTCGACGCGCCGCTTCACGGTGAACGCCAGGCTGGAGGTTTGCGATTCGAGAGTCTCGAGCACCGCCACGTGTGCCTGCTCGTAAGCGAGGCTCCAGAAGAGAGTCCGGAGCTGAAAGAGGACCTCCCGCCGCAACGAGCGGCTCTCTGCGACGGCGACGTCGACCTCGGCGCGGGCCGCCTCGACTCTCGACCCGCGTTGAGCGAGCCAGTCGAAGGGGATGCTCAGCGCCAGCCCGCTCTCCGTGCGGGAGTCGTCCCCGGTTCTGGCCCTGCCCTTTCCGACCTCGGCTTCGATGCTCGGGTTCGGGATGGCACCAGCGGCGTCCACTCCCTTGCGGGCCGCCTCGACCTCGAGCTGGCCAGCCGCCAGCCGTGGATGAGCTTCGGCGAGCCGGACGACGTCCGGCCAGGTCAGCTCGAGGGGGGAATGTGCCACATGCGACGTGGCTGACGCGGCGGCTGGGTCCTGCGGACCCGCGAACGCCGGGCCTCCCGCGAGAAGAACGAACCCAGGGAGGCACAAGAGCCCCCGGAGGGATCTGCGAATGGGAATGGAATGCACCTTCGGACTCCTACCTGACACGGACACCCGTCTGGGGTGTCGCGGTTACGCCTGGACCGGGTCTGCGCACGACGCGCGGCGTCCCGGCTGTCTCTCGAGAAGAGAGCGTCAGGCGCGAGGAGGATGGAAGATGCCGTGAAGGACGCCCTTCGGACGAAGGTCGTCGTGGGCTTCGAGCTCGAACTCGCTCGAGGGAGGAATCCCGATTGATGGCCGGGGCGCGAAAACGGCGAGGCCGTTGGCGTGGCCAGGGCAGCACAGGCACAGGCAGGTCGGTCCGCAGGGCTGGCCGTCAGTCCCCGGGTCGGGACATGAGTCGGCCGCCGACGGAACCGACGGGCCGTTCCTCACCGAGGAGTGCAGCACTTCGTCTGCGGTCGCGAGGCTCGAACCGGCGACAAAGACGAACAGGACGAAAAGAGACAGGACCCGCCGATTCATGCGCGCGCCCGCTGGTCTGAGATGTGGCACGCGCAGTCATCGAGCAGGGCGACGACGAACGGGGCCTGCAGGGAATAGTGAACGAGCTTACCCTCCGAGCGAGAACGGACGATCCGGAGGTCCCGCAGCTGATGGAGCTGGTGCGAGGTCGCCGAGACCGAGAGCCCGATGACTTCCGCGATCTCGCAGACACACAGCTCGCCACCGGCGAGGGCCCGGATCATCTTCACCCGGGTCGGATGAGCCAGGACCTTGAACGTCTCGGCGATTCCCCGAAGCTCCGAATCTGGGGGAAGCGCTTCACGTCCACGGCGCACGCGAGCCTCGTCGACGCGAAACACGGCGCACTTCTCGGCCCGCCCGGTTCTTCCGTGATGGAGCCTCGCCGTTTCGGAGATCTTCGCTTGGTTCATCGCGCGGCTCCCGCCTCGCTTGAGCAAGCATAGAAATGATTCGCCAACGTGTCAACGCCGAGGGTGGGCAGCCACTCGCATTCAACGCGGGTGACCTGGGAGTCGGTCGCATCGGCGATTCTCAGACGACGGGAAGAAGTCCGACTCCGAGGCGGGTCCCAGGACCGCTGTGAGGCGTCGACAGGCAGCGGGTAGGGGATCCGCTCCGGTAGGGTTACGTGAGAGGCCCCGTGAGAAGCCCCTTGCAACTGGCTCAGCTGTCACCTTAGAGGAATAGGCGTGGGTATCTAATTTCGTCGTCCCAAGCTGTCCCTAGATACCCCGGGAAAAAGTCGTGCCACCGTAAATCTATGATATATGGCTGGTTGCGGCTGTCCGCAGACAGGAGGCGCCGATGGGGTTCAAGGGGTCGCGGGTTCGAATCCCGCCGTCCCGACCAATGTGACGAGGATCGAGCGCTCCGGCGCTCGTTTTCGTTTCGGCAGGAGTCGAAGCCCGGTTCGAACCCGCGACCCCGGGGGTGCGGGGGCGGGAGCGAGCGAAGCGAGAGGGAGCCCCCGCCTCATGGCAGGCGGACAGCGCGCCCCCAGGGCGAGGCGCGACAGATCGCGAAGCGATCGTGGGCGGGCGCGTTCGAATCCCGCCGTCCCGACCACTCGATCTGAACGATTCAAGGAGCTTCGCGCGGGTCGAGCTTTCGACCCGCTGTCCCCGCTTGTGTCCACCTTGCGTCAGCGGGGGGTGAGGCGCTGTCGCCGGCGAGAGGCCGTCCGGTCCCATAGGATCTTCTGGAACAGCGGATTGGGAGCGCGGCCGACGACTCGCAGACCCCGTGGCCGGTCACGCAGATCGCGACCTACCACTTGTGTGATTCAAGTGGATCGCCGTTTCGATCGCCAGCGAGGTCACCGCCGTCGCTCGGAAGAACGGTCTGACTGACGCTGGCTGCCTCGCGGTAGCCGATCGACCTCTAGCCCGTCCTCCTCCTCTCGAACATCCTGGCGAGCATGGGGACCTCGCGATCGACGTAGTCGACGATGCCCGATCCGACCTCTCCCGCGTGCGGCCGGTGCAGGCGCCCGGCGTGACGCACGAGTGTCCCTCGCCAGGAGATCGGCTTGGCGAGGAGCAGGGTGTCCAGGCGGGAGTCGTCGAAGCCCTCGCCGATGTGGCGCCCCGCGGCCAGGAGGAGTCTCGGCTCGTCGGTCGGGTCAGGCGGCCGCGCAAGCCGACGGCCCCCATGAGGCGGCTGATGCGGGGCACCGGGCAGGGCTGACCCGGCGTGGCCGTGCTCAGCCGCGCCCTGACGCGGGAGGACGATCGCTCGCGTTTCCGGTCGGGGAACATCGAGCTCGACCGGTCCTTCCAGCGCTCAAGGACGAAAGCCGCGGGTTCCTTCCTCGACCCGGCCGTCACGCGATGGCGTCCAGGTAAGGCCGCATGATCCGGCTGGCTCCCCTGGCCTGCGGCAGGAGACATGAAGAGCCTGCACGGGACGGTGATCTCGATCACGGTCCGAAGCCCCTCTTGGAGCCGCATTCCGTGACATGCGTCTCATGGGCACGCGGCCCCGTGTGATCCGCTTCACACCTGAGGGACCCTTCGCGTGAGGCGTGCGCACTAACAGGCAGGAGACAAGGAAAATGAGAATGAGAATCACCGCCCTGGCCGTCCTGTTCGTCCTCGCCGCCGTGGGCATCCCAGCCGCAGCTTCGAGTGGGGACTCCCTGTACGAGTTCTTCGGCTCCGTTGAGACCCTCCCGGCAGGCGGACTCGTCGGCGATTGGACCGTCGCCGGCAAGATCGTGCACGTCTCAGCCTCGACGGAGATCGAGCAGGGCCTTGGCCCGGCGAAGGTCGGCGCCACCGTCCGGGTTCGGGGCACTCTCCGCGCGGACGGCTCGGTCGACGCGAAGAACGTCGAGGTGAAGACCGGCGACGACGGCGCTGGGACGCCCGCCCGCTTCACGGCCGTCGTCTCGTCGATGCCCGCGACCGGGTACACCGGCACCTGGGTCGTCGGTGGACGCACGGTCCACGTCACGGCCGCGACCCGCGTCGTCGAGACGAACGGAATCCCGAAGGTCGGGTCGACGGTGGAGATCCACGGCACCGAGCGAGCTGACGGCTCGGTGGACGCCGAGGAGATCGAGGTCCGCGGCGGCACGGGCGGTGGCGGCGGAGGGCAAGCGGGCGAGGACTTTCACGTCTTCGGGCTGATCGAGTCGCTTCCCTCCGGCAGCCCGGCCCTCGGGGACTGGACGATCTCCGGCCGGACCGTCCAGGTGACCTCGTCGACGATTCTCAATGCCGAAGGCGGGACGTTCGCAGTCGGCGCCTACGTCGAGGCCGAGGGGGTCTCCAACACCGACGGGTCGCTCGCTGCGTCGAAGATCGAGCTGCGCAGGGCCGTTCCCCCAGCTGGTGCTGGCCCGGTGAGCTTCCACGGCGCAGTGGAGCTCCTGGCGTCGACACCGGGATGGATCGGCGACTGGCGGGTCGGTGGCCGCGTCGTCGTCGTCACCGGAACGACCACGATCGACCAGGAGAGAGGGACCCTCGTCCTCGGAGCGCTGGTGGAGGTCCACGGCACGTCGCGACCCGACGGTTCGCTCCTGTCGGACAGGATCGAGGTCGAGTGGGGCCCGTCCACCAGCGGATCCGACCTGACGAACACCTGGCTCCTCCCGTCCAGCGCGCGCAAGCAGGGCCGGGACGACGCCTTCTACACGACGAACGTCACCATCTCGAACACCGGCTCCGCCGCGGCGCAGGTCACCCTTCGCTTCCTCGGGCACGAACGTGACGGCCGGACCGGACCCGAGAAGTCCTTCACGCTAGTGGCCGGAGCCACCATCACCTTCACCGACGTCCTCTCCTCCGCCTTCGCGATCAGCGACGACTACGGCGCCATCCTGATCTCGTCGAACGTCGCGACCCTCGTCGTCGAGAGCACGACGTCGACTCCGGGCGGCGGCGGAGAGTTCGGCCAGGGCCTCGGCGCCTCCGGGCGCAACGAGCTCATCGGCGACGACCGCACCCGCTCGCTCGTCGGCGTCCGGGACGACTCCCGCTTCCGGACGAATCTCGTTCTGACGAACGCCGTCGAGAAGGCGATCGACGTCGACCTCAACCTCTTCGATGACAAGGGTGGCGTTCTCGGTTCGCTCAGGGTCCGCCTCGAGCCGCTCGGCATGAGGCAGATCAACGAGGTCAGCCGCTCCGTCGGCGCCACGGGGGAGGTCACGGGGGCCCGCCTCGTGCTCTCCACGCCGACTCCGGGCGGCGCGTTCGCCGCCTACGCCTCTGTCATCAACAACGGCACCGACGACCCACGTATCCTGTCTCCCCGATAGGAGCCACAGCCCCTCACCGCCTCAGGGAACGACTTCGATGAGCCCCGGGAACGGGGCTCATCGTGTTCTGCGGCATCAGCGGCGTACGCTCCGTCCGTGTACCGCCGGGGTATCCGCTCCCGGCGCACGGTATCCGGTACCCGGCGAGAACCCCCCCTGTAGACCGAAGGTCCGGGGACGTCCGCTCCTACGCCGGCTCGATGGGCGGATGCGGCGAAGCCCCCATTCCGCGCCACGCCTCCACCGGCAGCCCGACGCGCCGGCAGAGATCGTCGATGCGCGGCTCGGCCCGGATGGGGTCGAAGAACGGGTCGACGGGCACGTGCAGGAGGCCGGGCGTGCGTCGCGCGAAGGCCCTCTCGAGCCAGGCGAAGGCCCGGTCCGGCTCGCCGGCGATCGAGTAGAACGCGGCGACCTCGGTCGCGCTTCCCACCGAGGCGTCCGGATTCGCCGCGAGATGGTCGGCCAGCGCCTTCGCCGCGTCGCGAGGACCGCTCTTTCGCAACGCGTCTTCGAGCACCCGCGTCGGTTCGCTCGCCGGTCCCCAGAGCCGACCGTACTCGGCGACGGCCTCCTCGAATCGGTCCGTCATCCAGAGGGACCTGGCCAGGAAGTGACGAGCGTTCCGGGCGTCCGGGAACGACGCCAGGATCGCCCGTGCCTCGCGGATGGCCTCCGGGTAGCGCCGGGCGGCGACGAAGTGCCCGGGAAGGAAGAGCCGGGGCTGCCAGCTGTCGGGATTCATCTCGCGCGCGAGGAGGACCTCTTCCAGGCTCTCGCGCGGCCGCCCCATCACGACGAAGTAGTCGGAATAGGCGTGCCGGACACCGGCGTCGCGCGGGGCCAGGGTCAGCGCCCGCTCCAGCTGCTCCTTCGCGGTGCCGAAGTCCCAGTCGAAGTAGAGGCTGACGACACCGAGAGCGGCCCAGCCCTTGGCCACGGTCCGGTCCAGCGCCAGCGCTCGGTGCGCCGCCTCGCGGGCGCCGCCGACGAGCTCGACATGCGGCCCCAGGCCGAGGAACGCCTGCCACGCACGGTTGACGGCCAGGGCCCCCCAGGCCGCCGCGAACTCCGGGTCGAGCCGGACGGACTCTTCGAAGAGGCGCTCCGCGGACGGGAGGATCTGCCCTGCCAGCGGCGCTTCTTCGCGGAGGAGCCGTTCCGCGTGGACGAAGGCCTCGCGGGCCTCCGGGTTGGCGGAGAGCCAGCTCGCGGTCGGGGGCGGCGGCGTGGTGTCGCGCGGCTCCAGCGGGGCGATGAAGCGGTAGCCCCGCCTCGGCAGGGTCTCGACGTAGCGGGGCGCGCGAGCCGAGTCGCGGAGCGCCGAGCGGATCGCGCTCACGCAGTAGTTGAGGCCGAGATCGGTGTCGACGGAGGTGTCGCTGCCCCAGAGGTGCGCACGAAGCTCCTCGCGTGTCACCAGGTGACCACGACGCGCCGCGAGGAGGCAGAGCACCCGGGCGGGCTGAAGGGGGAGCCGGACCTTGCGACCCACGCGCCGGAGCTCGACGGTCTCTAGGTCGAGCTCGAAGGGGCCAAACCGGAGAACAGTCTCCAGCATTCGTCCGCCTCGTCGACATTATCGTCCCGGTTCGGCCCATCCTCAAGGCACGCCTGGAGTTACCGCCTCACATGAACTTCAGCCGGGACTCCAGGCCGGTCCATGGTGTTCTCGCGGCGCCGGTCCCATCTTCACAGGGGGGGAAAGGAGGGAATGGCCAGGCGCTGACTCGCACTCGTCGTGAACCAAGGATCGCCGTAGCAGATCTCCACATTGTCGCCGGGCGCTACGACTGTCGTACACCCGGGCTCCCCGGAGAAAGGAAAGGGCGATGAAACGTTTCACGTTGTTGCTCTTGCTCGCGGCCGGCACGGCCGCGGCCCAGATGCCCACGCCCGTCTTCACGGACTGCAAGGTGAATCAGCTCCAGGGGACGTACGTGGTTTCCTATCAGGGCTGGATGCTCAACCCCGCCCCGACCCCGCCGGTGCAGTTCCCCGCAGCCATCATGGGGGTGCTCTCCGTGAGCTCGAACGGAGACGTGAGCGGCACCGTCACCGTCACCGTCCCCAGCGGCAGGGTCACCAACGAGGTGCTGGCCGGGAGCGTGGTCGAGATCGAGCCCGACTGCACGGGGACCGCGACGTTCTCCTGCCGGAGGAAGGGCAGCACGGACACCCCCACGAACGAGATCCACAGGTTCGTCTACCTGCGCGACACCGGGGAGTTCCGGGTCATCATGGAAGACCTGGAGCGGGGAGGCGTCCACATCGTCCCGATGGTCCTCGGGTCCTGGAAGCTGATGGCGAAGACGCCGGGCGAGGCGGAGTGGTAGGCCCCGGCCGCCTGGCCTGACGGGATCAGCTCCCGGACGGCGTCAGCTCCGCCGGTCCGACGCTCGGCCGCACCGCCGTGGGAAACCAGAGTTGCCATCCTCGATCCCTGCTATTCTGAGAAGAGAATCTGAAACGTCGGTCGATGCCGGAGCTCGATCATGGGGAGCAAGGCAAGCCAGTCGATAGCTGCGAGATCGGCCCCCGCGCTCTTCGCGTTGCTCCTTGCCCTTCTCCCATGCGCGAACGGGATCGGTCAACAGGGCCTGACGATCCCGAGCTCTCATCCGCGTCTCTGGTGGACTCCCGACCGCATCACCCAGGCGAGAACCTGGTACGCGGCGCATCCGTTCACCCCGGATCCGGACGATCCGCTCGGGAACGCTTTCCGCTATGTCTGCACCGGAGAGACGAGCTATGCCCAGAACGCAATCGACCTCCTGATGGCCTTCACCATCTCGCCGGATGAGCTCGACGGAACGGCCAGCGACAACTACCGCTGGGCCGGCTGGGTACCGCTGGTCTACGACTGGTGCCATGACCGCATGACGCCCTCCCAGCGCTGGACTTTCATGACGCGTTACAACGGATACGTGGATGTCCTGCGCCAGAAGGACTGGGGCGGCCCCGGCATGCCGGCGAACAACTACTACACGGGCTACTTCCGCAACGAGCTCAACTGGGCGATCACGACCTACTACGACAGCTCGCTGGCCGACACGTTCCTCGACTGGGCCATCTCGACGCGGTGGCAGAACGCCTTCCTGCCGTATTCCGCGATCGGAGGGGGTCGGGGAGGGGTGCCGATCGAAGGCTCCCAGTACGGGAAGTACATGCTGGACTACCCCGTCGGCCCCTTGACCACGGCCAAGCTGATGGGCCGTGACATGCTCCGGGAGACCGATTTCTACAAAGAGGCGCTCTTCTACTTCATCTATGCGTCCTCGACGGGTCCCGTCTACGACAAGGGGGGCGCAAGACAGTACTTCCAGATGTACTCGTTCTCCGACAGCGAGTTCACGCCCTTCCCCGCCGCGGGAGCCGACTACGGCGGTGACGACGGCTACGGCAACTTCGTCATGGAGATCGCGAACGAATGGAGCGGCGTTCCGGTCGGCGCGTACGCGAGGCACGTTCTCGAGACGTTCCCGACGACCACGAGCAACTGGATCGCCGCGGTGGACCAGGGTGGTTCGGCGACGAGCTTCTCGGGACTGCCGCTGGATTACTACGCACCCGGATACCGCAGCTTCTACGTGAAGAACTCGTGGAATGCGGCCGCGACGCAGGCGTGGATCCAGGTCGGGGCTCTCGACGCCGGGCACCAGCACAACGACTGGGGCAGCTTCCAGATCCTGCGGGGCGACAGGTGGCTCACGAGGGAGACCCCGGGCTACTCCAACAGAACGACCGGCTGGGGCGGCAGCGGCACGGTCGAGATCCACGACACGATCAACCACAACGGGCTCCTCTTCAGCGGGAACAACTGGCACATCGGCGCCGCCTCGGGATACCAGGACGGCAACACGAGCGTGACGCGTCTCGAGAGCCGCCCGAACCACGCCTACATCGCCGCCGACCTCACGGGGGTCTACACCGCGCGCACGTCGGACTACCTGAACCCCGACGGCAGCCCTCGCGACGACAACCCGTTCGCGCAGACCGTGGTTCGCGAGTTCCTGTTCGTCCGTCCGATGGAGACGTGGGTGGTCTTCGACAGGGTGCTGTCGTGCGACAACACGAGGTTTCCTCCGACGGTCCTGGCGGCGAACGTGGTGAAGACCTTCGTGCTGCACAGCGAGAACAGCCCCACGATCCAGGACGCAGACCATGTCCTCATCACGAGCGGCACGCAGGCCCTGAGGGTCACGACCCTTCTTCCGTCGAGCCATTCCTACGCGACGGTCTATGACAGCAACGACGCCGGCGCCGGCTGGTCCCAGTATCGGCTCGAGGTGAACCACTCGGGAGAGGCGCAGTCCTACTTCCTGCACGTGCTGCAGGCGAGGGACTCGACAGGAGCCGACGTTGCCGCGAGCGTCACGGACGACGGGCCGACGTACACGGTGACGATGACCCACCCGACGCTCGGAAACGCGACCGTGGTGTTCACGAAGGGCGCGACGTCCACGGGCGGACGGTTCGGCTATGCCCCGTCCGGCACACCGGTCCTGTCCGATCTGACCACGTCGGTCCAGGGCATCGCGGTGACGGACGACGGCCCGGTCTGGAGCGGCGGCAGCACCATCCCGCCCGCGAAGTTCTACACGCTCTCTCCTTGCCGGATCGTCGACACCCGGGACCCCGCCGGAACCTACGGCGGCCCGGCGCTCGCGGCCGGGCCGTCCCTGAGGGTCTTCCCGATCGCCGGCCGGTGCGGCGTTCCGGCGACAGCAACGTCCGTGGTCTCGAACTTGACGGTCGCGCAGCCCGAATCGAGCGGCTACATCGCCGTTCATCCCGGCGACGAGGCTCCGTCGGGGACCAGCGCGCTCAACTTCAGCGCCGGGACGACTCGCGCGAACAACGCGGTCCTCAGGCTCTCCGCTGACGGCCTCGGCCAGATCGGGGTCTGGAACAACGCGCCCGGGACGGTCCACTTCATTCTCGACGTGAGCGGCTACTTCGCCCCCTGATTCCCGCCGCCGGGGGGAGGAGCGCGGCGCCCGCGCGGGCGAGTCGCGCGGCACGTTCAGCGGCGTCGATCGTGCCGTCGCCGTCGTGCCGTCGGCGAGCCCGTGGGTCCCGCGTGGGTGGCGCAGGTGAGCGAGCCGCTCGTCGTCGTGAACAGCCTGGCGAAGCGCCTGTGGGCCTGGGCGAGGAGGAGGTCCCCGCGGTGTGGAGCCGGCTGCGGGCGCGGCCCGAAGGGCTCGCCGCCTCGCTCCCGTGCCGGGTGACCGTTTCGGCCGGGATCGCCGCCCCCTCCTGGAGCCGCCGGAGAGCCCGCTTCGCACCGGGTCGCTCTCCGTCGGCGACGCGGCGGAGGCGCAGACGAAGGGGGCGGACGCCGCCCTCTACGAGGCCAAGCGCGCCGGGCGCGCCCGAGCGGTCCTCCGCCGTGGCGACCCCTTCGAGCCGCTCGGCGGCGGGGACCCGGTGAGGGAGGGACAGGAAGGCCCGCTCCGCCGGATCGGGGCCGTCCGGCTTCCGCTCTCCGCGACCGAGGGCCGGTCGAGGTCCTCGACCTCGGCCGCGATCAGCTCCCGCAGCGTCGCCCGCTCGAGCGTCGAGACCAGCTCCCCGAGGAGGCGGTACTGCGCCGTCGAAGCCTCCAGGATGGCCCTCAGCGGCTCCATGCGGACGGAGGACTCCAGAGAGAGGTCCACCTTCTTCATCGCCCAGTCGGGGCACAGGCGCAGGAGGTCCCCGCGCTCGTCGCCGAGGACCATCAGGTTCCGGTGCCTTCCCGGAGGACGGGGGCCGGGCTCGGGCGACGGCCTCCGGGCCTCAGGCGCGAGGCCGCCGCGGGACGAAGCCCGAGGTCCGGCGCATGTACTCGGCGTACTCGGGGCGCCGCGCCGCCATGTGGGCGTCGA
The DNA here is from genome assembly GCA_008363385.1 of Acidobacteriota bacterium. Taxonomy (GTDB): domain Bacteria; phylum Acidobacteriota; class Thermoanaerobaculia; order UBA5066; family UBA5066; genus RHKY01. The sequence continues at coordinate 56,752 of RHKY01000006.1, read as the reverse complement.
GCATCGCGACGCCGGAGACCTTCACGAGGAGGAACGTCAGGAGCGCCGGGGCGAAGACGGTCGCCCAGCCCCAGGGGGCGTCGAGCGCGAAGAGCCAGAAGCCCCACCCGACGAGCGCCTCGCCGAAGTAGTTTGGGTGGCGGCTGTAGCGCCAGAGGCCCGTGTCGAGGACCGGGCCTCTTTCGTCCGGCCGGCCGGACGTCCGCGCCTTCCGGTGGCGCGCCAGCTGCGCGTCCGCGACCGTCTCGATCCCGAAGCCGGCGGCGAACAGGGCGAGGCCGAGGAGGTCGGACGCCGAGACCGGGTCGGGCGCCGCCGCGGCCCCCGAGAGCTGCAAGGGAGCCGAGATCACGACGACGAGCGCCCCCTGCAGCAGGAAGACCTGGAAGAAGCTGACCCACCAGTACCGCTCCGCCCCGTATCGCGCACGGAACGCGGCGTAGCGCGGGTCCTCGGGCTTCCCGAGGCTCCGGAGGAGGAGGTGGAGGAAGAGGCGCAGCGCCCAGGCCGCCACGGCCGCCAGGAGGAGCGCCTTGCCGGGGGTGAGGCCGGTCGTGAGGGCGGTGTGCGCGAGGACGAGGAGGAACGCCATCGGCCACCAGGGGTCGACGATGCTCGCGTCGCGCAGGCGGACGCTGGCGACCCAGAGGAGCGCCATGAGCGCCAGGACGAGCGCGGCGTTGCCGGCGAAGAGCGAAAGGCTCACCGGGCGCCTCGGACGGCGTCGTGCGCAGCGCGTCCCGCCAGGGCGGCCAGTCCCGTGAGGAGGACGCCCCAGGCCACGTCGACCGGAACTTCCAGGCGGGCCAGCCGCGGATCACCGCCCAGCTCGTCAGCTCGTACGTCGCGTAGGCCACGAGCCCGAGCCCCGCGCCGCGGCGGGCCGCGGCCCGCTTCGTCTCCGCGCCGAGGACCGCCCACCCGACCGTGACCGCGACGTAGAACGCGTAGAAGAGGGCGGCGGCGAGGCGGTGGACCTCGGGCCTCAGCAGGTCGCCCAGGGCCGCCGCGTAGAGCCCGCGCGCGACGAGGCCGAGCCAGGCGAGGTCGAGGGCCAGGAACGTCGCGCCCGTGGCGAGCGCCGCGGCGGCGATCGGGAGAGGCCGGAGGGGGAGGGCGCCCGGAGCGTTCATGCAGCGCTTCTACGCGCGGCCCGCGCGCGCGGACTTCCCCCGCGCGGGGGCGCCCTGGAGCTGCTGCCGGGCCTCCGGGCTCCGCGCGAGCGGCCAACGGGCCGTGCTAGCCTCGTCCGCCGTGGACGCGGAGGCCTTCGCCAGCCCGGCCGCGGCGAGCGGCGACGGGGGCCTCGTGCGCCGCCTGAAGGCGGGGGACGAGGAGGCCTACGCCACGCTGGTCGGCCTCCACGGGGGACGGCTCCTCGCCGTGGCGCGGCGCTTCTTCCCGGAGACCGAGGACGCCCGGGACGCTGTCCAGGAGGCGTTCCTCTCCGCGTTCCGCGCGGTCGGGAGCTTCGAGGAGAACGCCCGGCTCTCGACGTGGCTCCACCGGATCGTCGTGAACGCGTGCCTCATGAAGCTCCGCTCGCGCCGGCGGAAGCCGGAGGAGCCGATCGAGCCGCTCCTCCCGGCGTTCGACGAGCTCGGCCACCGCACGGCCCCCGTGGCGCCCTGGCCCGACCTCCACGGCGAGCTGGAGCGCAAGCAGGCGGCGGCCCGGGTCCGCGAGCTGATCCACAGGCTCCCGGAGAGCTACCGGACCGTCCTCCTCCTCAGGGACATCGAGGAGCTCGGCACGGCGCAGGCGGCCGAGGCGCTCGGCATCTCGGAGAACGCCGTCAAGATCCGCCTCCACCGGGCGCGCCAGGCGCTCCGAACGCTCCTCGACCCCGAGATCCGGAAGGGAGACGCATGAGCGCGCCCCTCACCTGCCGCGAGGTCGTCGAGTTCCTCTGGCGCTACCACGAGAACGAGCTCTCCCCGAAGGAGCGGGCCGCGTTCGACGCTCACCTCGAAGGCTGCGCCTGCTGCGGCGCCTACCTCGCGAGCTACCGGGAGACCGTGGCCCTGGAACGAGAGGCGTTCGAGGACCTCGACGCGTTCGTGCCCGAATCGGTCCCGGAAGAGCTCGTGATCGGGATCCTCGCCGCGCGCCGGGCGAACGGCTGAGACGGATGGAGAGGTTCAACGTCGTCGTGATCGGCGCCGGGTCCGGCGGGCTCGTGGTGGCGGCCGGCGCGGCGGGCCTCGGGGCGCGGGTCGCCCTCGTCGAGAAGCACCGGATGGGGGGCGACTGCCTGAACACCGGCTGCGTCCCTTCGAAGGCGCTGCTGGCCGCGGCCAAGGCGGTCCAGCACGCTCGCGACGCGCACCGCCTCGGCCTCTCCCTCCCGGACCCGGGTCCGCAGGAGTGGAAGGCCGTCCGGGCGTGGGTCCGCTCGTCGCAGGCGCACATCGCGCCCCACGACTCGGTCGAGAGGTTCACGGGGCTCGGCGTCGAGGTCTTCCAGGGAGCGGCCACCCTGAAGTCGGCCCACGAGGTCGAGGTGAACGGGCAGACCCTGTGGGGGCGCCACGTCGTCGTGGCGACCGGATCGAGGGCCGCCGTCCCGCCGATTCCGGGCCTCGCGGAGGCCGGCTTCCTGACGAACGAGACCGTCTTCGAGGTCGAGGAGCGGCCCGCCTCGCTCCTCGTCATGGGAGGCGGCCCCGTCGGGACGGAGCTGGGGCAGGCCTTCTCCCGCCTCGGGACGACGGTGACGATCGTCTCCTCCACGCCCCACGTCTGTGCCAAGGAAGATCCCGACGTCGCCGAGGTGCTCGCCTCCCGGCTCCGGAGCGAGGGGGTCCGGATCCTCGACGGGAGCAGCGCGACGCGGGTGACGCGCCGCGACGGGAAGAAGGTCGTGACGGTGGCGGCGCCCGGCGGGGTCGAGACCGAGGTCGCGGCCGACGAGATCCTCGTCGCCGTGGGCCGGACCCCGAACGTCGAGGGGCTGGGGCTCGACGCGGCGGGGGTGCGGTACTCGAAGACGGGGGTCGAGATCGACTCCACCTGCCGGACGAACGTTCCGTCGGTCTGGGCCGTGGGCGACGTCGCCGGGGGACCGCTCTTCACTCACTGGGCGGGCCACCAGGCTCGCGTCGTCGTCCGGAACGTCCTCTTCCCGGGGAGGGCGAGCCACGACCTCGGGAACCTCCCCTGGACGACGTTCACCGAGCCCGAGATCGCCCACGTCGGGATGAGCGAGACGGCCGCCAGGGCGGCGGACGTCTCGCACCGGGTCTTCAAGGTCGCGTTCGACGACGTCGACCGGGCCGTGTGCGACGGCGAGGCCGATGGGTACTTCGCCAAGGTCGTGGCCGGGCCGAAGGGGGAGATCCTCGGCGCCACGATCGTCCACCCGCAGGCCGGGAACCTCCTCCCCGAGCTCGTCCTCGCCAGGAAGTACGGGATCCGGCTCGGGCAGCTCTCGGCGACGATCCACACCTACCCGAGCCTCTCCGAGGTGAACCGCGCCCTCGGCGACGCCTACATGCGGACGAAGCTGACGGGCGCGACGAAGGGCCGGCTGTCGAAGGCGTTCCGCTGGCTTCGCCGCTGACGCCCGTCTCGACGCGACCGGGCCGGAGGCACGGCCCCGGCTACGGCCCTCCGGACGGCGGGCGGGGCTCGTCGGGGCGATCGAGCCGGATCTGGCGGACGTCGGACCAGGGGACGTACTCGGGGCCCGGGCGCCCGTCGACGAAGACCAGGAGGCCGGCGTTCCCCTCGCCGAGGTCGCCCTCGCCCTCGAGCTCCAGGACCTCGCCGTCGTGGAGCGTGACGCGGGCGAGACGGGCCTCGCGCCCGTCAGGGCCGGGGGGCTCGATCGTCGAGACGAGGCCGAAGGGGAGCATGTAGTCCACTCCCCCGGACGGGGCGTCGAGCGTCTCCGTGGTCTCGCTCTCGTCGAGGTCGTAGACCAGCCGGCCGGCGAGGGCGCGGCCGTCGCGGGCCGTCACGGTCCCCGTGATCGGGCGGCCCGGGGGGAAGTCGCCGTAGGCGGGGCCGCTGCCGCCCGGGCCGAGGTCGAGGCGCTCGAAGGCGTCCCACGAGACCAGGACCCGGCCGTAGCGCCGGTCGTCGACGTAGACCCCGCGGTTGTCGCGGCCGGTCGCGCCCCCGGAGAGGGCGACCTCGCGGCCGTCGCGGAGCGTCACCAGGGAGCTGTCGCGCGAGCGGCGCGCGATCGCGCGGATGGCGTCGAAGGTGAGGCCCAGTTCGCCGCCGTCGCTGACGCCGCGGAGCTCGTCGTCGCCGGTGCACAGCTGGCGGTCCCACTGGACGAAGCCGGTGAAGTCGCCCCGCCGCGTTCGCACCGTGCCGTGCAGCCGCCGGGGAGCGGACGCCAGCCGGGGGGTGGGGAGGAGCTCGACGGAACGGATCAGCGTGCTGTCGAGGTCCACGACGCCGCGGCTTCCGTCCCACACGCGGACGCCGTCGTCGAAGTCGCTGGCGGAGAAGCGGTCGAGGTCGACGACCGTCCCGCTCTTCAGCGTCACCCGCACGTCGCCGCCGCGGGGCTCCACGCGCGCGATGTCGCCGAAGCGCGCCATGAAGAGCCGGTCGACCTCGACCTCGCGTTCCAGGGTGGCGAACGTGATCCCGAACGCCTCGATCCGCCGGCGCTCCTTCGGCCGCCGCTCGGGCGGCACGAAGGCGACCCACGGGTTCTCGTCCCTGGCGCCGTTGAAGGCGTCGCTCCAGAACGCCTCCTCGTCGCCTCCCCAGCGGAGCCGCCCCTCGTAGCTGGCGCCGCCGAGGGTCGCGACCCGGCCGTAGAGGAAGCCGCGGTGGTCGTCTTCCCCCTCCACGGCGGGGGTGGGGAGGGTCAGGGGCGGCCTCGCCGGGGAGAGCTCCGCCCTTCGATCGGGGCCCCGGCGGCCGAGGACGAGCACCAGGCCCACGAGGCCGAGGACGGCGGCGAGCGTCAGACCGGCGATCCGGGCTCTCGTCATGGTCGGGGCGGGAGGTTACGCCGGGGCGACGCGCCTCGCCATCTCCCGAGCCCGCCGCGCGCCCGGCTGCGGTGGGCTCCCACCCGACGGCTACGGAAGGAGGCCAAGGCGGCGCAGCAGGTCCTGGAAGCGCGGGTCGGGCTCCAGGGGCCGGAACGCGTGGACGAGCCGCACGTGCGGGAGGAAGCTGTCGCGCTGCTCGTACCCCTTCTCCAGCCACTCGAGGGCGCGCTCGTGGTCGCCGAGGCCCAGCCAGCAGAGCGCCCTCTGGGCCGCCGGCACGTAGCGCTGGTGCGACTGCTCCTCCAGCTGCTCGAGCATGGCCAGCGCGTCGTCCCGCCGCCCGGCCTTTCCCAGGACGTACCCTGCGTAGCCTCGTGCGAAGGGGAGGCCGGAGGAGAGGCGGACTCCGTTCTCGGCCTCGGCGATCGCTTCCGCGAAGTCGCCCTCGTAGCAGTGGAGGACGGACCGCAGCGTCCAGAGCTGGTACAGCTCCGCGTCGAGGTCGAGCGCCTTCTGGAGCTGCTGCCAGCCCGCCTCCTCCTGGCCGAGCTCGTACATGTAGAACCCGGCGAGCGTCGCGAACCAGCAGGACACCGGGTCGAGCTGCATCGTCCGCTGGAGCTCCGTGATGGCCTCGTCACGACGCAGCAGGTCTCCGAGCTGCAGGCCGCAGATGAAGTGGGCCATCGCGCAGTTGGGGTTCAGCTGGAGAGCGCGGCGCAGCTCGCGCTCGGCGGCGACCGGGTCCCGGTCGTGCCAGAACAGGACGCGGGCCAGGGAGACGTGCGGCTCCGCGAGGCTCTCGTCCAGCTCCAGCGCCCGGAGGGCCGCGGCGCGGGCCAGCGGGGCGAGCTCGGTCGGCGGGACGACCTGCATCGCCGCGCCGAAGATCATGCACTGGGCGTCGGCGATGCCGGCGTAGGCGAGGGCGTTCTCGGGGTCGATCGCGACGGCCCGCTGGAAGTGCTCGACGCTCCTCTCCGGGTGGCCGCGGGCCCAGTGATAGCGGCCGCGGATGTAGGACTCGTGGGACTCCAGGTTCACGGGGCGGGTGCGGCTCAGGCGGGCCCGTTCCTGCGGCGTCACCTCCACCTGGATCTCGTCCGCGATCGCGCGCGCGACCTCGCCCTGCAGCGTCAGGACGTCCTCGAGGTCCCTCTCGTAGCTGCGCGCCCAGAGGTGCCGGTCGCTCGCGGCGTGGACGAGCTGCGCGGTGATGCGCACCCTCTGGCCGGCGCGCATCACCGAGCCCTCGACGATGCCGTCGACCCCGAGCTCCCGGGCGATCTCGGGCACGGTCTTCGTGGTTCCCTTGTAGTGCATGGCCGAGGTCCGCGAGATCACGTGGAGCGCGCGGACCTGCGCGAGCTCCGCGATGAGGGCCTCCGTCATGCCGTCGGCGAAGTAGTCCTCCTCCGGGTCACCCGCGAGGTTGGCCAGCGGGAGGACCGCGAGCGCGTGGATGCGGCCGGCCGGCGGGTGGCGCTCCCGGCCCGGAGGGGCGGTGGCGCGCCGCGGCGAGCGGCGGGGCAGCCTTCGCCGCACGTCCTGGATCGTCGTCCGGGCGTCCCCGATGTCGTTCAGCCGGCGGCTCGGGTCGGGCTGGAGGCACTGCGTGAGCAGGTCGCGAAGCCTCCGTGGAGTCCTTGCGGGAAGGGCCTTCCAGTCCGGCTCGCCTTCGACGACCGGCGGAGCGGCGGCGGAGGCCCGGGCGGGCTGGAACGCGCGCTTCCCGGCCAGCAGCTCGTAGAGGAGGCAGCCGAAGGCCCAGATGTCCGTGCGCTGGTCGACCCTCTCGCCTCGCGCCTGCTCCGGGCTCATGTACGCCGGAGTGCCGAGGACCTGTCCCGTCACGGTCCCGTCGGGGACCGGGGGCGCCGGCAGCGCGGGATCCGGCCCCTCTTCCGTCCCCCAGATCGCCTTCGCCAGGCCGAAGTCCAGCACCTTGACGGTGCCCTGCGGAGACACCTTGAGGTTGGCCGGCTTCAGGTCGCGGTGGACGATCCCGTGCCGGTGCGCCGCTTCCAGCGCCGCCGCGACCTGGTCGGCGAGCTCGAGCGCGGCGGCGAGGGAAAGCGGCCCCCTCGGGGTGTCCCCTTCCACCAGCTCCAGGACCAGGTAGTCGGCGTCCGCGGACTCCTCCAGGCCGTAGATCGCCGCGACGTTCGGGTGGTTCAGCGCGGCCAGCGTCCGGGCCTCGCGCCGCAGACGCGAGAGCCGCCCCGGATCGCGCGCGAACTCGGGAGGCAGCGTCTTGATGGCCACGTCGCGGCCGAGCTTGTCGTCGTGCGCGCGGTAGACCTCGCCCATCCCCCCCGCGCCCAGGAGGGAGAGGATGCGATACGGGCCGAACCGCCGCCCGAGGAGCGCCCCGCGGGCGCCCGGCGCGGCCGCGACGCCGGCGAGGACGGGCTCTTCCAGGAAGCTCCCGGCCTTCTCGTCCTTCGACAGGAGCACCTCGACGACGCGCCGCAGCCCGGCGTCGTCCGCGCAGGCCGCGTCGAGGAACGCCCGGCGAGTCTCCGGCGATCGTTCCAGCGCGGCGTGGAAGAGATCCTCGGCTCGTCGCCAGAGGTCCTGGTCCATGGCCGGCATCCGTTCCGACCATTTTCTCATCCGACTTTCGACGGCGAGGGGCGGAAGCCCCTCGATCGCTTCCGCCCCCGGTCCCCGGATGGGGTCGCCTACCTGGAGGTGTCGGGCTTTCCGGGCACCCTCCTGGCGTCCGCGGTGATGACCGACGGCAGGCTGACGCCGCTCGGGAGGACGAGCGACGTCACGATTCCGCGCAGGTGGGACGCGTCCTCGTCGACGACGAGGCTCATTCCGATCGTCCGGAGCAGCGCCCCGGACGGGGCGTGGACCTCCACGGTGGCCGTGCCGGTGCAGTCGGGATTCACCTGGAACGTCCCCGTGAGGACGTCCGCGCTGACGTTGCCGCCGACGCTTCCGGTGTTCACGCCGGTGAGGTTGCCGGACTCGTCCAGGCTGAGGATGCCGAGCGTCGCGAAGGGGGTCGCGCCCGTCGGAAGGAAGAGCGTTCCCGTCTTCGTGTAGCCCCAGTCACCGGCGACGCCTGTGGCCGAGCACGGCCGGCCGATCCTGCAGCTCATGCCGTCGCACACGGCCTTCTCGTTCATCACCACGAAGTCGTCGAAGTGGGGCCAGCCTGGGAAGTCGTCGACGATCATGACGAGCAGGAAGTACTCACCCGGCGGCACCTCGCTCCCGTCGAAGGCGATCCGGCCGGAATCGATGTTGTCGCGCGAGCTGCCGATCGGGAGCGGACCGAGCGGCACGACCTCGGAGACCTCGTACTGGCCGACCCCGAAATCCCTCCACACGTCCGGATACGTCAACTGGAGCTGCACCTGGAGGCCCAGGTTCCTGCTCTTGTACGAGGTGTGGGACCTGTTCTCGACGCGGTCCACGTGGATCGACCCTGAGTTGCCGTTCCACCGCACGACGGGGGTCCCGACGATGCAGACCTCGCAGTCCTCCCACGCGAGACCGGATTCGCCTTTCGGCGCGTCGGCCGCGGCGAGGCCCGTCCGGCCGAGGCCGCCGACGAGGGCTGCGATGGTGAGAAGGTACACGGCGTATTTCATGACGACCTCCTGGCGGAGGGCTTCGCGCTCTCCCTGACCTGTATCCCGCAAACGGGAGGCCGAACGGTTAACGGGGTCCGCTTGGCCCGTGTGGCTCGCGGTCGTCCGCGTCTCGGTCCCGGGCGCCTGAAGGCGCGGCCCGGGGACGTCCGGCTAGAAGTCGAGCCGCGCGCCGACCTGGAAGAGCCGGCCCGGGCCGTAGAGCGTCGGCTGCCCGAAGCTCGGCAGGTTCTGGACGCTCTGGACCTCCCGCACGTTCCTGTGGTCCGTCAGGTTCGTGCAGACGACGACGAGCTCGGCGGTCAGCGTGCCCCCGAGGCGGACGGTGCGCGCGACCCTCAGGTCGAGGGTGAGCTGTGTCGGAAGGGTCTCCGAGTTCCGCCCGACGCCCGGGGGCCGGTCCGAGGCCGGGTCGCCGTTGCGGTTCCGGTCGTAGCCGGCGTAGACGGTGTACGGGAGCCCGGCCTTCAGGTCGAAGCTCAGGCCGACGGCCCAGTCGCGCACCCACCACGCCGCCGTCCGGCCCACGGACGACCAGATGCCCGTGAGGGTGACCTTGTGCTTCGGCGACTGCGACGACGGGCCCCGCTCGGCGGCCAGGTCCAGCGGGTCCTGCGGCTGGAATTCCGGAAGGTAGTCGAGGTAGTCGTCCTCGGCGTCGGCGTACGTGTAGAAGGCGCTGAACGCGAACGGCCCGCCGGGACGGCTCATCGCTCCCACGCTGAGGGCCTCGTACCAGGAGTTGCCGACCGACTCGAAGAGCTGGATGCTCGAGTAGCGCGGGTCGGGGCGTTGCTGCCCGGGGGGGCCGTCGGGGTTCGTGATGGGATTGACGTCCCGCGCGGTGAAGACGTGCCGTCCCCGGGCCCAGACGCCGTCGACGCGGGCGACGAGGGCCCTTTCGATCTCGAGCTCGAAGCTCAGGTTGGCCATGTCGGTGGAGGCGCTCTGGAACTCGCCGGCCCGGAGGATCAAGGGGGGGACGACCGAAGCTCCGGCCGAGGCCTCGTCGGGGAAGCGGCGATCCGGGAGGAGGTTCCACGGGACGGCGGGCGAGGGCCCGCCCTGGATCGTCCAGACGAGCGTCCGCACCTTGACCCCGTCGAGGTTGCCGACGGCCCACTGCGGGCCGAGCGCGGTCATGCCGGTGAAGCGCCCGTAGCCGCCCGTGACGCGGAAGGTGTCCGTGGGCGCCCACGAGAACGAGGCCCTCGGAGACCAGTTGCTGGAGCTGGAGTACGGCTCGACCGGCGTCTCGACGTCGTAGCGGGCGCCCAGGCGGAGGAGGAGCTGCCGGGCGGGGCGGATCTCCGCCTGGGCGAAGGCTCCGAAGTGGCTGGCGCTGCCCGACCAGCTCGGGTCGCCGAAGGCCTGGACGAACAACGCGGGGACCCCGGCGGCGAAGGCCTCTCGCACGGTCAGTCCCTGCGGGAAGGCCGCGCTCGGAGGGAGGGCGGAGAAGCGGTAGTAGCCGGCGAAGCCCACCGGGACCTCGGCCCGCCCGCTGACCCGGTAGTAGTCCGCCCCTGCCTTCAGCTCGAGAGCGCCGCTCCCGGGCTGGTAGGAGAAGGAGTCGAAGAGTTGAAGGACGTTGCTCGTCCTGGGCTGCGGGATCAGGCGCTGGGTGCCGAAGGTGGCGACGCCCGGGATCGTGACCCCGACGCCCCGCCCGGGGTCCAGCGGGTTCACGGTGTAGTCGTTGTAGCTGTAGAGCGCGCGCAGCTCGTTGTAGGCGCGGGAGCCGAGGATCGCCGTGTACCCGAGCGCCCCGGCCACGTCGCGGGTCTCCCGGGCGCCGCCCCCGCTGCGCGCGATGAGCCCGCCCCACCGCAGCTGGTTCTCGTCCAGCCCCTCGGACCAGTTGCCGCGGGCCACGACGGCGTTGCTCTGGTCGAACGCGTGGTCGAGCTTGACGACGAGCGAGTCGCCCCGCACCCGGTAGGGGACGTTGCCGTTCTCGATCTCGAAGCCCCTGGAGCGGATCAGCGCCACGTCCGCGTCGGAGATCGCGACCGGGTTGGCCGTGTCCGTCTGGACGCGCTCGTAGGCGGCGAAGAAGAAGGTCCTGTCCCTGGCCAGCGGACCGCCGACGGAGGCGCCGAACCGCAGGTCCTCGAGCGGGACGCTCTCGCCCGTGAGCGGGTCGGGGCGCGAGAGGGCGTCGCTCCGGTAGAAGCCGAAGATCCCGGCCTTGAAGTCGTTCGTCCCGGCGCGGGTGACGATGTTGACGACGCCGCCGGCGAGGCGTCCGTACTCGGCCGCGTAAGGGTTGGTGATGACCTCGTACTCCTGGACGGCCTCCTGGGAGAACTGGGCGCGGACGCCGCCGCTCCCGACGTCGTTGTTGTCGAAGCCGTCGACCGCGAGGTAGTTGTAGCGGGGGCTCGAGCCGTTGATGGAGAGGCCCGAGCTCGCGGCGGCGCCGGACTGCGGCCCGCGGTCCTCGGAGACCCTCGGGGTCAGGAGCGAGAACGAGAGGTAGTTCCGCTGGAGGCTGGGGAGGTACCGGATCTTGTCCGTGTCGACGGCCGTGGCCACGTCGGTCTTCTGGGGGTCGATCAGCGGCGGCTCGGCCCCGACGACGACCTCGGCCTCGGCCATGATCGGCGGGCGGACGACGACGTCGAGCGTCGTGGTCGTGCCGATCGTCACGCGGACCGGGTCGACGACCGCGGGAACGGAGTCCGGCGGCTCGACGCGGACGCGGTAGAGCCCCGGGGGGAGCAGCGGCAGCTCGTACGCGCCGGAGGAGTCGGAGACGGCGGAGCGCGAAGCCCGGGTGTCGCGGTGGATCGCGGTCAACCGGGCGCGGGGGAGGGCGATGCCCTTCTCGTCCGTCACACGCCCCTTCAGGTCGCCCGTGGTCGTGCCGGTCGACTGCGCGGCGAGCGGTGCCGGAGTCAGCACCGCGAGCATCACGAGAAAAGCGGAGAGGACTGCCTTGCGGAAACGGGCCATCGCCCCTCCTTCCCGCGCAGATCCGCGCCCTTCGCGCGCCCCCTCAGAATCCCATCGCTTCGCCGATTCTAGTCCCCAGACCTCCGGGCGATCCGGCCCCTCGATATGCTTCGCCGGACGTGAGGAGCGCGGACCCGCAGGACATCACGGGGCTCCTGGACGCCTGGAGCCGTGGCGACGCGCGCGCCCTGGACCGGCTTGTGGACCTGGTCTACCCGAAGCTGAGGCGCATCGCGCATCTCCACCTCGCTCGGTGGCGACCGGGGGTGAGCCTCGAGTCCGGCGCCCTGGCGAACGAGGCGTATCTGAAGCTGGTGCGCGCCGGAGGGATCCGCTGCCAGGACCGCGCCCACTTCCTGGCGCTCTGCTCCCAGGTCATGCGGCGCATCCTGGTCGACCACGCGAGACGGCGCGGGTCCGCCAAGCGCGGCGGGCACGCGCTCTCCGTGGCGCTCGACGACGCGCTGCGGACCGCCCGGGCGCGCGGCGTCGAGATCCTCGCGCTGCACGAGGCGCTCGACGCGCTCGAGAGGATCGACCCCCGCAAGGGGCGCGTGGTCGAGCTTCGCTACTTCGGCGGGCTGAGCATCGAGGAGACGGCGGAGGTTCTGGGCGTGTCGGTGGACACCGTCAAGCGCGACTGGAGGCTCGCCCGTGCCTGGCTCCTCGCCGAGCTGTCCGGGGAGCGGGAGCCGCGCGTGGAAGCCTAGGCCTTCGTCGTCGCGAGGTCAGCACCCGACCCGCTTGCGGCTACTCGGCGGTGAAGGAGGTCAGCTCGACGGGCACCGCGCCCGAGACGCCGACGAGCACCGGGTCGTGGTCGGAGGAACGGTACGGGCCGGGGCGTCGTACGCGTCGACGGCGGGACGGTACTCCAGGTTGTAGTCCATCCGCCTCGACTCGTCGGCGTTGACGTGCCAGACCGTCGCCCCGGTGACGTACGCGGCCATCGCCGGGTTCGCGAAGGCATGGTCGACGCGGTCCGACTGGCCGCCGTAGACGTACGAGCGGTCGTTCGGCGAGGCCGTGCCGAGGACGTCGACCCAGCCGGCGGCGCGGAGCGCGTCGACCGGGTCCTCCTCCATCCTCGAGTAGAAGTCGCCCATCGCGAGCGCCGAGGTCGCGCTCGGCAGGGAGCCGCGTCCCGGGTCCTGGCACCTGAGATACTCCGCGCAGGGAACCAGCGGAGGACTGGTGGCGCTCGCGGCCGGCACGCGCCTCGGACCGTACGAGGTCCTCGACCCCCTGGGGGCGGGAGGGATGGGCGAGGTGTGGCGGGCGCGGGACACGCGGCTGGACCGCGAGGTGGCCGTCAAGCTGCTGGTCGAGGGGAGCGCCTCTGCGGCCACGCTCGAGCGGTTCCGGCGGGAGGCGAAGGCGGCCTCCGCGCTCAACCACCCTCACATCTGCTCGGTCTTCGACGTCGGCGAGCACGATGGGCGGCCGTTCCTCGTCATGGAGCGGATGAAGGGGCGGACGCTCCGGGAGGAGATCGGGCCGAAGGGGCTGCCCGTCGAGCGGGTCCTCGCGCTCGGCGTACAGATCGCCGACGCGCTCGAGGCCGCCCACCGGGCGGGGATCGTCCACCGGGACCTCAAGCCGTCCAACGTCTTCGTCACCGAGCGGGGGGACGCCAAGCTCCTCGACTTCGGCCTGGCGAAGTCGGGGGCGAGCGCCGCTGCGCCCGACGAGACCGTCGAGGCGACCGTCGTCGCCGAGGAGCGACTGACGAGCCCGGGGGCGACCGTGGGGACGGTGACGCACATGTCGCCGGAGCAGGCACGGGGCGAGGTGGTGGACGGGCGGACGGACATCTTCTCGCTGGGCGTGGTCCTCTACGAGATGGCGACGGGAAGGCTGCCCTTCACGGGGAGGACGCAGGCCGAGATCTTCGACGGGATCCTGAATCAGCAGCCGACGCCGCCGACGGCCCTCGACCCCGCGATCCCGGCGGACCTCGAGCGGGCGATCCTGAAGGCGCTGGAGAAGGAGCGGGACCTCCGGTACCAGCACGCCGCCGAGATCAGGGCGGACCTGCAGCGGCTCCAGCGCGACTCGACCGCCGCGGACGCGACCGGGACGTCGTCCGGCCGGCCGGTCCACCCGTCCCGGCGTCGCCTCCCCCGGGGCGTTCTCGGCAGCACCCTCGTCGCCCTCGCCGCCCTGACGATCGGCGGCCTCTGGGTCGCGCGGCGCGGGGGAACGGGGCGGGAGCCGACGCCGTCAGGGGCGGGGCCGGCCGGCCCGAAGCGCATCGCCGTCCTCCCGTTCGAGAACCTGGGCACGGCCGACGACGCCGCGTTCACCGACGGGATGGCGATGGAGGTGAGGAGCAAGCTGTCGGCGCTCCCGGGCCTCCTGGTCATCGCCAGCCCGAGCTCGAACCAGTACAGGGCGACGACGAAGCCCGTGGAGCAGGTGGCCAGCGAGCTGGGCGTCTCCTTCCTCCTCGTCGCGAAGGTCCAGTGGCAGAAGTCGGGGGGCAGGAGCCGGGTCCGGGTGACGCCGGAGCTGGTGGACCTCGGGCAGGGAGGTGCGCCGACGACCCGCTGGCAGGAGTCGTTCGAGGGCGACCTCGCGGACGTCTTCCGCGTCCAGGGGGAGATCGCGACGAAGGTCGCCCGGTCCCTCGACGTGGTCCTCTCCGGCAGGGAGCGCGACGGCCTCGCGGCCCGTCCCACGTCCGACCCGGAGGCGTGGGCGGCGTACGTCCGGGGGAAGGCGATCGACGAGGAGGGGGGCGTCTCCAGGGCGAGCCTCTCGGAGTACGAGAAGGCGGTGGCGCTGGACCCCGGCTTCGCCCTCGCGTGGGCGGAGATCTCGCTCCGCCACAACCTCTTCTTCGACGTCGAGCGTTCTCAGGCGGAAGCCGACGCGGCCCGCAAGGCGGCGGAGCGCGCCGTCGCGCTCGCCCCGTCCCTGGCGAGGGCCTCCGTGGCCCTCGTGGCGTATCGCCACGACGTCCTTCGGGACGAGCCGGCGGCGGAGGAGGTCCTCGCCCGGGCCCTGGAGAAGAACCCGGAGGACGCCGACCTCCTCAGGTGGAAGTCGCTGTTCGTCGGAAAACGGGACCCGGCCGGCAGGCTGGAGCTGCTCAGGGAGATCGACCGGCGGGACCCCCGACGTCCCGAGGACGGGAGCCGGGCCGAGCTCGCGTGGGAACTCCTCAGGTTCCACCGGGCCGAGGAGGCGAGGGCCGTCTGCGACCGCGGCCTCGCGGTCTCCCCGAAGGCCGTCCGGCTGGTCCACGCCAAAGCGATGGCCTGCCTGCAGGACGGGGACCTGCCGGGCGCGCGGGGGGTCCTCGCGGCGGCGCGCAAGGACGTCGACCTCCCCGTCCTCGTCCGGCACGTCGCGCAGGTGTTCGACCTCGAGTGGGTCCTCGACGAGCCGGAACGGGACGTGCTGCTCCGCCTGACGCCGGCCATGTTCGGGGACGACGAGGGGGAGTGGGCCTTCGCGCTCCTCCAGGCCGCGTCGAGGCGGCACGACGCGGCCCGGGTCCGGGAGCTCGCCGAGTTGGCCCGGAAGAGCTACGGGGCGAGGCTGGCGAAGGACCCCGGGAACGGCTACGCGCGCGCCTACATGGCGCTGTCGCTCGCGTACCTCGGGAGGAAGGAGGAGGCCGTCCGGGAGGGAGAGCGGGCGGCGGCGGGGACTCCGGTCTCGAAGGACGCGCGGGACGGGTCCTTCCTCCAGCACCTCCTCGTCCGGATCCACGTCCTCTGCGGGAACGACGGCCGGGCGATCGACCTCCTCACGCTGCTCCTGGAGTCGCCGTACTTCCTCACCCCCGGCTGGCTCCGCATCGACCCGGGCTTCGACCCCCTCCGCGGCGACCCCCGCTTCGAGCGGCTCGCGCGAGGCGGTTAGCAACCGGGGCGAGCCCCACCACGCTCTCGCTGTGCTCGAAGGAGGCGTCGAGCCGGAGCCTGGCCGCGGGGAAGATCGACGAAGCGAACCGCCTTCGCGACGCCGATTCCCAGGCGGAGTGGAAGAAGCTCTCGGCTGCGGAACGCCAGGAGAAGGCCGCGAGGATGAGAGAGCGCGCGCCCGACCCGAAGCTCCTCGCCGAGGGAATCCGAAAGGGCGGCGTCCTCACCGTCCACCCGGAGCAGGCCAGCCTCGAAGCTCCCTACGACGGCGGCAGGGAGATCGCGGCGATGCTCACCTTCGCCGGCGGCAAGTGGCTCGGCTCGGTGGGGCCGATGGTGCTCGGCAGCGCTCGGGGCAACGAGGTCCGCATCACCGGGGCCGACATCCCGAAGCACCCGATCTACGAGCTCGCCCTGAAGTACGCCGACGCGGTCCACTCCGGCTCGCCCGAGGCGTTCCTGAATCTCGCCAGCGCGGAGTCGCAGGCGAAGTGGAAGGAAGAGCCCGAGAGCGAGCGGAAGGGAATCACGGCCTTCTACCGGAAGATGGTCCCGAAGAAGGCCGCGCTCGCGGCCGGTGTCGCCTCCGGCGGCGTCCTCGTCGTCGAGAACGACAGCCTCGCGACGCTCAACGTCGTCAGCGTCGAGTCCGTCTCGAAGCAGCCCGGCGTCGTCGAGTCGACCTCGACCACCGTCGCGATCCCGTTCGTCCTCGAGGGCGGGCAGTGGAGGGTGAAGCGCTGATCCGTCTCGAGGGCGGCGACGCGGCTCGGGCTGAATCCGAGCTCGGTGATGCGCGCGCTGATGGCCCCCAGGGCGACGTCGACGGCCTGGATCGCCTGCCGGCGGCGGAGGAAGCTCCTCCACTGGTCGATCTGCTTCTCGAGCGTGGTGGCGCGACCTGTCGTCGTCATTCCTCAGGCTCCCCGCGGCAGTGGCGCGGCAATCGGGTCGAAGTCCGGGACGGAGACGAAGCGCGCCCGCCAGACGCCCCGCAGCGTGGCGTCCACCGCCTGCCACTGCCTGCGTTCCTCTGCGAGCCGGACCCGGCCCCCGGTCGTGATCCGGTAGTACTTGCGGCGGCGGCCGCTCCGGGCCAGCTCCCACCGCGCCTCGACGTGGCCGAGCCGCTCGAGGCGGTGGAGCACGGGGTAGAGCATCCCGTCCGTCCAGTCCAGGTGTCCTCCGGACAGCTCCCGGACGCGCTGGAGGATCGCGTAGCCGTAGCTGTCCCCTTCGGCCAGGATCGCCAGGACGATCGGGGTCGAGGAAGCGGCGATCAGGTCCTTGTTGATGTGCACGGCTCAGCGGGGTCGCGCGGTACCGTTCGATCCGGCTCCGGCATACATGGCAGAATTATACATGGCAGTGCTATGTATGCAGCCACGGGGAAACGTCGCGCCGTCCTCGACGCCCCTAGAATGACGGCGAGGTACGCCAGATGCGCCACCGCAAGGTCGCGTCCCTCCTCCTGTCCGTAACACCCCTCCTGGTCGCCGCGGCGAACGCCGGGGCCCAGGCGACGGCTCCGGGTTCCGACGCGATGGCCGAGATCGCGAAGAACCTGGCGAACCCCGTCGCCAACCTCGTCAGCGTCCCGTTCCAGTTCAACTGGGACTACCACCTCGGGGCGGGCGACGCGACGCTCTTCACGCTGAACCTCCAGCCGGTGATCCCGATCGGCCTGGACGAGAAGTACATGCTCATCACCCGGACGATCGTCCCGTACGTCTCGTACGAGGCGCTCGTGCCGGGCACCTCCGGCGCGGGAGGGCTGAGCGACACGCAGCTGAGCGTCTTCCTCTCCACGAAGCAGACGCTGAACGGCTGGATCCTCGGCGTCGGCCCCGTCCTCCTCCTGCCGACCGCGACGAGCCGCTACACCGGCTCGGGGAAGTGGGGCGCCGGCCCGACCTTCGTCGTCGGACGACAGCACGGGCCGTGGACCTACGGCCTCCTCGCCAGCCAGGTCTGGTCCTTCGCCGGGCCCGAGAGCCGCAAGAGCGTCAACACGAGCTTCCTCGAGCCGTTCCTCCTCTACACGACGAAGACGTACACGACGTTCGGCGTCTTCGCGGAGGCCTCGTACGACTACGTCGGGGACTCCTGGAAGGTGCCGGTCGAGGCGATGCTCAGCCAGGTGCTGATGGTCGGGAAGCTCCCGTTCAGCATCACGGTCGGAGGGCGCTACTGGGCGGAGTCCCCGGAGGGAGGGCCCGACTGGGGTCTCCGCCTGGCCCTGACCCTCATCTTCGAGGAGAACGCGGCGCCCGCGCCGGCGCCCGCGAAGTGAGGCCCCTGTCGCACCGCAGGTCGCGACGCGGCCGCGGCGGGATCGGCTACTTCCTGAGGTAAGTCTCGAGCGGCAGGTCGTACTTCAGGACGACCCGGTACTCGTCGAAGTCCCGCCCGTAGATCGAGCCCTGATCCAGCGCCGACTCCACGTTCGCGTAGCGGAGACGGAGGAGGAGCCCCTCGACCGGGCGGGGGAGCCGGTAGCGCAGCTCGACGTCGAGCTCCTTCTGGTCGAGGGGGCTCATGCCGGGCATCGGGTCCGAGACCCAGGCCTTCGTCCGGTCGAGGAGGAAGGCGAGGCCAGGCACGCCGAGGCCGGAGAGGTCCAGGGTGAGCCCCACGAGCCACGACCTCTCGCCCGCGAGGTTGTTGTCCTCCTCCATGATCGAGGTGAAGCCGGGATACGTTCCGAAGAGGTTCAGGAAGTCGCCGTCGTGGCTCGAGAGCGTCGCCGCGAGCCGCGCCTCGGACCCCTTCCACACCAGGGCGGCCTCGAGGCCGCCGATGGCGGAGCGCGCTCCCGGGTAGACCTCCGCTCCGACCGCCCGCTGGGCCATCGCCTGGCCGGACAGCGTCAGCGCGAGGCCAGGACCGACGGGGAGCCGTCCGTCCGCCTGGAGGTAGACCGTCCCGACGACGTCCTGCGTGTAGTAGCCCCACGCCTGGGCGGCGAACGCCTTCCCGGGGCTCTCGTAGACGAGCCCGAGGAGGCCCGTGGGAGCGTCGACCTCCGGCGCTCCGATCCAGGGGCCGATCCGGACGAACTTCGTCGAGGTCCAGTCCTTGGCGTGCGTCACCAGGGACGCGGTGACCGCCAGGCCGGGAATCGACCGGTTCTCGACCGTCCAGGCCTGCCAGGTGTAGGGGACCATCCGGAAGTCGCGGCTGCCGAGGACCGGCGACTCGAGCCTCTGCCGGAACAGCCGGACGGTCGTCCGGCCGCCTTCCCACTGGAGGAAGGTCTCGGCGAGGACGGAGAATCCCTCGTCGCCCTGGAGCAGCCCCGTGCCGGTCGAGTCGGGCGGCGCCCAGACCTTCTGGGACGTGTAGAACGTCAGGCCGAGGCTCGCGCCGTGCCACGCCGCGGTCCGGTACGCGAGACCTCCGCCGAGCGCGAGCGCCTCGTTCTTGACCTCGGGGAACTGGAACGTCTCCGCGAACGTCCGGTCCATGAAGATCGAGCGCACCTGGAGGTCGAGGCTTCCGCCGCCGAAGAACTCGGCGAGGGTGGCCGGCGGGTCCGCGGCCCGCCCCGGCCGGGCCGCCAGCGAGATCGCCAGGAGCGCGAGGGTCGCGAGGGAACCGCGGGCCGCACGGGTCATTCGCCCCTCCGTCTGCTGCCAGCATATCCCTGCCCGCCGATCGCGGGCGGGGACGCGACCGCGCCCGTTGCTCCGCCTCGAGGCGCGGGTGAGCGGGCGCGAGGTGATACCCTGTCGCACCGCCGGCCCGACGGAAAGTGAGGTCGCATGCGCCAGGCCACAGGTCCCGGCAGGGTCGACGTCCTCCCCACGCCCGTGTCCGGCCGCGGGGTCTCCGCTCTCCTCTTCAACTTCGACATCGACGACGCGACGGTCAAGCCCGAGCACAAGGCCTGGCTCCGCTCGAACCGCGTCCCGCTCCTGCGCGACGCGCGGACGGGCGGCGCGTCCCTCCAGGGTACCGCGAGCCGGAGCGGCGCCGCCGACTACAACCTCGGGCTCTCGAAGCGCCGCGTGGAAGCGGTGAAGGCCTTCCTCGTCGGCGAGGGCATCGCCGCGCAGAGGATCGCGACGAGCTTCTCCGGGGAGGGCCTCTCGACCTCGGCGTCGAGCGAGGAGGCCCGCGACCGGGCCGTCGCCGTCACGACCCTCGTCGGCGCGGCGATCCCGGTCCGGTTCGCGCCGTCCCTCCCGCTCGACGGGTTCGAGGCCGCTCCCGAAGGGAGCCGGACGCCCGACCGGCTGACGATCGCGATCGGCAGCGAGAAGCAGGTCGTCCTCCTGAGCTCCGAGTCGGTCGGGAGCCTCCGGGTCTCCCCCGAGGGGATCGTCTCCGTCCAGCCGGTCCGGCCGCCGTTCCTCCGGACGATCTCCGTCCTGGCCCGGGGAGAGGGCAGCGCCTTCGTGGACGCCCTCGACGCGAGCGGCACGATCCTCCTCGCGCGGCTCCTCGTCGTCGTCAAGCCCGTCCTCGAGCACACCATCGCCTTCCACGTCGTCAGGGACTCGGCCGGTCACGCCTCCACGCGCGGCTCCGCGAGCATCGCCCGGATCCACGCCGTGACGAACGACCTCTACTTCCGGCAGGCCGCCGTCCGGTTCGCCTGGGACGGCGTCGTGCACGTCGTCACCGTGGCCCGGGACCTCGGCGAGAAGGTCACGAGCCGCCAGGGGAACCCGAGCGAGGAGTGGAACGCGGTCGTGGCCAGCGGCGCCGGGGCGAGGTTCCGGGTCTTCTTCGTCCACGACTTCGACTTCGAGGACTCGGAGAAGGAGGAGCTCGGCGGCGCCGACCACATCCCGGGCCGGGACTCGCTCGTCGGCGACGACACGCCCGCGAACCTCGAGGAGAAGGCCGTCGCGCACGAGGTCGGCCACACGCTCGGGCTCGTCCACACCGGGCCGGACCAGCTGATGGGGACGAGCCGCACGATCGTCGGCCTGAGGATCTCGGCCGCTGAGGCCGACCGGATCAACCCCGGCCGGACTCCGCGACTGCCGCCCACGGTCCTCCTCTGAGGTCGCCGGCGGGCGGCTCGATTCCCCACGGATCCGCCTCCCGGCGAACGACGCCGCGGCCCGGCGCGTGGTGGCCCACGTCCGGTCGTGGGCCCCGCCCGAGGCGCCGTCCGGACGCCTCTCCTCCCCGGCGGTCCCGGAGGTGGCGGGAAATCCCGGGGGATTGCGTCCTAGGTATCCGAGGCCGCGGGCCGGACGGGAGCGCCGGGAAGGCTCGCGGCCGCCGCGCCAAGGAAGAGAAGGAGCAGGACATGCAGACCCAGGCGATCCGGACGGCCCCGTCGACCCCTCCCCCGACCCCGCCCGCCCCGCCCGACCTCGTGGCGATCAAGGCGCGCCAGCAGGCGACCTGGGCCTCGGGCGACTTCGGCCACGTCGGCGTCCGCCTCCAGATCGTCGGCGAGTCGCTGTGCGAGGCCGTCGACCTCCTCGCCGGCGAGACGGTCCTCGACGTCGCGGCCGGCAACGGCAACGCGTCCCTGGCCGCGGCGCGGCGCTTCGCCGACGTGACCTCGACCGACTACGTCCCGGCGCTCCTCGACCAGGGGCGGATCCGCGCCGACGCCGACCGGCTCCAGATCGCGTTCCAGCCCGCCGACGCCGAGCGTCTCCCGTTCCCCGACGGCTCGTTCGACGTCGTCCTGTCGACCTTCGGCGTGATGTTCGCCCCGGACCAGCCGCGCGCGGCCTCGGAGCTCGCCCGCGTCGCGAGGCGCGGAGGCCGGATCGGCCTCGCCTGCTGGACGCCCGAGGGCTTTCTCGGCCGGCTGTTCGACACGATGAGCGCCTTCGTGCCGCCGCCCGCGGGCCTGGCGTCGCCCATGGCGTGGGGGAGCGAGGCGCGGCTGGCCGAGCTCTTCGGGGGGCGCGTCTCCGAGATCCGCTCGACCCGCCGGACGTACGCGTTCCGCTTCCGGTCGGCCGAGCACTGGGTGGAGTTCTTCCGGGCCTTCTACGGTCCGACGCAGAAGGCCTTCGCCGCGCTGGACGGCGCCCGCCAGGAGGCCCTCGAGTCCGCGCTCGTCGACCTGCTGCGCGACTGGAACACGAACCGCGGCGAGGCGCTCGTCGTCCCCGCCGACTACCTGGAGACCGTCATCCGGAAGTAGCCACCAGCGACCCTCGCCGGCCGGGAGACGCTCCCGGACCGATCCCTGACCGGACACGAAGCCCGAAACAGACACAGGAGACGAAGATGACCCGATCCACGAAGGCGGGCCCCGCCCGCGGACTCCCCGTCGCCATCCTCGCCGTGATCGCCGCGGCGGCCCCGGCCGCGCAGGCGGACAGCGTCACGCCGCCGCCCGTGCCGGCCGCCATCGCGGTGACCGACGGGAGCCGGCCCTACCTCGTCGTCCACGCCGTCGGCACGCAGAACCAGGTCTGCCTGCCGCGGGCCGCGGCCCCGGGCCTGGCCTGGACCTTCCACGGCCCCCAGGCGACGCTCTTCGACGACCGCGACCGCCAGCTCCTGACGCACTTCCTCGGCGCGAACCCGTCCGAGGAGGGACAGGCCCGTCCCGCCTGGCAGAGCTCGCGGGACTCCAGCGCCGTCTGGGCCCGGCCGGTCGCCAGCTCGACCGACCCGGACCACGTCGCGGCCGGGGCGATCCCGTGGCTGCTCCTGCGCGTGGCGGGGGCCGAGGCCGGACCGGACGGGGGGGACGTCCTGACCGAGACGACCTGGATCCAGCGCGTGAACACCTCCGGCGGGCTGACCCCCGCAGGCGACTGTCCCGCCGTGGGCGCGAAGCTCTTCGTCCCGTACACGGCCGACTACGTCTTCTACCGGGGCCGGCGGTAGCCAGCCCCGACGGACTCCTCCCGTTCGAGCGGGTGGACTGCGCGACGGTCTCCATTCCCTGACCGGGGACTCTCCCCCTCGTTCTCGCCGGGAGACGGGCCCGGGCCGCGAAGGCGGCCCGGGCCTTTCTCCCGGCCAGGGCACCTCGCGCGGCGGCCGCCGCGCTACCGCCGCCCGGCCGTCTCCCCGGCTCCCAGGAGGTCCCGGATCATCTCCTGGATGTACGGCTTCTCCTTCAGGCTCGCGTACGAGCCGGGGAAGAGGACGAGCGAGAGCCGCGCGCTCGCCTTCCCGTAGTTCCGGATCACCGCCGCGCAGCGCTGGTCGCGCGAGAGGCGGACGTGGTCGATCATCGGGAAGTCGAAGTAGTCGACCCAGAACTCGGCCTCGTCGGTCTCCAGCTCGGAGAAGCCCTCCCGGGGCGTCTTCACCTCGACGCGGAGCTGCAGCTCCTTCGTCGCGACGTTCACGCCCTTCACGACGATCCCGAGCTCGCGCGTCACGCCGTCCAGCGTGAGCGAGCCCGGCTCGAGCGCGAGGCCGCCTGGCGTGCCCGCGACGTCCTCGAAGTCCACGCTCCGGTCGAACGACGCGCCGACCCCCTCGAGCACGACCATCTCCTTGCGGACGACCTCCCGCGCCACCTTCTCCAGGCGGTCGGCGTACTCGGCCTTCGCGGGCGACGCCGACCGCGCGATGTCGTTCGCGAGCTGGACGAACAGGGGCTTGAGGTTCAGCGACTCGTGGAAGTTGTAGGCCAGGAGCTCCAGCTTCACGATCCGGTCGTCGATCGAGGCCGACTCGGGCCTGAGGAACGACTGGATGATGGACATGAACATGTCCTTGCGGAGCGCGCTGTCGGCCTCCTCCCGCTTGCTGATGAGCTCCGAGTAGAAGCGGGCGCGGGTCTCCTCCGCCTGGCGCCGCTCCAGGAACTGCGAGCCGAAGAAGCCGAGGCCGGCCACCGCCAGCGCGGCGAGGAGCCCGCCGAGCGGGTGGAGGACGATCGCGGCCTTGTCCCAGCCGTCCTTCCGCGGTTGGGGTTCCGTCTCCATCGCCTACTCCGTCCGGAGGGTGGCCTTGCCGTCCTTCCTCTCGAGGACGAGGTTGTACCGGGCGGAGTCGGCGTACGAGTGGACGACCGCGGAGGGGCTCTCGTCGCCCACCCTCACGGTGAGCGTGCACTTGCCCTCCTCGGAGGCGAAGAGCCGGTAGCCGCCGTTCTTGTCGGTGTCGGCGGAGACGTCCTTGCCGCCGCACGTCACGGTCACCTTCAGGCCCGGCTTCACGGGCTTCCCGTTCTCCTTGATCGTGCCGTAGATCTCGCCGCCGGCGGCGGCGCCGGGGACGAGCGCGAGGGTCAGCAGCAAGACCGGGAATGGCTTCATGGGGACCTCCCGCGGCCGATTCTGCCCCAGGCCTGCGGCCGAGACGCGCCTCGCCCCGGCGCTCCGGCCCTGTGGCAGGATGCTGGGGCATGAACCCCGCGCTGGCCTCGTTCGCCGACCTCCTCGCCCTCGGGACCGAGCAGGACCTCGAAGCCGGCCGCTTCCTCTGGCGCGAGGGGGACCGCGGGGACGAGGTCGTCCTCCTCCTCGACGGGGTCCTCGACGTCGTCCACGAGCCTTCGAGCGGGGACCTCGTCGTCCTCCGGAGCCTCGAGCCCGGGGCGATCGTCGGGGAGTTCGCGGCCCTCGACGGGCGCGGGCGCTCCGCCGCCGTCCGGGCCGTGACGCCCTGCCGCGTCCTCCGCGTGCCGGCGCCCGCCTTCCGGGAGCTCGTCTCGAGCCGCCACGACATCGTCCTGGCGCTCTTCTGGCAGCAGGTCGAGAGGGTGCGGAGCCTGACGGGCCGGGTCACGCAGACCCACCGCGCCGCCATCACCGACTCGCTCACCGGCCTCTACAACTTCGGCTTCTTCCGCGAACGGCTGGGCCTGGAGGTCGACCGGGCGCACGCCACGGGAGACCCGCTCTCCCTCGCGGTCTTCGACATCGACCACTTCAAGGCCTACAACGACCGCCTCGGGCACGCGGCCGGGAACGACGCGCTCGTCAAGGTGGCCGCCGCGATCCGCGCGGCGAGCCGGCGGGGCGACGTCGTCGCCCGGTACGGGGGGGAGGAGTTCGTGGCGCTCCTCTACGGAGCGCACCGCGCGGAGGCGGCCGCCTTCGCCGACCAGATCCGCTCCCGCATCGAGTCGACCGCCTTCGGGGACCCGGAGCGCCCGGAGCGGATCACGGTCAGCGGCGGCGTCGCGACGCTCCCGGACGACGCCGGCGACGCGGCGCACCTCTTCGAGGCCGCCGACGCGAACCTCTACCGCGCCAAGGAGACGGGCCGCAACCGCGTGGTCGGCGGCGCGGGGGAGTGACGGCCGCGACGGCTATCGCGGGACGGGGCCGAGGAACCGGTCGAACCACTCGAGGTTGGCCTCGACGATCTCGTTCTGGACGCCGGCGAGGGAGTGGTCGGACGGGAGGACGGGCGGAGCTGGCGGCCAGGCGGGGTGTTCCCGGGAGGGCGAGCGCTAAGATCCTTCGCGAGGATCCGTTGATGAGAGGCTTCGTGAGCAGAGTGGCTCGTGCCCTTTCGCGTTTCGCCTTCGCGGCCGCTCTCGGGACAGCGACGGCCCGCTCCCTGGCGGCGCCGCCCCCGGGCGGCGACGTCCTCCCGATGACGCCGGAGAACCTCGACCGGCTCTCGAAGGGGCTCGCGGCCGAGGAGGCTGCCCGCAGGGCGCTCGCGGCGAAGGCCCCGAAGACGAAGAGCCCCGCCGAGTACGACCAGTGCCGCTCGGGGGTCCTCTCGGGCCCCGACGCGATGAAGCTGATGGAGGACTTCAGCGACGCGTCGCAGAAGGCCGCGAGCGACACGGCCGCCCTCGTCAAGGCGGCCGAGGCGATGCAGAAGGGGATGGACGCCCTCGTCGAGAAGCGCTGCGGGCCCGACCCCGCGGTCGGCCGCTCCTCGGCGCAGGAACGCCAGCGGGAGATCGCCGAGGCCGCCGCCAGGGACGCCGGGCTGACGGCGCGGCAGTACGCGATCCTCAAGGAGCGCGTCACGCCGTTCTGCGCCCTGGGCGGGAGTGCCGGGAAGGAGGGCGCCCGGATCAAGGCCCCGGGCGGGGCCTACTGGGTCTACTCCGCCAGCGAGGTCTCGGCGCTTTCGCCCCGCT
This sequence comes from Acidobacteriota bacterium, assembly GCA_008363385.1. Taxonomy (GTDB): domain Bacteria; phylum Acidobacteriota; class Thermoanaerobaculia; order UBA5066; family UBA5066; genus RHKY01. The sequence goes on along the minus strand of RHKY01000006.1, from coordinate 31,353 downwards.
GCGCGGCGCTGACGAAGGCCCTCCGCGTCGAGACGCCCTGAGGCGAGATGCCGCGCGCGGGGGGCCTCCGGTCGCCGCGGGTCGCGGGGGCTCGGACGGCCGGCGGGCTGCTCCTCGCCGCCGCGACGGCCTCGGCGGCGCTCGCGGGGGGGCTACCGGAGTCGAGTCTCGAGGTGCTGGCCGCGGGGGGGAAGAGGGTCTCCTTCTGGTCCTCCCGGCGCGCTCCGGCCGCCTGGCGGTCCTCAGACCCGGACGTCGCCGGTGCGGTCGCGTGGCGGGAGGCGGCCGCGGGGATGGAGTGGGGCGAGCTCCCGGTCTCCGGGTCGGGCGAGGCGTGGCGGCTGACGGTCGTCCTCGTTCGGGTCGACCCGGCGCGCGTGAGGCTGGAGCTCGTCGAGGCGAGCCGCGAGGCAGGGACGCTTCCGGACTGGTCGCTCTCGTCGCTCCCGGAGGGGGCCGTCCTCGGCCTGAACGCGGGGCAGTTCACCGGAGGGGCGCCCTGGGGCTGGCTGGTCCGGGGTGGACGCGTGGTCCAGCGGCCGGGGTCCGGGCCGCTCTCGATGGCGTTGTCGACGGACCGCGCAGGCCGCGTCCGCTTCCTGGCGGCGGGGGAGATCCCCGCGACGGGGCCCGGAACGGCCCTCGAGGCGTTCCAGTCCTACCCGGTCCTCCTTTCGGGGGACGGCGAGGTCCCGCCCCCGCTCGGGTCGCCCGGCCGCGGCGTGGACGCGGCGCACCGGGACGCCCGCCTGGCCCTGGGGGAGCTGCGCGACGGCCGGCTGCTCGTCGCGCTCACCCGCTTCGCGGCGGCGGGCGACGCGCTGAGCGCGCTGCCGTTCGGGCCGACCGTCCCGGAGACGGCGGCGCTCCTGGGCGCGCTCGGCTGCCGGAAGGCCGTCATGCTCGACGGCGGCATCTCGGCGCAGCTCGCGGTGAGGGACGCCTCGGGCGCCCTCCGGACGTGGCGCGGCTTCCGGAAGGTCCCGCTGGCCCTCGTCGCCTACCCGCGGTAGCCCGGTCCGCCGGACGTTCCTGACCTGCCCGTCGCGCGCGGGCAGGACGGCGGGCGCGCGGCGTGCCCTACCGCCGCCTCAACGGTCCGGCTCCGCGCCGACGACCTTGACGGCGCCGCCGAACCCGTAGGCGACGAGGACGCGGTAGTCGACCCCGGGCTCGGCCTGGAGCTTCAGCTCGTTCCGGGTCCAGGAGTCGCGGCAGTAGACCGAGAGGGTTCTGGGACCCGGGGAGACCTCCACCCAGAGCTTCGCGCGCTGGTCGCCGTACCGGGGAACCGTGGTCTCGTGCACCAAGGACCCCGGGAAATCGTCGCGGAAGCCGGGGTGCGGGTCGTACCTCCCGGCGCCCCGGAGCGCCTCGACCGGCGCCGGGGCGTCGACGACGAGGACGCAGGCGCCCGGGGCCCCCAGCGAGTGCCCGGTCTCGTCGGAGGCCTCGCGAGAGGCGCAGACCCGGACCCTCGCGGGGACCAGCGACGAGGGCGCCGCCGCCGGCGCGGGCGAGGGAAGGGGCGTCGAGGTCGCGGCCGCCGGAGCCTTCGGGCGGGCCGACTGGCATTCGATCGCCGCGGCGAGGACGTCGGGCGGGACGAGCTTCGAGAGCTCCAGCGTCGCCTGCGCGTCGATGGGGAAGGCGACGCAGTCCTTCCGGACGAGCGCCAGGATCACCTTCGTGTCGACGCCCTGCTCGACGAGCGCCAGCAGCTGCTCCTTCGTCAACGGCCCGCCCGCGGGCGACGCCGCGGCGAGCGCCAGGGGAAGTCCGAGCGTCAGCCCCAGCACGCAGCTCAGGATCCGCGATCGCATCCGGTCGTCCTCCCTCTCACGCGGCGACGTCGCGGCGGATTATGGTCCCGCCGCGGCCCGCGCCAGGGGCCCGGAGACGAAAAAAGGGGCCGGCGGGTCGCCCCGCCGGCCCCCGAGGCCGCACGCCCTAGTGCGAGGCGACCAGGTTCTGACCCGTCAGGCTCGGCCCGATCGTGAACGGCCCGTAGCCGCCCGCGAAGGTGTAGCCGTCCTTGCTGACCGTGATCGTGTAGGCGCCCGGCTTGATGGGGCCGGTCGTGTAGGTGCCGTCCTCGCGGCTCATCGTCCTCCCGACGACGACGCCGTCGAGGGAGACCGAGACCTGCGCCGAGGCGACCGGCCGGCCGCCGTCGGCCGAGACGACCCGGCCGCTGATCGACGGCATCTCGGAGATGAAGACTCCGGAGGCCATCGTCCCGATGGTGCTCCGGCCCTCCAGGCCGTTGGCCGAGAGGACCGTCGCCTGGATCGCGTAGTTCCCCGGCTCCGCGTAGGTGTGCCAGAACTCGAGCGGCCCCGCCGCCGGGCTCCTCACGGTCCCCACCGGCGAGCCGTCGCCGTAGTCGACCGTCACGAGCTCGTAGCCGCCGGCCGGCACGTTCACCGTGCAGGCGACGCCCCAGGCCGAGTAGACCGGCGTGCAGGCGCCCTCGACGGTGGGCGCGCCGGCGATCGCCGTGGCCGTGAACGTCGCCGTCGCCGTGCCGGTCCCGGTCTCCTCGTCCTCCACGGTCAGCGTGATCGTGTAGGTCCCGGGCTTGGCGTAGGCGTGCGAGTCGGTCTTGCCGGCGCCGTGCTCGGTGTTGTCGCCCCAGTTCCAGTCGAAGGAGGCGCAGTTGTCGGCGTTGCCGCGGCACTTCGTGGCCGAGGCGTCGACGGCGACGGTGAGGTTGTTGGCCCCCTTCACCGCCGTGAACTTGGCGTTCGGGTGGTCGTTGTGGATCCCCTTGGCGAACGTCGCGAGCGTCGCCTTGTCGACGTAGGACGCGCCGTTCGACGTGGCGTTCTGCTCGACCGCGGCGTTCGTGACGCTCTTGGTCGCCGTCCCCACCAGGGTCACGACGCTGCCCGCGACGGCCTTGACGTACGTGTCGAGGTCGGTGTACAGGCCGCTCTGGCCGACCTCGTCGTAGTAGTAGGCGCCGGCCCCGGCGACGCGGATCTTCTCGCCGACCGTGATCCCGGCGGCGCTGGCCACCGTGAGGTCGGCCGACCCGGCGGTCATCGTGCCGGTCGTCTTGGCGTTGGAAGCCCCGCCGCCGTGGCACTGGCCGCAGGCGGCGTCGAGGTCGACCCAGACCGCCTTCGTGTACGCCCCGTCCGGCGCGGTGGCCGCGGCGGTCTGGGCGGCCATCGCGGCCGGCATCGGGAAGGTCGAGTACGCCGGGTCGGTGTTGATGCGGAACATGTGGACGCCGTGCGGCATGTGGCAGGAGACGCACGCCTCCATCGGCTCCTCTTCCACGTGCTCGAACGGCGTGCCCGCCCCGTGCGGGTGGAGGACGTTCTCGAGGTTCTTGACGTGGTGGCACTCGTTGCACGTCTCGACGAACGGCTTCGTGCCGGCCACGATGCTCGTGTGGACGTCGTGGCAGCCCGTGCAGCCGTTGCCCGTCCGCAGCGACTCGCCCATGTTCATCCAGCCGCTCGCGTACTTGGCGTTCGGGGTGCCCCACCGGCCCGTGTCGATCTCGTTCCAGGTCCCGGAGAACGAGGCGTGCGGGCTGTTGAGGAACTGGTTGCCGTGCGGGTGGCTGACGAACGTGACGGTGCCGTGGTACGGGCCCACCGTGAGCGGCAGGCCGCCGCCCGCGTCGGTCCAGGTCCCGCCCGCCGCGACGCAGGCCCCCTGAGTCGTCTTCGCCGGGTCGCTGCAGGCGCCGTTCGTGTTCGGCAGGCCGCTCGTCTCCTGGCGGTGGCAGTCCATGCAGACCCGCGTGATCATCTGGCCGCGGTTCAGGTTGTTGCCGAACCACCTCCCGCCGGCGTCGTCGCACCGGACGACGTCGGTGGCGTAGGCGAACTGCCCGCCGATGGCGTCACAGACGCTCTTGGTGTTCACCCGCGTCCAGAGCCCGCCCGCGGACTCGCAGTCGACCTGGTTGCCGAAGCCCCCCTTGCTGCAGACGCCCTTGTTGCAGAGGCCCTCGACGCTGCACTTGGGGAAGAGCCAGCTCGCCCCGGCGACCTGGCAGGAGGCCTGGCTGCCGTTGGCGCGCCAGGTCTTCGCCGCGTCGCCGCTGCCGCCGGAGCAGGCGGACTGCGCGTCCGCCGTCTTGCACCAGCCCGAGACCCAGTTGTAGCCGTTGCCCTTGCAGGCGACCTCGTCCGTGTAGAAGGCGTTGCTGCACCAGCCGCTCGCCGCCGCCACCCAGGTGCCGGAGACGGCCGTGCACTTGGCCTCGGTGTTGGCGGCCATCGTGCAGACGCCCGGCGTCGGGTTGACGCTGCAGGCCGTCAGGAAGGTGCCGCCGTTGGAGGTGCAGAGGTCGTACAGCGTCGAGCCCGAGGGGGCGCTCGACCACCGGACGTCCGTGCAGACGCCGTTGTTGTTGTTGGGGCTCGTCAGGGTGTTGTGGTGCATCGACATGCCGGCGGGGGCGCTGAAGCTCGGCGCCACGCTCGTGTCGTCCACCGCGGAATAGTGGCAGCGCGAGCAGGTGATGCCCCACTCGTCCCAGGACGACATGACGTTCGCGTCTCCGGCCACGCCACCGCCGAGCTTGACCTGCCCGGTCGTCCCGCTGCCGGTCCAGGTGATGCCGGGGAAGTCCTTCTCCGGGTGCTTGTTGGCCTTCGCCGTCGTCCCGGCGTCGCTCGTCCAGCCCGTCGTGTGGCAGCGGCCGCACGAGTAGCTCATGTTGTTGAGCGTGGCGCCCGTGTAGATGGCGCGCGGGAGGGCGGCGAGCCAGTCGCCGTAGATCCACTTCAGGTCGTACGTGTTCGTCCCGACGGTGATCTTGTTCGTGCTCCAGTCGATCGCCTGCCCGGTGTCCGTGGCGGGGTAGATCGTCGGGTCCCACGTCCCGCCCGCGGCGACGCACTCCTCCTGGCTCTCGGCGCTCGGGTGGCCGGTGCAGCTGAAGGGAGGGCCGCCCCACGGCTTGAACCCCGTCTTGTCGACCGGGCGCGCCATGTTCTTGTGGCCCATGTAGATCACGTCCTCGGTGTCGCGGACGCGCGGGCCGTTGTAGAGGGTCACGTTGTTGTGGCAGCGGAGGCACTGGTCGCCCGCGCCGTTGCCGCTCCAGAGGCCCTCCGGCCCGTACGCCGGGTCGTCCCGGGCCGGCATGACCCAGTTGGAGACACAGCTCCCGCTCGTGACCCACGTGCCGCCGTGCTGGGCGCAGACGACGTCGTTCCGGTCGTCGCCCTTCATCACGACCGCACAGACCCCGGCCGCGGCGTTCCAGTACCGGTCGACCGCCGCGTTGCAGGTGGCCTGGGTGGTGTTGACGAGGTCGTTGCAGACGCCCGTGCTCCAGGAGTACTGCCCCGACGGCCCGAGCGCGGTGCACGCGGCGGTGTTCGCCGCGACGAAGCGGCGGGCCACGCAGTCGGCCCGGGTGGCTGCGGTCAGGTCGGCCGGGCAGGAGCCCTGCTTGGGAAGGTCCCACCCTCCGCGAGAGTTCTGGACCGCGCCGTCGGCCAGGTACTTCGTCCCGGCCAGGGCGCTGCCCGCGACGACGAGCAGCGCCGCGCCGACGGCGAGCGCCGCGGACACCCTCACTGCTCGGGGGCTGTCGAATGCGTGTACGGTCATCATCCCCACGACCTCCTCCTCAAGAGATTGCGGTCAGTCTACATCCGGATTGGCGGGGTTCCGACGCTCGGAGAGCGAGAAAGATCGCCGGCCGACGGACGAGCCTGAGACGCTCGCTCAGAAAAGCGCCAGGCGCGCGGCGCAGGGGGCGCCGGCTCGGCCGGGGCGGCCGCGCCGGGTCAGCGGCCGGCGGCCGCCAGCTCGTGGTCGACGAGCTCCTGGAAGCGCTCGAACGGCTGCGCCCCGGTGAGGGGCCGGCCGTTGACGAAGAAGGTGGGCGTCGAGGTGACCCCGACGGACTCGCCCAGCCTCCGGCTCGCGTCGACGAGCGCGGCCGTCCGGCCGGAGTCCAGGCAGGCGTCGAAGCGCGCCGCGTCGAGGGCGAACCCGCGGGCTCGCGCCTTCAGGTCGTCGACGCCGATCGCCGCCTGCCGGGCGAAGATGCTCTCGTGCATCTCCCAGTAGCGGCCTTGCTCCCCGGCGCAGAGGGCCGCCTCGGCCGCCTTCTGGGCCCGCGGGTGGATGGTGGAGAGGGGAAAGGCCTGGTGGACGAGCCGGACCCGCCCCGGGTAGGCGTCGAGGACCCGACGGAGGGTCCCCTCGGCGCCCGCGCAGAACCCGCACTCGTAGTCCGAGAACTCGACGATCGTGACCGGTGCGCCCGCGTCGCCCCGGGAGGGGCCGTCGGCCGTGAACTCGACCTTCGGGAGGAGGAGCGGCGGCATGAGGTTCTCGACCTTGGCCGCGGCGCGGAGCTGCGCGACGAGGGCCTGGCGGAGCTGCAGGGCCTTCTGCTCCTTGACGAAGGCGGCGACCTCCGCCTTCACCTCGGAGAAGGGCGGGAGCGCTCGCCCGGTCGCCTTCGTCTGGTCGTAGACCGCCTGGAGCTCCGCCTCGGCCGGCTCGGGGACCTTGCTCGTCACCTCGCGCTCGACGAGCGCCTCGACCGTCACCCCTTCCTTCTTCGCCCGGGCCTCGAGGAGCCGCCTCTCGACGAGCCGTTCCAGCGCCTGGACCCGCTGCGCGTGGACCTCCTCGGCGAACCGGCTCTGCGCGGCCAGGAGCCCCGGCTTCGCCTCGAGAGCCACGTCGCCCTCGGTGATCGCCGACCCGTCGACGCGAGCGACGGTCGTCTTCGGGTCCTGCCCGCCGGGGAGGTCCGCCCCGCCGGCGCCGGCTCCGGAGGACCCGGCGCAGCCGGCGAGGAGGGCGCCGGCGAGGAGGGGCAGGAGAGCGGCGTTTCTCATCCGCGCATCTTGCCACCTTCCCGTCCCGGGCAAACGGCCAGCGCCGCCGGCACTCGGCGGCGGGAGAATGGCGGCGGATGCCACGGGCCGTCTTCCGTCTCTACGCGGAGCTGAACGACCTCCTGCCGCCGGACCTCAGGCAGCGGGACCTCCCGCGGACGGTGGGGGAGGGGAGGACGGTGAAGGACGCCGTCGAGGCCCTCGGCGTGCCGCACACCGAGGTGGAGGTGATCCTGGCCAACGGGGTCTCGGTGGGCTTCGACCACCGCGTCCGGGACGGCGACCGGGTCGCCGTCTACCCGGTCTTCGAGGGGGTCGACGTCACGCCGCTCCTCCGGCTGCGGCCGCGTCCCCTCCGGGACCCGCGCTTCGTCCTGGACGGCCACCTCGGGAAGCTGGCCCGGTCCCTCCGGCTCCTGGGCTTCGACGCGCTCTACGAGACCGACCCCCGGGACGAGGATCTGGCGCGCGTCAGCGTGACCGAGAGGCGGATCCTCCTGACGCGGGACCGGGGGCTCCTCAAGCGACGGGAGGTCACGCACGGATACGCCGTCAAGAGCGCCGACCCGCGCCGGCAGCTCGCCGAGGTCGTCGCGCGCTTCGACCTGGCCGGGCTCTCCTCGCCCTTCACACGCTGCCTGGTCTGCAACGGTCGTCTGGAGCCGGTGGAGGCGTCCGACGTCGCCGCCCGCCTGCCGCCGAGCGTCCGCGGGGCGGGGCTGCCGGTCCGGCGGTGCGCTTCGTGCAGCAGGCTCTTCTGGCGCGGCACGCACACCCGGAGCCTGGAGCGCCTGATCGAGGACGTGCTGGGGCCCGGGCGAGACGACGGGCGGCAGGGTCGCGGCGGCGTCGGGCCGTCCTGAACCGATCCGCCGTTCCCACATCCGGCCCTCTCGGCGAGCAGGGACGACGCCGATCCTGCGCACTGCGAGGAGGAGGGCCCCTGCCGGTCCGGGCCAGGAGCCGGCCATGCGGACGATTCGAGATCCGGTTTCAAGGGCGAGCGCCCGCCCGCGTTGGCGCGTCCCTGAGCCATCGGCATCATGGGAGGCGCGCGAAGGCGCAGCGTAAGATTCCTCTGCCGCCCGGCCGGCGGGAGGGGCCGTGCCGCTCTCGCCGACCGGAGCCGTCGAGGAATCGACCCGCGGACCGACCCGGCGGTCGATTCGGGAGGCTGTCCATGATGATCCAGGTCACCCCGGGCGCGTGCTCCGGATGCCGGCTCTGCCGGCAGGTGTGCGTCATCGAGAAGCACGCGGAGACGAACCCGCGCCGCTCGCGGCTGAGGATCGTGGCCCGGTTTCCGGCCCCCGGGACGTACCAGCCGGTCGTCTGCGACCAGTGCGGCGACTGCGCCGCGACCTGTCCCACCGACGCGATCGTCAAGGACGAGCGGGGAGTCTACTCGGTCGAAGACGAGCTCTGCACGCAGTGCGGCCTCTGCGTCGACGCGTGCAAGCTCGGGGTCATGATGCAGTTCGACGGGGGCGTCGCGGAGAAGTGCGACTTCTGCTGGAAGTGCACCGAGGTGTGCAACACCGGCGCCCTCGTGAGGGTCGCCTGAGATGGGCGCGGCGCCCGGGAACCCGCCGAAGGGCTTCGGCGGCCACGTCCTCCGGGTGAACCTGAAGACGGGGACCTGCGAGAGGACGCCGCTCGACCCGGCGTTCGCCCGCGCCTGGCTCGGCGGCCGCGGGTTCGTCTGCAAGGTCCTCTACGACGAGGTCCCGCGCGACGCCGACCCGCTCGGGCCGCTGAACCGGCTCGTCGTCTCGCCCGGCGTCATGTCCGGGAACTTCGCCCCCACCGGCAGCAAGTGCTGCTTCGGTGCGGTCAGCCCCCTGACCGGCGCGCACGGCGACTCGACCGTCGGCGGGCACTTCGGGCCGGAGCTGAAGTTCGCGGGGTACGACCTGGTCGTCTTCGAGGAGATCGCCGAGAAGCCGGTCTACCTCTTCGTCGAGGACGAGAAGGTCGAGCTGCGCGACGCCTCGAAGTACTGGGGGAAGGGGACGATCGAGGCCGAGGAGATGCTCAAGAACGACCTCGGCGAGGACTTCGAGGTCGCCGTCATCGGCCCGGCGGGGGAGAGCATGGTCTCGTTCGCCTGCGTCGGGCACGACTACGGCCGCCAGGCGGGGCGGTGCGGGGTCGGCGCGGTGATGGGGTCGAAGAAGCTCAAGGCGATCGCCGTCCGCGGCACGCGGTCGGTCCCGATCCACGACCTGCCGGCGCTGAAGGACCTGACCATGGGGGTGATCAAGCGGACCTCGACGCACCCCAACATGGCCCCCTGGCAGAAGTTCGGGACGTCGATGTTCGTCGGCTGGTCGAACGAGCACGGCGTCTACCCGACCCACAACTTCCAGACGACCTACTTCGAGCGCTACGCCGGGATCGACGGGCAGCCGCTCGTCGACAAGCTCCTCGTCTCGAACAAGGCCTGCTTCGGCTGCTGGATGAACTGCGGCAAGTACGCGCGGGTGACCCTCCCCGAGAAGCCCCAGGTCCACGTCGAGGGGCCGGAGTACGAGACCGGCTCGCTCTGCGGCGGCAACTGCGGCTTCGACAAGATCGAGGAGGTCGCCTACGTCAACTGGGTCTGCGACCAGGCCGGCATCGACACGATGAGCGGCGGCGGCTTCGTCGCCTTCGGGATGGAGTGCTACGAGAAGGGGCTGATCACGAAGGAGCAGCTCGAGGGTCGGGAGCTCCGCTGGGGGAGCGTCGACGACTTCGAGCACTTCGTCGACATGATCGTGAACCGGCGCGGCATCGGCGACTGGTTCGCCCGCGGGATCGTGTACGCCGCCGGGCAGATCGGCCACGACTCCATCCGGTTCACGGCGCAGGTGAAGGGGCAGGGGATGAGCGGCTACGACGGGCGGGGCGCGCCGGCGATGCTCCTCTCCTACATGACGGCCGACATCGGCGCCCACCACAACCGGGCCTGGACGATCACGATGGACGAGGACCTCGGCAAGGACGTCATCCGGGGAAAGGCCAAGGTCGTCGTCTACCTCCAGCACATCCGCCCCTTCTTCGACGTCGCCTCCTGCTGCCGGTTGCTCTGGGGCGAGGTGGACGTCACCCCCGAGGAGCACGTCGAGTCGATCCGCCACATGACCGGCTGGAGCGACTTCTCGCTCGAGGAGGCGATGAGGCTCTCGGACCGCCTCTGGAACCTGAACCGGGCGCACTTCCTGGAGCGCAACGGCGGCCCGGGCCGCAAGCACGACTACCCGCCCGCCCGCTTCTACGAGGAAGCGGTCCCCTCCGGGCCGGGGAAGGGGGCGCGCCTGACCCTGGATGACCTCGACGTGATGCTCGACGAGTACTACGCCGCCCGGGGCTGGAGCCGCGAGGGGAACCCGTCGCGCGAGGTCCTCGAGGACCTCGGACTGCCGGACACGGCGGCGCGCCTCGAGGGGCTGGGCCTCCTGGGGACGCTCATGGCGCCGCTCCCCGAGGTCCGGGGCGAGCGCTACAAGCCGAAGGCCTTCTGACGTGACGATCCTCCTAAAGGCCGGCGGGATGCTGACGGACTACCTGAAGCCCGACGTCGACGCCTACACCCGGAGGGTCGAGGCGGCCGAGGGACAGACGGTGCGCCAGATCCTCGAGTCGATCGGCGTCCCGCCGGGCCACGTCGCCATGGTCTTCGTCGAGTACCGGCTCGTCAGCCTCTCCTACGTCCCGAAGGACGGGGAGGTCGTCACGCTCCGGCCGCCGGTCCAGGGGGGCTAGAAAGAGCTGGCCCCCTCCCGGCACGACCGCCAGCTCGCGATCCCCGGCCTCGGCGAGGCGGGGCAGGCGAGGCTCGCGGCCTCGCGGCTCGTCGTCCTCGGCGCAGGTGGGCTCGGCTTCCCGGTCCTCTCCTACCTCGGAGCCGCCGGCGTCGGGCGGATCACGGTCGTCGAGCGGGACGAGGTCGAGCTGACGAACCTGAACCGCCAGCTCCTCTTCACCGAGCGCGACCTCGGCCGGCGGAAGGCCGACGCGGCCCGTGAGCGGCTCACCGCCCTCGACCCGTCGCTCGACTGGCGCGTCCTCGACGGCTCGCTCGACCTCGAGCTCGCCTCCGGGCTCTGCCGCGAGGCGGACCTCGCCGTCGACTGCGCGGACAACGGCGCGTCCCGCAGGACGCTCGCCGCCGCGGCCCTCGCCGCCGGCATCCCGCTCGTCCACGGCGCCGTCGCGGCGTTCGAGGGGACGGTCTGCGTCTTCGGCCCCCGGGGGCGTCCCTGCCTCGCCTGCCTCTACCCGGAGGACCCGGCGGCATCGCCGGCCCCGCCGCCCGTCCTCGGAGCCGCGGTCGGCGTCGTCGGGAGCCTCATGGCCACGGAGGCGATCCGGCTCCTCTCGGGGATCGGCCCGCCGCGCTTCGGCGAGCTCCTCCTCGTCGACCTCGAGCGCCGCGCCTTCGACCGGGTCCCCCTCGAGCCCCGTCCCGGCTGCGCGCTGTGCGGTGACGGCTGATCCGGTCGCTTCGCCTCGGTCCGACGAGCGAAGATCCGGGCAGGACGGAGAGATGACGGGAACGCCGCGCAGCAGGTCCCGCTCGTACCGGGGCATCGCCCGGCTCGCCGTCGACGCCACGGCCGGCGTGACGGACCTGGTCGAAGCCCTCCACGCGACGATCGCCGTGGGGACGCCCCCGCTCGGCGCCCCGCCGGAAGGCAGGACCTCTGGGATCGCGGGCCTCGTCTACCGGAGCGTCCGCGGGGCTTCCAGGCTCGTGGGGACGGGCCTCGACGCCGCCCTTGCGCGCCTCGGCCCGCTCCTGGGCGAGACGAACCCCGCACCGGGCCGAGAGGCCCTCCTCGCCGCGGTCAACGGTGTCCTGGGCGACTACCTGGAGGCCTCCGGGAACCCCCTCGCGATCCCGATGCGGCTCCGGCGCTCCGGACGGGACCTGCCTCTTCACGCGTGCTCTCTCGCCACGGCCGTCCCGCGACCGGCGGGACGGCTCCTCCTCCTGGTCCACGGCCTCTGCATGAGCGACCTCGGGTGGGCGCGGGGAACGCACGACCACGGGGCCGCGCTCGAGCGGGACCTCGGGTGGACGTCGGTCTACCTGCGGTACAACACCGGGCGCCACGTCTCGGTCAACGGACGCGAGCTCTCCGGGCTCCTGGAGGCGTTCCTGCCGGCCTGGCCCGTCCCCGTCGAGGACCTCGCGATCGTGGCCCACAGCATGGGAGGCCTCGTGACCCGGAGCGCTCTCCACTACGCCGGGGAGGCCGGGCACACCTGGCCGCGGCGACTGAGGGCGATCGTCTTCCTCGGGACCCCCCACCACGGGGCGCCGCTGGAGCTCGGCGGGAACCTCCTGCAAGCCGCTCTCGGCTTCAGCCCGTACTCCCTCCCGTTCGCGCGGCTCGGCAAGGTGAGGAGCCAGGGGATCACGGACCTCAGGCACGGCAACCTGGTGGACGAGGACTGGTCCGGCCGCGATCGCTTCGCGCGGGGCCACGACCGGCGCCGCCCGCTGCCGCTGCCGGAGGGTGTGGCCTGCCACGCCGTCGCGGCGACGACCGCCAGGGAGGTCGGGGGGCTCCGGGACAGGCTCCTCGGGGACGGTCTCGTCCCGGTCTCGAGCGCCCTGGGCGACCACGCCGACCCGGCGAGGAGGCTCTCGTTCCCCGCGGAGCGAACCCTGATCGTCCCGGCGACGCACCACTTCGAGCTCCTCGACCGGCCCGAGGTCGCCGCCCGGCTCCGGGAGTGGCTCGCGGAGGGAGGTGTTCCGGGCCCCGGATGAGGTGCGGCGCCGGGTCCGGAGGGCGTGCCGGCGACTCCTCGGAATGCTTGCACTTGGCGAAGCTACTGCCTACACTGACCGCATGCAGTATTCGGTCAGAGGGGTCTCCCCGGAGGTCGACAGGGCGATCCGGGCCCGCGCGAAGGAGCTGGGGAAGAGCCTCAACGAGGTCGCGCTCCAGACCCTGGCCGAGGGGCTCGGGCTCGGGAGCGCCCGGACCGTCCGCCGTGACCTGAGCGGGATCGCCGGGACGTGGCAGAGGGAGCCGGCCGTCGAGCGGGCCCTGGCCGCGCAGGACCAGGTAGACGAGGCGCTCTGGAGGTGAGGCTGGCGCTCGACACGAACGCCTACGTCGACCTCTGCAAGGGGGTCCCGGAGACGGTCGACGTCGTGGAGAGGGCCGAGACGGTCGCGCTCCCGTTCGCCGCCGTCGCCGAGCTCCGGGCCGGGTTCGCGATGGGCCGCCGGTCGTCGGAGAACGAGCGGACTCTCCGGCGCTTCCTGCTCACGGAGGGTGTCAGGGTCCTCTACCCCGACGACCAGACCTCCCACCACTACGCGGCGGTGTTCCGCCAGCTCCGCCACCAGGGTACGCCCATCCCGACGAACGACGTCTGGATCGCGGCGCTCGTCCTGCAGCACAATCTCGTCCTCCACTCCCGCGACCGGCACTTCGACAGCCTTCCCCAGATCCTGCGGACCTGAGCCATAGAATCCCGCCGGGGGGAGCGATGGAAGCGACGCAGCGGGTCCTCTTCGTCGACCCGTCCACGGGGTTCTACCGGCTCCGCCGCTACGAGGTGGGCGACTACTTCGGCCCGGTCGACCTCGGCGTCCACCTCGCCGATCGCTGGCGGAGCCTCAACATCGGGACGGGCCTCTTCGCGGGCTCCATCCTGCCGGGCTCCAACCGCCTCGTCGTGACCGGCTTCTCTCCCTGCTGGCGCGGCTTCTACGTCTCGACCATGGGGGGCGCCGGGCTGCCGTTCGACAACCTGGGGATCAGCATGGTGAGCCTCGTCGGCAAGGCCGCCACCCCTTCGGTCCTCGTCCTGAACCGGCACCACGGCGAGGAGATCCTCGTCGAGACCCACCCGGTCGACCTGGACCGGGCCTTCTCGCGCGGCCGCGGAGGGACCTACGGCCTGATGGAGGAGGTGCTGGAGCGTTTCGGCCGCCACTACGAGACCGACCCGCGCGTCCTGGCCGTCGGGCCGGCGGCGGTCGCGACCGACTTCGGCGCCCTCGGCAGCGCGCCGATCGTGAACGGGAAGCTGACCTTCTCCGACACCTGGGCGGGCCGCGGCGGGATGGGCTCGAAGATGCTCCAGGACCACGGGATCGCGGCGGTGATCTACGGGGGGACCTTCGTCGACGAGGACTTCCGGGACCGGAAGGTGGCCGACTCGTGGTTCGAAGCCCGCTACCAGAAGCGCCTGGCGACGAAGGACTTCGAGGCGACGACGAAGTACCGGTTCGACCCGAAGTTCGAGACCGGCGGGACGTTCGGCGTCAACTTCGCGACGCTGAAGGGGCGCCTGGTCGCCTTCAACTACCGCACGATGTACGGGACCGAGGAGGAGCGCGAGGCTCTCCACGAGAGGCTCGTCGAGAAGCACTACCTCGCGCAGTTCAACGAGGAGACGATCGAGAAGAAGCAGCAGACGAACTGCGGCGAGCCGTGCGCGGCCGTCTGCAAGAAGCTCCGCGGCGAGTACAAGAAGGACTTCGAGCCGTACCAGACGATGGGGCCGCTCTGCGGGGTCTTCGACCAGCGCGCGGCCGAGCTCCTGAACGGCAAGGCCGACGCCTCGGGCTTCGACGCCATCTCGCTCGGCGGCGTCCTCGCCTGGCTGATGGAGTGCCTCCTCGCGGGCGACCTCTCGACGGAGGAGCTCGGCGTCACCCGGACGCCGCGCTGGGACGCCGCGGCGTTCGACGTCGTCGCCGACTCGTTGCACAACGCCGAGCTGGGCGTCGAGCTCGTCGACGCGATCCTGAAGCGAAAGGGGATCCTGGACCTCTCCGAGGGGGTCCGGAAGTGGGGCCGGAGGGTGCGGCGGGAGAAGGGGACGAGGATCCTCGACCGGCTCGTCTACGTCGCCTCGGGACGCCGGGGCTGGATGGTTCCCAACCAGTACTGGACCCCGGGGGCGCTGGCCCCGATGGCGATCATGGGCCGGTACTACATGTTCTACGGGCCCGACTTCCTCCCGCCCCGCACGCTCGGCCGCGTCTGCGCCGAGCGGATGCTGGCCGAGCTGGTGATGGACGACATGGGGGTCTGCCGGTTCCACCGCGGGTGGGCCGAGGAGATGCTCCCGGAGATCGTCGGGGCGGTCCACGGCAAGAAGGAGGCCTACCTGTCGGCGGTCGCGGTCACCGCCAGCCGGATCAACAGCCGGAACGCCGCGGTCTTCTGGGAGTCGGAGCGCGACCTCGACTTCGTGGCCTCGTTCCTCAGGAGGCGGAGGGACGTGGACGGCGACGGCAACCCCGAGCTCGCCCGCTGGGTCGAGGAGTTCGAGAAGGACAAGCGCGAGGCCGGCCTCGCCTGGTGGTACGAGATGCGCAAGGGGATCGACGAGAGCCTGAGGGCTTTCTTCTAAGTACCTCAGGCCCCGAGCTCGGCGGGGTTCAGCGCCTCGAGGTACGCCTTGAGGAGGCGGTGCTTGGCGAGCCTCGCCCTGGCCGTCTTCTGGTAGAGGGCGAACCGGTCCTCGTGCGGCCGGATCGACGGGAAGAGGGGGACGAGCTCGCCCCGCGCGAGCTCCTCCTGGAGGCTGTAGCTGGGGGCGAGGAGGACACCCATGCCGCTCGCGGCGGCCGTGATGAGCGCCCGGATGTGGTCGATCGCGACGACCCGCCCGAAGGCGGGACGCCGCGTCCTCGGGAACCTCGCGAGGAAGCGCTCCCACCAGGCGCCGGCCTTGTCGAGCGAGAGGACCGTGCATCGGGCGAGGTCCTCCGGCTCGCGGATCGCGTGGGAGGCGAGGTAGCCGGGGGAGCAGGCCACCATGTAGGACTCGCGGAAGAGGGGCGTCCTCTCGAGGTCGGCCCGGGCGTGGTCGTGGCAGTCGATCGCGAGGTCGACCTCCTCGCGCAGGAGCGGCGTCAGGAGGTCGTGGCCGAGGTGGAAGTCCATCTCCAGCCCGGGGTGGGCGGCGAGGAAGGGCTGGATGTGCCGCATCAGGACGCTGCAGCCGAACTCGACCGTGGCCCCGACCCGGATCCGCCCCTCGGCGCGGCCCCGCTCCTGCCCGAGCTCCTCCTGCGCGGCGTCCAGCGTGGCGAACGCGAGGTCGCACGCGGAGAGGAGGCGCCGCCCGGCCTCCGTCAGCCGGACCTCGCGGCCCCGCCGGTCGAGGAGCCGGACCTTCGCGGAGGTCTCGAGCTTCCGCACGGCGTGGCTGACGGCGCTCTGGGTCCGGTGGAGGCGCCGGGCCGCCGCCGAGAAGCCGCCGGCCTGGACGACGGCGTGGAAGGCACGGAGGTGGGCGAGGTCGAGGGGGGTGTCCGGCATGCATGAATGATATCGATGCTTCCTATGAAAACAATGAGCTTGATTAATGGGAGATCCTGTCGCATAAAGCGCGTCCGGAGGTACGGACCATGTCGATGAAGGCCGAGACGGAAGCGGAGATCCTGCGCGCGCTCGGGATCGCGGAGAGGAACCCCGGCGGGTTCGCGGGCGCGTGGGTCGGGAGCGGGAAGGTGCAGGCGGTCGTCTCCCCGGTGGACGGCTCGGTCCTCGCCTCGGTCGTCAACGTGACGAGGGAGGAGTTCGACGGGGTCCTCGCCCGGGCTCACGCGGCATTCGGGCCGTGGCGGACCGTCCCGGCGCCGAAGCGCGGCGAGGTCGTCAAGGCGATCGGCGAGGAGCTCCGCGAGAAGAAGGAGCCGCTGGCGCGCCTCGTCTCGCTCGAGATGGGGAAGACCCTCCGCGAGTCGCTCGGCGAGGTCCAGGAGATGATCGACATCTGCGACTTCGCCGTCGGCCTCTCGCGCCAGCTCTACGGCCTGACGATGCCGAGCGAGCGGCGCCAGCACCGCCTGCAGGAGCAGTGGCACCCGCTCGGCGTCGTGGGCGTCATCACCGCCTTCAACTTCCCGGTGGCCGTCTGGAGCTGGAACACCGCGCTCGCCCTCGTCTGCGGCGACACGGTCCTCTGGAAGCCGTCGAGCAAGACGCCGCTGACGGCGATCGCCGTGACGAAGATCGCGCAGCGGGTCCTGGAGCGGTTCGGGTACGACCCGGCGATCTGCAGCCTGACGATCGGGCGGGGGAGCGACATCGGGGACCTGGTCAACACCGACCCGCGCGTGGCCCTCGTCTCGTACACCGGCTCGGTCCCCGGCGGCCGGCACGTCGGCAGGCTGGTCCAGGAGCGCTTCGGGCGGCTCATCCTGGAGCTGGGGGGCAACAACGCCGTCATCGTCAGCGACAAGGCCGACCTCGACATCGCCATCCGCGCGGTCTACTTCGGCGCCATCGGCACCGCCGGCCAGCGGTGCACCTCGACCCGCCGGGTCATCCTGCACGAGTCGGTGTACGACGCCTTCGTCGAGCGCCTGAAGGGGCTCTACGCCGAGACGACGATCGGCGACCCGCTCGCCTACGACACGCTGATGGGCCCCCTCGTCGACCGCGACGCGGTCGCCACGATGCTGAAGGCGATCGAGACGGCGCAGGTGCAGGGCGCGACGGTCCTCTGGGGCGGCGAGGCCCTCGACCGTCCGGGCGGCTGCTACGTCACCCCGTGCCTCGTCGCCGTGACGCCCGACCTCCCGATCGTCAAGGAGGAGACGTTCGCGCCGATCCTCTACCTGATGAGGTACCGGACGATCGAGGAGGCGATCGCGACGCAGAACGGGGTCCCGCAGGGGCTCTCCAGCGCGATCATCACGAACGACTTCCGCGAGACGGAGCTCTTCCTCTCGGCCGAGGGGAGCGACTGCGGCATCGCCAACGTCAACACGGGGACGAGCGGCGCCGAGATCGGAGGGGCGTTCGGCGGCGAGAAGGAGACGGGCGGCGGGCGCGAGAGCGGCTCGGACGCCTGGAAGGCCTACATGCGCCGCCAGACGAACGCCCTGAACTTCAGCGGCCGGCTGGAGCTGGCCCAGGGGATCACGCTGGAGATCTGACACGTCCGGGGAGGGCCCCGGCGCGCCCGCGGGCGCGCCCGGAAGCCGGCCCTCCCCTGGCCCCTCCCCCCGGCCGGCTCGGATCGTGTCCGGGGCGGGCCCCGGCGCCCGGGTTCGGCGAGTCCCTGCTGCGGCCCGCGGGGCCGGACGTGATTTCCTTGGCCGGCCGGCGAATCATGAGGGTGACGGCGGCGAGGACGCCGCCGGGAGCGGGAGGTCGGCCGATGGGGGAGCGCGAGCTGCAGGAGAGGTTCCTCTCCCTGCTCGGGGAGAACGAGGGGATCCTGCGGAAGGTGGCGGGGGCGTACACCCGCACCGCCGCCGACCGCGAGGAGCTGGTCCAGGAGACGGTCGCGCAGCTCTGGAGGTCGTTCCCCCGGTACGACGAGCGGTTCCGGTTCTCGACCTGGACGTACCGCGTCGCCCTGAACGTCGCGATCTCCTCGCTCAGGGGGGACGCCCGCCGCCGCCGCCACACCGTCCCGGCGGACGAGGAGCATCTCGAGGTCCCGGCACCGGCGCCCGATGCCTCGGAGGAGCGCCGGGCGCTCCTCCGGGAGGCGATGGAGCGCCTCGAGCCGTTCGACCGCGCCCTCCTCGTCCTCCACCTCGACGGCCGCCCGTACGCGGAGATCGCGGAGGTCCTCGGCATCACCGAGACGAACGTCGGCACCCGGCTCGGCCGGGTCCGCCAGAAGCTGCGGCGCGACCTCGCGCCGGGGCGCTGAAGGGAGGAGCCATGGAGCTCGAGCAGCTGAAGGCGATCTGGGACGAGACCGAGGGAACGCCCGCCGGGCGCCGGATCGACGCGGAGGCCCTCTCGCGCTCGAGGCGGCGCGTCGGGCGCCTCCGCTTCCTGGTCCGGTTCGACCTCGCTCAGGACGCCGTCGCCCTCGGCGCGACGGCGTGGTTCGCGGCCGCGCACCTCGGCGAGCCGCGCTTCCTCCTCCCCGCGCTCTTCCTCCTCGCGGGGTTCGCCTTCCACCTCGTCTCGGGCCTGAGGCAGGGGGCCGCCCTCCGGGCGATCGACTGGAGCGGGCCGGTGGCCGCCATCCAGGAGCGCCTCGCCGCGCTCCGCGTGGAGCGGGTCCGCGCCGCGCGGCTCCTCCTCCTCCTCGCGCCGCTCGCCTTCGCGCCGCTCCTCGTCGTCGCCGCGAAGGGCCTCCTCGGCGCCGACCTCTGGGCCGCCCCCGCCGCGCGGGCCTGGCTCGCCGCGAACCTCGTCTTCGGCGCCGCGTTCCTCTCGGCCGGGCTCCTCCTGACGCGCGCGCTCGCGGGCCGGCCCTGGGCGAGCCGTCTCGGGCGGCTCCTCGCCGGGCAGACGCTCGCCGAGGCGGAGCGGGCGCTCGAAGCCTCGTCCCGTCTCGCCGCGGGGGACGACGCCGACTGACGACCCGTCCCGCGGGCCGGCGCGTCGCCTGGAGCCTGGCGCGGGATGCTGCCACGGGACGGCGGCGGGGGGATCCGTGGCAGACTCCCCGCCGGGCATGCCTCCCGACGAGCCCGCCGACGCCGCGCCCCGCGCTCCGCGCTTCGCTCCCGCCGGGCTCGAGGCCCTCTTCCCGTGGCCCCCGCGCACGCTCCGGTGGGGCCGGGCGGCGAAGGTCCTCCTCCGGACCGTCCACGTCGTCGCCATGGCCCTCGTCCTCGGGGGCCTCGCCTACGGCGCCCCCGAGCCGGCGCTGGCGGCGCCGGTCGTCCTGACCGTCGCGAGCGGGGTCCTCCTCCTCGTCGTCGACCTCGCCGGGAGCTGCGTCTTCCTCTACCAGGGGGCGGGGGTCGCGACGCTCCTCAAGCTCGCCCTCGTCCTCCTCGGCGCCCTCGTTCCCTCCGTGCGGCTCCCGCTCTACGTCGCCGCGACGGTCGTCGCGTCGGTCGGCTCGCACATGAGCGGCCGCCTGCGCCACTACTCGTTCGTCCACCGGCGCGTCCTCTTCCGGGACGAGGTTCCGCCGGGCCCCGGGCCGGCGGAGAATCGGCCGGTGCGCCGCACGACCGAGGCCCTCGTCCTCCTCTTCGCCGCCCTCGCCCTCCCGGCCCTCCCGGCCCTCGCGCAGCCCGCCCTGGTCCTGGCCACGACGACGAGCACGCAGGACAGCGGGCTCCTGGACGACCTCCTCCCGCGCTTCACGGCCGAGACGGGGATCCGGGTCAAGACGATCGCCGTCGGCTCGGGCGAGGCGCTGGCGATGGGCCGGCGGGGCGACGCTGACGTCCTCCTCGTCCACTCTCCCGCGGCCGAGGAGGAGTTCATGGCCCAGGGTTTCGGGGCGCTCCGCCTCGACGTGATGCACAACGACTTCGTCCTCGTCGGTCCCCCCTCCGACCCCGCCGGTGTGAAGGGCCTGCCCGCTCCGGACGCGCTCCGGAGGATCGCGGAGAGGGGGGCCCTCTTCGCCTCGCGGGACGACCGGTCGGGGACCCACGCGCGCGAGCTCGACCTCTGGAAGAAGGCCGGCGTCTCCCCCTCGGGGAAGGCCTGGTACGTCGCGACGGGCCAGGGGATGGGCGAGACGGCGCGGGTCGCCTCCGAGAAGGGGGCCTACACCCTCGCCGACCGGGGGACGTACCTCGCGCTGAAGAGGACGCTCGACCTCGTGGTCCTCGTGGAGGGGAGCGGGGAGCTCCGGAACCCGTACCGGGTGATCGTCGTGAGCCCCGCGAAGGACCGGGCGGTCCACGAGGAGGAGGCCCGGCGGTTCGCCCGGTGGATCGTCTCCCCGGCGGTGCAGAAGGCGATCGGGGAGTTCGGCCGGAAGGCCTTCGGCCAGCCGCTCTTCGTCCCGGACGCGAAGTAGGGGATGGCAGGGCTCCTCGACTCCCTGGCCGCGCTCCTCCCGCTGAGGGGAGAGCTCGCCGGGATCGTCGTCCTCTCCCTGTTCGTCTCGGGTGTCGCGATCGTCGTCTCGATGGCCCTGGGCGTCCCGGCCGGGATCTTCCTCGGCCTCCACCGCTTCCCGGGCCGGAGCTTCCTCGTCACGGTCGTCAACACCGGGATGGGTCTCCCCCCGGTCGTCGTCGGGCTCGCCGTCTTTCTCTTCCTCGCCCGCTCCGGGCCCCTCGGAGGTCTCGACCTCCTCTACACGCCGTGGGCGATGGTCCTCGCGCAGGTCGTCATCGCGACACCGCTCGTCGTCGGGATCACGCTCGCCGCGGTCCAGGGGCTGGACGCGCGGCTCCACCTGCAGATCCTCTCGCTCGGCGCCTCCCGCGCGCAGCTCTACGTCAAGCTCGTGAGGGAGGCCCGGCTCTCGCTCGTGGCGGCGCTGGCGGCCGGCTTCGGGTCGATCATCTCGGAGGTCGGCGCGGTGATGATGGTGGGGGGGAACATCAGGGGACAGACGCGCGTCCTGACGACCGCGATCGTCCTCGAGACGCGCCAGGGGGAGTTCGGGAGCGCCGTGGTCCTCGGCCTCGTCCTCCTGGGACTGGCGCTCGGCGTCAACTGGCTCTTCACGTGGGTCCAGCAGAGGCAGAGGGCGTGAGCCTCCTCGGGGTCGAGGGCGTCGAGGTCGTCCGCGAGGGGAAGACCCTCCTCTCGCTCCCGCGGCTCGACGTCCACGAGAGGGAGCTCCTCGCCGTCCTCGGCCCGACGGGGGCCGGGAAGAGCACCCTCCTCCGCCTCCTCCACCTCCTCGAGAAGCCCGCGGCCGGCACGGTCGCCTGGCGGGGCGAGCGCGTCTCCTGGCCCGCCCCGCTCGCCCTGAGGCGCCGGATCTCGATGGCCTTCCAGGACCCGCTCCTCCTCTCGGGGACGACGTGGGACAACGTGGCCTACGGCCTGTCGCTGCGCGGCGTCGACGGGAGCGAGCGGCGCGACCGGGTGGAGGAGGCGCTCCGGCTCTTCCACGTCGAGCACGTCGCCCGCCAGCAGGCGCGGACCCTCTCGGGCGGCGAGGCGCAGCGGACCGCGCTGGCCCGGGCGGTCGTCCTCTCGCCCGAGCTCCTCCTCCTCGACGAGCCGTTCGCGGCGCTCGACGCCCCGATTCGCCGGCACCTCCTCGAGGACCTGGTCCGCGTCGTCCGCGAGCGCGGGATCACCTGCGTCTACGTGACGCACGAGCAGGCCGAGGCCTTCTCCGTCGCCGACCGGATCGCCGTCCTGAGGCGAGGGAGGCTCCTGCAGGAGGGGACGCCGGAAGAGGTGCTCTTCCGCCCGGCGAGCCGCGAGGTCGCCCGGTTCATGCAGACCGGGAACATCCTCCCGGGTGTCGTGACGGGGCGGCGGGAGGCCGTCGCCGAGGTGACGATCGGCCCGCGGGTCCTCTTCTCGCGGGCGGACTTCCCCGAAGGGACGCCGGTCTGGGCCTGCGTCCGGCGCGAGGAGGTCCTCGTCGAGTCCCCGGGCGAGGCCGCGCCCGCGCCGGGCCTGAACCGGTTCCGCGGGACCTTCGAGGCCGTCGTCGACCACGGCTCGACGCTCCAGCTGCGGATCGACGCCGGCATCCCGGGCTTCCCGCTCCAGGCCCTCGTGACCCGGCGGGTCGCGCACGACCTCTCCCCGAGACCCGGCGCCGCGGTCGTCGCGACGTTCTCGGCGGCCTCCGTCCACCTCATCCCCCGAAAAGGAGGCGAGCCCGATGACGACTGCTAGGGAGGCCCTCGGCCTCGTCCTCGACTCCGTCTCCCCGCTCCCCGCGAGGCGGACGCCGCTCTCCGAGGCCCTCGGCCTCGTCCTCGCCGGGACCGTCGTCTCGCCCGAGACCGTGCCGCCGTTCACGAACTCCGCGATGGACGGCTACGCGGTCAGGGCCGAGGACTGCGCCGCGGCCTCGCCCGGGACTCCCGTGGCGCTCCCGGTCCTCGCCGACCTCCCCGCGGGGAGCGTCGCCCGGGAGGAGGTCCGCCCCGGGACGGCCATCCGGATCATGACGGGCGCGCCGCTCCCGCCGGGGGCCGACACCGTGGTCCCCGTCGAGGAGACGACCCGGGAAGGCGACCGCGTCCTCGTCGGGCGGCGGCCGAAGCCGGGGGCCCACGTCAGGCTCGCCGGCGAGGACGTGCGGGAAGGCGAGGTCCTCCTGCCGGAGGGGACGGTCCTGACGCCGGCGGCGCTCGGGGTCCTGGCCTCGGTCGGCCTCGCCGAGGTGGCGGTCGTCCCGCGCGCGAGGGTGGCGATCCTGACGACGGGAGACGAGCTCGTCGCGGCCTCGGAGAAGCCGGGCCCGGGGCAGATCCGGGACTCGAACATCCAGACGATGTGCGGGCAGGCCGCGGCGTTCGGCGCGGTCCCGGTGCCGTTCCCGCGCGTCCCCGACAGGCGGGAGGCGGTCATGGCCGCCCTCCGGAGCGCCCGCGAGTGCGCCGACGTCCTCGTGACGAACGGCGGCATCTCCTTCGGCGACTACGACTTCGTCAAGGACGTCCTGGCGGCCTTCGGGGCCCGCGAGGTCTTCTGGAAGGTGAGGCAGAAGCCCGGCGGGCCGCTCGGCTTCTGGCTCTGGGGAGAGACGCCCGTCTTCGGCATCCCGGGGAACACCGTCGCCGCCATGGTCTGCATGGAGGAGTACGTCCGGCCCGCCCTCCGGAAGATGATGGGCCGCTCCCGGCTCCACCGCCCCGAGGTGACGGGTGTATTCGAGGGCGGCTTCCGCAAGTCGGGGCCGGACGGGAAGGTCCACCTCGTCCGCGTCCGCGCCCGGCGCGAGGGGGGGCGCGTCGTCGTGAGCCCATCCGGCCCGCAGGGCTCCGGGGTCCTCACCTCGATGCTCCGCGCCAACGCGCTCGCCCTGGTCCCCGAGGACGTGCTGGAGCTCGCGAGCGGCGACGAGGTCCCCGTCCACCTCATCGAGGAGCCCGAGGACCGCTGACCCCCGCGCGCCGGGGCCGGAGGGCCGTATCCCGGAGCGGACTCCGGGGATGGCGCGGTTCTTGCGCTTCCGGTACCGGGTCTCGAGCGGCGAGACGCCCTGGCGAGCGGTCACCGCGAATCCCGGTGGTCGGCGGGCCCGAGCCAGGGGGGAGGGGGAGATGAAGAACCGGACGGCGTGGCTCATCGGCCTCGTGGTGGCGACGCTGGCAGTCCCGTCCCTCTCGGTGGCGGACCTGACGGTGACCACGGTCAGCACCGGGAAGACGGGCGAGGCGACCAGGCTGACCCCGGAGCAGCTGGAGGACCTCGTGGCGCCCATCGCCCTCTACCCCGACGGGCTCCTCTCCCAGGTCCTCGTCGCGAGCACGTACCCCCTGGAGGTCGTCGAGGCGCAGCAGTGGCTCAGGAGGAACCCGGGGCTGAAGGGCAAGGAGCTGACGGACGCGGCCCGGGCTCAGCCGTGGGACGCCAGCGTGCAGGGCCTGGTGGCCTTCCCCGACGCGCTGGAGACCCTGAACCAGGACATCCAGTGGACGACGGCCCTTGGCAACGCCTTCCTCGCGCAGGAGTCGGACGTCATGGCCGCGGTCCAGCGGATGCGCGCCCGGGCCCGGGAGAAGGGCGCGCTCTCCTCGACGGACGAGCAGAACGTCACCACCGTCGTCCAGGAAGGGCAGACCGTCATCCAGATCGAGCCGGCGGATCCGGAGGTGGTGTACGTGCCCCGGTACGACCCGGTGTACGTCTGGGGCGCGCCGTCCTGGTACTCCTACCCGCCGCTCGCGTACCCGTACGGTTACGGGTTCGGCGTCGGGATCGACGTCGCGTACTGGTTCGGCGGCTGGTCCTGGGCGTGGGGGTGGGGCTGGGGCCCCAGCTGGTGGGGTGGATCCGTCTACGTCTACGACCCCTTCTTCCGCCATTGCGGCTACCACCACGGTCGTCGCGGCGGGCACGGCGGCGACGGACACGGTGGCGGCCACGGCGGACACGGGGGCGACGGCCACGGCGGAGGCGGCGGGCACGGCGGCGGCCACGGCGGCCAGGGCGGGGACGTTGCGGGGGGCCACGGGGGGCGGGAGAGGTGGCAGCACGACGGGACCCACCGGATGGGCGTCCCTTACTCGGACCGTCGGGTCGCCGCCCGGCACCAGGCCGACTCGCTGGCCTCCCGGACCAGCCGGACGGCCTTCGGAGACCTGAGCCGCTCGCGGGACCTCGCGGCGTCACGCTCGGGTTCCCTTGCTCCTTCGCGAAACGACCGCGGGGTCCGGCCGGACGACGGGTGGCGGACCGCGGATCGACCGGTGGCCGCGGCTCCCCGGGGCACCCGGTCTGACGACGGACGGCGCGTCGGAGACCGGCCGTCGGACGCGGGAGCCCGCGGCGTGAGGTCGGACGAGGGGTGGCGAACGGCGAACCGGACGGTGGCGCCGGCTCCGCGCGGCGTCCGGTCGGACGACGGCTGGCGCGCCGGGCAGCGCTCGGTGACCCCGCGCTCCGCGGGCGAGCGGTCGGACCAGGCCTGGCGAACGTCCCGGGAACCGGCGCGTCCGGTCGTCCAGCCGCGACGCGAGGCTCCGTCGTCCCGGTCCTCGGGTCCATCGCGGTCGTACTCGCCGTCGAGCCCGTCGCGGGGCTACTCGGCCCCCTCGCCGCGGTCCTCGGGTCCGTCGCGGTCGTACTCGCCGTCGAGCCCGTCGCGGGGGTACTCGGCCCCCTCGCCGCGGTCCTCGGCTCCCTCCCGCTCGTACTCGCCCTCGGCCCCGTCGCGGGGGTACTCCGCCCCGTCGCCGCGCAGCTTCTCGCCCGGCGCGGGTGCGCGGAGCTCCGGCGGCGGCGGCGCGCCCGGCGGCGGCCGCCGACACTGAGGAGGGCGCGGCTCCGGACGCGGAGCCGCCCTGCCGTCAGGTCGCGAGGAGGACTCGGATCTCCGAGACGCTCCGGACGGCGCGGTCGACGAAGAAGTCCCCGCGCGCCGGTCGACGAAGAAGTCCCCGCGCGCGACCGACTTCAGGCGGCCGGACTTCCGGAAGAGGGGCTTGCCGTCCTCGGTGTCGACGAGGACGAGGTTCTCGGCGAGGCGCGAGAGGAAGACCTCTCCGCCGGAGAAAAGCGACCAGTAGCCGTCGCTCGCCGTGACGACGACGTGGAGGAGACCGGGCTCGGTGTCCGGGGGAAGGGCGTCCTTCAGGAGAGCCCCGAGGCTCGCTCCCCCATCGAGCACTGTTCAGCCAGCTTCATTGCGCTCTGACGAGCGTACTCGTGCCGCGAGGCCGTACATACGACTCTCGGATGGAACTGCAGCCTCAGTGATACATCTGAACTATTGACTTCGGGAATTCGCGGGCCCATCGGAACAGAAGAGTCTCAGGAGAGGAGATGGATGGTATGTCCATCGGACGCTTGGAGCGCTTGCTCGTCGGCTCTGGAGCGCGTCCATCGTCCTCTCGACGCCGCTCGGCGACTGCGTTGATCCGCAGCGATGGGGGCCACTTGTGGTTGCCCGACCGTGGAAGGCCGTCCGGAGCGTCTACATCCCGCGGACACCTCAGCGGGCTTCAGCAGCTGGCCATGCGAAGCGATCGGGGCTTCCGGTCTCGACGAGCCACAGGCCCGACACGGGGAGCTGAGTCTCGCACTGCAGGCGGAGAACGAAGGGGCCAAGCCCGGGGGCGCAGGCAAAGCCGAGCGCAGGAGGGGCAGCGTGAAACGAGCACATCTGCTATCGATCGGAACCGGCCTCTGGGGAAGGCTGCTGATCTCAACGACCCTAGCGTTCGCCAGCCGGGAAGGGGTGGCCCAGGTCGAGTTCGTGGTAACGACGCTCGCCGGGGACGCCTCGCGGGAAGGCGGGCACGAGGATGGGGTCGGGAGTGCAGCCCGGTTTCGCGCTCCCGTCGGCGTGGGTGTGGATGCAACGGGCAACGTCTTCGTAGCGGACCATTACAACCAGACACTCCGGAAGGTGACTCCATCGGGAGTCGTGACGACGATCGCGGGATCACCTCTCGATCCGGGAGACGTCACCGGCAGCGGCAGTGCGGTTCGCCTCAGCTATCCGTCAGGGTTAGCGGTCAACGAGAACGGGCTCATCTACTTCTCATCGGGTTCGAATCCCAGATCACCCGGCATTAGCTCCTACCCCTCGCACACGATCAGGGTTGCAACCCCGGGCGGCTCGGTGTGGAGAGTCGCCGGCATGCCCGGCCAGCCTGGCTCGGCGGATGGAACCGGAACTGCGGCTCGGTTCAACTTTCCCGGCGGGATCGCCATCGATCCGCAGTCATCCAGCCTGTTCATCGCTGACGAACGGAACCACACGCTGAGAGAGATCAGGACGAGGCCGGATGGCCAGGAGGAGGTGCGAACCTACGCCGGGAGCGCAGGCGTCGAAGGGTCCACGGATGGGGCCCTGATGGCCGCGAGATTCAGATACCCGTGGGGCGTGGCCGCGGGTCTCTCCGGGAACATCTACATCAGTGACAGGGGCAACCATACGATTCGCCTGATTGACCCATGGGATAGGGTCACGACGGTGGCGGGCGTTGCCGGAAGCCCAGGCTCGACAGACGGCTCCGGTACCTATGCGAGGTTCGACTCGCCGACTGGACTGGCCGTTGACGACGCTGGAAACCTGTACATCGCAGACACCGGGAACCACACCATCCGGGTAAAGGACCCGGCTGGCAACGTGAAGACAGTCGCCGGGAAGGCGGGGAACCTCGGCTCGGTCGACGGTCCGGGGTCGGAAGCTCGGTTCCGTTGGCCGGTGGGCCTAACCTTGGGGGCCAACGGCGAGATCTTCGTTTCAGATAGCGTGACCATCCGCAAGATCACGCCGCAGTACTTCGGAGGCTGGACCATCGTGCGGAATGAGCCGTACGCAGGACAGAGAGGCTGGGTCGAAATACTGGACCCGAACTGGTGGCATGGCCCGGCCCCGGGAGGCCGAAAGGGCTTCCTGGTGCTCCATCCCGTGTCCGAAACGGAGTCTGCCCTGATTCGGTGGAGGGGAAGGGTGGCGACGGACCGACTGGTCGTCACGGTGGCCGGACGATACGGCGACTTCGTGCTTAGGTGCTCGGTCAACGGCGAGCTGATCTACGAGAAGGTAGTGGACTCCGCGCAGTGGTACGAGCTGCCGATCGACGTGTCCCGATGGGAGGGAAAAGACGTCACGATCGACATCGAGAAC
Organism: Acidobacteriota bacterium; assembly: GCA_008363385.1. Classification (GTDB taxonomy): domain Bacteria; phylum Acidobacteriota; class Thermoanaerobaculia; order UBA5066; family UBA5066; genus RHKY01. The sequence continues at coordinate 3,598 of RHKY01000006.1, read as the reverse complement.
CAGGCAGGCGGAGCAGAGAAGTGGTATTTCGAGAACTGCGCAATCGACGACATCGCATTCAAGAGCGCGGATGACTACGTGTCGCGAAGCTACGTCCTCCCATCGTCATCGTTCCGCACAGGGGCGAACGGGGCGGAATACCGGACCGACGTGAGGCTGCTGAACCAGAACGGGGTCGAGATCACCGTCGACGCGACGTTCTACGACCAGGTGACGGGGACCCTCTCCCAGGTGAAGGGGATCAGGATCGAAGGGCGAAGCCAGGCAGCCTTCGACAACATCCTGCAGTCGCTCTTCGGCAAGACCCTGAGCGAGGGAGCATATGGGCCCATTCGGTTCGAATCGAGCGGTCCGATCCTGGTGGCGGCGAGTGTGAACAACGTCAACGCATGTCGCACCGGGGCGGTGTCGGGGCAGTGGCTGCCGGGAATCGATGTGTCTCAAGCGCTGAAGTCGGGTGTGATCGGACAGCTCGCCGTGAGCTACAACCCGGGCACTGGCTATCGAACGAACCTGGTCTTCGCAAACCCGGGAAGCTCACCAGCCACTGTTACCGTAGAAATCCGGACCGGACTGGGTGGGCTCCTGGCACGCAGACCGATCGGACCGCTGTCGGGAAAAGGATTCGCGCAGGTGCCCCTCGACGGAGAGAACTTTGGTCCCGGGATCGGGGGAACCACGGATGCGAACCTTTGGCTGGAGTTCACGAGCGATCAGCCCGTCCTGGCCTACGCGACGATCATCCACAACGGTTCCGGCGATCCCTTTGCAGTCGTGGCGAGCAGCCCGGCGCTGGCCGTGGATCGGGAGTATGTTCTCCCCTCCTCGGCGTATCGACTAGGAGCGAACGCCGCGGAATACCGGACGGATGTGCGGATACTGAACCTCGGATCTGGCCTGCGTGGCCTTCGCGCCGTACTCTACGACCAGGCAACGCATACGGAACTCTGGTCGAACGCGATCCAGATTGCGGGCCCTCTCCAGCTCGGCATCGACAACATCGTCCAGCAGCTGTTCGGAAGGACGCTTGCTGATGGAGCCTATGGGCCGATTCGGTTTCTCACGGACGGTCCGCTGCTGATCGCGGCGAGTGTGAACAACGTGAACGCCTGCGGAACGGGAATGGTGTCCGGCCAGTGGCTTCCCGCGATGGCGGCGGGAGCCGCATCCCAGGCGCTGACGGCGGGCGTGATCGGGCAGCTCGCGGTGAGCACGAACGGGAGCACGGGCTACCGTACGAACCTCGTGTTCATGAATCCGGGGAGCGTGGCGGCGACTGCGACCGTGGTCGTGCGACGGGGCTCGGGCGGGGCTATTGGGACCAAGACGATCGGTCCGCTGGCGGCGAACGGATTCACACAGGTTGCGCTCGATGAATTCCCCGGAGTCGCAGTGTCTACTGATACGAACCTATGGCTCGAGTTCAGCAGCGACCGTCCGGTGTTCGCCTACGCGACGATCATCCACAATGGCTCCGGCGACCCGTTTGCCGTCATGGCCACGAGCGACACCCCAACAGCCGGCGCGCCGGTAGCCGCGTTCACCTTTGCGCCGACGAACCCGACGGCTGGAGAAGTCGTCACATTCTCGAACCAATCGACGGGAGCAACGTCGTACGCCTGGAGCTTCGGGGACGGCACGACGTCCACGGCGACGAGCCCGAGCAAGACGTACGGAGCCGCGGGCAACTACGTCGTCAACCTGCGAGCATTCAACACCTACGGCTCTCACGACGTTTCGAAGACGATCGCTGTTTCCCCACCCTCGGGCTCCCCGCCAACCGCGAGCTTCACCTTCAGCCCTGCCAATCCGACGACGGGGCAGGTGGTCAGCTTCAGGAACGAGTCAACGGGCGCGACGTCATACCTCTGGAACTTCGGAGACGGCACGACGTCCACGGCCACGAACCCGACGAAGACGTACTCGTCTGCCAGGGCGTACACCGTATCTTTGACGGCAACGAACACCTATGGCTCGAGTTCGGTATCGAATTCGCTCACGGTGCATGATCCCGTGACGACCCGATCGATGTGGATCGACGTGGCGAACGATCTTGTGTGGGACGTCGAGGTCAGCTTCGACGGGGTCAGCGTAGGGACCGTCACCGCTGGGCAGATACAGGGGGCGGAGCTCAGGACGACGAACACGACCGCGCGGGTCGACGTGGCAACGGTGGCCGCGAGGTACTCGGATGGCTCGCCAATTCCGGGGGCCGGGCGGCTCCAGATGTACTGGAGCTCCGTGCCTGTGGTCGATGGCGGCCGTGTGACGCTCCAAACGGCGGTCACCTTCGACGACGGTTCCTTTTACTACGCTCCTCTTGTCAGCAACTACTCCGGAGTCTCGGTCCAGACGGTCGTCAACTACCGTCTCGCGGATCAGTTCGTGTGTCCGTGCTCGCAGCCAACGAACACGACGAGTGTCTACGTCGGCTACTATCGGCTCTGGAGCAACTCGACGGTGGCGGCATTCCGCGCAGGGGGATACCCGAGCGGCAGCTACAGCTACTGGTCCGACCTCACGCGATACTGGAACAGAACGAGTGGGGCCATCCTGCTGACGCTGAGCCAGCCGCCTCTTCGGACCGAAGGAGAGGGTGGAGCTGAGGCGATGTTGGGGGAGCCGGGGGCAGCGACCCGGAAGGTAGCCGGATCCGATCGAGCGGGGCAGGACCGCCTTCGTCCCGATGGCGCCAGCGTAGTGGTGCAGGACAGTTCGGGAATCGAAGCGGGATCGGGGATGTGCGGGGTCGTACGGCGGGCAGCGCCGGAGCCAGAAGTGGGCCTTACGGTCGGCCCACCTCGCTAGGACGCCGAGCTCTTGGGGGACCGACCTGTGAGCGAGAACGGCAAGGTCGGACGCTGATGGCTCCGCCCGGTGAAGACCCGGTGTCTTGGACGGCCGAGGGATGCGGCCGGACTTCCGCGAAGGGGTCTGGCGTGAGGTGTCCCCGGTGCGAAGCGAGCGACGCGATTCCGATCGTGTACGGCCTTCCATCACGTGACATGCGGCGAGCAGCAGCACGGGGAGAGGTCGTACTCGGAGGTTGCGTGGTCCGGTTGGAGACGGTCCGGTGCCGCCGATGCCTGCACGAGTGGAGCCACGAGTCGCAGGCGGAGGCGGGTCCGGGAAACGAGGATCTGCGTGGACTGCTATCAGCCCGTGGCGAAAGTCCTCGCGCGGTCCTCGCGCGGACGGCATGACGTGTGCGTCGATTTCGGTGCAGCGGCAAGCTGACGCGGGGTGACGAACGATGGCGATGGGACGGAAGGACCGGGAGCGGCAGGGCACGATGTGGATCGCGGCGTCCGACATCGCGCGGAGCGAGGGCCACGTGTTCTACCGGGCGCTGAACCGGCTGTTCCAGCGTCATGGCTTCGACGACTTCGTGGAAGGGCTGGTCCAGAAGAGCGGGATCTTCGCCAACGGAGTGGGGCGGCCTTCCGTGCCGCCCGGGGTCTACTTCCGGATGTCGATGGTCGGGTACTTCGAGGGGCTCACGTCCGAGCGCGGGATCGCGTGGCGGTGCGCCGACTCGATGTCTCTGAGGGAGTTCCTGGGATACGAGCTGACGCAGGAGACGCCGGATCACTCGACG
>RHKY01000029.1:56412-88713 GCA_008363385.1 Acidobacteriota bacterium | reverse complement strand
GCCGCGGGGGCCGCCGGGGCCGCGGCGGGCGCCGGGGCAGCGGCCGCCGGCGCGGGGACGGCCTCCGCCCCCACGCGCGCCTCCGCCTCGAAACGCTCGAAGGTCGTCCTCCACGACTCCGCCACCGAGGACGGGTCGGCGCGGAACTGCGCGTACAGCTCGAGCGCGAATCCGGCGTTGTCGCCGAAGACGTCGGTGAGGGCATCGAGGACGGCGTTTCTGAGCGTCGGGGTCATCTGGTCACTCCGGCCCGGGAGGGGGAAAGACCCGCCTCGGCGGCGGGTCCCGGGCGCTCTGCCCGAATGATACCGGCTGAACCGGCCGAATCGCGCGTCTCCGCGCGTGCCCCACCCGACCGCCCGCGTGGGGCCCCGCGACGCCGTTGACAACCGACGCGCTCGGACCATATTCGAGACAGAAGGCAGGCCGTCGGCCGAGAAGGGCGCACGACGGTGCGCTCGGGTCGCGGACGCTTCCCGGGCGCCCGGGTCGAGCCCCCGCCTGCTGATGCCGCCGGAGGTGCCGTCTCGGTCTTCGCCTGCGTCCCCGCCCGCCGGATCGCGGCAGCGGGGGGAGGCGAACGTGAGACCGACGCGACACGCGACCGACACCCCGGCGTGCGGGCGACGCCCCGTGCGCCTTCACCCCCACGCCGTCCTGACGATCGCCTCGTGTCTCGCGGCGGGCCTGGCGAGCGGGCAGGTGACCGTCCTGCCGGACCCCGTGCCGGGCGATACGACAAGCGGGTCCCTCGCCGGCGACGGCTCCCGGCTCGTCGCGGTCACCTGCGTCACCGGGACCTCTCTCCCGGGTCAAAGCGACGCCGTCGTGAAGGAGTGGGACGGCAGCGCGTGGGTCGACCTCGAGACGTTCCCGGACTACGACTGCTGGGCGCCCTCCGCCGCGGTCAAGGGGACCTTCACCGAGCTCGCGTGGATCGACGACGACGGCGACCTCGTCTACTTCGAGAACGTCTCCGCCTACCCCGCCTGGATGAGCTGGGGACGGCTCGCGCTGACCCGCCACCACGGCAAGAGCACGGCGTTCGGGCTCGGCCTCCCCTACGTGGCCTGGACGCGGACGGACCTGGACGGCCTCGAGAAGGTCTGGGTGGACTGCGGGCCGGAGGGGCCGACCTGCTCGGGCGCCGAGGGCGTGTACGGTGGGTACCGCTCCTTCGGCTGGGGGGGACCGAACTCCGTGGGCTCGGTCTCCCTCGCCGGCGACGATGCCGCCCTGTACGTCGCCTTCGACTCGCCGTTCGCGCCGCTCACCAACGGGGGGACGGGCTGCGTCAACGTGCTGAAGCTGACGAGGCCGACGCTGCCCGACTGGTGGCTCGGCCCCTGCTTCGCCGTCGGGTCCGAGGCCGGAGCGCCCGACGTCGCCGTCGTCTCCGGCCAGCCGGTCGTCGCCTGGAGGGAGTACGCGGGTCGATACCTCCGCGTCGCCCGCTGGAACGGCTCCAGCTGGACCGTGATCCGGAGCCTCGACGCCCGTCCGGAGACATTTGCCTTCGCGGTCGTCGAGGGCTCCGGCTCGACCCTGTTCCTCGCCCGCCAGTCGGGTCCATCCATCGTCGTCGAGAGCTGGAACGGCACGAGCTGGTCGGCCTGGCCCGACCCGGTCGCGGCCTTTCCCGGGAAGACGGTGAGCGTCCTCGATCTCGCGGTCCTCGACGGCGAGCCGTACCTCATGCTGATGGTGGGCGGCGACGTCCGCGTGGCGCGCCTCTCGGCAGGCGTGACGACGTGCAGCTCTTTCTCGCTTTCCTCCACGCTGGCACTCCCGAACGCCGCGGCCGGGTCGACGACCGTCACGGTCACCGGGTCGCCCACGGGCTGCCAGGGTGGCGGCTGGACCGCCTCCGGGAACGGCTCGTGGATCACGGTCTCGCCCGCGAGCGGAACGGGATCGGGCGCGGTCACCGTCTCTTGGTCGGCGAACCTGAGCGCGGACTCGCGCAGCGGCGTCGCGACCGTCGCGGCAAAGTCCTTCTCGGTCCTCCAGGCCGGGGCGCCGCACTCGTGCACGGCCGACGCGACGACGCTCTGCCTCCTCGGCAACCGGTTCCGCGTGACGTCCACCTACCGCGACTACGGCGGCGGCACGGGAACGGGGAAGGCGGTTCCCCTCACGACGGACACGGGCTACTTCTGGTACTTCACCTCCGCCAACGTCGAGGTCGTCGCCAAGATGGTCAGCTTCTGCTCGGGCGGCACCCACAACGTCGGCGTCTATGCCAACGGCCTCACCGACCTCGGCGTGACGATCACGGTCACCGACACCGTGACCGGCCTGACGGTGAACTACGCGAACCCGCTCGGCACGGGGTTCAGGCTGATCCGCGACGGGCCCTTCTCGTGCTCGCAGGGAGCCTCGGCTCCCGCGCCGGAGGCGACCGTCGTGGTCGCCGGCCCCGGCCCCTCGCCCGAGCCCGGGGCCGGCTGGGTCCTCCGTTCCGTCGCCGCCGTCGAGCCGTCCGCGGGCTGCACGCCCGACACGACGAGCCTCTGCCTGCTGAACGACCGCTTCCGCGTCACCTCGACCTACCGGGACTACGGCGGCGGCACCGGCTCCGGGAAGGCGGTCCGCCTCACCAGCGACACCGGGTACTTCTGGTTCTTCGAACCGGCCAACGTGGAGGTGGTCGCCAAGATGGTCAGCTTCTGCTCGAGCAGCACCCACAACGTCGGTGTCTACGCCAACGGCCTGACCGACCTCGCGGTGACCCTCACCGTGACGGACACGCAAATGGGTCTCGTCCGGAGCTACTCCAACGCGCTCGGCCGGCCGTTCGAGCTGATCCGGGACGGCCCGTTCGCCTGCCCCTGAGTCCCGCGGCAGGACCGACGGAGGCCGCCCCGCGGTGTGCGCGCCGGACGTCTGCGCGACAATCCCGCCGTGGTCCTGGGCAGAGGCAAGACCTGGGACGTGGGACTGGACCTCGGCGCCACGCTCGTCAAGGCGGTCCTGGTCCCCGAGGGGCGATCCGTCGCCTCGTACGAGACGTTCGTCTGCGCCGCCCGGGACACGGCCCTCCTCGACGCCTTCCTCCGGTCGATCCGGACGGGCCTCGTGGCCGCCACCGGCGGGGGCTCGTACCGGCTGGCCGAGGCTCCGATCCCGCCGAGCCTCGTCAACGAGTTCGAGGCGTGGGGCGTCGGCGAGCGGCTCCTCCTCCAGACCGCCGGCTTCGTCCCGACCGATCCCCACCTCCTCGTCAGCCTCGGCACCGGGACCTCGATCCTGAGGGTCGACGCGCCCGGCAGGGTCACCCGCGTCGGCGGCACCGCCCTCGGCGGCGGGACGCTCCGGGGCCTCGGCCGGCTGCTCCTGGGGGACGGGGACCACGAGATGCTCGCGGCCCTCGCCCGCCAGGGGGACCGGACCCGGGTCGACCTGACCGTGGGGGACGTCTACCCGACGGGCCAGATCGCGCTTCCGGCCGACCTGACGGCCGCCAACTTCGGGAAGGGCCAGTCGAGGAGCCCCGGCGACCTCGCCGCCGCGGTCGTCGGTCTCGTGGGCGAGAACGTGGCGCTCCTGGCCGGGGCCCACGCCGCGTTCCTGAGGGCCGCCTCCCCCACGTTCCGCCGCTCGCGCGGCCAGGCCACCGTGGACGTCCTCTACGCCGGCTCGACGCTGAGGGGCCAGGACGTCCTGCGCCAGGTGCTCGCGGACGTCACCGCGATGACGGGGGCCCGGGCGCGGTTCCTCCCGGGCGGCGAGTTCGCGGGGGCCCTCGGGGCGCTCGAGATGACGCGGCGAGGGGTGCCGGCCCCGGCTCCGCCGGCCTCGCCCCGCTGAGCCGGCTGCGGGAATCCGGGCCGATGCGGCAAACTCCGGCGGCGGGGCCCCCCCCGCGGAGAGGCACGCATGTCGCAGCTGGACCTCGGCCGGGCCGTCGCCCTCGTCACGGGCTCGTCCCGCGGGATCGGCGCGGCGGTCGCCCGTGCGCTGGCCCGCTCGGGCGCCCGCGTGGCGGTCCACTACAACCGGAGGCGCGAGGCCGCCGAGGCCGTCGGCGCGGCGATCGAGGCCGATGGAGGGGCCCGCCCGCTCCTCGTCGAGGCCGACCTCGCCGACGAGGAGGCGCGCCGGAGGCTCCACGCCGAGGTCGTCGAGAAGCTGGGGCCTCCGCTCGTCCTCGTCCACAACGCGGCGGTCGACCCGCGGAACCCGTTCGACGAGGCGGACGACCGGCTCTTCCTCGCCCGGTGGCGGACGACGATGTCGGTCAACCTGGAGGCCGCCGCCCACCTCACCCTCCTCGCGCTGCCGGCGATGCGGCGCGAGCGCTTCGGCCGGATCGTCATGGTCTCGTCCCGGTCGGCCTTCCGGGCCGAGACGGAGCACCCCGACTACGCGGTCTCCAAAGCCGGGATGGTCAACCTCGCCCGCTGCCTGGCACGGGCCCAGGGCCCGCACGGGATCACCGCCAACGCGGTCTGCCCGGGCTGGGTCGAGACCGACATGGCCCGCGAGGCGCTCGCCGAGCGCGGGGACGCCATCCGGGCGGAGATCCCGCTCGGACGCGTCGCCACGCCGGAGGAGGTGGCCGACGCCGTCCTCTTCCTCGTCTCCTCGATGGGGGCGTACTGCAACGGCGTCGCGCTCCCCCTCAACGGGGGCTCGTACCTGCACTGACGCGGCGGCCGTCTGGCAGACTCGGAGGGCCCGGGAGGGACCGGGCGACGGAGGGCCTCCGATGACCTCGATCGACCTCGCGGGCGTCGTCGCGCTCGTCACGGGCTCCTCGCGCGGCGTGGGTGCCGCCACCGCCCGCGCTCTCGGCCGGGCTGGCGCGCGCGTGGCCGTGAACTACGTCCGGGACGAGGCGGCCGCACGCGCCGTCGCCGCGGCGATCGAGGCCGACGGCGGCCCGCCGCCGATCGTCGTCCGCGCCGACGTCGGCGACGAGGAGTCGAGGCGCCGGCTCCACCGGGAGGTGGCCGAGCGCCTCGGTCCCCCGCTGATCCTGGTGAGCAACGCGGCCACGGACCAGCGCAACCCGTTCGACGAGCCGGACGACCGGGCGTTCCTCGCCCGCTGGCGGACGACGATGGCGGTGAACCTGGAGGCGGCGGCCCATCTCGCCCTGATCGCGCTCCCGGCCATGCGCGCCGCACGGTTCGGGCGGATCGTCGTGGTCGCCTCGCGCTCCGCGTTCCGGGCCGAGACGGACCACCCCGACTACGCCGTCTCGAAGGCGGGTCTCGTCAACCTGGCCCGGTGCCTGGCCCGCGCCGAGGGCCCGAACGGGATCACGTCGAACGCGGTCTGCCCCGGCTGGGTCGACACCGACAAGGTGCGGGAGACGCTGGCCGTGAGGGGCGAGGCGATTCGCGCCGAGATCCCGCTCGGCCGCGTCGCCACCCCGGAGGACGTGGCGGGCGCGGTCCTGTTCCTCGCCTCGCCGCTCGGCTCGTATTGCAACGGAGTCGCGATACCCTTGAACGGCGGCTCGTACCTGCACTGACGAGTCGTCGATCAGCTTTCTCCCCGTTTTCTCTTGCCGTTCCCGGCGGCCTCGCCGATACTCCGCCGGTGCGGTCTGCCGCCCTCGTCCTCGCGGGGGCCTTGGTTTTCTCCCTCCCGGCCCTCGCGGCCGACTCCGGGGACGTGACGCCGGGCTTCCGGCTCTTCCCGTTCCTCGAGAGCCCCCTGGCCGGCCCGGAGCTGGGCGGGATCGTGTCCCACGAGCGCCTGCTCCGCCTCCCCGGGGACCCCGACTCGCTCTTCACCCTGGGGCGGCCGGCAGAGTCCGGGAAGCCGAAGCTCCTCCCCGCCGTCGAGGTGAACGACGTCGTCCTCCGGCTGCTCGCTCCCGACCCGCGCATCCAGCCGTCCGACGCGCAGGGGCGCCCGCAGGGCGACTACCAGCCGGTCGACGCCTTCGGCCGGCCCTACCAGCTCCGCCTCGGCGCCCGCCTCGTCTGGTGACGAACCCGGGCCCGCCGGACCCGGCTGGGTCCCGCCACCGGAAGGTCTGACCGGACCTCGGGCGATCTCCGGGTCGCGGAGGGGGAGCCTGCGCAGCAGGCGCGGGGGAACCCGGACCCGGGTTCCCCCGAAACTCAGCAGGCCCGCGAAAGCGGGCCCGCCTCTCCTGCGCGGAGGGGTTCGGGGAACCCGGCAGGGCCCGGGTTCCCCGAGAACATGTCAGCTCATGCCGCGGGTTTTGCCGCCGCCGCCGGCTTCGGCGGCGGCGCCGGCGGGGGCGGCATCCGGTTGATCGCCTTCTGCCGCAGGTCGAGGGCCGGGAGGATCGCCAGCCCGGAGGGCATGAACTCCCCGGCCTTCTTCGCCGGGCTCTCGCCGTAGTACGGCCGGTACCCGTAGCCCGGCCCGCCGGGCGCCGTGTCCTCCGGCTTCTCGCGGAGCTTCTCGATCCCGTAGATGGCGTCCGCGCGGGAGAGGAACGACAGCTCGTAGTCCCGCGTCATCCAGATGGCGTCCTTCGGGCAGGCGTCCACGCAGAAGCCGCACATGACGCACCGGAGCATGTCGATCTCGAACTCGACGGGGTACTTCTCGTAGGCGAGGACCGGGTGCTCCCCCGCCTCGATCCGGATGCAGTCGGCCGGGCAGGCCGTCTGGCACATGTAGCAGGCGACGCACCGGAGCGTGCCGTCCGGCCGCTCCTTCAGGATGTGCCGGCCCCGGAACCGGCTCGAGTAGTCCCGGCGCATCTCGGGGTACTGGATCGTCGGGAGCGTCTTCAGCCGGCTCGTGAGGTTGCGGAGGAAGTGCCGGATCGTCCGGACCATCCCCTTGCCGATCTCGACGAGGTAGATCCGCTCCTTCCAGGTCTCCTCGGGGGCCTTCAGCGTGACGACACGAGCGGGCATCGCGACTCCCCTTCCGTCCCTACCGGTCCAGCTCGCCGGCGATGACGTTCAGCGTCCCGAGCGTGGCGACGGCGTCGGAGATCATCTCGCCGACGACGATCCGCTCGTACGCCGCGAACAGCGGGAAGCAGGGGGGCCGCACCTTGACCCGGTACGGGAACCCGCTCCCGTCGGACACGAGGTGGAACCCGAGCTCGCCGTTGGCCCCCTCGATGAACGAGTAGGACTCGCCGGCGGGCACCTGGATCCCCTCGAAGACGTTCTTGAAGTGGTAGATCAGCCCCTCCATCTCGTTGTAGACCATCGCCTTCGGCGGCAGGGCCACGCGGTAGTCGTCCGTCACGATCGGGCCGGAGGGGAGCTTCGCGAGGACCTGCTCGATGATCCGGAGCGACTGCCGCATCTCCTCCATCCGGACGAGGTAGCGGGCGTAGTTGTCCCCGTCCTCCATCACCGGGACGTCGAAGTCGACCTCGTCGTACCCGTCGTACGGCGCGTCCTTGCGGACGTCGTACCCGACGCCCGAGGCCCTCAGGGCGGGCCCCGTGAAGCCCCACGCGATCGCGTCGGCCTTCGAGACCCGTCCGGTGCGCATCCGCTTGACGGCGATCCGGTTCTTCGTGATGAGGCCGTTCACGTCGTCGATCTGCACCCGGATCTTCGGGATCAGCGAACGCGACCACTCCACGAAGTTCTCCGGGACGTCCTGCGAGAGGCCACCGATCCGCGCGTACGACGAGGTCAGGCGGGCGCCGCAGCAGGCCTCCAGGAGCGAGTAGATCTCCTCCCGCGGCTGGTAGGCGTACCAGAAGTTCGTCAGGGCGCCGAGGTCGACGAGGTTCGTCCCGATGCAGACCAGGTGGTCCATGATCCGGCTGAACTCGGAGAGGACCACGCGGACGGCCCGGGCGCGCGGCGGGACCTCGACTCCGAGCATCCGCTCGACGGCCCGGGCGTAGCCGTTGCCGTTGATCATCGGCGAGCAGTAGTTCAGCCGGTCCGTGTAGGGGATCACCTGCTGCCACGTGTGCGTCTCGGACATCTTCTCGAAGCAGCGGTGGAGGTAGCCGCACTCCCCCTCCGCCGCGACGATGGTCTCGCCGTCGACCCGGAAGACGACGCGGAGCGTGCCGTGCGTCGTCGGGTGCGACGGGCCGAAGTTGAGCGTCACCGTCTCGAAGACGTCCTCGGGGACGTCGGTCTTGGCCGCGAGGTCCGTCTGGAGGATGTCCTCCTCGGTGCAGAGCCACCTCTGCCCCGCCTCGTAGTCCTTCCTCAGGGCGTGCCCCACGAACCCGCCGTGCGTCAGGAGCCGCTTCAGCGACGGGTGGCCGCGGAAGGAGAGGCCCATCAGGTCCCAGGCCTCGCGCTCGAACCAGTTCGCCGCCGGCCAGACGTCCGTCAGCGTCGGCAGCGTCGGGTCGGACTCCGGGACCGTGGCCTTCACGCGGAGGTGCTCGTTGCGCGACGTGGAGTAGAGGAGGTAGCTGGCCTGGAACCGCCGCCCGTCCCGCGGGGCGAGGTCCCCGGTCAGCTTCTGGCGGTCGATCGCGGCGAGGTCCACGAACAGGTCGAACCGCGTCGACGGGTCGTCCCGGAGGAACACGGCCAGGTCGTGCAGCGCCTCCGGCGCGACCGCGAGCGTCGGGACGTCGTGGGCCGGCCGCCCCTCGGGGACGGCGCGGTCGCCGAACTTCCGCTCGACGAGCGGCGCGAAGGAGACGCCGACGGGGGTGGCGACGGCGCTCACCGGCGTCCCTCCTTCGGCGCGCCGGCCAGGGCGTCCTCGGCGTGCGCCGGCATCACCGGCAGCGACGGGTGCCCGGGGCGCCCGGGCGCCATCGGGCTCGGGGAGTAGGCCGGGATCGGGACGACCGGGTCGGTCCCGACGCGGATCGGGACGAACGTCTTCGCCTCCCGGTGCCGGGCCAGCTCGCCCGACTCGATCCGCTTCTTCAGCTCCAGGACGGCGTACATCAGGTTCTCCGGCGTCGGCGGGCAGCCGGCCACGTAGACGTCCACGGGGACGATCTCGTCGACCCCCTGCACGACGTGGTAGGCGCGGTAGAAGCCCCCGGTGCAGGCGCAGACGCCCATCGAGATCACCCACTTCGGCTCGGGCATCTGGTCGTAGATCTTCCGGAGCACCGGGGCCAGCTTGTCGGTGACCGTGCCGGCGATCAGGAGGAGGTCGGCCTGCCGGGGCGTGAAGCGGACGACCTCGGCGCCGAACCGGGAGAGGTCGTAGTGGGAGGAGACGGTCGACATGAACTCGATCGCGCAGCAGGCCGTCCCGAACGGCATCGGCCAGAGCGAGTTCGAGTGGGCCCACTGGACCAGGCTGTCGAGGGTCGTCGTCAGGAAGTCCGCCCCGGCCGTGGACGGCATCCCGGGCCCGAGAGGCGGCTCGATCTGCCCGGCGACGGGGAGGTGGGGCATCTTCTCGTCCTTCATCGTGAGGTCCCCCGCTCGGGCCCGAGGCGGCCCGGCCGAGCCGGATTCTAGCGGTCCGGACGGCCGCGCGGGGCCCTCAGCGCCGGCGCGCCGCCCACGCGGCCAGCATCTGCTCGATGACGGGGCGGCAGCGCTCGCCGTGGCAGTCCCCGGTCGTGCACCCCGTCGCCCGCCCGACGGCCTCCACGCTGCTCGCCCCCGCCTCGATGGCGGCCTGGACGCTCGGGTACCGGATCGTGTTGCAGAGGCAGACGGGCTTGTACTTCAGGAGCATCAGCGCCCGCTTGTCCGGGGGCGGTACCGGGTCCACCGGGTCCATCGGAGGGTCCGGCCGTCAGAAGTCGACGGTGTACCGGATCGAGGCCCGGTCCCTCACGCGGTCGAGGTAGACGACGCCGTCCAGGTGGTCGCTCTCGTGCAGGACGACCCGCGCGTGGAAGTCCTCGGCGACGAACTCGACGGGCTTGCCGACGGGGTCCAGGGCGCGGACCCGGATCTTCCGCGGGCGCGGCACCTTGGCCGAGAGGAACGGGACCGAAAGGCACGCCTCGAAGTCCTCCTGCTCCGCCGGGTCGAGGACCTCGAACGCGGGGTTCACGAGGATCGTCGGCGGGACCTCGATGTCCCCCTTCCGCCCGGGCTGGACCTCGTACAGGACGACCCGCAGCGGCGTGTTGACCTGGGGCGCCGCCAGCCCCGTGCCGTTGTACTCGACCATCGTGTCCATGAGGTCCTCGAAGAACCCCTTCAGCCGTCCGCGCTTCAGGTCGACCGTCTCGATCTCGGAGGCGCGCCCCCGGAGGACCGGGGACCCGAGCTTCGCAACTTTCAGGATCGCCACGACTCGACCTCCTCTGGAACCTCTCGGGCCGCCGGGAATGGGGCCGGCCGGCTCCCTCCTGGCTCGATCCGACGCGGGGGCTCCGGGCGGATGAGGCCACGGCACCGGACCCGGGTGCAAGGGGCGGGAGTGGTGCCCAGGGGCGGAATTGAACCGCCGACACCGCGCTTTTCAGGCGCGTGCTCTACCATCTGAGCTACCTGGGCGAACGGACTTCCCGGCGACCCGGCTCCCGGCGCGCCCGCCGTGCCGGCGCGACCGCGGGGCCGGCACGCGACTTGCGGGCGGACCCGAAGCGCGCCAGCGGGTTATAAGCGCGCCGCCTAGAATAGTCAACGACCTCCGGGCCCTCCGCCCGGCCCTCCGAAAGGACCCCATGAAGAACCCGTTCTCCGCCACCCTCGCTGCCCTTCTCCTCGGCGCGCTCCCGGCGCCGGCTCTCGCGCTCCCGGCGCCCGCCCCGGCCGGCGAGGTCGACCCGATGTCCCCGGCGTTCTGGAAGCCGACGCTGGACGAGGGGCTCGCCGAGGCGAAGCGGACGGGCAAGAGGGTCTTCCTCGCGATGATGGACGAGCCGTGCGGCCAGTGCGACCGGATGGAGGCCCTCGTCCTCCCCGCGAAGTCCTTCGAGACCTTCGTCAAGGACAAGGTCCCCGTCCGCGTCCGGTACTCGTCCGAAGAGGGGAAACGGCTGGCGGAGCGCTTCCAGGTCCCCGGCGCCCCGGCGTGGCTGATCCTGACGACGGACCTCCTCGTCTGCGGCTTCCAGGGCGGCGCCAACTCGCAGGACGGGTGGTTCCGGACCTTCCTCGAGACCGAGAAGTCGTGGGCGGCGTACCAGAAGAAGCTCGCGGACGAGAAGAAGGACCCCGGGAACCTGGAGCTCGTCTTCGACGTGGCCAAGGAGACGTTCGGCCGGCAGGGCGGCGCCCTCTCCGAGCCCCGTTTCCGGAGGGTCGTCGCCGACCCGCGCGCCACGCCCGGGATGCGGGAGGAGGCGACGGCCTACCTCGCCAACCTGGCTCTCGAGGCCCGCCGGATCGACGAGGCCGAGAAGCTCCTCCTGTCCCTGCAGCGGTCGACGCAGGACAAGCTGCTCCTGGAGAAGGTCGAGCTGTCGCTCGTCGACGTGGAGATCGCCCGCGGCCGCCGGGACGCGGCGCTGAACAAGCTCCGCGACTTCAAGAGGCAGCACCCCTACTCGATCAACCTGGAGCAGGTCGACGCCCTGATCGAGGCGCTCGGCGGCACTCCCTCCGCGGGGACCCGGAAGTGACCCGGACCGCCCTCCGGCTCCCCGTCTTCTTCGCGGGCCTCCTCCTCGCCGTGGCCTCCCGCGGCGCCGCCGCGGCCGCGCCCGCGGACCCCGCCTCCGTCGTCTCTCTCTCGGTCGCCGCCGACGCGGACCGCCTCGTGGCCGGAAAGGGCTTCCGCCTGGCGGTCGTCGCCGAGGTCCACGAGGGGTGGCACGTCAACAGCCACACCCCGCGCGAGGACTACCTGATCCCGACCGAGGTGACGCTGGCGCCGGCCCCCGGCGTCTCCTTCGGCGCGGTCTCCTACCCGCCCGACGTGGAGCGGAGGTTCGCCTTCTCCGAGAAGCCCGTCGTCGTCTACGAGGGGAGGACCGTGTTCCTCGTCGAGGGCACCGTGGAAGCCGGGGCGTCGCCCGGGCCGCGGACCCTCGCCGTCACGCTCGACTTCCAGCCGTGCAGCGACACGCAGTGCCTGGCCCCCGCGCAGGTGACCGCGAGCCTCGTCCTGCCGCTCACCCCCGCGGGGACCGAGGCCGTCCCCGCCAACGCCGCCCTCTTCACCCCGAGCGCCGCCGCTCCGGCGCCGGCGGCGGGCGAACCCGCCCCCGCCGCGTCGCAGACCGCGGTCACCTCCAGCTCCACCGCCGCCCTGAGGGCGCGGTGGGGCGTCCAGGGCGTGCCGACGATCGTCTTCCTCGACGCCACCGGCAAGGAGACGGGGAAGCGCGTCCTGGGCTTCGAGCCGCCCGAGAGCTTCCTCTCGCACCTGTCGGGGACGGCCGCCGGGGGGGCCGACGGCTTCGCCGGCAAGTCCCTCCCCCTGGTCCTCCTCCTCGTCTTCCTGTCGGGCCTCGCCCTGAACCTGACGCCCTGCGTCTACCCGCTGATCCCGATCACGGTCGGCTTCTTCGGCCGGCAGGCCGCGGGAAAGGGGGGAAGGGCCTTCGGGCTGGCCCTCTCGTACGTCCTCGGGATGAGCGTGACGTACTCGGCGCTCGGCGTCTTCGCCGCGCTGACGGGGTCGCTCTTCGGCGCGTGGCTCCAGAAGCCGGTTGTCCTCGTCGCGATCGCCCTCGTCGTCCTGGCCCTGTCGCTCTCGATGTTCGGCCTGTTCGAGATCCAGGCCCCCCACTTCATCACCGACCGGACGGGCTCCAAGGGGGGCGTCCTCGGGGCGTTCACGATGGGGCTCTTCGTCGGCTTCGTCGCCGCGCCGTGCATCGGCCCGTTCGTCCTGTCGCTCCTGACGTACGTCGCGCAGGAGGGCTCGCTCCTCCTCGGGTTCGGCCTCTTCTTCACGCTCGCCATGGGCCTCGGCGTCCCGTACCTGGCCCTGGGGACCGCCTCCTCGAGCCTTTCGCGGATGCCCCGGTCGGGCGAGTGGATGGTGGCCGTGAGGAAGCTCTTCGGGTTCGTCCTCGTCTCGCTCGCGGTCTGGTTCCTGAGGCCGCTCCTGCCGCCCTCCCTCTTCGGCTTCGCGCTCTCGGCCCCGCTCCTCGTCGGGGCGGTCTGGTTCGCCGTCCTGGAGAAGAGCGGCGCGGGGCTGGCCTGGTTCCGGTTCCTGAAGCTCGGGCTCGCGGGGCTCCTCCTCGCCGCCGGCCTCTACGTCGGCTGGCCGTCCGGCGAGAAGGCCACGCTCGCCTTCGAGCCCTACTCCGACGCGGCGGTCGAGCGGGCGAGGGCGGAGGGGAAGCCGGTGATGATCGACTTCTTCGCCGACTGGTGCATCCCGTGCAAGGAGCTCGACAGCCGGACGTTCACCGACCCGCGGGTGGCCGCCGCCCTGGAGGGCTGGGTTCTCCTGAAGGCGGACTTGACGCGCTGAGGGCGGTCAGGCCCCTTCCCCGTCGCGCTCCTCGAGCCGAGCCAGGAGCGACCGCGCCGCCTCCTGCTCGGCCGACTTCCGCGAGGTGCCCTCTCCCGAGGCGGGGGGCTCGCCCTCGCAGGAGACCTCCACGGTGAACCTGGGCCGGTGGGACGGCCCCTCCCGCCGGACGACGCGGTAGGCCGGCAGCCGGCACCCCGCCGCCTGCAGCCTCTGCTGCAGCGCGGTCTTGGCGTCGTCCGCGAGCGCCCCCTCGGGCCGGAGAGCCGCGGCCTCCGCGCCCAGCACGCGCCGGACGACCTCCCGCGCCGCCGGGAAGCCCGCGTCGAGGTAGACCGCCGCCACGAGGGCCTCGAAGGCGTCGGAGAGGAGCCCCTGCCGCTTCCGGCCGCCCGCCCGCTCCTCGCCGGGCGACAGCCGCAGCGCCTCGCCCACACCCAGCTCGGCGGCCTTGCGCGCGAACGCGGGCGCCGAGACGAGCTGCGCGCGCAGGCGCGTCAGGACTCCCTCCGGGGCGCCGGGGAACGCCTCGAGCAGGAGCTCGCCGACCAGGAAGCCGAGGAGGCCGTCCCCGAGGAACTCCATCGTCTCGTTGTGCGGGGGCCGGTCCGGATGCTCGTTCGCCCACGAGGCGTGCGTGAGCGCCCGGAGGAGGAGGGCCCGGTCGGCGAAACGGTGACCGAGGGCCTCTTCGAGCCGGCTCGCGGCCGCGTCCGTCGTCTCGTTCGTCACGGGTCTGCCGGAGGAGGGGCTCGAACCCTCACTTCCCTCGCGGGAAAGGGGATTTTAAGTCCCCTGCGTCTGCCGTTCCGCCACTCCGGCGCTCGAGGGGATTCTCGCCCCCGGCGGGGCCGGGGCCAAACGAAAGCGGCCGATGGGGACCGGCCGCTCGGGGGGAAGAAGCTGGAGGCGACGGTCGGATTCGAACCGACGAATGAGGCTTTTGCAGAGCCTTCCCTTAACCACTTGGGTACGTCGCCGTGCTTTCGGAGAGCGGCGCGGGCGGGGACGTCCGCGCCGCGGCGAGGTTAGCACAGGAGGGCCGCCGGGCTCAGGCCGGAAGGCCGCGCGCCTGCCCGCCCGGGGGGGCGCGGAACGGCCACTCGCCCCGCCTGCGAGCCCGCAGGAGGTACGCCAGGCTCCCGAGCGCCATGACGCCGGCGCCCGCGAGCTTCAGCCCCTTCTCCGGCGAGAAGGCGATGAACGCCCACATCGAGAGCGCGACGAAAGCCGGGAGCGGGTAGAGCCACATCCGGAAGGGACGAGGCCTCTCCGGCTGCGTCCGCCGGAGGACGAGCGCACCCGCGATCTGGGCCAGGAACGGGACGACCGCCCGGATGGAGATGATCCCGACGAGGATCGCCTTCAGGTCGAGGAAGGAGAAGAGCGTCGCCACCCCGCCCAGCGCCGCCAGGGCGACGACCGGGTAGCCCTCGGTCGGGTGGAGCCGGGCGAAGGGGCGGAAGAAGGCGCCGTCCCGCGCCGCCGCGTAGAGGATCCGCGAGTAGCCGAGCGTCAGCGAGAAGACCGAGGCGAACGCCGTCCAGAGGATCAGGGCCGTCACGAAGACGGCGACGGGGCGCCCCGCCACGCGCGCGACGTAGTCGGAGACCGCCGCCTTCGACGACATCGCCTCCGCCGCCGGGAGGACCGACAGGACGCAGACGTTCATCAGGAGGTAGAGGACGGCGACGCCGAGGATCGAGACGACGATGACGCGCGGGATCGTCTTCGTCGGCTCGACCACCTCCTCGGCGAGGTAGCAGACGTTGTAGTAGCCGAGGTAGTCGTAGACGGCCATCAGGAGCGCCGGCCCCAGGCCCGCGACGACGCCCGCGGCGGCGCCCTCGGGCAGGTTCACGACGGGCGCTTCCCAGAACCTCAGGACCGAGGGGTCCAGGTGCGGGAGGCCGACGCCGATCACGATCCCGAGCGCCAGCAGGACGCCGGCCCAGAGGACGACCGAGAAGCGCCCGATCTTCCCGATCCTCCGGAAGAGGCCGGCCGTGACGAGGAGGCAGAGGAGCGCCGCGACCGGCGACTCCCAGCGCTCCGGGATCCCCGGGGCGGCGAACCGGAGGTAGCGAGAGAAGCCGATCGCCCCCGACGCGATCGAGAGCGGCGCCGAGAAGACGATCTGGAAGAGGAAGAGGAAGGAGACGAGCCTCCCCCAGCGGTCCCGCCCGTAGGCCTCGCGGAGGAAGGCGTAGGAGCCGCCCGCCGAGGGCATCTGGGCGGAGAGCTCGGCGGTGACGAGGCCGTCGGCGATCGCCAGGAGCGCGCCGAGGATCCAGGCGGAGAGCGCCCGTCCTCCCCCCATCGCGGCCAGGATCAGCGGCAGCGTCAGGAAGGGGCCGATCCCGACCATGTCGATGACGTTGAGGGCCGTCCCCTGCCAGAAGCCGATCTCGCGCCGGAGCGCGGGCGCTGCCTCCGCGGTCCCCGCCAACCCGATCCCTCCTCGCGTCTCCCGGACACGGGACGGGCCGGGGACGCGCCCCGGCCCGCCGTCTGGCCCGTCGGAGTCCCGGGCTCAGACCCTCTTGAAGACGTCCTTGGCGATCGTGTTCAGCTGCATGAAGGAGGTCCCCTCGTAGATCTTCCCGATCTTGGCGTCCCGGTAGAGCTTCTCGAGCGGGTACTCCTTGACGTAGCCGTAGCCGCCCAGCACCTCGAGGCCGCGCGACGTGCAGAGCTCGGCGACCTCGGAGGCCTTCAGCTTCGCGATCGCCCCCTCGCGGGCGAACGGGAGGCCGGCCTCCTTGAGCCGGGCCGCGTTGTAGACCGCGAGGCGCGCGCACTCGAGCTCCATGTCCATCCTCGCCAGGTCGTGCTGGATGGCCTGGAACTCGGCGATCGGCTTGCCGAACTGGACGCGCTCCTTGGCGTACTTCGCCGCGGCGTCGATGGCCGCGCGGGAGAGGCCGACCATCTGCGCGCCGATCCCGATCCGCCCCTCGTTGAGCGTCTCGATGGCGATCTTGTACCCCTCTCCCACCTTGCCGACGACGTTCTCCTCGGGGACCTCCAGGTCCTCGAAGGCCAGCGCCAGCGTCGAGGAAGCGCGGATGCCGAGCTTGTCCTCCTTCTTCCCCTTCGAGAACCCCTTCCAGCCCGACTCCACGAGGAAGCCGGTGATGCCGCGGTAGCCCTTCGAGGGGTCGACGTTGGCGAAGACGAGGAAGAGCTCGGACTCCAGGCCGTTCGTGATCCAGAGCTTCCCGCCGTTGAGGACCCAGCGGTCCCCCTTCCTCTCGGCGCGGGTGGCCAGAGCGAACGCGTCCGAGCCGGACCCCGCCTCGGAGAGCGCGTACGAGCCGACCTTCTGCTTGGCCAGCTGCGGCAGGTACTTCTTCTTCAGCTCCGGAGAGGCCCAGCGGAGGAGCGCGTTGGCCACGAGCGTGTTCTGGACGTCCACGACGACGGCGCAGGCGGCGTCCACGCGCGCGAGCGCCTCGATCACGGCGATGGCCGTGCCGAAGTTCAGGCCGAGGCCGCCGTACTCTTCGGGGATCTCGATCCCCATCAGGTCGAGCTCGAAGAACTGCCGGACGATCTCGGGGTCCATGACGTTGGCCCGGTCCATCTCCATCGACCGGGGCCCGATCTTCTCGGCGGCCCACCGGTAGACGTTGTCGGCGAACTCCTGCTCGGTCTCGGAGAGGACCGACAGGGGCCGGGTCGGGGCGCTCTGCGTCTCTGTGGTCGACATTCCCGTTCCTCCGGCGGCGGAGATTACCGCGTGTCTCCCGAAAAGGGAGCAGGCCCGCGAAAGCGGGCCCGCCTTCCCTGCGCGGAGGGGCCGTGGGGGTCCGGGGGAGCGGCATCAGCGGCTCCCCCGATCCTGGCCGCCGAACCCGGCAGGGCCCGGGTTCCCCGAGAACGAAAAAGAAGCAGGCCCGCGAAAGCGGGCCCGCCTTCCCTGCGCGGAGGGGTTCGGGGAACCCGGCAGGGCCCGGGTTCCCCGAGAACATGTCAGCCTTTTAGAAGTCGTACCTGAGCGCCGCCTGGAACTGCCGCGGGTACGGCGTCACGCTCGTCGCGACGGCGTACGTCGGGTTCGGAGCCGGGCCGAGGCCGTAGGTCGTGCTCCCGTAGGTCTTGTTGCCGGTGTTCGTGCAGTTGTAGCACTCGCCCATGATCGACAGGCGCCCGGGGCCGAGGTTGAAGCCGACGCCCGCGCGGACGTCGAGCGTGTAGAAGTCGGGGTAGCGGTCGCTGTTCCGCTCGAAGTGCTCGCCGTTGACCGTGGGCCGGTCGACGGTGTTCCCGTCGAGGTTGAGGTCGCGGCCGGCCTGCGGCGAGAAGGGGCGGCCCGTCTGGTAGTTGAACAGGAAGCCCGCGAAGCCGTCGAGCCAGCTGACGATCTTGAAGTCGTACGAGGCGTTCGCCAGGAACCGCCACTTGATGTCGCGGTCGGCGTAGCTGAACGACTGCTCGATGTTGCCGACGTCCTCGGCCGAGATGCCGGCGTAGTTGCGCTCGTTGGAGTCGCTGTCCTTGTCCTCGCCGGTCGTGATCGAGCCGTAGAAGCGGAGGCCGTTGGCGAGGTTCTTCCGGAACTTGAACGTGGCGGCCCAGAACTCGGACCGGGCGTCCGACGTGTAGATGGAGATCCGGCCGTAGTTCGGGTTCGGGCGGTTCGTCTTGTTGTTCAGGCCGTAGCAGGTGACGCCGGAGTTCGGGTCGAGCTGCGGGCAGTCGACCGTCGGGTTCGAGGAGGGCGTCAGGTTCAGGTCGCCCATCCGCTGGAGGTCGTAGCCCTTGGCGTAGACGCCGTCGAGGCCGAACGCGATCCCGAAGAACTCACGCTCGGTGGCCAGCGTGAACTGGTCGGTGTGCGAGTTCTGGAAGTCCGGGTCGATGGTGAAGACGCCGGGGGCGGCCAGCTTCGTCCCCGGGGGGAGGTTGCCGAGCTTCTGGGTTCCCGTCGGGTCCCACGACGCGCCCCAGCCCGGGTTCGGGCTGCCGGCGGCCGGGCCGTTGACGGCCGCGCCCGTGATCGTGTACTGCGTCCCCTGGATGCCGTTCGACGTGTAGAGCTGGGCCGTCAGGATCGCCGGGAAGCGGGCCCAGTAGCGGCCGTAGGAGGCCCTCACGACCGTCTTGGCGTCCGGGCTCCAGGCCAGCGAGAGGCGCGGCGACCACTGGTTCTTGGCGTCCGGGATCTTGGCGTCGGGCTGGACGAGGCCGAGGGCCGGGTTCGTGACCTTGTTGGCGTCCAGGACGGCGTCGTTCGGGTTGTCCTGGTACTCGTACCTCAGGCCGATCGTCGCCGTCAGCTGGGGCGAGATGTACCACTGGTCCTGGACGAAGACCGCGTACTCCTTCTGCCCCTTGACGTACGCGCCCGCCTGGTCGGCGGTCAGGCCGTTGAGGCCGAGGAACTCGCGGTACTCGTCCCACTTGCCGGCGTTCAGGTTCTGGAGAGCCGACTGCTGCGAGGAGCCGGTGCCGCTGGAGCGGAAGATGTAGACGCCGCGCCAGTTCCCCTTGAAGACCTGGTCCATGCCGGTGTCGTTGTACTCGACGCCGGCCTTGGCGACGTGGTTGCCGATGAGGAACGTCAGCGAGTCGAAGAGGGTGATCCGGTCCTGCGTGGCCAGGATCGGCAGGAACGCGACCTCGCCGAGGGTGGCGCCGCCCTGGACCTGGATCTCGGGCAGGCCGAGGCCCTTGTCGTTGCGCGGGATGTCCTCCTTGACGTACTGCGCGTTGAAGTCGTTGATGAGGGTGTTCGAGAACATCCCGTTCCACTGCCCGACGAGGGAGTAGGTCTCGAGCCCCTCGATCCCGTTGCTCGACACGGAGCGGGTCGTGGAGGAGTACGTCCCGTTGATGCCGTCGTACGTGTTGTAGTTCCCGCGCGCCGTGACGCGGTGCTTGTCGTTCAGCTGGAAGTCGAGGCGGCCGAAGTAGACGTCGCCGTCGGCCGTCTGGGTGTAGTCCGTGCCGGACGTCGGGAAGGTGGGGTCCCGGGCCACGATGATCGTCTCCGCCGCCGCGACGGAGCCCGACAGCGGGATCGTCGTGTCCTGGCGCTGCTGCTCGTAGGAGGCGAAGAAGAAGAGGCGGTCCTTGATCGCCGGGCCGCCGAAGGAGGCGCCCAGGTTGTACTTCTTCGAGTCCCGCGGCTCCGTGCCGTCGGCCAGGGTCGCGCTCCAGTCGCTCGGGCGGTAGTACCCGAAGACCGCGCCGTGCCACTCGTTCGAGCCGCTCTTGGTGATGACGTTCACGAAGCCGCCGCCCGACCGGCCGTACTCGGCCGAGGCGCCGGACTGCACGACCTGGAACTCGCGGACCGACTCCTGCGAGATCGAGAGCGGCGCGCGGCCCTCGCCGGCGCCCGTCGTCCCGCCGAAGAAGGCGTTCGTGAAGTCGACGCCGTCGACGGTCACGTTCGTCGCGATGCCGCGCTGCCCGGAGAGAGCGAGGTTCTGGCGCTCGCGGTCGCGCTGGGCGTTCGGGGTCAGCAGGACGAAGTCGTAGAAGTTCCGCCCGGAGACGGGGAGCGACTGGATCGCCGAGTTGTCGACGATCGCCTGCGACGCCGTCTGGGTCGTCTCGATGACCGGGGCCTCGGCCGTGACCGTCAGCGCCTCGGAGACCGAGGAGAGCTGCAGCTTCAGGTCGACCGTGATGGCCGACGCCAGGTTCACGGTGATCCCGGTCCGCGTCGACTTCTGGAAGCCGGAGAGGTTCGCGGAGACCGCGTAGCTCCCGACCGGGACGTTCACGATCCGGTAGAGGCCGCGCGCGTCGGTGACCTGGACGAGCGTGAGGCCCGTGCCGGTGTTCTTCGCCTCGACGGAGACGCCGGGGAGCGGCTGCCCCTCGTTGTCGGTGACCTGCCCGACGATACGGCCGGTGGTGACGTCCGTCTGCGCGACGGCCGGGAGCGCGGAGACGAGGAGGACGGCGGCGAGCCCGAGGGCCAGCCCCGTCGCGAGAAGACGTGAGGTTCGATTCATGCACTCTCCCCCTTCGGGACGCTGAGATGCCGCGGGGAGGACCCGCGGAACGAAGAGATTGGCTTCACGGGGTGAACGGCGCTTGAAGTCGTCCGGGCGATCGATGGTCGCTCTCACGGAAGAGCTCTCTCCACCCCCTTTCCCAGTCGGCGGCGGCCGGCTCCCCCTCGGCGGGGGCCCAGGCCGCCACGTCCCCTGCCGTCGGCGCCACGTAGGGCCCTTCTTTGACCTCGAAGAAGACCGTCCCGGCCTCCAGCGCGACGAAGGCGTGCCAGGTCCCGGGGCGGATCTCGGCGACGAGCTGCCGCCCGGCGGGAGCCAGGACGGCCCGCGTCTCCACACGCCCTTCCCCGTCGAACACGAGGAGCCCCAACCGCCCGGCCACGGCGACCGCCGTCTCGGTGCGTGGCGGCGAGAGGTGGCGGTGCGGCCGGACGTAGCTTCCGGGCTCGACCGCGTTCAGGAGCCGGTGGACGGGGTCTTCCATCGCGTGGAGGTTGCGGTTGAGCCGGCGCCTCGGGAGGGTTCGTGCCGCTGCCGAGAGCGCTTCCACGGAATCGCGGTCCAGAACCGTGAGCCCGGGGACGGCCGGCTCCATGCCGGAGCATCCTACCGCGACGGGGGCCCGAGCGGGGATCGAATCGGGAGCGCCGAGATGCGGTCTCAGGCCCAGGCGCCGGGGCGGGCGGGCTACGGTGCGCGCCCCTCCCGGACGAAGGACCGGCCGCGGGCGCCGGGGACGACGGCGAAGCCCTGCCGGGCGAATCCGGGGTCGAGCGAGAAGACCGTGGTGAGCCCCTGCCGGCGGACGAGCTCGAAGCTCACACAGTCGACGAGCGAGAGCCCGCGCTGGTTGGCGGCGAGGAAGGCGCTCAGCCCCGCGTCGTGCGTCGCCGCGTCGACCCAGTCGACCTCCACCAGGGGGAGGAAGTCGGAGGCCAGCGAGCGCACCGCCGCGGTCCCCAGCCGCCGCCGGACGAGCGCGTAGCTCTCCACGAGGACGTAGCTCGAGGTGACGAGCCGCTCGTCGCTCTCGAGGAAACCCCGCCAGGCGTGGGCCGCCGCGGCGTGACCCTCGACGCCCGCGTCGAGCAGGGCGAGGAAGGCGGACGTGTCGACGAAGACGCTCACTCCCCCAGCACGTCCTCCAGGTAGCGGTCGTGCTCGCGCGCGGCGTCGGGCGCGCCGGAGCTGAACCGGCCCAGGGCGCCGAGCGAGCGGGCCTTCAGGAGCCGCCTCTCCCCGAGCCGGCGCCCGCGGAGGAGGAGGTCGACGGCCTCGCGGACGAGGTCGGCCAGGGAGCGCCCGTCCGTGGCGGCCAGCCGTCTCAGGTCGTGGAGCTGGTCCTCCGACAGCTGGACCTGCATCCGTATCACGCTCCCATGTTACAGCAGTTTTGCCATCATGATGGCATCACGCTCAAAACCCGTCGAACGCAGATAAACCTCTCTTTTGCAGAGGATGCGGATCCAATAGCGGCGAGTCAGTGTCTCAGCGGAGCAGCAGATCGCCAGTCAGGGGCTGCATTCCTAGAATCCTCGCAGATGAGGCCGGCTGCCCGTTCCGTCAGAACGAGAAGGAGGTAAGCGATGTCCAGCTTCGTGTCCGAGCTGCTCGCGGAGGTCAAGGCGAAGAACCCCGCCGAGCCAGAGTTCCACCAGGCCGTCCAGGAGGTGGCCGAGTCGCTCGCGCTCGTCCTCGAGCAGCGGCCCGAGTACCGGTCGGCGAAGGTGCTCGAGCGGATCATCGAGCCCGAGCGCGTGCTCATGTTCCGTGTCCCCTGGGTGGACGACCAGGGGACCGTCCAGGTGAACCGCGGGTTCCGGATCGAGATGAACAGCGCGATCGGGCCCTACAAGGGCGGGCTCCGCTTCCACCCCTCCGTGAACCTCGGGATCCTGAAGTTCCTGGCCTTCGAGCAGGTCTTCAAGAACTCGCTGACGACGCTCCCGATGGGGGGCGGCAAGGGCGGCTCCGACTTCGACCCGAAGGGGAAGAGCGACGCCGAGGTGATGCGCTTCTGCCAGGCGTTCATGTGCGAGCTCTTCCGGCACATCGGCCCGGACACCGACGTCCCGGCCGGCGACATCGGCGTGGGCGGGCGGGAGATCGGGTACCTCTTCGGGATGTACAAGAAGCTCCGGAACGAGTTCACGGGCGTCCTGACCGGCAAGGGCCTGAACTGGGGCGGGTCGCTGATCCGCCCGGAGGCGACGGGCTACGGCGCCGTCTACTTCGCCGCCGAGATGCTCGGGACGCGCGGCCAGACGCTCGAGGGGAAGCGCTGCCTCGTCTCGGGGAGCGGCAACGTCTCCCAGTACACGGTCGAGAAGCTGCTCGACCTCGGCGCGAAGCCCCTCACGGTCTCCGACTCGAACGGGTACGTCTACGACGAGGAGGGGATCACGCGCGAGAAGCTCGCCTGGGTGATGAACCTCAAGAACGTCCGCCGCGGGCGGATCAAGGAGTACACGGACCGGTTCAAGGGCTCGACCTACGTCCCCGTCGACACGAAGCTCGACCACAACCCGCTCTGGGACCACCCGGCCGACTGCGCCTTCCCGAGCGCCACCCAGAACGAGATCAACGGGAAGGACGCCGCGAACCTCCTGAAGAACGGCGTCTACGTCGTCTCCGAGGGGGCGAACATGCCCACGACGATCGACGGCGTGAACCAGTTCCTCGACGCGAAGATCCTCTACGGGCCGGGCAAGGCGGCCAACGCGGGCGGCGTCGCGACCTCGGGCCTGGAGATGTCGCAGAACAGCATCCGCCTCTCCTGGAGCCGCGAGGAGGTGGACCAGCGCCTCCACGGCATCATGAAGGCGATCCACCGCAACTGCGTGGAGACGGCCGAGCGGTTCGGCACGCCCGGGAACTACGTGAACGGCGCCAACATCGGCGGCTTCCTCAAGGTGGCCGACGCGATGATGGACCACGGCATCGTCTGACGCGCCGCGGAGGCCGGCGGCGGCGCGGGGGCCCCCCTCCCCGCGCCGCTGCCGTATCGTGAGGGCCGATGTCCCCCCCCGCGCTCTGGCCCGACCCCGGCCGGAAGGGCTTCCACGAGCTGATGCCCTACCGGGTCCAGGACGTCCTCCTGGTCTCGAGCCTCTACGACTCCTTCATCCTCTCGGAGGACGGCCAGCTCGCCGAGCGGATCCTGGCCGAGTCCCTCGAGCTGAACCTCCGGCACGTGCCGGGCGTGACGCGCGTGGGCACGGGAGAGGAGGCCATCGCGCTCGCCCGGCGCGAGCCCCGGTTCAACCTCGTCGTCTCGTCGGTCCAGGTCGGGGACATGAACGCGGCCGACCTCGCCCGTCGGCTGAAGGAGGCCGGCGTCCGCGCCGACGTCGCGGTCCTCGGCTACGACGGGCGCGAGCTGGACGGCTTCCTGAGGCGTCAGGACGTCTCGTCGATCGACGGGGCCTTCCTCTGGCAGGGGGACGTCCGGGTGCTCCTGGCGATCGTCAAGCTGTTCGAGGACCGCCGCAACGTCGCGGCGGACGTCGAGGAGGGGGTCCAGGTCATCCTCGTCGTCGAGGACGGCGTCCGCTTCTACTCGTCGTTCCTGCCGGTGATCTACTCGGAGCTGATCGCCCACTCGCACCGGCTCGTCCCGGAAGGCCTCAACCTCGCCGACAAGCTCCTGCGCCTGCAGGCGCGGCCGAAGATCCTCCTCTGCCGGACGTGGGAGGAGGCCTTCGAGGCCTTCACGGCGTACGAGGAGAACGTGCTCGGCGTCCTCTCGGACGTCGAGTTCCCGCGGGACGGCGCGCTGGAGCCGCTCGCGGGCGTGGAGTTCGCGAAGCGCGTGAGGGAGATCCAGCCGGACGTCCCGGTGATGCTGCAGTCGAGCCGGCCGGAGAACGAGGAGCTCGCCCGCGCCGCGGGCGCCGCCTTCCGGCTGAAGGGCTCGCCGACGCTCCTCCTGGAGCTCCGCCACTTTCTCGCCGAGAGCCTCGGCTTCGGCGACTTCGTCTTCCGCCTCCCCGACGGGACGGAGGTGGCGCGCGCCGCCGACCTCAAGGAGCTGGAGCAGGCCCTCTGGACCGTCCCGGCCGAGAGCCTCGCCTTCCACGGCCAGCGCAACCACTTCTCCAACTGGCTGAAGGCCCGCACGGAGTTCGGCCTCGCCCACAGCCTGAGGCCCCGGCGCGTCGAGGACTACCCCACGCTGGAGGACCTGCGGAAGGACCTGATCGAGTCCGTCGGCGAGCACCGGCGCCGGCGCGGGCGCCGCTACGTCGCCGACTTCGACCGCGCCACGTTCGACGCGAGCGCCGGCCTCTACCGGCTCGGGGGCGGCTCGCTCGGCGGCAAGGCGCGCGGGTTCGCCTTCGTCCACCTCCTCCTCCACGACCACGGCGTGAGGGACCGCTTCCCGGGGATCCGGGTCTTCGTCCCGCGGACAGTGGTCCTGGCGACCGACTGGTTCGACCGCTTCCTGGACGAGAACGGCCTCCGCGACTTCGCGATCCACGCCGAGGACGACGCGGAGGTCGTCCGGCGCTTCCTCGCCGCGGACCTCCCGGACGACCTGCTCGACGACCTCGCGACCTACCTCTCCCTCGCCCGCTACCCGCTGGCGGTGCGCTCCTCGAGCCTCCTCGAGGACTCCCCCTACCAGCCGTTCGCGGGCGTCTACGACACCTTCATGCTCGCCAACAACGAGACGAGCGCGCACGTGCGCCTCTCCCGCCTGACGGCCGCGGTCAAGCGCGTCTACGCCTCGACGTTCACGCGGCGCGCGAAGGCCTACCTGCGGGTGACCCCGTACCGGCTGGAGGAGGAGAAGATGGCCGTCGTCCTCCAGCGGCTCGTCGGGTCGGCGCACGGGGGGCGCTTCTACCCGACGGTGGCCGGCGTCGCCCGCTCCCACAATTTCTACCCCGCGCCGCCGATGCGGACCGAGGACGGAGTCGCGGCGGTGGCGCTCGGCTTCGGCGAGAGCGTCGTGGACGGGGACGCCTGCGTCCGCTTCTGCCCGCGGTACCCCCGCCACATCGTCCCGTTCTCGTCCGTGTCGGACATCCGCCGGAACTCCCAGCGGGAGTTCTTCGCCCTGCAGGTGGCCGAGCCCAACGCCGGAGGGGCGCCGGCCCGGCCCGACCACGACTTCCAGCTCCGGCGCTTCGGCCTCGAGGCCGCCGAGGCGGACGGGACGCTCGCCTTCGTCGGCTCGACCTTCAGCCCGGAGAACGACGCCGTCTACGACGGGATCTCCCGCCCGGGGGTCCGGCTCGTCAGCTTCGCCCCGATCCTCAAGCACCGCGTCTTCCCCCTCGCCGAGGCGCTGTCGCACCTCCTCGAGATCAGTACGCGGGGGACGGCCGGGCCCGTCGAGATCGAGTTCGCGGCGAACCTCACCGTCCCCGCCGGCCGGCCGAGGGAGCTGGGCTTCCTGCAGCTGCGCCCGCTCGCGCTCTCGCGCGAGCCGACCGAGCTCGAGATCGGCGAGGTGGACCCCGGCGCGGTCCTCTGCCGCAGCCGGACGGTCCTGGGGAACGGCCGGGTCGAGGGCCTCCGGGACGCCGTCGTCGTCGACGCGCACCGCTTCGACCGGCTGCGCTCCCGCGCGGCCGCCGCCGAGGTGGCAGAGCTGAACGCCCGCCTCGTCGCGGAGAACGTGCCGTACCTCCTCGTCGGCGTCGGCCGGTGGGGCTCCGCCGACCCGTACCTCGGGATCCCGGTGGGCTGGGACCAGATCTCCGGCGCCCGCGTCATCGTGGAGGCGGGCTTCCGCGACTTCCGCGTCACCCCCTCGCAGGGGAGCCACTTCTTCCAGAACCTCGTGGCCTGCGACGTCGGCTACTTCACGGTCAACCCCGAGCTGGGCGACGGGGTCCTCGACTGGGACTGGCTCGGCGCCCAGCCCGCTTGCTCGGAGCGGACGTTCGTGCGGCACCTCCGCCTCGACGCCCCCCTCTCCGTCACGATGAACGGCCGGCGCAACGAAGGGGTCATCCTCAAGCCGGGGCGCCGATGAGCGTCCCGGCGCGGCCCTGCCTCTTCGCCTCCGACCTCCACGGCCGGCCGGACCGCTACGAGAGGCTCCTCGCCGCCGTGCGTCGGGAGCGGCCGCCGGCCCTCTTCCTCGGCGGCGACCTCCTCCCGCACGGGCTCGCCGGGGCCGCGGCGTTCGTCTCGGACGTGCTCCTCCCGGCGTTCCTCGACCTTCGGGACGGCCTCGGAGGCCAGGCGCCGCGCGTCTTCCTGATCCCCGGGAACGACGACCCTCGCCTCGCCCTGGAGCCGCTCCTCGACGGCGAGCGCGCGGGAGCGTGGGAGGTCCTCGTCGAGCGCCGCGTCGCGTGGGAGGGGCGGCCCGTCTTCGGCTACCCGTACGTCCCGCCCACCCCGTTCCTCCTGAAGGACTGGGAACGCTACGACGTCTCCCGCTTCGTCGACCCGGGCGCGGTCCCCCCGGGGGAAGGGCGCCGGACGGTCGCCGCCGACCCGCGGGAGGTCGAGCTGGCGACGATCGCCCGCGACCTCGAGCGCCTCGCAGGCGACGAGGACCTGACCGAGGCGGTCTTCCTCTTCCACTCCCCGCCGTATCGGACGGCCCTCGACCGGGCCGCCCTGGACGGACGGTCGGTCGACCACGCCCCGCTCGACGTCCACGTCGGCAGCGTGGCGATCCGGCGGTTCCTCGAGGCCCGCCAGCCGCTCCTCTCGCTCTGCGGCCACGTCCACGAGTCGGCC
The DNA here is from genome assembly GCA_008363385.1 of Acidobacteriota bacterium. GTDB lineage: Bacteria > Acidobacteriota > Thermoanaerobaculia > UBA5066 > UBA5066 > RHKY01. The sequence continues at coordinate 61,804 of RHKY01000029.1, read as the reverse complement.
CGGCTCACCGGCGCGTGGCGGGACCGGATCGGGAGGACCTGGTGCCTCTCGGCGGCGCACGACGGAGAGCAGCTCGCGCTCGTGAGGTTCACGCCGGAGGACCCGGGGGCCGCCACCCGCGACCTCCTGTGAGGCGCCGCGGGGAGTCGGCCCCGAGCGCGGACGCGCCGTTGCCCCCGACGCGGGGGCCCGAGGCGCCTCCCGTCAGGAGGCCGCGGCCCTGGGCATCGGCAGAGGCCGCGCGGCGTCCGTGACGGCGCCGATCTTGGCGGCCCAGCTCGACTGCCGCCGGAAGTCCTCGTCCGTGACGGTGTGGACGTCGAGGAGCCCGTCGACCTTCACCCCGGTCCGCTGCAGGTTCAGCTCCGCCAGGCAGAGGCTCCACCCCTCCAGCCAGGCCGCGAGGTCGCGGCCCCGGGCCTCGTCCCCGTCGACGTGGACGAGGAGGTCGATGTCGCTTCCCGGCCCGGCGCTGGCGTTCTTCGTGCTGCCGACGACGTACATCGCCTTCACGCCGAAGCGCGCCGCGTCCACGGACGCGGCGATCCGCTCGGCCATCTTGAGGCGCCACCGCCAGTGGTCCTCGGCGGGAGGCTCGGGGGCCGCGCGGCGGCGGTCGTGGGGGGCCTCCGGGGCCGAGGCGCCGGGCGAGGTGAGGTAGGCGACGGCGCGGTCCTCCTCCGCGTTCATCAGGACCCTCAGGACGAGGCCCCCCGTGGCGCCCGGCACGTCGATCAGCCGGACGACCCCCGCCAGGTCCCCGAACTCGGGCAGGACCTCCGGGAGGACGTTCGGGGCCCCGAGCAGGAACCCCTCGTTGAAGGCGACGTTCCCGTCGTCCGGGAAGAGCGGCACGTACCGGATCGAGGCCTCCACGAGGTCCTGGAAGAAGTGCGTCCCGAACGAGAGGTCGGGCACGTAGTTCCCCCGCCTCCGCGCGATCTCGACGAGGAGCGAGGTGTTGTTGATGTCCGAGTAGGTCACCGCCACCCCGAGCTTGATGTCGCCCCGGCTCCCCCACCGTCCCGGCCCCATCAGGATGAACCGGCGCTTGGGGAGCACCTTGTTCAGGCGGCCCACCGCCCGCCCGACGCGGCGGAGCGTCGCCAGGTCGGGGACGCGCGCGTACGCGTCCGGGTCGACGTAGACGACGTGGGTGACCTCCGGGAGGCGGCCGTTGGAGACGAAGCGGTTCGCGGTGAAGACGACGCTGTCGGCGGGGAGGTCGCGCGGGATGGGCGCGGCGGACGAGTCGTCGGAGAAGCTCTGGGGCCGGCACTGCAGGAGGTAGAGGTCCCGCCCGTCGGAGGCGAACTCGATGTCGACGGCCCCTCCCGTCCGCTCCTCCAGGACCCTCAGGAGCGACCGCATCTGCGTGACGAACGGCGTCGCGGAGGCGAGCCCGTCGAACGTGGCGACCAGGCGGTCCTTCTGCAGGTCCCAGTCGACGACCGAGGGGCGGTGCAGCCGCCCCCCCTCGTCGCAGATCGAGACGACGTTCCCGATCCCGGGGAGGTCCGTCCCCGCCTCCTCCAGGAGCCGGGAGAGCTCGATCGTGTCGAACCGGCGGGCCTCCAGGTCGATGACGTCGACCCTCCGCGGCGAGTACCGGGCGATCTCGTCGGCCGTCACGCTGACGCGCAGCCCGGGCTGCCCGGGCGCGATCAGGACCGGGTAGTCGTCCCCGATCCGGTCGACGGCCCGCGTCCCCAGCCCCGGGACGAGCCGGAGGAGGCCGTCCTCGCGGCGGATGCGCGGGGACCAGCGGAACTCGTTGTTGCTGAAGGCCACGCCCGCGAAGGTCGGGAGGTGCCAGCGCCCCACGCGGGTCCCGACGACGTCCTGGATCAGGATCCCCATCTCCTCGTGGACGTCCAGGAGCCCCCGTTCGGCGCGGTACTCGATCGGGTCCGGGCCGAAGATCGAGGCGTAGACCTCGGCGATGGCGTCCATGAGCGCGGCGAGCCGCTCCGCCTTCGTCCCCTGGTTGGCGAGGAAGAGGCTCCGGTACTTGCCCGAGAACGCCGAGCCGACCCGGTCCTCGAGGAGGCTGGAGCTCCTCACGATGAGCGGCCGGTCGTCGAAGTCGTCGAGCGCCACGGAGAGCCCCTTGACGATCTCCGGCGAGAACCGCGAGTTCTTGAAGACCTGGATGATGTGGGGGAACTCGCGGCGGACCTGGTCGATCTCCAGGTACTTGCGGTTGTACAGGTCCTCGAGGTGGTTGTACTCGATGAAGTCGAGGACGCCGTCGGACGTGACGTACCAGGTCTTCGGGATCCGGATGTCCCGGAGCGCGTCGGAGTACTCGGCCGACCGCCTCACGATCTGGGCGGCCAGGATCAGCCCCGCCCCCTTGCCGCCGATCTTCCCGTGGCTCCGCGGCGGGCTGATGACCCGCCGCGAGAGCTCCCAGTAGTCGGCGACGTCGACGTTCTCCTTGGCGGCGGCCACGAAGTCGAGCTGGTCCGTCAGGTAGCGCCGCGCCAGCGCGACCCTCAGCTCCGTCTGGATCGGGTGCGACAGCTGGCGGTCGTCCAGCGCCTCGTGGTGGTACCGGTCGAGCGCCTGGGCGATGTCCGCGAGCGAGCTGCGCTGGTTCTCGACGATCTCGACCAGGAACCCGGACCGGTCGTCCCGGATCCACGTCTGGACGCAGGAGAGGATCTCGTCGCCGCTCAGGTGCCGCGCGGCGACGAGGAAGGCCTCCTCGGCCACCTCGAGGAGGGAGTCGAGGTTCCTCCGCGCCAGGGGGCGGTTGTCGCTGCCGAGCGACTCGTCGCCGCCGGGGAGGCCGTCGGCGATGCGCGGCAGGAGGGCGAGCGCCTCCGGGATCCCCTCCCAGCAGAGGTAGTTGATCATCCGGCGCGAGACGCGGACGAAGAGGTGCCGGTCGGTGCTCCTCAGGAAGTCGACCACCGCCCGCCACTCGAGCCCCAGCGGGGCGGCCCCGCCCCCGGCGGCGCCCTCGGTGGCCTGCAGGCGGTCCAGGAGCCGGCGCTGCAGGAGGAGCTGCCCGAGCCGCTCGGCGATCGTGTCGAGGAGCTTCCGCTCCTCCTTCAGGAACGGCCCCTCGTCCGACTCCGGGTACTCCCGGTCGTAGAAGACCTCGAGCGAGCCGACGACCTCCCCCATCGCCCGGATCGACGCGGACTGGCTCCAGGGCGTGCGCGTCGTGTCCGGGGGCTCCCAGACCGTCCCGTCCACCTCGATGCGGGCGAAGCAGTCGGCCGGGTACTGCCATCCCCGGGGGATGACCTCCACCAGCTCCCGGAAGATCTCGTCCAGCGACGCGCTCTGGTGGTTGGCGAGCTCGTGGACGCGGTAGAGGCAGTGGAGCTCCTTGGCCCGCTCCTGGAGCGCGTCGAGGATCCTGTCGGCCGAGCCCGTCGTGTGCGTCACGTCGTCTCCTCGCGGCGGAGGATCATCCCACGGCCGCTCCGGCCGTCGACCTCCACCAGGAGCGGCTGCTCGAGGCGCGCGTGGCGGACGGGGCCGATCGACTCGGCGCCGGCCCGCGCCTCCAGCCACCCCCAGTCGACGTCCCCCTCCCGCCCCGCCGGGACGGAGAGGTACCCGACCCGGAAGCCGGCCAGGTTGTGGAAGAAGTGCGAGCCCTGGCTGACCTCGATCCCGCGCTCCGGGGGCGAGGCCTCCACGATGGCCCGGGCGCCCGCGATGTCCCCCCACGCCACCGGGATTCCCAGCCACGGGTCGGCCGAGCCCCACCGCCCGAACCCGATCAGCACGTACGGCCGCCCCTCGGAGACGAGTCTCCGGTTGAGGGCCGCGATCGCCGCGGCGGCCTCGGCGCTGCGCCGCATCTCCCATCCGCGCCTCTCGACCCAGACCACGTCGGCGATCCCCTCCGTCGACCCGTTCCCCATAGCGTCGCGCGAGGTCACGAGCGCCTTCCAGCCGGGGGGCGGGTCCTCGCCGACCTCCACCAGCTGCTGCGAGACCGCCATGAGCCGGGACTGCAGCAGGGCGAACCGGACCCCTCCACCGGGCTCGAACGTGAGCGCGAACTCGATCTCCACCGGCCCGCCGAGGCACCCCTCGCAGGCCAGGAGGAGGGCCCGGACGAGCCCGTTCAGCGGGAGGGAGTCGTGGACGAGGATCGGCGCGAAGTCCAGGACCCGCGGCCCCTCGCGGGCGATCCCCGGCAGGAGCCGGTCCGAGGCGGCGTCGTAGGTCGACGCGATCCTCCCGAGCGTGCCGTCGAACTCGGCCTCGGGGAGGCCCGCGCGGACGAGGTACTCCGTCTCCCGGGTCGGGTCGTGGGCGGGGGGCCGGCCCATGTTGACGGCCCAGAACTCCGTCTGCGTCTCCTTGAGCGAGGCCCGCGCCGACGCGAAGGGGGGCCGGGCCTTGGGCCGCGCGGGCGAGAAGACCCAGGAGAGGCCCCCGTCGACGATCTGCTTGCCCAGGCCGAGGGCGAGCTGCGCGACGCCGTCCTCGGGGCGTGTGCGGCCCGTCCGGTACCAGGCCCAGGACCGGGCGACGCCCGAGACGTGCGGGTAGAAGCGGTCGCCGTGACGCCGGCCGACGACCTCCTGGAAGATCACGGCCATCCTCTCCTCGTCGTCCCCCGCCCCCGCGGCGGCGCGGTAGGCGCGCGCGGCGCGGAAGTAGGTGGAGGCGTAGACGAGCTTCACCGCCTCCGACAGGCGGCGGAAGCGGGCGTCGGCGTCCGGCTGGTTGTTGGGGAGCATCTTCGTCAGGTAGACGCCCGCCAGCGGCAGGTCGCGCGCGTCCTCGAGGAGGCTCGAGGAGCGGACGGCGAGCGGGCGGCGCATCTCCTCGGTCAACGCCCGGAGGTCCCCGACGAGGTGCGCGGGGAGGGAGCCGCGCTGGAAGGCGTCGGCGATCACCTGGTCCGGCGCGCCGGAGAGCGCCACGTCGAAGAGGCCGTTCTCCCGGAGGAAGACGCCGAAGGCGTCCGCCCCGAGGACGGTGAGCCTCGGGACGTCGACCGCGAAGGAGGGGAAGGCCTCGGGGTGGAAGAGGCGCGCCAGCCCGCGCGAGATCGTGAGCAGCCCGCTCGCCTTGCCCCCGAGCGGACCGCTCCCGATCCGCGTGAACGTGCAGCCGCTCGTCAGGAAGCTCCGGTCGAACGGGGGGACGTCCTCGACCCCGGCGGCCTGGCTCATCGTCCCGCGGCCCTCCCGTGGAGCTTACCCCCGCCGCAGCCTGGAAGGACCCGCGTTCCCCGAAAACCCGGCAGGCCCGCGAAAGCGGGCCCGCCTCTCCGCCGCGGAGGGGGAGCCGCCGAGGCGGCGCGGGGGAACCCGAGAAATCAGCAGGCCCGCGAAAGCGGGCCCGCTTCTCCGCCGCGGAGGATCGGGAGCCGCCGAGGCGGCGCGGGGGAACCCGGGCCGACCCGGGTTCC
>RHKY01000029.1:0-56388 GCA_008363385.1 Acidobacteriota bacterium | reverse complement strand
CCACTTCAGCACCAGCCCCGGTCGCGGCACGCCTTGGCCACCCGGCTCACCGAGATGACGTACGCCGCGTCGCGCATGTAGAGCTTCCGCTTCTTCGCCAGCTCGGCGACGGCCAGGAAGGCCGACGTCATCGCGTGGTCGAGCTTCCCGAGGACGTCGTCCTTCTCCCAGAAGTAGTTCATGTTGCTCTGCACCTGCTCGAAGTAGCTGCAGGTGACGCCGCCGGCGTTGGCGAGGAAGTCCGGGATGACGAAGATCCCGCGCTCCTGGATCACCTTGTCGGCCTCGGGCGTCGTCGGGCCGTTGGCCCCCTCGCCGATCACCTTGACGCGGTCCTTGATCTTCCGGACGTTCTCGCCGGTGATCTGGTTCTCGAGCGCGCACGGCAGGAGGATGTCGACGTCCTGCTCGATCCACGCGTCGCCCGGGAGCACCTCGTAGCCGAGCTTGCCGGCCTTCTCGCGGTCGATGCCGCCGAAGCGGTCCGTGATCCCGAGGAGCTCGTCGACGTCGACGCCGGACGCCTTCCGGAAGGCGTAGGACGTCTGGTCGGCCTGGTCCCACGACGAGACGCAGACGACCTTCCCGCCCAGCTGCTGGTAGAGGCGGATGGCGTACTGCGCCACGTTGCCGAATCCCTGGCACGACGCCGTGGTCTTCTCGACCGGGAGGCCGAGCTGCTTCAAGGCCTCGCGGAGCGTGTAGACCAGGCCGTAGCCCGTGGCCTCGGTGCGCCCCAGCGAGCCGCCCATGCCGACCGGCTTGCCGGTGATGAAGCCGGGCTCGTGGCGGCCGTGGATGTGCTCGAACTCGTCGAGCATCCAGAGCATGTGCTGGGCGTTCGTCATCACGTCCGGGGCCGGCACGTCCTGGAACGCGCCGACGTTCCGCGCCAGCTGGCGGACCCACCCGCGGCAGATGGACTCCTGCTCGCGCTGGCTCAGGTTGTGCGGGTCGCAGATGACGCCGCCCTTGCCGCCGCCGAGCGGGATGTCGACGACCGCGCACTTCCAGGTCATCCACATCGAGAGCGCGCGGACCGTGTCCACCGTCTCCTGCGGGTGGAAGCGGATGCCCCCCTTGCTGGGGCCGCGCGCGTCGTTGTGCTGGACGCGGAAGCCGCGGAAGACCTTCACGCTCCCGTCGTCCATCCGGACCGGGATCGCGAACTGGTACTCGCGGAGGGGCCAGCGCAGCAGCTCGCGGGTCGCCGCGTCGAGCTCGAGGATGTCGGCGGCCTTGTCGAACTGCTGCTGGGCCATTTCGAACGGATTGAACGCACCCTTCATGTCGATCTCTCCATCAGGAACGCCTCCCGTCTCTTCCGGTGGCACCGGGCGAGCGGTGAGGCGGAGGTGACTCTCACGCTTGGACGCTTCCGGAGACGTTCCGCGCGGCGGAGGGCGCGCTCTCGGGAGGCCGCCCGAGAGGTTGCGCCCCGCGTCTCGGCCGTCCCCGGCGGAGGCATCCTAGCACCGCGACGCCCGTCCGGCCGTAGCCCTGATGCATCCCGGAATGGGAAAAAGGGACTATGCGGGAGGCGCTCGCGGCCCCGCGGGAGCGCCACGCGGCGGGAGTTCCCTATGCTCGGGAGCGTGAGGTCCCCTCTCCCCGTCGACGGGCGGGTCCCGGAGGTGGTCGCGGCCCTGGCGCGGGCCGGCTCGGCCGTCGTCACCGCGCCTCCGGCGAGCGGGAAGTCGACCCGCCTTCCCCTCGCCCTCCTCGAGCGCGGCCTGCCGGGCGACGGGCAGCTCTGGCTGCTGCAGCCCCGAAGGGTCGCCGCGCGAGCCGCGGCACGGCGGATGGCTGCCGAGCTGGGAGAGGAGGTGGGACGCACGGTCGGGTTCGTGACGCGCGACGGCTCTGCGGTCTCGGCCGCGACGCGCGTCGTCGTGGCGACGGAAGGCGTCCTGACCCGCAAGCTCCTCGCCGACCCCGCGCTCCCGGGCGTCTCGGCCGTGATGCTGGACGAGTTCCACGAGCGCGGCCGGCAGACGGACCTCGTCCTGGCGATGTCGGTCGAGTCCCGCGCGACCGTGCGCGAGGACCTGTGGGTCCTGGTCGCCTCCGCCACGCTCGACCCCGGCCCCGTCTCGGCGTACCTCGGGAGGGCAGGGGCGCCCGCGCCGGTCGTCGCGGTGGAGGCTCCCGTCTACCCGGTCGAGGTCCGGTGGGCGGAGGCCGTCTCGGCCCGTCCTCTCCCGGAGCGGGCCGCCTGGGCGGCCCTCCGGGCCCTCGACGAGCTCCCGTCGGGCGACGTCCTCGTCTTCCTGCCCGGGGCCGGCGAGATCCGCCGCACGGCCGGCCTCCTGGCCGGGTCCGCCCGCCGGTCGGACCTGGCCGTGGTCCCGCTGCACGGCGACCTGCCGCCCGCCGAGCAGGACCGGGCGCTCCTGCCGGACCCGGCGGGGCGGCGAAAGGCCGTCCTGGCGACGAACGTCGCGGAGACGTCCCTGACGATCGAGGGGGTGACCGCGGTGGTGGACGGCGGCCTGGCCCGCGTCCTGCGCTTCGACCCGCGGACCGGGATCGACCGCCTCGTCCTCTCCCCCGTCTCCCGTGCCAGCGCCGTCCAGCGGGCCGGGCGAGCGGGGCGGCTCGGGCCGGGCGTCGTCTTCCGCCTCTACACCCGCGAGGAGGAGCGCGGCTTCCGGGACCGGGAGGAGCCCGAGCTGCTCCGGACCGACCTGGCGCCCGCGCTCCTCGACGTCCTCGGCTGGGCCGCGCGCGACCCGCGCCGCTTCGGGTGGTTCGAGGCCCCTCCCGCTTCGGCAATGGAGGCGGGCCTCGCCCTCCTCCGCCGCCTCGGAGCGGTCCGGCCGGACGGTCACGAGCTGACGCCGCTCGGGAGGAGGATGTCCCAGCTTCCCCTCCACCCGCGCCTCTCGGCCGTCCTCCTCTCGGCGCAGGCGCTGGGGCGCCCCCGCCGTGGGGCCCTCCTCGTCGCGCTCCTGTCGGAGCGAGAGGTCCTCGCCTCCCGGCGCGCGCTCTGGCAGGGCGAGGCGGAGCCGTCGCTCCCCACGTCGGACTCGGACCTCCTGGCCAGGATGGACCTCGTGGAGGAGGTCGAGCGCTCCGGCGCGGCCCGGGAGCGGATGGAGGCCCTGGGACTGGAGCCCGGGGCCGTCCGATCCGTCCTCGCGGCCCGGGACCGGATCCTGCGGCTCGCCGGCGGCGGCGCCCGGGGCCCCGAGCAGGGCGGGGACGAGGAGCTGCGCCGGGCGCTCCTGGCGGGATACCCGGACCGTGTCGGGCGGCGGCTTCCGGGCGGCTCGCGACTGGCCCTCGTCGGGGGGACGGGCGCCGTGCTGGACCCGGGAAGCTGCGTGCGGGAGGCCCCGCTCGTCCTGGCGGTCGACGTCACCGCCGGCGGCTCCGGCCCGGCGCGGGTCCGAACGGCCAGCTCGGTGGAAGCCAGCTGGCTGGGGGCGAGGACGGAGACGGTCCGCCGGTGGGACCGCGAGGGTGGGATGGTCGTCGCCGAGCGGAGGCTCGTCTACGAGGGCCTGGTCCTCTCCGAGCAGCCGGTCCCCGCCCCGCTGGACGGCGAGACCTCGGCCCTCCTGGCCGGGGCGGCCCTGGAAGACCCCCGAGCCGTCTTCGCGGACGAGCCCGACCTGGCGGACCTCGAGCGCCGCCTCGCCTTCCTCGGCCCGCTACGGCCCGACCTGGCCCTGCCGGCCCCCGGCGAGGGCCTGAGGGCGGAGCTCGTCCGGGAGGCCGCCGAGGGGCGGCGGCGCCTCTCGGAGCTGCGCCAGGTCCGGCTCGCCCCGCTCCTCCTCCGCAAGCTCGGGGCCGCGGGGCGGCGTGCCCTCGACGACGGCGCGCCCCCCACGTTGCGGGTCCCGACCGGCCGCGACCTCCGCGTGGACTACTCCTCCGGGCGCCCGGTCCTCGCTGTGAAGCTGCAGGAGATGTTCGGCCTGGCGGAGACTCCCCGCGTGGCGGGGGGGCGGGTGCCGGTCGTCGTGCACCTCCTCTCGCCGGCCGGCCGCCCCGTCCAGGTGACCGCCGACCTGGCTGGCTTCTGGAGGAGCGGCTACGCGGCCGTCCGCCGCGAGCTCCGGGGACGCTACCCGAAGCACCCCTGGCCGGAGGACCCGACGACGGCCCCGCCCCAGGCGGGGACCAGGCGCCGCCCCGGCTGAGGGCCCGTCACGCCGGGGTCAGCTCCCGGCGGCGGGAGGGGGCGGGGCGGCGGAGGGGACGGTGACGGCCCCCCGGCGGAGGTCCTTCAGCGAGAGCTGGCGCTCGAGGGCGAGCCCTCGCGTCTCGTCCCGCAGCTCGAGGGAGACCTTCGCGTCGCCGTCCGCCCATCGGACCTGGACGGCGCCGAAGTTGTTGCCGCGGACGGCGGAGCCGATCCGGTTCCGGTTGGCGTGGAGCGGCCTGAGGTTGTACGCGGCCTCGGTCAGCCCGCTCGAGGTCAGGTCGTAGAGCGTGTACCCCAGGTGCGCGTCGATGGCGGAGAGCTCGGAGATGTGGATGTCGCCGGAGAGGACGACGACGCCCTCGGCCCTGGTCTCGCGCAGGAGGCGGAAGAGCCGGTCCCGTTCGGCCGGGAAGTTCCCCCACTTCTCGCGGTCGTGGTCGTCGCCGACGACCTGGATGCTGGAGCAGAGGAGCCGGAGCTCGGCGGGCTCGAGGAGCCGCTCCTTCAGCCAGGCCCACTGCTCGGGGCCGAGGATCGTCGCGTCGGGGTCCGGGTTCGGCTCGTAGGGCCCCTCGGAGCGGTCGTACAGCCTGCGCTTCTTCAGGGCGGAGCGGTTGTACCGCGTGTCGAGGAGGATCACCTGGACCCGCTTCCCGGGCGGACCGAAGACCTTCGCGTCGTACACCCCGGGCCGTCTCCGCCGGGGGGAGTCCTTCGGCTCGCCCCAGAAGTCGAGGAAGACCACCTTCGACCTCGCCTTCATCGGGTACTCCGCCCCGGCGTCGTTGGCGCCGTAGTCGTGGTCGTCCCACGTCGCCAGGACCGGGCACGCCCTCCGGAGCGCGGAGAATCCGGGGATCGCCGCCAGCCGCGCGTACACCTCGCGCATCTCCTCCATGTCCTCGGTGTCGGCGTAGACGTTGTCCCCGAGGAAGACGAAGAGGTCCGGCCGGAAGGAGACGACGCTGTCCAGGACCGGCGCCTCTCGCGTCTGCCGGAGGCAGGATCCGAACGCGATCTTCTCGAGCGGTTTCGGGCCGGTCGCGCCCTTGTCCGGGCGAGGAGGGGCGGCCAGGAGGAGGAGGGCCGGACCCGTCAGGAGGACGAAGGCCGCGGTGTGCCGTCGCACGGGACGATTCTCGCACCCGTGCGTCGAGGGGGTGCGTGCTCCCCGTCACGGGCCGGGGAAGGCCCCGGCTACCGCTCCAGGACGACGAACCGGACGTCGCGGTCGGCCGGCAGCCGCTCGCCGTAGAACCGGGCGAGCGCCCGGCGCAGGGAGACGACCGACACCCACCGGTCGTCCGGGTCCGCCGCGAGCGCCCGGGCGAGGACCCGGGCCCACGGGACCCCGGCGTCCGGGCAGGCGGTCGTGACGACGGCGACGACCTCGTCCATCAGCCGGTGGGTCTCCACCTCGAGCTTCTCGATCCCGAGCCTCACCCCGGTCAGGAGCTCGACCGCGGTGAAGGCGATCGCCCACTGGTCGGAGGCCGGGGAGGCGTCGGCTCCCCGGAGGAGCTCGGGCGCCATGTACCCCGGAGTCCCGAGGAGGGTCTCCGAGGAGGTGATCGCCGGGCCCGAGGCGGGCGTCGGCCGGCGCGTCTCGCGCGCCAGGCCGAAGTCGAGGAGCTTCAGCCGCGCCCCCTCGGGCCCGCGCGTGACGTAGAGGTTGTCGGGCTTGACGTCGCGGTGGACGAGGCCGGCGGCGTGCGCGGCGGCCAGGACGTCCAGGGCCCGGTCGAGGACCCACGCCACCTCCGCGTACGGGAGCGGCCCCCGCTCGGTCAGCTCCGTGCGGAGAGACCCGCCCTGGAGCAGCTCCATCACGAGGAACGCCCCGCCGCCCGGGAGCTCGCCGTAGTCGTAGACCGCGACGGCGTTGGGGTGGGCCAGCCGCGCCGTCAGGCGCGCCTCGCGCCGGAACCGCGCCGCGGTCCCCTTGTCGCGGAGCTGCTCGGCCCGGATCAGCTTCACGGCGACGTCGCGGAAGGCCGGCACGTCCCGCGCGACGTAGACCGCGCCCATCCCCCCTTCCCCGAGCCTCCGGTCGAGGCGGTACCGCCCGGCCAGGAGGCGGGGGACCGGCTGCGTCATCCGGATGGCGTGCCCGTCGGCGCCGCAGACGATCTCGTCCTCGGAGGCGACGCGCCCGCACAGCTCGCACTCGTAGAGGGCGCCGCCCCCTTCCTCGGTCAGGCGGCCGAGGACCTCGTCCCGCACCCGCCGGTCCTCCTCGGCCCGCCGGCTGAGAGCGAACCTCTCCAGCGCCAGGGCCGCGTGCTCGGCGACCGCGACGAGGAGGCTCACCTCCTCCGGGACGTACGGGTCGCCCGACTTCTTGACGCCGAGCGCGATGAGGCCCACCGGCTCCCCGGAGGTCGAGAAGAGCGGGAAGGCCAGGACGAAGCCGTGCCCCCGGAGCTTCTCGGCGAGGTCGCCCCGCGCCCGCGGCCCTTCCGCCCCCTCGGGAGCGAGGAACCAGACCGCGCGCCGCTCCTCCGGCGGCTCGGCGTGCGGGAGGAGCGCCGCCCGGTCGAGGTCCGGGTACGAGACCAGAGGTCCGGCCGTCACGGGGTGGACCGGCGTGCCGTCCCTCTCCCCGGCGAAGACCCAGAAGGCCTGGCGGGACGGGTGCAGGGCACGGGAGACCCGCTGCATCACGTCCGCGGGGAGGATCTCCTCTCCGACGTCCTTCAGGCCGGCCACGATGTCGGCGACGAGCGTCCGCGGGTCGATGGCGCCCCGGGCCAGCCGCCGGGCCAGCGCCGCCTGCGTCCGCCGGCGGAAGGGGTCGAGGAGGAGGAAGAGGACGACCGACACGAGCGCCGTCACCGGGACGGCGGAGAGCGCCGGGGAGAGCCGGACGAGGAGGGCGGTCACGACCGGCACCCCCGCGACGAGGACGAGGACGAGGAGCGCCGCGGCCGAGGCGTACGCCGCCCCGCGCCGGATCAGGCGGTCCACCTCGAAGAGGCGGTAGCGGGTGACCGCGACGATCAGGCTCGCAGGGAAGAGGGTCGAGACGAGGCTCAGCGCGAACCCCGGGACCAGAGGAGGCGACCCCGAGAGGGCGGGGATGTCCCTCAGGACGAGGTAGAGCCCCATGTAGACCGCCACGGCCACGAAGACGACCCGAGCCCGGCGCCGCACGTCCTCGCGGCGGGCCGCGAAGCTCAGCGTCAGGAAGTAGACGAAGACGAACAGGTCCACGACGAGGGCGGCGACCGACAGGCCGAGCGACCAGGCGCGCCCCGGCGGGCCCGCGGCGCCGGCCTTCCACCAGCTCCAGAGGTACGCGGAGGCGGGCACCAGGGCGGCGGCCGTGGCCAGCGCGTAGTCCCGACCCGGGCGGGCCAACCGCCGGACCGGGAAGTAGCCGTGGATCGTGAGGCCGACCCAGAAGAGCAGGACGATGTACAGGAGGCTCGAGGCGGCGAAGGCGAGCCGGTCCACCCGCGCGCCGCCGGCCGCGAAGGCCTCGGCCGCCCGCGAGGCGTTGACGGTCCCGAGGAGGACGAGGAACGCGAAGATCGCGCGGTTGACGGGGTCGGCGGAGCGGTTCGTCAGGACGATGACCGCGGCGGCCAGGTAGACCACGAGCACGACGGCCGAGGTCACGGCGCCCCGCGGGAGGAGCCTCCCGTCCGCCAGGCCGTGGGCGACGAGGAAGCCCGTCCAGAGGACCGAGACCGTCACCGCCACGCCCACCGCCGTCGCGACGGCCCGCCGCTGCCGGGGAGGGACTGGGGTCACGCCGAGGGATTATCCGGCCGCCGGGGCCCCCGTCGCGACGGGGGCCGCCTCCGCGCCCACGGTCAGGGCGTCGAGGACTCCGGCGACGACCTCGTCGAACCTCTCCCTCCCGATCACCTCGCGGTGCTCCACCGCCAGGAGCGCGGGCGGAGCCCCGGGCGCCGAGAGCCACCGCCGGAGCGGCAGCTCCGGCCCCGGCGCGGCCGAGAGGGGCCCCTTCAGCTGGACCTCTTCGAGGAGCCCGTCCCAGGCCGAGAGCTCCGCAGCGGGGTCCAGCCCCCCGTCCAGCATGTGCCCCGTGTCCAGCGCCGCGCCGAATACGTCGGGCGAGGCGAGCGCCCGGAGGAGGTCCCGCACCTCGGCGGGACGGGTGAAGGCCCCTGCGCGCCGCGGGGAAAGCGGCTCCACCAGGAGCCGGAGGCCGAGGGCCCGGGCCGGAGCGGCCAGGGACGCGAAGAAGCCGAGGGCGGCCTCGAAAGGCCGCTCGACCCCGGGCGGGCCGAACCCGCAGACGGTCAGGACCCGCGGGCAGCCGACCCGCGCCGCCAGCTCCAGGGCCGAGAGGACGACCCGGCGGGCCTCCTCCCGGACCGCCGGGTCGGCGTGGAGCGGGTGCGCGTCGTGCATCCGGAAGGCCTGGACGCACGCGACGGGGACGCCGAGGCCCAGGACCGCGGCCGCGTCGACGGAGCCGTCGTCGGCCAGCTCCAGGGCGAGGCCACGCTCGCGGAGGAGCCCCGCCTTCTCGGCGAGCGTGGCGCCGGGGACGGAGAAGGAGGCGTAGGCGAGAAGGGGTGCGGCCGGGCTCACCGCTCCCCTTCTACCACGAGGACGTTCCCGGCCGAGTAGGCCGCGAACTCGGGCGCGTACATCGACTGGACGGTCGCCGGCGAGACGCGGAAGGTCCCGGCCATGTTCGCCCTCAGGCGGTACTTGAACGTGTACTCGCCCGCCGGGAGCTGCTCGAAGAAGAAGTTCGTCCCGCTGTCGCGGACCTCCTCGTACCAGCCGATCCCCAGGTCCCACTTGTAGCGCGAGACCGCGTTCTCGGGCTCGAGGCCGGCCGCGCGCGGGTCGCGCAGGTGGACGTACTCGGCCGCGTGCTTGGACCGGAGCGAGAGGTGGACCTCCACCTGGTCGCCGGGCGAGAGCGCCGCCCCCTCGGAGAGCGGCGAGAGGACCCACTCGTTCCCGGTGTTCTCGCGCCGGAAGTAGCGCCGCGTCACCGAGAAGAAGTCCCCCCGCTCGGCGTCGGGCAGCCTCTCGGTCGAGAAGTGCCAGGTCGCCGAGGCGAACGCGAAGCCCTTGCTCTCCTTGCCGACGGTGACCGTCGAGGTGGTCTTCGGGTCGATCTTCTCCCCGGGGACGACGACCTGGTTCTTCTTCCCCGTGTACCGGTCGGGCTCGAAGACGAACGAGACCGTCTGGCCGCCCACCTTCACCGTGGCGTCCTCGCGGACGCCGAGCGCCCCCTCCTGCTTCAGGTAGTGGACGAGCGAGTAGACCACCTCGGCCGTGGCCCGGGTCGACTTCCACTGGTTCAGCTTCTTGTTCAGGAGGATCCACTGGACGAGGCCGTCGCGCCGCGGGTCCTTCGGGTCCAGCTCGACGAGCGTCCGGAGCGCGAAGGCGTGCGTCTCGATCGTGTCGTTGTACCAGAGCCACGAGCGGTCCTCGGCGGCCCAGAAGGTCCCCTCGTCCTGCGTCGTCCTCGCCGAGTCCATGACGCTGTCCCAGACGAGGCGGGCGTCCTTCGGCCGTCCCATCCGCTTCAGCGTGAGCGTCAGGTAGCCCTTCAGGAGCGGCGAGTGCCGCCTCCAGTGCTTGAACGAGAAGTCGAGGATCTCCCGCCGCTCGGCCGCCGTGATCGCGTCGGCGACCCAGGACGGGTCGGGGTAGCAGGAGGCGACGTAGTTGAGGAAGGTCAGGAACTCCCAGCAGCAGTCCTTCCTCATCATCTCGCGCAGGTCGGAGCGGAAGTACCCCGCGAGGTACCGCCAGCCCCGCTGGACCATCTCCTCCGGGACCTCGACGCCGAACTCCGCCGCCTTGGCCAGGCCGTGGAGGATGTAGAGCGTCATGAAGGGAGACGGCGGGCCGCCCGGCCACCAGGGGAAGGCGCCGATGGCCGTCTGCGCCTTGCGGAGCTTGGCGAGCGAGGCCTCGCGGTCGGCCTTGGCGATCCGCGGGTCGAGGACGTTCGTGAGGCCGAGGCCGGCGTCCGTCCCGCCGCGGGCGGGGACGAGCCACGGCGACTCCTCGAGCGCCATCTTCCGGTTCGGGTCGGCCGCGTCGAAGGTCTCGAGCGCCGTCGTCCGCTTCGAGAGCTGCTCGGCCATCCGGGCCACGGCCGGGTAGTCGGCGTAGAGCTTCGAGACGATCCCGGTCGAGACGAAGCGGTTCAGCGTCTGCTCGGTGCACTCGTAGGGGTAGTTCACGAGGTAGGGCAGCGCCTGGAGGACCGTGTAGAAGAGCTGCGCGTCGACCGTGACGACCATCTGCTCGTTCACGCGCGACGGGTCGTCGTCCTTCTCGAGGTCCGGGAAGCTCATCGTGCGGGAGTCCTTCCCGCGGAGCGTGACGAAGCGCGACTGGACGAGGTGCATCCGGCCCGGCAGGACGGGGAAGGGGCGCAGCTCGCCGTCGGAGAGGTCCCCCGCCGTGGCGACGACCTTGAAGGCGACCGTCCCGACCCGCTTCGGGGCGACGACCTCGAAGGTGAGGTTCGTCCCGCCCCCCTTCGGCGAGACGAAGTCCCGCGTCAGGGCCTCCGCCGTCAGCCCGAACTCCCTGGCGAGGCTCTCGTTCGTCTCCGGGTCGATCACGTCGAGCTTCAGCTTTCCGGCGAGGTCGGCCTCCGAGGCGTTGTTCACGACGACCTTCACCCGGGCCTCGTCCCCCTCCCGGAGGAAGCGCGGCACGTAGGGGCGGACCATCAGCTCCTTGACGCTCCTCGTCTCCTTGCGGAGCGACCCGCCGCGCAGGTCCTTCGTCACCGCGTGGACCCAGACGTTCCAGGAGGTGACCGAGTCGGGCACCTCGAACTCGATCGCCACGGAGCCGTCCGGCCCCGTCAGGAGCTGCGGCCGGAAGAAGGCCGTCTCGGAGAAGTCCGACCTCAGCGGCTGCTCCGGCGCCGGCGCCTCTGCGCCGCCCCGGTCGGCCTCGTTCTCCCGGCGGGCCTCCTGAGGCGCCTCCTCCTTGGCTTCCGCCGTGACGGCGAGGGCGTCGGCGGCCTGACGCGCCGGCGCG
The DNA here is from genome assembly GCA_008363385.1 of Acidobacteriota bacterium. Classification (GTDB taxonomy): domain Bacteria; phylum Acidobacteriota; class Thermoanaerobaculia; order UBA5066; family UBA5066; genus RHKY01. The sequence goes on along the minus strand of RHKY01000029.1, from coordinate 45,227 downwards.
GCCGCGGGGGCCGGGGGCGGAGCGCTCTCCGGCGGCGGCATCGCGCCCGCCGACTTCATCATCACCCGGCCGCGGCGCCCCGGGCCGCCGATGGCGTAGCCGTCGAGCCCCTTCAGCCGGTCGGGCAGGAACGTGGGGTATCCCGGCAGCTCCTCGCCCCGGCCCTTCACCCAGAAGGCGCTCGCGGCCCCGAGGCTCGCCCTGAGCCAGCCCGTCCCCGCGCGCCACGGGTAGAGCGAGAGCGGGCTCGGCGGGACGTGCGGCGCGAAGACGTCGAGGCTCCTGTCGTACATGTACCCGAGGAGCTCGGCGGCCCCGGCCGAGACGGCCTTCCCGTCGGGTCCCTTGACGGTCACCCGGAACGTCTCCTGGCTCCCCGGCCGGATCCGGTCGCGGAACGTGGCGAACTCCAGCTTCAGCTGTCGGTCGTCCCACGGGACGAAGACCGAGACCGCGTGCCGCATCAGCTGGTGGTCCCGCACGCCCGTCAGCGCCACGCCGAAGCCGCCCCGGTCCGACTCCCCGACGGGGATCTCGACGAGGGCCGGGTCCCGGCCCGCCTCGATCGAGCGCCGGGAGGCGAGGCGCCCGCCCCGGTAGACGTCGAGCGTGAGGGGCTGGTCCGCGAGCCCCGAGTGGACCAGGAGGCGCACGGTCCCGCCGACGTCGACCGACGTCGACTCGGCGAGGAGGAGGAGCGGCACCTTCACGTCGAGAGACCGGCCCCCGACGAGGAGCTCCCGGGCGGTCTCGTACTTCTCGCCGAAGTCGTCGACCGTCTCGTAGCGGAGCCGGTAGGCGCCGGGGGGAAGGCTCCCCAGGACGGCGGTCGCCTGCCCGTCCTCTCCGTGCGAGAGCTCCCCGGAGCGGACGACGGCCCCGTCGGCCCAGTCCCTCAGGATCGCCTCGGCCGCCACGAGCCCCTGCCAGCGGGGGCGGAGCCGGTCGCCCGGCGTCTCGAAGTCGCCCTCCGGCTCGTCCCCGCCCGCGTCCTCCCCGGCCGGGACCCCCTTCGGCACGGGTACCTCGCTGGGGAGGGGCGTCTGGCCGGGCTGCGCCAGCCTCAGGAGGCGGAAGGCCCCCTTCCCGGGCCGCGGGGTGCCGTCCAGGCTCGTCCGGGTCACCCTCGCCTCGGCCGGACGGCCCTCCAGGAAGAAGCCCGCGGACGGCTCCAGGCGCGCCTCGACCGAGACGAGCCCGAGCCGGACGCTCCGGACGGCGGAGCGGGTCTCCCCCCCCTCGTCCGTCACGTCCGCGGTGACGGCGTAGCGCCAGCTCATCTCCCGCGAGGTGCCGTCCGCTCGCTCGTCGGCCTCGGGGGTGAAGGCGACCTCGAAGGTGCCGTCCTCGCGCAGCGGGGCCGTGCCCGTCGCCACCGTCTGAGCGGAGCTCCGCGGTCCGCGGCCCCACAGCCCCCACCACCACGGGTAGACCGGCTCGCGCGTCACGCGCCAGCGGACGAGTCCGTTCGTCACGGGGAGGCCGAAGTAGTAGCGCGCCTCGCCGACGAGGAGGGCCGGGCGGTTGATCCGGAGCGGCGCCGTCGGGTCCTTGAACGTCGCCTCGAACGTCGGCCGCTTGTACTCCTCCACGCGGACCTGGGCGGCGCCCCCGGTCGAGGCCTCCACGCGCCAGCCGCCCAGGAGCCGTCCCGTCGGGACGGTGAACTCTCCGGCGGCCGAGCCCCACGCGTTCGTCACGACGTCGGCGCTCTCGACCCGCTCCCCGTTCGGGTCGACGAGCCAGACCGACAGGGACGTCTCCGCCGAGACCCGGAACCGGGCGTCGCGGGCCGTCCCGCGGTAGGCGACGACCTTCCAGAGGACCTTCTGCTCGGGGCGGTAGACGCTCCGGTCCGTGTAGACGAGCGCCGAGCTCGTCTCGCCCGGCTCGTGCGGCCGCGAGAAGGAGAGGTAGCTGGAGTCGACCGCGACCTCCTCCCCCTTCCTCGCCACGAGGAAGTGCGACTTGCCGCTCCGGGCCTCCTGCATCTCGAAGCGCACCTCGCCCGAGGCGCCGGTCGTCTCGCTCCGCGAGCGCCGGTGCTTCTGCCTCCAGTCGAACTCCCAGAGGGAGACCTTCGCCCCGGCGACGGGGCGTCCCGTCGAGCCGGCCGTGGCGGTGACGAAGAAGCCGCCCTCGTCGTCCGGGCGGGTCACGAGGACGAGGTCCGAGAGGACGACGTTCAGGCCGTAGACCTGGTTGGAGGACCCCGTCCCGAAGTCCGCCCGGCGCGACGCCACGACGACGTAGGCGCCCGCCTTCCGCATCGGCGGGACGGCGTACGACTTGTGGGTCTTGTAGTCGGGCGTGGCCGGGAGGTCCACCTTCCACTCGGCGGCCGGGCTCCCCGAGGAGAGGAGCGCCTCGACGTCCCGCTGGCTGGGCAGGAGGTTCCAGTCCTGGGCGCTCGCCACGCGCGCCTCGAGGTCGAGCGGGTACGCGCGGAACCAGACGGCCGGGAGGTTCCGGTGCCGGATCTCGACCGAACGCCGCGCGATCCCGTCGCTGGCCATCGCCGCCACCTGGTACTCGGGCGCCTCGATCGAGGCGACGATGGCCCGGCAACGTTCGCCCCCGGGCGAGGACGGATAGGCCTTCCGTCCCTCCTCGGCGAGCCGGCGGGCCTTGACGAGGTTCCCCGGACGGTCGTCCTGACGCGCCAGCTCGGCCAGCTCGGCCTGGCCCGTCGCCCACCACGAGACGTCCCGGAAGGCGGCGAGCCGCGACTCGAGGGCCTGGAAGACCGCCCGCCGGTCGGCGGGCTTCGTGAAGGCCCCCGACAGGACGCGGGTCCTCTCGAGGAAGGCCTCCAGCTCCGCCGGGCGCTCCCTCCGCGAGGCGTGCCAGCCCTCCAGGTCGGCGAGGACCGCGGCGGCCTTCACGACGGGGTGGGTCGCCGGGTCGTCGAGCTTCACGCCCGCGAGCTCTCCCCTCGGGCTCGCCAGGAGGCGGGCCAGGTCGACCCGGAAGAGGTCGTTCGACTGCTCCGGCGTCCAGCTCGAGGAGTCGGCGAGGAGGGAGGCGAAGAGGTACGACACCGCGTCCCGGAGCGTCGGGCGGACGCCCGGGGGGAAGCTGTTCGGCTCGAGGGTGTCGGCCAGCGCCTTCACCGGCTCTCCGCCGAGGCCCTCGCGGTCGTTCCAGACCTCGAGGGTGACCCGCCGCGCCTCGCCGTGGATCTGCTCCCGCGTCCAGGCCTTCAGGTCGACCTTCTCCTTCGACTCGACCCGCTCGCGCTGGCCGATCTCCCAGGAGTAGGCGCGGGCGTACGTGACGAGGGCGTCGGCGTAGAAGAGCCGGATCGCCGACCGGTCGAGGACCCCCTGGGGCCAGGGCTCGTCGGCCAGGAAGCGCACGGCCGTCTCGTAGCCGTGGAGGGCCATCCGGAGCTGGACCTCCTTGGCCAGGGCCTTGGCCCACTCGTGCTCGTCGCCGGCGGCCCGGGCGGTCCGCCGGATCTTCTCGACCTCGGCGCGCGCCTCCTCCAGCTTCTGCTCGTCGACGAGCCTGTCCACGGTCTTCCACGAGCCCTTTCTCACGGCGGCGTCTCCTTTGCCCCCCGTCACCGGCTTCGGCTTGCCGCCTCCCTGCGCCAGGGCCGCCGGGAGGGCGGACAGGAGAGCCACGGAGGCCAGCGCGGCCAGGAGCGAGGCGACACGACGGACGGGACGAGAGGTGCGCTCATCGGGGGTCATGGCAGAAGTCTAGACCCGCCGCCGGGCTCCCCGGTTCCCGGGGGGCCGTGACGCGGCTCACCCGGTAGGGCACCCTCACCGCAGGAGCCGGACCGCGGCCACCGCCTCCAGCCGTCCGGCGCCGGAGGCGCGCGCGGCGAGGAGGCGGCAGAGCTTCGGCCAGAGGCGCAGGTCGGCGGCCCGGCCCCGGAGGCTCCCGAACCACTCGTCGGCCGAGAGGCCCCGGAGGGCGGGCCGGCCCTCGACGAGCAGCCGGGCCCACTCCGGGCGCGGGTTGCCGGCAAGGTCGAGGACCTCGGGGGCGAGCCCCTCCTCGCCGGAGCGGAGGAAGAGGAGGCCGGCCCCCTCCGTGCCGCACCTCTCGAGCCTCAGGAGCGCCACGCGCCCCCGCGGCCCGTCCGACAGCTCCGAGAAGAGGCCCTCCACGAGCGGGTGGCCCGAGCCGAAGAAGTCGAGCTCCTCCTTGGCCACCGCCTCGGCGCGGTCGAACGTGCCGAGGAACCGCGAGCCCCCCGGGACGCCGGGGAGGTGCTCGACGAGCGCGTCGCCGCCGAACTCCACGTAGAAGGTCCGCCGCCCGGGGCGCTCCGCCGTCTCGAAGCCGAAGATGTGGCACGCGCCGAGGACGAAGCGCTGCATCGCCTCGTCCAGCCCCGCCGGGACGCGGGCGAGGACGCCGTCCGCCAGGGCGGCCGAGTAGCCCGCCGAGTGGAGGTGGTGGTAGACGGCCTTCTGGCGCGTCCGCGCGGCCTCCCGAACCTCGGCGACCAGCTCGGCGACCGGCAGCCTCAGCTCCCCCATCCGGGCGAAGCGCTCCGCCTTGCGGATCGCCGCCTCCACGTGCGAGAGCGAGCGCTCGAGCCCCCCCAGCGGCTCGCGGAAGAGGCCGATCCCCTCGTAGAGCCGGACGAGCTCGGCGCCGAAGCCGGTGGGCGGGCGGAAGTAGACGACCTCCACGGGCGCCGTCCGGTTGATCCGGTCCAGCCGGCCGATCCGCTGCTCCACCTGCGCCGGGTCGAGGGGGAGGTCGAACAGGACGAGGCGGCGGCAGAACTCGAAGTTCCGCCCCTCGCCGCCGCACTCGGTGGAGACGAGGAAGACCGGGCCGTCGGCCCTCCGGAACTCGGCCACCTCGAGGTCGCGCCGCTCGGGCGTCAGCTCCTCGTGGAAGATCGCCACGCGCCGCCGCGTCGCCGACTCGAGGACGGCCTTCAGCGCCGAGAGCGTCTCCATCTCGTGGCAGAAGACCAGCGTCTTCCCCTCCTCGGCCCCCCCGCGGGCGAAGGCCCGCGAGCAGGAGACGAGCCAGGCCACCCGCGGGTCGGCCTCGTCCCGCTTCAGGTCGCCCGCGAGCCCCGGCGGGTCCGGGACCTCCTCGAGCTCGACCGGGACCGGGACGCGCGGCGGCAGGCCGCCGATGTCCACGCGCCGCGTGGCGCTCGTGCAGGGCGGGAGGGGGCGGCCTTCCTCCAGGGCCGTCAGGAACGCCTCCTCGGACTCGTAGGCGTCCGGGCGCAGGAGCTCCAGGAGGCGGAAGAAACCGTGGGTGTCGGCCTCCAGCGGCGTGGCGGAGAGGAGGAGGACGTGACGCGCGGAGCGGCAGAGCGGCGCCACAGCGCGGTAGGCCTCGTTGCCCGGGTCCCCCCGCCCCCGCTCCAGCCGGTGCGCCTCGTCGACGACGAGGAGGGCGATCCCCGCCCTCTCCGCGGCCGGGACGAGCGCCGGCTCGCCCACGAGGTCTTCCAGGGCGATCACGCAGTGCCGGTGCGCCTCGAACGGGTTGAACCGGGGCCCGTGCTCCTTGACGACGTCCTCGCGCCGCTTCCGGTCGAGGAGGACGAAGGTCTGGTGGAACTTCCGCCAGAGCTCCCCGAGCCACTGGACGACGAGCGTCGCGGGCGCCACGACGAGCGAGCGGTCGGCCCGGCCGGTCCGGAGGAGGCGCGAGAGGACCAGGCACGCCTCGACCGTCTTGCCGAGGCCCACCTCGTCCGCCAGGAGCCAGCGGACCGGGTCCGACTCCGTGGCGCGCTCGGCGACGTGGAGCTGGTGCGGGAAGAGGGCGATCCGCCCGCCGAGGAAGGAGCCGAGCCCGCGGGCCTGGCGGGTCCTCTCGAGGACGAGGCCGTCGAGCCGGTTCCGGAAGGCGGCCGCCCGGTCGACGTCGAGCGCGGCCAGCCGCTCCAGAGGGTCGTCGGGCAGCTCGAGCGGCCAGACCTCGTGGTCGGTCGCCTCGCGCCCCGAGGCGAGCCGGTAGGACCGCGGCGCCCCGTCGGGCCGCGGCTCGACCCTCGCAACGACCCGCGTCACCTCGCCGGTCGCCTCGACGCGCACGCGGATCCCCGGCGGCAGGAGGAGGGGCCGAAGCGCCGAGTCCGAGGCGGCCAGGACGAGCCGCTCGCCCGCCTTCGGGAACCGGACCACGATCCTCCGGCCGTCGACCTCCTCCACGCGCCCCGGGCCCAGGTCCGGGTTGTAGCGGTGGACGAGGAGTTCGTTCTTCCGGAAGCGCTCCATCCGCTCAGCGTGCCCGACACCGCGCGTGCCCGCAAGGGCGCGCGCGGGGAGCCTCAGCCGGGCCGCGGCGCTTCGCCCTGGCGCCCGAGCCGCCGCAGGAAGCGCTCGAGCTCGACGGCGCCGCGGACGTGCGTCCCCTCGCCGACGAGGCCCCCGGCGTCGCGGGCCTCGACCGTGAAGGAGACGAAGGTGCCCGAGACCGACACGGCCGTGGCGCGGGCGGTGACGGACCCGCCGAGGGGCGTGGCCGCCAGGTGGCGCACGTTCACCTCGGCCCCGACGCTCACCCACCCCTCGGGGAGGAAGCGGCGCATCGCGTCGCTCGCGGCCACCTCCATCGCGTAGATCAGGAACGGCGTCCCGAGGACCGCGGGCATCTCGGGGTGGAAGTGCTTCACCGTGACCTCGGCGGTCACCGGCAGGACGAACTCGGCCGTGGCTCCGGGCGGCACCTCGATCGGGGTCTTCATCGGGAGGCCTCCTTCCCGCGCCCCTCGCGGACCGTGAGGTGAGAACGGTCGGGGCGCCCTCGCGGGCGCCCCGACGGGGTTCCGGGTGCGACCGGGCCCTCAGGCCGTGACGGGCGCCTTCGCCGCGACGGCGTTCTTCACGAGCTCCGCGAGGACGCCGGGCTCCCGCTCGGCGAGGGCGTAGCGGACGCGGACCGCGGGCTTGTCGATCCGGAGCACGCGGGTCAGGTCGATCGGCGTCCCGACGACGACGACGTCGCACGGGGTGGCGCGGATCGTGGCCTCGAGCTCGGCGATCTGCTCCGGGCTGTAGCCCATCGCGGGGAGGATCCCGCGGGCGTTCGGGTACTTGGCGTACGTCGCCTCGATCGAGCCCTTCGCGTACGGCGACGGGTCGACCACCTCGGCCGCCCCGACGTTCCTCGCCGCCACGACGCCGGCGCCGTAGGTCATCCCGCCGTGCGTGAGTGTGGGGCCGTCCTCGATGACGAGAGCCCTCTTCCCCTTCACCAGCTCCGGCTTCTCGCAGGTCACCGGCGAGTTGGCCAGGACGAGGCGGGCCCGCGGGTTGACCTCGCGGGCGGCGGCGACGACCGCCTCGACGCTCTCGGCGTCGGCCGTGTCGCACTTGTTCACGACGACCACGTCGGCACGGCGGAAGTTCGCCTCGCCCGGGTGGTACGTCGTCTCGTGGCCGGCCCGGTGGGGGTCGGCGATGCACAGGTGCAGGTCGGGGACGTAGAACGGCAGGTCGTTGTTCCCGCCGTCCCACAGGACGACGTCGGCCTCGGCCTCGGCGCTCCTCAGGATCTTCTCGTAGTCGACGCCCGCGTAGACGACGAAGCCGTTGTCGATGTGCGGCTCGTACTCCTCGCGCTCCTCGATCGTGCACTTCTGCGCGTCGAGGTCCGCGTACGTGGCGAAGCGCTGGCACGCCTGCGCCGCCAGGTCCCCGTACGGCATCGGGTGCCTCACCGCCACGACCTTCTTCCCCATCTTCTTCAGGATCGAGGAGACGTAGCGGGTCGTCTGGCTCTTCCCGGCGCCCGTCCTGACCGCGGTGATCGCCACGACCGGCACCTTCGACGGGAGCATCGTCCGCCCGCCGAGCAGCTGGTAGTCGGCGCCGGCCGCCAGAGCGATCGAGCCGAGGTGCATGACGTGCTCGTGCGTGACGTCCGAGTAGGAGAAGACGCAGACGTCCACCTTCTCCCGGCGGATCAGCTCGGGAAGCTCCGCCTCCGGGACGATCGGGATCCCCTCGGGGTAGAGAGGCCCGGCCAGCGCCGCCGGGTACCGGCGGTCGTCGATCCCCGGGATCTGCGTGGCCGTGAAGGCCACGACCCGGTGCGACGGGTCGTCCCGGTAGACCGTGTTGAAGTTGTGGAAGTCGCGCCCGGCGGCGCCGAGAATGACAACTCGCCGTACCGTCTGCGCCATGTTCGGGTCTCCCTTGATCCCGGGATGGTGACGGCGGACCCGGCCCGGTCCTTGGATGGCCCGCCCGGCGCAGTTTACCGTCCCGGCCGAACGATTTCACCGGAGCGGATGATCCGGGCCGTTTGCTTCAGGGCCCCCCCAGCGCCTGCCGCAGGTCCTCGACCAGGTCGTCCGGGTGCTCCAGCCCGATCGAGAGACGTACCAGCTCCGGTGGCGTCCTCGACGCGGGACCCTCGCTCGTGGCCCGGTGCTCGATGAGGCTCTCGACCCCGCCGAGGGAGGTCGCCCGGACGAAGAGGGCCGCCCGCGCGACGACCGCGAGGGCCGCCTCGCGCCCCTCGCGGAGGCGGAACGAGAGCATCGAGCCGAAGGCCCGCATCTGCCGGCGGGCCACCTCGTACCCCGGGTGGTCCGGCAACCCCGGGTAGTGGACCGCCGAGACGGCGGGATGGGAGGCGAGGAACCGGGCGACGGTCGCGGCCGACGCCGACGCGGCCGCCATCCGGCAGCCGAGCGACCGGAGCCCCCTCAGGACAAGCCACGAGTTGAACGGCGAGGCCACCGCCCCGAGGACGTGCCTGAGGTGAGCCACCCGCTGGAACAGGGCGTCCTTCCGCCGGAAGACGAGCGCGCCCCCCTGGACGTCGCTGTGGCCGCCGATCGCCTTCGTCGTGGCGTGCAGGACGGCGTCGGCCCCGAGCTCGAGCGGGCGCTGGAGGAACGGCGTCGCGAACGTCCCGTCGACGAGGGTCTGCGCGCCCGCGGACCGGGCGAGCGCCAGAGCGGCCGCCAGGTCCGTCACCTTCAGGAGCGGGTTCGAGGGCGTCTCGAGCCAGACGAGGGCCGGGCGCTCCCCCAGCGCCGACTCCAGCGAGGCGAGGTCGTCCATGGCGACGAGCCGCGTCCGGATCCCCCACGCCGGCAGGAACTCCTCCGCCGCCACGCGGTAGCCGTAGTAGGCGTCGTCCGGGAGGAGGACGAGCGATCCCGGCGGGAGGGTCTGCAGGAGGGCGACCCCCGCCGCCATCCCGGAGGCGAAGACCAGGCACCCCTCGCCCCCCTCGACGGCGGCCAGGGCCTCCTCCAGCCGGTCCTGCGTCGGGTTCGACTCGCGGACGTAGGTGTGGCCGCCGATCGGCGTCCCGTCGGGGCGGCGGGCGAACGTCGTCGAGAGGTGGATCGGCGGGGCGACGGCCCCGGTCGTCTCATCGGGGCGGGAGGCCGCGTGAACGGCGAGCGTCTCGAGCTTCACGGCGCGAGCGTATCCCGGGCCGCGGGGCGCCGCTGTGGAAGAATCGCCGCCGGATGCGTCGAGCCGCGGTGTCCCTGGCCGTCCTGCTCTTCCCGGCCCTCCTCCCGGCCCGCCTTGCCGCAGCGCCCCCCGGGCCCGGGGGAGAAGGAGCCGGAGCCGACGACCTCGCCGCGTCGCTCGAGAAGGGGCGCGCCACGCTCGGCCAGTACCGCTTCCGCCTCCGCTCGCGGATGAAGGTGGACGGCGAGCCGCGGATCGAGAAGCTGGAGGAGGTCCACCTCGGGCCGGACGGCGACCTCGTCCGGGAGAAGACGCTCCGCTTCGAGCGGCGGCCCGCCCCGACCCCCGTCCCCTTCACCGACCCGCGGAGCGGCGTCGTCGTCCCGCTCACCGAGAAGGAGGAGGACCGGCTCTTCGCGGAAGCCGAGGCGCTGGTCCACCTCTACCTCACCCTACCGGCGAGCCGGATCGGCGAGTGGGCCGCGGGAGCCGAGGTGATGACCTCCGACCCGGAGCGGGAGGGACGGAGGAAGCTGCACGGCCGGGGGCTCGGACGCCCCCTGGACGACGCCGTGGTCTACCTCGACCCGGCCACCGGCGCCGCCGAGGAGGTGGAGGTGAAGACGACCGCCACGGAGCAGGTCAAGGACATCGCCTTCCTCCGCGTGACGTTCCAGGTCCTCCCCCCGCCGCGGCCGGGCGCCGGCGGCGCCGTCGCGCCGAAAGAGGGGTTCCTGAACATGGACCGGGGTCGGAGACGGGTCGTCGTCGAGATGGAGACGTCCGACTTCCGCTCCTGGCCGTAGGCCCGGCCCGAAGGGAGGTCGCCATGCCCGAGCGCCCCGCCACGAACCGCCGCCGCCGGCCCGCGAGCCGCCGCGAGCGGCCCAGGCCCCCGCGGACCCGCCGCTTCCCCGGGATCTCCGCGCGGGCCTTCCAGCACCCCGCCGACGCGGCGGCGCTCCTGGCGCTGAAGAAGGTGCCCGGCTTCGACCTGGCCCTCTCGAAGCTCTTCGCCCTCGTCGGGGACCGGGCGCTCCGCCTCGGTTTCCTCGCCTCCTCCGTCCGCGTCTCGCCGCACCAGTTCGGATTCGTGTGGGAGGAGTACGAGAGGGCCGCCGACGCCCTCGACGTCTCGCCGCTCCCCGAGCTCTTCGTCGCGCAGACGCCGTTCGTCAACGCCGGGGCCATGGGCCTCGGCAAGCCGTTCGTCGTCCTCAACTCGGGGACGCTCGACCTCCTCGAGCCGAAGGAGCTCCGCTTCCTCCTGGCGCACGAGCTCGGGCACGTCCTGTCGGGGCACGGCCTGTACAAGACGATGCTCCGGCTCCTCGTGCGGCTCTCGACCGCGGCGCTGGCCGTCCCGGCCGGGGCGCCCGCCGTCCTGGCCCTGACGCTCGCCCTCCTGGAGTGGGACCGCAAGAGCGAGCTGTCGGCGGACCGGGCGGGGCTGCTCGCGCTGCAGGACCTGGACGTGGCCCTCCGTGTCCAGATGAAGCTCGCGGGCGGGGGCCGGACGGACGAGATGAGCGTGACGGCCTTCCTCGAGCAGGCCCGGGAGTACGAGGAGGCGGGCTCGGTCGTCGACTCCCTCCACAAGCTCCTCCACCTGACCGGCCAGACGCACCCCTTCCCCGTCCTCAGGCTCGCGGAGCTGAAGGCGTGGGCCTCGAGCGAGGAGTACGAGCGGATCCTCTCGGGCGACTACCCGCTCCGCACCGAGGACCGCGAGGCGACCCTCGGGGACGACATCCGGAGGACCGCCGCCCAGTACCGCGACCAGCTGGCCGCGAGCCGCGACCCGCTCCTGCGCTGGGTCCGCGACGCCCTGGAGGGGCTCCGGCGGAGGGCGCGGGGCCGGACCCCGCCCGCCGCGAGACGGCCGTCCCGGCGGCCCTGAATGGCCCGTCCGGAGTCCCCGGGCCGTGGGAGACTGGGCCGGCCCGGATCCCGGGCCGGCGACGCCGCCGAGCGGGCGGCGGGCCGAACCTCGACAGGAGGGACTCCGATGGAACGCCCCGAGGCCGTGAACTTCGCCGGGAAGCTGCTCACCGTGGTCGGCCCCGCCCTGAAGCCGGGCGACGAGGCCCCCGACTTCGCCCTCGTCGCCAACGACCTGTCGACGAAGACGATGGCCGACTTCGCCGGGAAGACGAGGATCGTCTCCGTCGTCCCGTCGCTGGACACCGGCGTCTGCGACCGGCAGACCCGGAAGTTCAACGAGGTCGCCGCGTCGCACCCCGACACGGTCGTCCTGACCGTCTCGATGGACCTCCCCTTCGCCCAGAAGCGGTGGTGCGGGGCCGCGGGGGTCGAGAAGGTCCACACCCTCTCGGACCACCGCGACGGGAGCTTCGGCGCCGCCTGGGGGACGCTGATCAAGGACGTCCGTCTCCTGCAGCGCGCGGTCTTCGTCGTCGGGGCGGACGGGATCGTCAGGCACGCCGAGTACGTCGTCCAGACCGGCACGGAGCCGGACTACGCGGCGGCGCTCGCGAGGATCTGACGTGTCCGGGGAGGGTCCGCTGGCGCGGGGCGTCGTCGTTCCCGGGACTTCCTAGCGCCTGCCGAGGAGGTCGAGGGCGGCGGCGACGAGGGCGGTGACGCCGGCGCGGGTGGCCGGCACGCGGTCCGGGGCGAACTCGGCGGAGTGAAGGGGGGGCACGCGTGGGCCTCCCCTCTCGGAGGCCTCGAGGAGGGCCGGCGGCGCGCTCCCGAGCCAGAACATCACCGACGGGACGCCGGCGCGGCCGTACTCGGCGAAGTCCTCGGCGGCCGTGACCGGCTCCTGGCCGCGGAGGGCGCCGTCGGGGAGGGCGCGCGCGACCGACTCCCGCACCCGGCGGGCCAGAGCCGCGTCGTTGACCGTGGCTGGCACCGGCTCGCTGACCTTCACCTCCGGCGGCCGCGGGGCCGCGGAGGCCTCCGCCTCCGCGCGGACGATCCTCTCGATCGACGCCAGGACCTTCTCCCGCGTCGCGGGCGAGTACGCCCTCACCGTCAGCTGGAGGCGCGCCTCGTCCGGGACGACGTTGTGCTTCGTCCCCGCGTGGAAGGACCCGACGGTGACCACGACCGGGTCGAACGGGCTCCGCTCCCGCGAGACGATCGTCTGGAGCGCCAGGACCGTCCGCGCGGCGATCACGATCGGGTCGACCGTCTGGTGCGGCATCGCGCCGTGCCCGCCCCTCCCGTGGATCGTCACGTCGACGGAGTCGACGCTGGCCAGGACCGGCCCTTCCCCGATCCCGACCGACCCGGCCGGGAGGGAGGGCATCGCGTGCAGGGCGAGGGCGAAGTCGGGCCTCGGGAAGCGCGTGAAGAGCCCGTCGGCGAGCATCGCCCTGGCCCCGCTTCCCCTCTCCTCGGCCGGCTGGCCGACCATCACGAGCGTCCCGCTCCAGCGGTCCCGCCCCCTCGAAAGGAGCGTGGCCGCGCCGACCCAGGCCGTCATGTGCAGGTCGTGCCCGCAGGCGTGCATGACGCCCACCGTGGCGCCGGCCGGGTCCACGGCCGTCGCGCGGCTCGCGAACAGGAGGCCGGTCCTCTCCTGGACCGGGAGGCCGTCGAGGTCGGTCCTCAGCATGACCGTCGGCCCCGGCCCGTTCCCGAGGACGCCGACGACGCCGGTGCCTCCCACGCCCGTCGTGACGTCGAAGCCGAGGGCGGCGAGGCGGGCGGCCATCCTCGCGGCGGTCCGCTCCTCGCGAAACGAGAGCTCCGGCGTCCGGTGGAGGTCGACGTAGAGCGCGTCGAGCTCCCCGGCGAGCGCGTCCAGCGGGGCGAGGAGCGGCGCCGTCGCCGCCGGGGCCTGGCCCCTGGCCGGCGCGGCAGCCGCGAGGAGGGCCGCCAGGACGAGGGTCGACCGAGCTCTCATGCGGTCCTCCTGCGGGGCTTCGAGCGGTTCGGAAAGGTTGGGCGCGCGGGCTGCGGCTGTCAAGGAGGCCCCTCCTCGCCGCTCACCGGCGTCGAGAGCCCGCTCGCCGATCTCCGCGGGACTCGGGGGCCGGGAGGCCCTACCTTCGACACGGGCAGGCCCCACGGCCGGCCCTGGAGGACGACGATGGAATCCGCCGTACGCCCCCCCGCCACGGGAAAGCTGATCGCCGGGGTGACGATCCTCCTGGTCGGAGTCCTCTTCACCCTGGACAACCTCGGCGTGGTCGAGGCGCGCCACTTCTGGACCCTCTGGCCGGTGGCCCTGGTGGCGATCGGACTGTCGCAGGTCCTGAACCCGTCGCCCTCCGGGAAGGCCACGGGCTGGATCGTCCTCGCGATCGGCCTCCTCCTCCTCGTCCGGAACCTCGGCTGGCTGCCGTTCCGGATCTCGCAGCTCTGGCCGCTGATCCTCGTGGCGGTCGGCGTGAGGATCGTCCTGGGCGCCAGCGGCCGGCGGCTCTCGGGCGAGCGGACGGCCGAGTCGGCCGCCGCGACGCTGAACGAGTGGGTCGCCTTCGGGGGGATCGACCGGAAGGTCACGAGCGGGGAGTTCGTCGGCGGAGACCTGGCCGCGTTCTGCGGCGGCTGGGACGTCGACCTCCGCCGGGCGACCCCCGTCCCGGAGGGCGCGCGGATCGACGTCTTCGCGTGGTGGGGAGGCGGCGAGATCCGCGTGCCGCCCGACTGGGAGGTGACGATGAGCCTCCTGCCCCTCTTCGCCGGCTACGAGGACAAGACGGTCCGTCCCGAGACGCCCCTCGAGGGCGCCCCGAAGCGCCTCCTGGTGACGGGGACGATCGTCATGGGGGGCGTGACGGTCAAGAACTGAGGCGGCCGTGCACCCCCTCCTCTCGTCGCGCTCCCGGCTGGCGCTCTACCTCGTGGCCTGGCTCCCGCTCGCCGGGATGCTGGCGGCCCTCCTGACGCTGGCCGGAGGGTTGTCCCTGGCCGAGGCCGTGAGCCTCTCGGTCCCGCTCTCGGCGGTCTACGCGTTCGTCTGCGGGTCCTCCTGGTACCTCTGCCGCGTCCTCCCGTTCCGGCCGTCGGGAGTGGCCCGCGTCGTCGGGACGTTCGCGGCGGCGGCGGCGATCGGCGGCTTCCTCTGGGTCCTCCTCCTCGGCACGCTGGCCTCCCTCCTGGACCTCGTGCCGGCCTTCGCGGGCCTCCCGGACCGCCTCTCGAGGGCCTCGGGCGTCGTCCTGCTGATGGGGACGCTCCTCTACCTCCTCGTGGCGGCGTTCAACTGGGCGCTCCTGGCGCAGGAGGCGGCCGGGGAGCGGGAGCGGCGGGAGCTCGTGGTGGCGGCGCAGGCGCGTGCCGCGGAGCTGAAGGCCCTCCGCGACCAGCTCGACCCGCACTTCCTCTTCAACGCGCTCAACTCCATCTCCGCCCTGACGGTGTCGGACCCCGAGAAGGCCCGCGAGATGTGCGCCCTCCTCGCCGAGTTCCTCCGGAAGACCCTCGGGCTCTCCGACCGTGCGAGCATCCCCCTCGAGGAGGAGCTCTCGCTCGTGAGGAGCTACCTCGCCGTCGAGCAGATCCGGTTCGGGGAGCGGCTGCGGGTGGAGCTCGCCGTCGACGAGGACGCGCGGGAGTGCGGGGTCCCCCCGCTCCTCCTGCAGCCCCTCGTCGAGAACGCCGTCAAGCACGGCGTGTCGCGCCGGGTCGCGGGGGGCACGGTCCGCCTCACCGCCCGCCGGCGCGAGGCGCTGCTCGAGATCGCCGTCGAGAACCCCGCCGGCGAGGCGCAGCCCTCGCCGGGGCCCGGCATCGGCCTCGGGAACGTCCGGCGGCGTCTCTCGACCGTCTACGGCGAGGCGGCCTCGGTCACGGTGAGGAGGCCGGAGGGGCTCTTCCGGGTGGAGCTGCTCCTCCCGGCGGGAGCGGACGCGGCGTGAGCGGCGCGGACAGCGCCTCGCCCCGCGTCTTCACGGCCGTCGTCGTCGACGACGAGCCGCTGGCGCGCGAGCTCCTCGCCGAGCTCCTCTCGCGCCGCCCCGACGTCCGGGTCCTGGCCACCTGCGCCGACGGGTTCGAGGCCGTGCGGGCCGTCTCGGAGAAGGCGCCCGACCTCCTCTTCCTCGACGTCCAGATGCCCGAGCTGGACGGCTTCGAGGTGCTGGAGCTCCTCGAGAGGAAGCCGGCGGTCGTCTTCGTGACCGCCTACGACCAGTACGCCGTCAAGGCGTTCGAGGTGCACGCCGTCGACTACCTCTTGAAGCCGTACGGCGCCGCCCGGCTCGACGAGGCGGTGGAGCGGGCCAAGGCCCGCGCCGAAGGGACGCGGGCCGCGCCCGCCGACGGGGCGGTCGACTCGGCGCGGCCGCCCGGGCCCGCCCGGCGCGTCGTCGTCCGCGACGGGGCGCGTGTGGCCGTCATCCCCGTCGGCGACCTCGAGTGGGCCGAGGCGCAGGACGACTACGTCCTGCTCTCCACCCGGGGGCGCCGCTACCTCAAGCAGCAGACCCTCTCGGGCCTCGCGGCACGGCTGGACCCGGCGCGCTTCGTCCGGGTCCACCGGTCGTACCTCCTGAACCTCGACCGGCTCGTCCGCCTCCGGCCGGGAGGAAGAGGGGCCTACACCGCGGTCCTCTCGGACGGGACCGAGCTGCCGGTCAGCCGCTCCGGAGCCCAGCGTCTCCGGGATCGCCTGTCGGTCCCATCCTGAGACATTTGCATCATCGACATCGGGTCCGGACCGGGGCAGATTGTGCGCGAGGGTCACTTACGTGTCGCGTTCCGCCCGGTCCGGCATCCTCCTTTTCCCGGCCTTCGCGGCGGTCGGCCGGGTTTCTCGTTCGCCGGATCGGGGACGTTCCCGGGACCGGTCCTCCCGGCCGGTCCCGGGGCCCTCTTCTTCGTGCCGCCGCTCCCTGGCCTCGCATCCCTCCGAGCCAAGCGCCGTCCTGACGGGCGGCGGCTCGGTTCCGCCTGGAATCGATCGGGTGCCCGGCGTGACCGCCCCCACCATCCCACTCGGCGGTTGATCCACCCACACGTTCCCTGCCCTGCGCCGGGCACCCATTGGCTTCTCCCCTTCCCCCCGGAGCGATGTCGAGTCGCCCCGGGGGGCCTCTCTCTTCTCCGAGCCAGCCGGAGCCCGGGCCCGGGCGTGTCCGCCAGCGAGGGACGACGGGCTGAGCGGCGCCCGGGGGATCAGGGGTCGGGACAGGCGCCGCAGGGGGGGATCGCCGGCCCGAGCGTGAGGATGTCGGCCCTCTTCGACGCGGGGTCGTTGTCGATCCGGGTGATCATCGCCAGGACGCGGCCCTCTCCCGACTCCGCCCGGATCGAGAGCTCGAGGTCGGCCAGCTCCAGGCCCTGGGTGTCGCCGCCCACCATCCCGCGGACGAACTTGTCCAGCTGCCTGCGCTGGAAGGCCGCCAGCTCGACCTGCTTCGTCGCCAGGAGCGCCCCCCCGGAGGCCCGGCCCGTGAGCGCGACCACGACGGTCGCGGGACGGCCCGAGAGCTCGGCCAGGATGAGGTTCGTCCGGAAGGCGGCGCCCTCCTCGACGCCCGGGTGCCAGACCACGCGGGTCGCCGCCCCGGACTCCGGCGTCCCGACGGCCTCGGGAGCCTCGGCGTCGAACAGGCCGGGATGGGAGTGGCTGCCTCCGGGGGCCGGGTTCACCGCCGCGATCGACCTCCCCAGGGACGGGTCGTCGAGGTCGACCGGCGTCGAGGTCTCGGAGGCCACCGCCACGCGCGAGCGGTCTCCGTCGACCCGGAGCATCCCCGCCGCCGGCTGGGAGACGTCGAAGAACTCGCCCAGGAGGTCCGGGAACACCACCGCCCTCGGCCCCTCGCCGGCCGCGGGGAGCCGGAGCTGCTTCGGCCCGAGGGACGTCCCGCCGTCCGGGAAGAAGGTGAGGGTCAAAACTGTCTCGGTCGGCGCCAGGTTCACGGCGACGAAGCTCGTCGTGTAGAAGGAGCGGTTCGCCGCGGCCGCCCGCGCCACGGCGGGCAGGAAGGCGGGGCCCGTGGCGGGCTTTCCCCCGCCCCCGAAGACCTCCTCGGCGACGACCTGCCCGACCCGAGTCGCGTAGCTCTGGGAGGCGTTGTCGAGGACCGTGGCGAAGGCGCTGACGGTGCCGTTCCCGTCGACCGGCACGACGACCAGGGTTGCGAAGTCGATCTCCGCGCCCGGCGGGAAGAGCGCCGGGTCCGTCGAGTTCACCTGCGTCTTGGAGTAGGCCTTCAGGGGGACCGTCTTCCTGCCGACGAGGGCCCCGCCGGAGCCGTGGAGCCGCACGTCGAGCGTCACCGCCTCTCCGGACGTCTCGGCCAGGATCAGGTTGGTCCTGAAGCCCGCCGCCGCCGAGCGGACGCCCGGGAGGACGACGCGGGACGGCGACGTGCGGGCACGGGAGGCCCCCTGTCCCGCCAGGACGACCGGGATCTCGGCGCCGTAGCGCGCGGTCGTCCCCCTCCGCGTCGAGACGGCGTCGACCGTCGTCCGGACGGACAGCTGCGGGAGGGAGGCGGATCGGATCTCGACCTGCCCGCTGGTGCCGGACGCCGCGAAGAGGCTCGGAAGGAAGTCGGCGAGCCGGCGCGTCCCGTACGGCGGGACGGTCACGGAGGCCTTCCTGACGGACCAGTCGGAGAGGCCGTCGGCTCCGTCGGGCGTGAAGTAGAGGACGACCTCCGCCTCGTCGGGGCCCCGGTTCCGGATCCACCCGTCCGAGACGAAGACGGCCCCCGCGCCGCCGGCGCTGACGGCCGAGCCGACGAAGAGCGACGTCTGGCCGGGCGGGAGGGCGGGCCGGCTCCCGCCGACCTCCGGCGGGACCAGCTCCTCGTCGAAGACGCGGAACGAGACCCCCTCCTCGGGCGGCCCGTCGGCGTTCTCGATCCGGAGGCGCGTCGGGAGCGGCGCCACGGACTCCTCGGTCGTCCGCCGCCCGCGGTCGACGCTCAGCCGGAAGACCCGGCTGGCGCCCGGCGGCAGCGGCGTCGAGAAGTCACCCGAGACCGAGAGCCACGAGCCCCCGGGAGAGATGGAGGCGCGGAGGCGGGCCGCGTGCGCCCCGACGTTGGCGACCGCGACGTCGGAAGGCGGCGGGTTCGCCGTCCCGGTCGTCCGGAGGTGGACCTCGTCGGACCCGACCGCCGTCAGGCGGGCCCCCGGGCCAGGGTCCGGGACAGGCGGCAGGACCGCGAGGTGGACCGGCGTCGAGACGGAGCGGAACGCCCCGGAGAGCTCGTTCCAGGACGCGACGAGGTTCCCGCGGAGGAGGCCCGCCTCGCCGGTCGGAGCGGCGGCGAACGAGAGCGCGACCGGGAGGACGGTCCCGGCGGGGACGCCGGTGGGGACCTTCGGGGAGAAGGTGTAGAAGGTGTCGCCCGAGACGAGCGTCAGGACACCGGAGGTGGAGCCGAGGTTGCGGACGGGGACCGTGGCGTTCGCGGTCGCGGGGACGGCCCGCTCGACCGACAGGGCTCCCGGCGGGGAGAGGACCGCGAAGCCGGGCGGTGCCGGCGCGACCGTCACGCGCAGCTCCCGCGAGTCCTTCCCGGCGCAGCCCAGGCCCGAGAAGGGGCGGACCAGGACGCAGACCTCGCCCGGCTCGCCCGCGACGGTGGGCACCTGGATCCCGGGTCTCGCGGTGACGACCGTCGTCCGGCTCGCGCACGTGGGTCCCGTTCCGACGTCGACGTGGTAGCGGCCGTCCGGGTCGCCCGCCAGGACCGGCGTCCAGGCCACCGTGAGGACCGAGCCCGCCACGACGGGAGCCCCCGGGACCGCGGTGAACGCCGGCGCTCCCGGCGCCGGGCAGGAGACCGTGACGGTCACCTCCGCCGAGGCCGTCTGCTCCCCGGCGACGACGGCGAGCGTGTAGCGGGTCGTCTGGGGCGGCGTGACGACGAGCGACCCGTTCACGGGCACGCTCAGCTGCGCCCCGCCTCCTCCCGGCCCGGGAGCCCCCTCCTCGGTGATCAGCGCGGCGGTCGCCCCGGAGGTGGTCCAGGAGAGCGTGGAAGAGCTGCCCGGGGCGATCTCCGGCGGCGTCGCCGTGAACGTGTGGATGACCGGCTGCGCCGCCGCCGGGGCGGCGAGGCCGAGGAGGGCGCCGAGCACCGCCGCCCGGACGAGGATCACGCGCATCGAGGCCTCCGGGTCCCGTCGGGCCGAACCTCTCCCCCCCTCTGGAGGTGAACGGACCTCACGCGCCCGCCCCGCGCCGCCTCATCCCGGCTCGCGCAGGAGGGACCGGACGACGTCCTCGAAGAGCGTCGTCCCGGGGCGAGGCTCCTCCTCCGCCGGGTGCGACGCGGCCCAGGAGAGGGCGAGGGAGAGAGGCACCCACGTGGCGCGCGTCGCGCCCCGCGGCGCTTC
Organism: Acidobacteriota bacterium; assembly: GCA_008363385.1. Taxonomy (GTDB): domain Bacteria; phylum Acidobacteriota; class Thermoanaerobaculia; order UBA5066; family UBA5066; genus RHKY01. Next base: position 25,569 of record RHKY01000029.1, on the reverse strand, counting down.
CGCCCGGGCCAGGGCGGCCCAGACGGATCCCGCCAGGCGGAGCTTCTTCACGGAGCCGGGCACGGCCGAACCGCACGCCTCGGCGGGCGACGTCACGAGGTACTCGCGACAGGAGAGCGGCCGCTCGGCGTGGATGGAGCAGCTCTCCTCGACCAGGAACGGGCACGGCTCCTTCAGCGCGAAGTAGGCCGGGGCCATCCGGCGGCGGCCCTCCTCGTCGACCCGCTCGGGGGCGGAGAGCTCCTCGAGGAGTCCCGCCGCGGCCAGCCGCGCCCGGATCTCGTCGAACCTCCGGGTCACGGCGTCGCGCCGCTCCAGAGGAAGCGCCTCGACGAGCGCCGCGAGGGCCCGGGCCTCCGTCGGGGCGATCGGGACGAGCTGGCGGCAGCAGGCGCCGCATCCCGCGCGGCACGAGACGGTCTCGCCGCGCGCGGCAGCCTGGTGCGTGGCGGCGCCGGCGACGGAGTCCGCCAGGACCCCGAGCGCCGGGAGGATCGCCGTCCGCGGGACGGGCCCGGCGGGGACCGAGATCTCCAGCGGGACCTTCTCGCCCGAGATCGAGAGCGTCGCCGAGAGGTGCGCGAAGGCCTGAGGCCCCTGTTCGGTGGGTTCCATCCAAGCCATTGTAGGCGACAACCTTGCCGCCCCGGCATGGGGTCGCTACACTGCCCTCACCTCAACCGGTGGGCGCCGCTGCCGCGTTCGCGGACCTGGGCGGCGGGAAAGGCTGGAGATGGATACCGCCTTCACGACCAAGCGGCTCCTGGTCCTGAGGAAGCTGACCCGCTCGGTCTCGGACCTCCTCCGCGGGCAGCTGAAGGGCTACCTGACGACGATGGCGCCCGTCCTCAGGCCGCGCACGGTGTTCGGGGAGCACGTGCAGAGCAGCGTCAAGGAGGTCGTCCGGGGCGCCGACAAGGCGTTCAAGGACTTGCAGGCCGAGTACGAGGCCGTCGCCGGGATGAAACCCTTCGGCCTGAAGCGGTCGCTCTCGTCCCCGTTCGAGGTCGAGAGCGCGACGCTCGAAATGCTCCCGATCGAGTACGAGCACACCGCCAGGACCGACCGCGAGACGAAGACGGTCTCGGTCTCCAAGCCCCTGAAGTGGGTCCTCTACTACTCCGGCTTCTCGCCCTCGCGCCTGCGCGACCTGCTGCGCGACCGGAACCGGACCTCGGACGACCAGCACCGCTTCGTCCTCCACTACCTCCTCGTGCACGCCGTCTTCGCGCAGCAGGCGGGCGTCCTGCAGCTCCTGGAGTCGGTCCACTTCCCCGTCCGCTTCGAGCGGTGGCCCGAGTTCGGGGGGCTCCCGATCACGTGCATCGAGTGCTCCGTGAAGACGAGCCTCCCCCCCGACGACGTCATCATCGAGTCGACCGAGATCTCCGGGAGCGACGCCTTCGAGGAGATCGTGGAGGTCGGGGACATCGCCCGGCTGAAGGACGCCTTCAAGGACCAGCTCCTCGACGTCGTCCGGCAGCACGACCCGGACCTGCTCGCGTAGCGCGCCCCCGAGAGGAGGACCGCCATGGCCCCTTCGACTCCGTCCGGCAGAGGTCCCGCGGACGTCCGCATCGGCGAGGCGGGAGCCCCCGAACCGTCGCCCGCCTCCCCGGGCTCCCCCTTCCGCCTCCTCGTCGCGGCGGACTTCACGGCCCGGTCGTCCCGCGGGGCGCTGGAGACCGGCGACGCGCTCGCGGCCCGCGCGACGGTCCCCGTCGACCTCGACACGCTCGACGAGGCGCTCTCCCGCTGGCAGCCCGAGGTGGAGGTGCCCTTCGACGGCGAGAAGAAGGCGCGCCTGAGGTTCCGCGAGCTGGACGACTTCCACCCCGACCGGGTCTTCGACCGCGTCCCGGGCTTCGCGGGCCTCCGCGAGGCTTCGGAAGCGCTGGCGGCACGCCCGGCCCGGCCCCGCGTCGGCGCGGAGATCCTCGGGAGGATCCTCGAAGGGGCCTCCGAGGAGGAGGTTCCGCCGGAGCCCGTCGACACCGCCGCGGGGGCGATGACGGACCGGATGCGCACCCTGCTCCGCCACCCCGCGGTGAGGGGCCTCGAGGCCGCCTGGCGAGGCGTCGACTTCCTCGTCCGGCGGCTGGAGCTGGACGGCGACCTCTCGATCCACCTCCTCGACCTCTCGCGGGAGGAGGTCGAGGCCGACCTCGGCGGCTCCTCGGACCTGGCCGCGACCGCGCTCCACCGGATCCTCGTCGAGAAGACCGTCGGGACGCCCGGAGGCGAGCCCTGGGGCGCCCTCGTCCTCCTCCACGACTTCGGCTCCGCCCCGCGCGACCTGGCCGTCCTCTGGCGGCTGGCGCAGGTCTCGAGCCGGGCCAAGACGCCCGTCCTCGCCGGCGCCAGCGCCCGGCTGATCGGTTGCGAGTCGCTCGCCGAGACCCCCGACCCCCGGGACTGGGCGCGGGAGCCGGGCCTTGCCGACGCGTGGGACTCGCTCCGGTCGGTCCCCGAGGCCCGGTGGATCGGCCTCGCCCTCCCCCGGATCCTCCTCCGCCTCCCCTACGGCGGCCAGACAGAGCCGCTGGAGACGTTCGAGTTCGAGGAGCTCTCGGACCCCCCTGCCCACGACGAGTACCTCTGGGGCTCGGCCGCGCTGGCGCCGGCGCTCCTCCTCGGCGAGGCGTTCCTGGCGGACGGCTGGGACCTCCGGCCCGGGCAGGCGCAGGAGATCGGAGGGCTGCCGCTCCCCTTCGAGGAGCACGACGGGCAGAAGGCCGCCAAGCCGTGCGCCGAGACGACGATGACCCTGAAGGGCGCCGAGGAGATCGGGAGCCTCGGCCTGATGCCGCTCCTGACGATCAAGGGGACCGACGTCGTGAGGCTCGGCATCTTCCAGTCGATCGCCCACCCCCACGCCCAGCTCGCCGGCCGCTGGAAGGGCTGACGCCAGGCGCGCCGGCCCGCTCGGAGGGGGTGCAGGGGGACGCCGGGGATCAGGGGCCCCGGCGTCGCCGTTTCGAGCGCGAAGCGCGCTGATCTCAGCCACGGCGGTCAGCCGTGGCGGGGTTCCCCCTGCGACACTTCAGTTCGATTTCTGCCCGGTCTTCGCGTTGTCGGCGACCGTCGGGTCGCCGGGCTTGGCCTCGGCGGCGTCCGACGGCGAAGCGGGGTTCGCGCCGCTCCCCGAGCCCGCCGCGCCGCCCGAGTTGATGCTGACCATCGTCCCCTGGATGAAGACGCCCGCCGGGTTGATGTCGATGAAGTTCCCCCCCACCTTCAGCGAGAGCTGCGTGCCGGCCTCGAGGACCATCGTCATCCCCGCCTTGACGTGGATCGCCATCCCGGCCTCGGTCGCCAGGTTCATCCCGACCTTCGTGTCGAGGTTGCTGCCCACCGTGAGCCCGTAGTCGGAGTCGATCTTCTCCTTCGTCGACTGCTTGACGTGGAGGTCGTAGTCCTTCCCGATCGTCTCGGTCTTCTTCCCGTCGACGAGGACGTCCCAGTTGCCCTCCCCCTCGTCGCCGCCGCCGACGTGGAGCTTCACGTTCCCGCCGAGGTGCTCCTCCTGGTGGCGCTTGACGTGGATGTGCCGGTCCCGGTAGACGAGCTCCTTGAAGTCCCCTTCCTTCTTGCTGCCGTCCTCCCCGCCGCCGACCGTCAGGTGCTTGTCGTGGAGGACGCTCTCCATCGAGTCGTTCTTGACCCGCACGTCCATGTTCCGCTCGGCGTGGATGAAGACCTGCTCCTTGTCCTTCGTGTCGTCGAAGCGCCACTCGTTGAAACCCTGCCCCCCGGTCGTGGTGTTCGACTTGACGCCCATCACCTTGTTGTCGTTCTTGTGCTTCGGGTCGGGGCCGTTCCCGAGGTACGGCGGCATCTGCTCCGCGTTGTAGACGACGCCCACGATGAAGGGCTGGTCCGGGTCCCCCTCGAGGAAGTCGACGATCACCTCCTGGCCGATCCTCGGCCAGAACGAGGCCCCCCAACGGCGCCCCGCGATCAGCTGCGCGACGCGGATCCAGCAGGAGCTCCCCTCGTCGTTCTTCCCGTCCCGGTCCCAGTGGAACTGGACCTTCACCCGGCCGTACTTGTCGGTGAAGATCTCCTCCCCCTTCGGGCCCACGACGACGGCGGACTGGCAGCCTGGGACGACCGGCTTCGGCGTCACCCGCCGCGGGCGGAACGGGATCGAGGAGGGGATCGCCGTGAAGCTGTTCTCGAACCCGAGGAGGACGTCCTTCTCGGCCCGGTAGTCGGCCCCGAACGTTGCCGTGTGAGCCACCGTCGTCACGACGTACTCGCCGTCCGCGTTGAAGTGCCGCTTGATCTTGAACTTGTGCCCCGTGATGAGGTGCTTGACGTTGGAGTAGCCGCGGATGACGACGGAGAGGGCCGCCTCCTCCTCCATCCGGATCCTCACCGTCCGCTTGTTGTCCTGGAAGATCTTCTGCAGCTCGCCCTGCTGCTCCCCGCCCCCCTTGTCGATCCCGTCGAACCTCTGCGCGTACTCGCCGGGCCAGTCGTAGATCTCGAAGGCGTCGTTGCCGGCCAGCTTGAGCTTGTGCGTCTCCTTGCCGACGCTGGCCGAGGACTGGATCTGCTCCTCGGCCTCGAGCTTCTTGTGCGGCAGCTCGAAGCAGTGGTCCCAGAGGAGGGACTTCCCCGACCGCCAGAGCTGGTCCTTCTCCCAGCCCCAGATCCGGTTCTCGTCCCGCACGCCGCCTTCCAGCTCCTCGTAGATGATGTTCGCGTCGCCGGGGACGTTCTCGTGCGCCGCGGAGGAGTTCGCCACGACCATCTGGTGGCTCCCGTCCGAGTGCTTGAAGAAGTAGAAGATCCCCTCCTCCTCCATGAGGCGCGAGGCGAAGTTGAAGTCGGTCTCCCGGTACTGGACGCAGTAGTCGCGCGGCTCGAACTTCCCCTGGATCTGCCACGAGACGTCGAGGCCGGAGAGGACCTTCTTGAGGATGTCGGGGACCGTCATCCGCTGGAAGATCCGGCTCTGGGTCTTCCGGGTCCACTTCCAGAAGTCGGGCACGAGCTCGGCGTGGTAGAACGTGAAGATCGAGTCCTTCTCGGCCTGCGAGAACCGGATGCAGAGGCCGTTGAAGTTGTGGTAGGTCGACTCGTCGGGCTGCAGCACCTTGACGGTGAACTTCTGGCCGATGAGCTTGTCGAACGGGATCTTCGTCTTGTTCTCCGCCAGCATCTCGATCCGGATGCTGAAGAGCTGGGAGATCCCCTCGACCATGGTGTAGCCCTTCAGGAGGAGGTCGTCCTCTCCCAGGGGCGTCACGATCTTCAGCTGGCGGTTGGTCTGCTTGTACTCGCCCATCGCTGCCGACCTCCAAGGGACACGCGGGCCGGACGAGGCTCGCCCCGGCGCGGTCTCGCGTTTTCCTCAGTCTAATCTAGTTCCCCAAAGGCCGGCGCGCCGTGACGCCGCGCATCGACCTGCCGGATTCCCGCCCCGGCCGCCGGGGAGCGGGGCCCGGGGGCGGGGGGCCCTCACGGGCCGCCCGCCCCCGGGGAGCCGGTCACGCCAGGTCGTAGACGAACTTCCCGCCCTCGCCCACGCGGACGTGGACGGACCCGATGGTCTTCCCCTCGGCCATCCTGGAGAGGAACTCCCCCGACATGTCCGGGAGGACCGTCCGGGTCAGGATGGCGTCCACGTTCCTCGCGCCGCTCTCGACCTCCTTGCACCGGCCGGCGATCTCGTCGACGACCGCGGGGTCGTAGGTGAAGGCAGCGTCGTGGTTCTCCTTCAGCCTCTTGGCGATCCGGCCGAGCTGCAGCTTGATGATCTGCCGCATGACCGGCTCGGAGATCGGGTAGTACGGGATGATGGACATCCGGCCGAGGAGCGCCGGCTTGAAGATCTTGTTCAGCCCCGGCTTGATCGTCTCGACGAGCTTCAGGGGGTCCGGCGCCGTCTCGGGATCGGAGCAGAGCTTCATGATCTGGTCGGTCTCGGCGTTCGTCGTCAGGAGGATGACGGTGTTCTTGAAGTCGATCTCCCGCCCCTCGCCGTCCTCCATCTGCCCCTTGTCGAACACCTGGTAGAAGAGCTCCATGACGTCCGGGTGCGCCTTCTCGACCTCGTCCAGCAGGACGACCGAGTAGGGCTTGCGGCGGACCGCCTCCGTCAGGACGCCCCCCTCCCCGTAACCGACGTAGCCCGGGGGCGAGCCCTTCAGCGACGAGACGGTGTGGGACTCCTGGAACTCGGACATGTTGATCGTCACCATGTTCCGCTCGCCGCCGTAGAGCGCGTCGGCCAGCGTGATGGCCGTCTCGGTCTTCCCGACGCCGGAGGGGCCGACGAGGAGGAAGACCCCGATCGGCCGGCGCGGGTCCGTGAGCCCCGCGCGCGAGGTCTGGATCTTCTGCGCGAGCGCCTGGAGCGCGTGGTCCTGCCCGATGACGCGCTCCCCGAGGAGCGGCGCGAGGCGCCGGACCGTCTCGATCTCGTCGGCCTGCATCTTGCCGACGGGGATGCCGGTCCAGCCGGCGATCACCTCGGCGATCGCCTGTGCGTTCACGTCCGGCGCCATCATCGGCGTGTCGCCCTGGGCGGCCTCGAGGTCGGCCTTCAGCCGCCCCATCTCGGCCCTCAGGGCCTCCACCTCCTCCGGCGCCGTCCCGCCTCCGGCGGAGGCCTCGAGCTTCTCGCGGACCTCGCGGATCTTCCCGACGAGCTCGATCTCCTTCTTCCACTGCTCGTCGAGGAGCTTCAGCTTCGCCTCGGCCTCGGCCTTCTGCGCCTTCGCCGCGTCGATCCGCTTGGCGTGGTCCGCCCCGACGGCGGCCTCGCGCTCGAGCGCGTCGATCTCGACCGTCAGCTGGTCGATGAGCCGGTGCGTGTCCTCGACCGGCCCCGGCGTGGCCGCCTGGCCGATGGCGACCTTGGCGCAGGCCGTGTCGAGGACCGAGACGCACTTGTCCGGGAGCTGGCGCCCCGAGATGTACCGGTGGGAGAGCTTCACGGACGACTCGACGGCCTCGTCGAGGATCCGGATCCCCTTGTGGTGCTTCTCGAGGTTCTTGGCCAGCGCCCTCATCATCACGATGGCGACCGGCTCGGTCGGCTCCTCGACCTTCACGACCTGGAACCGCCGGGCCAGAGCGGCGTCCTTCTCGAAGTACTTCTTGTACTCGGCCCAGGTCGTGGCGGCCATCGTCCGGAGCTCGCCACGGGCCAGCGCCGGCTTGAGCAGGTTGGCCGCGTCGTTCTGTCCGGCGCTCCCGCCCGCCCCGATCATCGTGTGCGCCTCGTCGATGAAGAGGATGATCGGCTGGGGCGACGCCTTCACCTCGTCGATGACGCTCTTCAAGCGGTTCTCGAACTCCCCCTTGATCCCGGCCCCGGCCTGCAGGAGGCCGAGGTCGAGCGTCCTCAGGGCGACGTTCTTCAGCGGCCCCGGGACGTCCCCGGCGGCGATCCTGAGCGCGAAGCCCTCCACGACGGCGGTCTTGCCGACGCCCGCCTCGCCGGTGAGGATCGGGTTGTTCTGGCGGCGCCGCGTCAGGATGTCGATCACCTGCCGGATCTCGAAGTCGCGCCCGAGGATCGGGTCGATCTTCCCGGCGCGGGCCTTGGCCGTCAGGTCCTCGGTGTACTGCTCGAGCGCCTTCGTCTTCCCCGGGACTCCCGAGGCGACCTCGGGACCGCCCGCCGGGCCGGCCGCGGCCGCCGCGGCGGCCTCCCGGTCCTCGGCCGAGCCCGAGACGACCTTGGCGAACTCCTTCTGGAGCGCCTCGGCCGAGATGCCGCCGAGGTCCTTCGACACGTCGCGCAGGAGGCGCCCGAGGTCGTCGTCGAGGAGCGCGGCGAGCAGGAGGTGCCCGGAGCGGACCTTTCCGGCCCCGAACTCGATCGAGGCGACCAGCCAGGCCTTCTCGATCCACTTCGGCAGGCGCGGCGACAGGCCCGGCGTCCGCGCGTTGCCCGTCTTCAGGCGGTCGAGCGCCCGCGTGACGTCGCGCGCCAGGCGCGAGGCGTCGATCTCGAAGCGCCGGAGGATCTTCAGGAGGTCGGTGTCCGGCGTCTCGAGGAGCTTCAGCAGGACGTGCTCCACCTCGACGTCGTAGTTCGTCCGCGACAGGCAGAGCCCGGCCGCCCCCTCGAGGGCTGCCCGGCTCGTGTCGTTGAGACGGCCGATCAGGGACTTCAGGTTCACGCTCATCGTCTCTCCCTTGCGTCGCCCGTTTGCGTCAATTATCGATCGGGAGGACGACGTCCGAGGCGTCCTCCTTCATCTCCTCGGTCCGGATCCAGGTCGACCAGCCCAGCATCGGCGGAAGCGGCCCCTCGCCGCCGAGCCGGCAGGGGGGGACCTCCTCCTTCTTCAGGACGAGCTGCACGTCGAAGTCGAACTCCAGCCCGGCCAGGAACCGGGTCAGCTGCCCGAGCGGCCGGAGCGCCCTCCCGTTCGGCAGGAACGCCCCGAACTGCCGGAGCGTCAGCGGCCCGAGCCGGACGCGGAACTTCGACTGGCTGACGAAGACGTGCGTCCCGGCCACCACGTTCTTCCCCAGCTCGCTGTTGGCGGCGCCGATCCGCGTCAGGTTCTCGGCCTCCAGGGGCAGCCACTGCCCGTGGAACTGGACGACGGTCACCGGGACCCGGAAGTAGTCGCCCAGGACCTGGGAGACGGCCGACGCCGAGTGCGGCTTCTGCGCCACGAGGCCCGCGTAGTAGACCAGCGCCTGGTCCGGGACCGACATCCGGCCTCGGAGCCCGCCCGTCCCCATCCCGATCTCGTCGTAGAGGTAAGTCGTGAAGGCGTCCTCGCCCGTCCGCTCGTAAGACACCGGGAAGCGGGACTTCTCCCAGGCCCGGTAGAACAGCGAGAGCATCCGGTGGTGGAACAGGTCGAGGAACTCCCACAGGGCGGTGTCCTTGAAGCGGACCCGTTCCATCAGGAGCTCCGTGTAGGGCAGCGGCAGGACCCCGAGCGGCCCGGTCAGACCCCAGAACGGGACCGTCATCCGCGCCGGCCGGCCCTCCTCGGCCTCGGGCGGCGCCTCGATCTCGTCGATGGCGCTCGGAGGGAACGCCAGCGAGACCTTCGAGCGGAACCGGACGGCCTCCTTGCGGGGGTCCACCGACGCCCCGACGGGCTCGCGGTCCGGGTAGAGCCGCTGCAGGAGCCTCACGGCCTGGAAGAAGTCGAACCGGTAGCCCTCGGAGAAGAGGAGGTCCTTCACAGGATGATCGACTCCCCCGCCCGCGGCGGCCAGCGCTTGAGCACCCCCTCCCGCTGGCGCGTGCCGAGGACCAGCTGGCTGAACGAGTTCACCGAGGCGTAGAGCCCCAGGAACCGCTCGAGGACGGAGGCGAAGAGGTACGGCCCCGCGCCGATGTACTGGGTCTCGTCCAGCTCCACCGTCACCTCGAGCCCGCGCACGAAGCTGGCGTGCAGCGCGCCGACGGACCGGAGGACCCGCTGCGCGGAGAGCTTCGTCAGACCGGCGATCTGCTGGCGGGTGGCGGCCGAGTCGGCGTAGTCGTAGAGGCGCAGGATCTCCTGCAGGGCCTCGGGGCCCCGTCCCCCCTCGACGAGGGACAGGACGTTGAGCGACAGGTGGGAGACGAGCCGCCACTGGAGCCCCCGCCGGAGCGGGATCCTCAGCGTCGGCGTCGGCTTCCTCAGGCAGCGGATCGTGCTGAAGACGCCCGCCCCCTCCAGCTGGAAGTCCCCCTCGCCCGAGCCGATCGGCAGCCGCCCCGGCAGGTCCCGGTTCGTGCACGTCACCTCCACGGTGATCGTGTCGGCGTCGGGCTGAGAGGGGTGGAAGCCGAGGTCGACCAGCGAGAGGTAGACCTCCGTCCCTTCGTCGTCCTTCCGGGTCGAGGGGCGGCGGCTGGCGTACCAGAACGTCTTCTGCGCCTCCCGGTCGTAGCCGTGCTGGAACGAGTAGAAGGGGCGGAACTCGACGACCTTGTCCGTGTTCCGGATCGTCGCCGTCACCGAGCCGACGGAGTAGACCTCCATCGCCTCCTGCCGCCGCACGTCCGCCACGACCCGGTACTCCGGCTGCAGGTGCGTCAGCCGGATCGGCTCGGCCACGTGGCTGAAGAGGTTCACGATCGGCGTGGCGTGCAGGCGGAAGGTCTGCGCGGTGACGTTCCGCTCCAGGGCGAACTCGCGCCGGAAGTAGAAGACCACCTCGAGCGTGTCGGTGAACGCCGGGTGGCCGACCGCCCGCTCGAGCCCCGTGAAGTCGAGGAACAGGAACTTCTCCGGGAAGGCGAAGTACTCCTGCAGGAGGCGGTAGCCCATGAACGAGCGGTCGGTGTACGGCAGGAGCCCCTCGTCGCGCTCGAAGCCGACCGGCTTCACGCAGGAGGGGTCGAGGCGGATCGGGGACGGCACGTCGCGCGGCCCGCCGGGGCGCAGCTCGACCGCGACCACGTCGTTGAGGAGGTGCTCGTAGAGCGAGTAGACGGCCTTCCCCTCGCCCTGCAGGTAGACGCGCACCCGGTCGATCGGCCTCTCCTCGGACTCGGAGACCCGGCGCTTCAGGTCCGACAGCGGCAGGTCCCCGAACGTCTTCAGCTCGAGCCGGAGGACCGTCCGGACCCCCTCCTCGGGCCCGACGCCCGGGACCGGGAGCTCGAAACGGGCCGACTTCACCTCCATCGGCCAGAGGTCGACCGGGTACGCGGTCCGGAACCGGCAGGACGTCCCGGAGACGGCGCGCGTGTAGACGACCGCTCCCTTGTCCACCCGGTGCCCCGCCTGGAGGCTGACCTGGGACGGGTCGAGGACGAACTGGACGATGGACATCGACGGGACCGGCGCCAGGAGGTTCGGGGCCAGGACGTTGAGGAACGACTCGGTGACCTCCGGCAGCTCGTCGTCCACCTTGAGGTGGACGCGGCTCGCCAGGAAGGCGACGGACTCGATGAGCCGCTCGACGTGCGGGTCCTCGCACCGGTCCGGCTCGAGGACGAGCCGGGCGGCGATCTTCGGGTACTTCTCCGCGAACTCCGCGCCGAGCAGGCGCAGGAACGCCAGCTCCCGCTCGTAGTAGCCGAGGAGCTCGTCCCTCATGCCTCGCCCTTCACGCGGAACTCGCCGTTGCCGATCTGGAACGTGGTGTCGAACGTGACCGGCTCGGGCGCCGGGTCCACCTTCAGCCGGGCGTCGATCCGGAACCGGAGGGTCCGGGTGACGGTGTCGGTCGTGTCCACGTGGACGACGACGTCCTCCAGGCGGGGCTCGAACGCCTCCAGGGCGAACTCGAGCGCCCGCTTGAGGCGGAGCTGGTCGGACGGGTTCCGCGAGCTCAGGGTGCTGAAGTCCGGGATCCCGTACGCCCAGGCCGAGCCGAGGACCTCCGACAGGCCGGCCGGCAGGAGGGGCGGCTGGCGCGTGTTCAGGAGCCACTCGAGGTCCCGGCGCACCGCCTGCTTGAGCAGGCGCAGGTTCTTCGAGCGCGAGGCGGGGGCCTCCCGGGAGACCTCGGGCTCGTAGTCGATGAGCCGGTCGAGGACCGAGAGGGTGACCCGGACCTCGTTGTCGAACCTCGACATCAGGGCGCCTCCGTGGGCCGGGCCTTCCGCCCGCGCCGACCGGTCGGAAGAGGCCGCGCCGGAAAGGGCTACTTGCGCGCGGACGTCGGCAGGTCCGCGACGAGCCGCAGGGAGACCGAGAGCTCGTCGAGCTGGAAGTGGGGCCTCAGGAACGCGACGGCCCGGTACGCCCCGGGCTTGCCCGGGACGTCGACGACCTCGATCTTCGCCTCGCGCAGAGGCCGCTCCGCCTTGGCCGACGGCGAGGCGGTGTCGTCGGGCAGGACGTAGTGCGAGATCCACTGGTTCAGGAACCGCTCGCAGTCCGTCCGGGACATGAAGCTGCCGATCTTGTCCCGCATCATCGCCTTGAGGTAGTGGGCGAAGCGCGAGACGGCGAACATGTTGGGGAGCATCGTGGAGAGCCGCGCGTTGGCGTTCGCGGCGTCGGAGTCGTACTTCTTGGCCTTCTGCGCCGACTGGGCGCCGAAGAACGCCGCGTAGTCGGTGTTCTTGCAGTGGACGAGCGGGATGAAGCCGAGGTCGGACAGCTCCTTCTCGCGGCGGTCCGTGATCGCGATCTCGGTGGGGCACTTGAGGGCGACGTCCCCCTCGTCGGTCTGGAAGGTGTGGAACGGCAGCCCCTCGACGAGGCCGCCCCCCTCCACCCCGCGGATCGCGACGCACCACCCGTAGAGCGCGAAGGCCTCGGTGAGGCGGGTGCCGAAGGCGTAGGCCGCGTTCGTCCAGAGGTACTTCTTGTGGTCCCGGCCGTCGACGTCCTCCTCGAACTTGAACGTCTCGATCGGCTGGGTGTCCGCGCCGTACGGGATCCGGGCGAGCGTGCGGGGCATCGTCAGGCCCACGTACCGGGAGTCCTCCGACTCGCGGAACGAGCGCCACTTCAGGTACTCGACCCGGTCGAAGATCTTGGCCAGGTCCCGCACCTCGGTCATGTCCGTGAAGTTCTCCCACCCGAAGAGCTGCGGGGCGGCCGCGGCGACGAACGGCGCGTTGGCGGCGGCGGCCACCTGGCCGACCTTCTCCAGGAGGGCCATGTCCTGCGGGTGGTTGGAGAAGTAGTAGTCGCCGATCAGGGCGCCGAACGGCTGGCCGCCGAACGTCCCGTACTCCTCCTCGTAGACCTTCTTGAAGAGGGCGGACTGGTCGAACTCGACCGCCCGCTCGAGGTCCCGGAGGAGGTCCTTCTTCGAGGCGTTGAGGACCCGGATCTTGAGCATCGGGCCCGTCTCGGACTCCATGACGAGGTGCCTCAGGCCCCGCCAGGAGCCCTCGAGCGCCTGGAACTTCTCGTCGTGGAGGATCTCGTTGACCTGCGCCGAGAGGAGCCGGTCGATCTCGGCGATCCGGGCGTTGATGGCCGTCTCGATGTCCTTGGAGACGACGATCTGCCCGGCCATCGCCCCCTGGACGAACTCGGCGATCAGGTCCTTGGCCTGCTGGACCTGGCTCTCGTGCTGCGCGACGCGCCCTTCCTCGATGATCTTCGAGAGGAGGTCGACCTCTCCGGCCTGCTCCTGGACGATCGCTTCTGCCTTCGCGCTCTCCTTCTGCTTAGCCATTGGGGTCCTCGCTCTTCTTGTCCTCGGGCGAGATGCCGAGCTGGCCGGCGAGCTGCTTCTGGGCCGCCGCGTTCTTCAGGACGTCCGTCAGCATGTTCTCGAGCTTCTCGTTCCCGTCCGTCTTCGAGAGGAGGTCGGAGAGCCTCTGACGGGCCTCGACGAGCTTGCGGAGCGGCTCCACCTGCTGGACGAGGTTGTCCGGGTGGAAGTCGTCCATCGAGTTGAAGCGGAGGTCGACGTTCATCTTGCTGCCGTCGTTGGCCAGCTTGTTGTCGGCCCTCACGATGACGCGCGGAGCCATCGCCGAGAGGACCTGGTCGAAGTTGTCCCGGTCCACCTCGGTGATCTTCCGGTCCTTCAGCCGCGGGAGCGGGTTCTCGGGCTGGCCGGAGTAGTCGCCGAGGACGCCGACCACGAACGGCAGCTCCTTCAGCTCGATCGCCCCCCCGATCTCCACGTCGTACGTGATCTGGACCCGGGGGGGACGGATCCTCTTGAGCTTCTGCTGGATGCTTTCCTTCTTCGGCATGGTGCCTCCTTCCGATTGCCTCTCGACCGGGGCCCGGCGTCCGACCGGCGAGCTCTCACTCCGCCGGCCGGATCCCGAGCGTGTCCCGGACCCGTTCCATGACTCCGCTGTCCTTCACGAGCTCCTCGAGGAGGGACTCGAGGGTCATCTGCGTCCAGCCGATCGCCCGGTCCACGAGGTACGGGACCGGGCTGTGCGGCTCGGTCTTGCGGAAGAACTCCGCGACCTCCTGGAGCCGCTGGACCGCGTCCTGGCGCGACCGGATCGGCCCCACGGCGCCCATCACCATCACGCCGCCGACGACGGCCCCCTCGACCCCGCCCGCGGCCGCCTCGGCCCCCTCGGGTCCGGCTTCCACCGGGTCGGGCTCCAGGATCCGCTTCTCCTTGACGATCTTCTCGAGCGTCGCCTTGACGTCCACCAGCCCCTTCTGCAGGTGGCCCAGGCCCGGGGTCTGGCGGCCGAACTTCTCGTCCATGACCCGGTCGAGCGCCTGGAACTCCGCCCAGCACTCCCCGACCGTCTCGAAGAGCTGCTCGTAGAAGGCGCGCGGGGACTGCGCCTTGGCCTTGCGGAACTCCTCGCCGCTGAGCTTCTTCTCCTCCTGGGCCTTCAGCTTCAGCTCCGCCAGACGGGCGTTGCCGTCGGGGCCCAGCGGGTCCGGGTCGGCGATGTCGAAGGGACGCGAGGCGTCGAAGTCGAGCCAGTTGTAGCCCGGCCCCTTCGTGATCGGCACCTTCTTGATCGCCAGCTCCACCTGGCGGTCCAGCCAGGCCATCGCGTTGGCCCGGGCCTCCATGTCCCCCTCGTCGATCTCGGGGTAGAGGGTGTCCCAGTACCGCTCGTGGAGGCCCCGCGCCAGCCTCAGCGCGTCCCGCGCGCCCGGAAAGCCGTGGGTCAGGACGAGCGCTTCCGCCAGCCAGGCGGCGACCTGGAGGTCCTTCGTCCGGCCCCGCAGGGCGTCCGTCGCCAGCTGGACGACGCGCCCCCAGTTCGCCTCCTTCAGGTCGGTCTTCCACTCCCCCTGGTCCAGGTCCTCGTCGGCCCGGCGCGCCTCGCGGATCTCGTCGTGGAGGCCTTCGTACTGAAGGCTCTCCCCCGAGGGGTTCTCCCCCGGGATCGGCTCGAGCAGCGCCTCGACCTCGATGACCTCCGGTGCAGACGGCATCGAGAGCCCCCTTCGAACGAATTGACCTTTATACTGTACCGGACGCTTCCCCGCGTGTCACGTCGAGACCAGCCGGAGCACGGGGCCGGGACAGACCCGCCGCCCCGGGGAGGATGAGGATGCCGACCGTCAAGGAGCTTCTCGAGAAGGGGAGCCTGGCCGGAGCGATCGAGGAGCAGACCCGTCAAGTGAAGGAAAACCCGGGCGACGTCCATGCCCGGACGTCCCTCTTCGAGCTGCTCTGCTTCGCCGGCGAGTGGGACCGGGCCGACAAGCAGCTCGGCGCCCTGGCGACGCCGGGCGAGAACGCCCAGGCGAACATGCAGCAGCAGATGGCCCTGATGGTCTACCAGAGCAACCTGGCGGGCGAGCGGGAGCGCGCGAAGGTCTTCCAGGAGGGAGGGCGCCCCCACTTCCTGCGGCCGGCCCCCGACTACGTCGAGAAGCACGTCCAGGCCATCGAGGCGATCCGGGCCGGCCGGGTGAACGAGGCCCGCCAGCTCCTGGACGAAGCCGAGGAGGCGAGGCCGGCCCTCGCCGGGACCGCCGACGGCCAGCCGTTCGAGGACTTCCGGGACTTCGACGACGTCCTCGCGCCGGTCCTGGAGATCCTCTTCCGGGGCCGCTACGTCTGGCTCCCCTACGAGCAGGTCCGGAAGATCAAGATCTCCGAGCCGAAGAAGCTGCGGGACCTGATCTGGTCCTCGGCGACCGTGGAAGCCGACGACGGGACCGAGGGGGACGTCTTCATCCCGGCCCTCTACCCCGGCTCGTCCCGGCACGAGAACGAGCTGGTCCGGCTCGGACGGATGACGGACTGGAAGTCCCTCTCGGAGGACCTGACCGTCGGCGTCGGCCTCCGCTCGTTCCTGATCGACGACGAGGACAAGGGCTTCTTCGAGGCCAGGACGATCGAGTTCGAGAAGAGGTAGGGCCTCTCGGCCCCCTCGCCGGGGAGCGTCGACGACCTTCGGGCGGGACGCGGGCGGTCGAGGACTGCGACAAAACGTCGCGTGGGCCGGCCTCGGAGCCGGATCGGCGAAAAAGCTCCGGGGCCGCCGGGGGACCCAGGGTGGGTCCCGCGCGGCGGCCCCGGAAGGCCGTTTCCGTCGGGGAGGGGGCTACTCCGACTTGTTCTCCTTGAGGTTGTAGGTCGCCGGGATGAAGCCCTTCCCGGTGCCCTTCGCGTCCTGCTCCTGGTACTCGAACTTGATCTTGGAGTAGTTGAACGAGATGGAGTCGATCGGGACCTCGTCGCCCGAGCCGGAGCCGCCGGTCTGGTACGAGGAGATCAGGAGGTCGGAGAAGGTCAGCTTGAAGAAGTCCAGGGGCTGCTCACCGGCCTTGCGCGCCAGGAGCGTCGCCGAGCCGATGTGCTTGCCGGTGGCGCAGGCGAGCATCAGCTTCGGCGAGGCCTTGTTCACGCGCATCGTGAAGTGGAAGTCCTGCATGCTGACCTTGCCGGCGCCGCCGCCGCCGCCGTACGACATCGACCCCGTCTGCGTCGCACCCCAGGACCACGACAGGATGTCGATCTCGCCCTTGTGCTTCGAGTCCGCCGACTCGCCTTCGATCCCGTCGATCTTCAGGAAGTAATCTACAGCCACTTTCGTATTCCTCCTTTCGGGTACCGTCGTTGTTCAATGTAGGAGCCTGTTCCGGCGATTTCAAGCCGCTGGGCGGCGGGAACGACATCTGCGTGACGCGCGACACCCCCTATTCCGTCCCGGTCATCCCGTGGACAGGAGGGCCGACAGGGGCTGGTCCCAGCCCGCGGGCGCGGGCGGCGCCTCCCCTGGCGGCTCCGGTTCGGCGGCCCCGTCCGGGGCGGGCACGGGATCGCCCGCCGGCGGCGGCTCCGGCGGCCGGGCGTCGAGGGCCGGCGCGTCGCCGGGGGGCGTCGCGGGCGCGGTCTTCGGGTCGGCCGCCTCCCGCTCGGTCTCGGGGTCGTCTGCGGTCCGGCTCCCGGCCGGGAGGAACGCGGCGGACGGCCCCAGCTCCTCCACCTGGTCGTAGTCGGACCGCTCCGGGTTGAGGAGCAGGATGTCGTCCGGGGCGAGGTCCCGGAAGAAGAGGACCCCCCGCGAGCGCCCCAGGGACCGCTCCACGAGGAGCCCGCGCAGCTTCCCTTCCTCCAGCGCGCCCTGCTGGCGCAGCCAGAGGAGCCAGAACCTCAGCGTGACCTCGGGAGGCAGCGCGCGCCCCAGCGGGAGCCGGATCGCGCCGGGGCCGTTCTCGGCGTCCGCGACGAGGCTCGCGAGGCGCTCGAGGAAGCCGGGCCACTCGCGCGCTGCGGCCGGCCCCAGGACGGACTCCGCGAAGTCGGCGAGCGTGACCTCCGACACCTCGTCGGCGACCTGCTTCTCGGCCGCGGAGGGCGCCTGCAAGGTCAGCTCCGCCCGGGCTCCCCGGTAGGTCTCGTAGAACGAGGCGAGCATCCGCCCCGACTGGTAGTTCCGGCGGATGTAGCCAGCACGGTCCTCGAGGCTCTCGAGGTAGCCGAGCGCCACCAGCGGGTCGGAGGCCAGGCGCCCCGCGGGGAGGACCACGAAGAGGGTGAACGGGAACTTCCGGAGGCCCCCTTCGTCGTGGCTCCCCCAGAGCGACCCGGCCACGACGCGGCCCGTCTCCGGGAGGGGGAGGAGGAAGCTGTGGGCCGGGATCTCCGCCGCCTTGTACTCCTCGCGGGCGGACCAGCGCCGCGAGAAGCCGGTCGAGAGCCACTTCTGGAACTCCTGGGCCCCGGGCTCGGTCAGCCCCGAGGAGATGAAGTCCTTGTAGATCGGGAGCTTCCCGTAGAGGTGGAGCGGGTACGACTCCGTCCGCCCCTCCCCGCCGTCGCCGGCGAGGCTCTGCTTCAGCTTCCCGAGGATCCCGAAGATGCTGGACCCGGCCATGGCGGCCTCAGTTCCCGAGGATCGGAGGGACGGGCTCGTCGAAGACGAGCTCGAAGAGCCCTTCGAGGGGCTCGTTGACGGTTTCGGCGTTGGGGAAGACGAGGCGGATCGTCCAGTACTTCTCCTTCTCCCGCATCTTCTCCTCGTCGCTCTCGAAGGCGAGCCGGTCCCGTGGCTCGCTCGCCACGCGGACGAGGTAGTAGAAGCGCAGCGGGCCGCCCTTGACGTCGAGGTTGCCGGTCCAGCCGCGGGTCCCGGACTCCTCGTTGCGCCCGAGGATCGGCATCGGCGCCTCGGCAGGCGACAGCCGCCAGACGAACGGGTTCGGCGCGAAGCGGCCCGCCTTGGCGTCGGTCGACGGCCTCACCATCGTGTTCCGGTCGAAGAGGATCACGGCCCCGACGCGGTCGCCGACGAACCGGCGGCCCGGGAGCGGGTTGAACTGGATGGGACGGATGTCGACCTTGTGCTCGCGGAGCTGGCCTCCGGCCGCGCCGCCCCCTCCGGGCCCGCCGTAGACCCACCGCTCCCAGCGGCGGCCGACGTGGAACCAGGAGCGCTGCGGGTCGCCCACGAAGTCGAACTCCGGCTCGCCCCCCCAGAGGATCGGGTCGAGGGCGTACTCGTCGCAGAGGGCCCCCAGCTCCGTCAGGATCCCGGAGAACTGCGTCTGCCCGATCGACGGGAGGTCGAGGTTGTAGGAGACGTTGCTGCCGCCGCCGGAGAACCGGAGGCTCGTCAGGCTCGAGTAGGCCTGGCGGTCGTTCGCCAGCTGCCGGCCCGAGATGAAGGGGAACTGCCCCTGGCAGGTCGACTGGAGCTTCCGCCAGACCGGCTCCTGCACCTGCGAGAAGTTCGGCCGGATGGCGTCGCGGACCAGGTTCGCGCCCCGGTTCTCGACGGAGACGAGCTGCCGTCCCCACGGGCTGCGCCGGACGGCGGCGCTCCGCGAGAACGAGTGGTAGGCGCGGAGCGACGTCCCTTCCTGCGCGAGCGAGAGCTGCTTCCAGGCCTTCAGCGGCTGGTCCGAGAGGGCCGTGACGGTCTGCTTGAACGTCTGGGCCGCCTGGACGACCTCCGGAGGGGCCTTGGCGCCGCCGCCGGAGGGCCTCTTCACCGGCTGCATCCGGTCCTGGAAGTACTTGATGATCGGGTTCAGGCGCCGGCTGCTGTTGCCGAAGGCCTGGACGTCGTCCCAGGTCAGCGCCCCCGACATGTCCACGGGCGCCGGGCCGGAGTCGCCGCCGCCGCCCTCCGGGTTCCAGCGGGTGATGACGCCCTGGAACTCGGACCAGCTGCGCGCCTGGAGCGCGCCGTACGGGACGCCGAAGCCCCCGCCCCCGCCCCGCGGGCGGGGCGCCTGGGTCCGGTCGATGTAGCGCCTCAGGTAGTCGAGCTCCACCTCGGCCAGCTCGCCGACCAGCTGCTCGACGTCCTGCCGCCCGGCCAGGGCCGAGGAGCCCTCGGTGAAGCTCATGAACCGCACGCCCAGCGGTACGATCGCCTTCGCGTACAGCGGCTGGAAGATGACGTTTTCCGGTAGCCCGCCCGGGGCGATCGACTTCTTGAGGAAGTCGAGG
This sequence comes from Acidobacteriota bacterium, assembly GCA_008363385.1. Classification (GTDB taxonomy): domain Bacteria; phylum Acidobacteriota; class Thermoanaerobaculia; order UBA5066; family UBA5066; genus RHKY01. Next base: position 6,327 of record RHKY01000029.1, on the reverse strand, counting down.
GCGGAGGGGACGACCCGGTAGACGAGCGCCAGGTCGCCCGTCGTCGCGACGAACCGCTGGAGCAGCGGGACCTGCCAGCTGGCCACGTGCTCCGGCGGGATGCTCGGGATCAGGACGACGTTGGCGACGGCCTTCTTCTTGGTCTCCTCCTGCTGCATCCGGAACGCCTCGAGCCCCGCCTCCTGGTCCTTGGCGGCCGACTTGGCCAGCGCGTCGGCGACGATCTTCTCCGGCAGGACGGCGGCCTTGAACGCCTCGAGGTCCGAGAAGACGACGAGCTCGGCCACCATGGGCGAGATCCCCTCGGCCGGCTTCGTCCACTTCATCTTCTGACCGAGCGCCGCCGGGTCCGGCTCGACGAGGTACGCGTACGAGCCGAGGCGGGCGTCGAGGTTCCGCTTCTCGGTGGCCAGGTTCGTCTTGAGCGCCTGGAGGCGGTTGTCGTTGACGAGCGTCGGCGCGGCGGCCTCGTAGAGAATCAGCTTCTGGTAGTCCTCGTCGAGCTTGGCCTGCCAGTCCTCGACGGTGAAGCCGGGGAACTCCTTGGAGCCGGGGCGCAGCGTGCCGAGGTGCTTCGTCGTCTCCTCCCAGGCGGCCTTGAAGTCCTTGCCGGCCGTCGACACGCGGGACAGGTAGGAGACGGACGTCGGGTCCTCGATCTGCAGCGTCGCGCTGTAGGCCTGCGCGTACCGCTGCAGGAGCGTCCAGAGCCGGAAGTCCCAGCGGGCGAGGTTCTCGACCGTCCAGTACTCCTCGAACTTCTTCACTGGCTTGCCGAGGTCCGGCACCTCCCACCACTCGCCGTTGGCGGGCATGGACCCGGGGAGGACCTGGAGGAGGATCTGGTCGGGCGCCGGGTCGTCCCCGAGCGCCTTGACCCAGTCGTCGACCTCCTTGGACTTCGGCGACGCGGGGAGGCCCTTCGTGTCGCGGGCGAAGACGATGAAGGGCGAGACCTTCAGCTCCTTCGGGACGGTGGCCGGCTTGACCCCCGGCTCGTGCGACGTGACGTTCTTCAGGTAAGACCAGCGGAGGTGGTTCAGCAGCGCCTCGCGGAAGTCGAAGTACTGCTGCGCCTCCGTGTACGTCTCCCAGCTCATCGCGCCCGCGCGCGCCTCGAAGTCCTTCATCACCGGCGTGACGACGCGGGCGAGGTAGACCTTCTGCTCGATCCGCATCAGGACGTCGTCCAGCGCCGCGCGCTTGCCCGGGAGGAACATCGCGAAGAGGAACGGGTGCTTCGTCAGCTCGATCCGGTGGCCGTAGAGCTCCTTGGAGTACCGGTAGGCCTTCGGCAGGGTGCAGGGCTGGGGCTTGTCCTCCATGCACTCCTGCGTGTTCCTCACCGTGACGCGGATCGGCTCCACGATCCGCTTGAGGCCGATGTAGGCCGGGATCATCCCGCAGAGGACGAGGAGGATCAGGGCCGCCGAGAGGCCCCGGACGAGCCAGAGAGTCTGGCGCTCGAGCTTCTCGGCCGCCCGCGTCTTGGCGATGAGCCCCTGCTCGGGGAAGACCTTCTTCTCGTAGAAGTCCTTGATGAAGAAGGCCCGCGAGCGCTTGAAGATCGACTCGAGGTTCTCGACGATCCCCTCGCCGGCGCTCCCGAGGAGCTCCCTCGTGGCCCGGGCGATCGGCTTGCCCTGCTGGACGCCCGACGAGACGTAGTAGCCCCGGAAGTGGAACGGCTCGTCGTAGCGGGTCTGCTGGAAGATGGCGCCCAGGTAGCGCTTCAGCGGCTCCTTGAGGGCCCGGAGCTCGTCGGGGAAGACGAACAGGCGGTCGACGTTCTGGACGTTCTCGTCCGTCGCCGAGAACTTCAGGCGGAGCTTGTGGACACGGGTGACGACGTCCTCGAAGCTGCCGTCGAAGGCGTTCGGGTCCCAGGGCTTGTCCGCGCTGGCAGGGTTCGACCACCCGAAGAGCTGGCGCTGGTCGACCGGGTCGAGCTTGGAGAAGAACTCCGAGAAGCCCAGGATCCGGTCGGCCTTGGTGACCATGATGAAGACCGGGAAGCGGATCTCCAGAACCCGCTGGAGGTGGAGGAGCTTCGTCCGGATGTTGGCGGCCTTGCGGTCCATCTCCTCGGGAGCGTCCTCGAGGAGCGACGTGCACGGGACGACCACGAGGACCCCGTTGATCGGGCAGTACCGGCGGTGCTTCTTCAGGAGCCTCAGGAACGTCGACCACTCGGCCTGGTCGGGCGCGGCCTCCTCGTTGAACGTGAAGCGCCCCGCCGTGTCCAGGATGACCGCCTCGTTGGCGAACCACCAGTCGCAGTTGCGGGTGCCGCCCGAGCCCGAGAGCCCCTCGTTGCCGACGGGGAACTCCAGGCCCGAGTTCTTCAGCGTCGTCGACTTGCCCGACTGGGGCTCGCCGATCAGGAGGTACCAGGGGAGCGAGTAGATGTTCAGCCCGGTGGCCTGCAGGGACTTCAGGGCCCCGGACCACTGGTCGGCCAGGTCCTTGAGGGCCGCGCGGACCTCCTGCTTGGAGGCGCCGACCTTCTGGGAGTCCTTCTCGAGGTCGCCCGCGAAGTCCTTCCCCTTCGCCTTGTCGCGCCCCCGGACGAGCTTCTCGAAGGCCCAGACCGCGACGGCGATGAGGATCATCCCGCCGATGACGACCCACCAGTACTTCTGGAGGCCCAGCCCCCGGATGAGGGCGTAGGTGACCGGCATCAGGAGGCCGACGACCGCCAGGTACTTGATCGGCCGGGGGACCTGCTGGAGGAGGGTCAGCAGCTCGTACATCTCTTCCCTCCCCTCAGCCCAGCACGCCCATGGCGCGCGCCGCGGTCCGGATGTCGGACAGGAGCGTCCCCCACAGGAGGAACGTCACGAGGTAGTAGAGGACGAGGCCCCCGACGCCGATGATCGCCACGCGGGCGAGCGTGACCGCCGGGTTGATCCGCCGCGGCGGCCCCGGCTGGACGTGGTAGGCCTCGGGCGTGATCTTGTCCCCCGTCGTCGCCAGGTACTCCGACAGGAGGCGGTAGACGTTCCGCCGGACCTCCGAGAGCTTCTCCTGCCGCTCCCGGTACTTGCCGCGGAAGCCGAGCGCCAGGCCCGCGAAGACGATGGCGGCCAGCTCGACGTCCTCGGCCCGCAGCTCCTTGGCGATGGCGAAGTACTGGTCGCCGCCGACGTTGGAGCGGAAGTACTTCTCCTCGAAGATCCGGTCCTGCCACTGGGGCGCGAACTCCCAGCCCGTGTGGAGGAGGATCTCGTCGGCCAGGACGACGAGCGGGTAGCGGGCCCGCTCGTAGAGGGCCTCCAGCTTGGCGTCGGTGCGGGCCGTCGCGGCCTGCTCGCGGAAGATCTCCTCGAGGTCCGAGGCCGCGTCGTCGATGTCGACCCGGATCCCCTTGCGCACCTTCTGCCGGAAGGCGCTCAGGAAGAGGAACTCCCGCGAGGCGAGCTTGAAGAGCTCGGTCGTGTAGTCCATCTCAGCTCCCCTGCGGCTTCGTGATGATGTAGAGCGAGAACTTCAGCTTCGGGTCGAGCGCCTCGGACAGGGCCGCGATCCGGTCGCGGACCACGTTGTCCCAGTACGGCCCCTCCTTCTCGACCTTGAAGTAGAAGTAGTCCTCCCGGGCCGGCAGGCCCGTCGGGGTCCGCTTCATCAGGTCGAGGTCCAGGCCGAAGAGGCGCCGCTGGCGCAGGATCGGGATGTCCCGCGGCGCCCCCATCTTCATCGTGACGATCCGGTTCCTCAGCTCCTTCTCGTCCATGTTCGCCTCGGCGGCCAGGTAGACCTCGGTCGGCGGCGCGAGCCACTCCTCCTGCAGCTCGGCGACGAGGAGGTCCTCCCTCGGGACGAAGTCGACCTTCACGAAGCGCGAGGCGACGATCTTCTCGAGGAGGTCCTCGATCACGCGGCAGACCTCGTGGAAGCAGGTCCCGAGCGCGTCGTGGTCGTAGACCGGGATCCGGATCGGCTTCTTCCCGTCGTCGAAGACCGACAGCTCGCCGGCCAGGCGGCAGAACTCCGCGTAGACGGTGAAGGGGTGGGTCCGCGGGATCTTCGTCAGCTGCTGGAAGAGGAAGAGGAAGCTGCCGAGGATCTGGAGCTTGATGATCGTCTGCCAGCCCGACGTCCCCTCCGAGGCGACGGTCAGGCGCCCCTGCGCGACGTCGGTCAGGAGGATCCGGTGCTTGGCCTCGATCCGGTTCGTGATCCCGTCGCAGAGCCGCTGGACCGTGCTCGACGCCCCCAGCTCCGTGATGGCCGGGATGAAGTCGCGCGCCAGCGCCGGGAGGTTCCTCCCCTGCGTGGAGCGCTCCACGACGGCGATCTCGAGCGTCTCGTACCCCTCGCGGCTCTCGCCGCCGAAGAAGAGCCGCCCGTTGCACCTCTTGACGCTCACCGGCTGCGGGTTGACCCCGGTGTTCTCGTCGCCGATCTCGGTCGACTCGACCACCCACCGCCGGTCCTGCCCGCCGGGCCCCTCGCCGGGGGCGAAGGCGTTCGGGGCGTTCTCGCGGACGACCGGCACGCCGAGGAAGACCCGCATCCGCCCCCCGGCCTGGTCCAGCTCCTTCTGGAACGGCCGCGGGAAGAGCCTCAGCGTCGACCCCAGCGCCAGGGACGTCCCGTCCTTCATCTTCAACGAGAGGTCGCGCGCCTCGAAGATGAAGTTCTCCAGCTGGTCCGGAGCCACGTCCAGGCTCTGGACCCCCCAGGAGAACGGCTGGACCCGGAAGACCTCCCGCGCCAGCTGCTCGTCGCGGAACCGGTCCGCGGTCTGGAGGTGGTGCGGGCGGAGGAACATCCCCTCGCCCCAGAAGACCTGCGGTGTTTTCTTCATTCCCGCGCTCGTCCTCCGCCGGCCGGAGCCGGCCGGGTCGTCAGTAGTTCAGCGTGGCCCGGAGCTCGCGCTCCTCGACCGAGACCCGGATCGTCTGCCCCATCCACTTCTTGTCCGGGACGACGATGATGTGCTTCGTCGTGTCCGGGTTCTGGTACTTGTAGTCCGCGATGATGACCAGGGTCCGCTCCCCCTTCTGCTTGGGCGGCGTCACCTCCACGAGGCGGTCGCACTGCGTGGAGTTCTCCGCGGCCGGGAACGTGACCGTCTGGACCTTGTCGCGCATGTTGAAGCGGTCCTGGGCGTAGAACCACTTCTCGCCCATCTCCTGGACGCGCCGGGCCTCGTCGGGCGTGGCCCGGATGACGTCGACCGTCAGGAGGAGGCCGCCGTTGATCTGGCTCGACGGGCTGACGCACCGGAAGTCCACCCTGCCGACGCTGGAGCACCCGGACAGGAGGGCGGCGGCCGAGAGCGCCCCCACGAGGGCGGACAGGCGGCGGGGCGTGCGGAGGACGTTCGTCGTCGACATCGTCATTTCTCCTCGCTGGCTTTCTTGAGCTTCTCGAACTCCTCGGTGGCCAGGCGCGAGGCCGTCTGCAGCACCTGGTCCTGGACGAGGTCCGGCCCCATGTCCTTCACCGCCTGGCGGTAGGTCTCCCACCACTCGGCCTCGTCGGCGCGGAACTTCCACCCGGGCGACCGCGGCAGCGCCTCGATCTGGGACGGGCTGATCCGCTTCCAGACGCGCTCGAACCACGCCTTCGGCGCCTGGTGGTAGGCGGCCAGGCAGGCCACCTGCCAGTGCGACAGCTCCTGGAGGTACTCGCGGACGCGCTGGACGGAGGGCGTCTTGCCGTCCGCCGTCTGGTTGAGGAGGATCCGGAGGGTCTCCCGGGTGTGGGGGAGGCGGAACTGGCTGGTCTGGTCTCCCGGGGACGTCGTCGACTGGACGAGGCCGAGGACGAAGGTCTCCATCGCCAGGGCGAACCGGACCACCTCCTGCAGGATCCGCAGGTCGCGGTTCCCGCCGGGGACCTCGTCGCCCGAGAGGAGCTCCGGCCAGGGCAGGGCGGCCTCGCCCCCGGCGGGGGCCTTCTCGGCCTTCTGCCGCCCCGTCTTCGTCGGCGGCTCGGGCTTCCTCTCCTCCAGCTCCTGGACCCGCTTCTTGAGGCGGACGACCTCGGCGTCCGAGAGGACCGAGGTCGCCACGACGGGGAACTGGACCCGGACCTTCTCCAGGAGGCGGCGCCGGGTCCCCTTGCCGAACGGCGCCAGCTCGCGCTGGAGCCGCGCGCGGAGCGCCTTGCGCCGGTCGTCGAGCGACTCGAAGCGGCGGTCGGCCACGATCTGGAACAGCTCGGCCGACAGCTCCCGCGCGCGCGAGTCGAGGACCGCGTCGACGGGCGCTCCCGGCTCCGGCTCCTCGGCGGGCTCGACCGGGGCGGGGACCGCGCGAGGCGCGGCCGGCGCGGCGGGCGCGGCGGCCGGTCCCGGGGGAGCCGGTCGCGGCCCGG